>CAJTFD010000016.1 GCA_910575625.1 Clostridia bacterium
CCGATGCCGCGAGGCATGGAAACCCCCTTGGAGACGACGAGGTAGATAGGGCAGAGGTGGGAGCATGGTAACATGTGGAGCTGACTGCTACTAATCGGGTGAGGGTTTGACCAGACAATAGGAAAGTATCGTATATGCAGTTTTGAAGGTACGCAAAAGTAAGGCCCAGTGGCTCAGTTGGTTAGAGCGCCGCCCTGTCACGGCGGAGGTCGAGAGTTCGAGTCTCTTCTGGGTCGTTCCATACAGATTAGATATAGTTTGTATGAAGAAATAAAAAAGGGATCTTAGCTCAGTTGGGAGAGCATCTGCCTTACAAGCAGAGGGTCATAGGTTCGAGCCCTATAGGTCCCAGTGATTTGCCGATGTGGCTCAATTGGCAGAGCAGCTGATTTGTAATCAGCAGGTTATCGGTTCGAGTCCGATCATCGGCTTAAGGCAACACAAATATGGATGGATTCCCGAGTGGCCAAAGGGGGCAGACTGTAAATCTGTTGGCACCGCCTTCGAAGGTTCGAATCCTTCTCCATCCATTTAGAATCATTAGATTTTATTAATTATATATCGCGGGGTGGAGCAGTCTGGAAGCTCGTCGGGCTCATAACCCGAAGGTCGCAGGTTCAAATCCTGCCCCCGCTATTTATGCCTGGTTAGCTCAGTTGGTAGAGCAGAGGACTGAAAATCCTCGTGTCTCTGGTTCGATTCCGGAACCAGGCATTTTTGGAGCATTAGCTCAGTTGGTAGAGCACTTGACTTTTAATCAAGTTGTCCGGGGTTCGAATCCCCGATGCTTCATGGATACTACAAAACAGTTCTGGAATATTTTTCAGAGCTGTTTTTTTATGCATAACAATTTAAGGAGTGGAAGATTAAAAAATGGATTTAAAAAAAGTATTGGACGTATCTAAGGACATCTCTATATGTGCAGGAAAAGCCATCCTGGAAATATACAATAAAGAAGAGTTGTGGCAGGTAGAATACAAAGAAGGAAATATGCCCTTGACACTCGCAGATAAAAAGGCTCATGAGATCATCGCGGGAGAATTACAGGAAAAATTCCCCAGCTGTGCATTGCTCTCCGAGGAGGGAGAGGATGACAGAAAACGCTTGGACAACCCTTATTGTTTCGTTGTGGATCCTTTAGACGGGACAAAAGAATTTATCAAGAAAAATGGACAGTTTACCGTCAATATCGCATTGTGCTACAAAGGTCGTCCAGTCACAGGTGCGATCTACGTGCCGGTGACTGGAGAATTGTATTATGCCGGAAAAGGATTGGGGGCTTATCTTGACAGAGGAAAAGAGACGACAAGGCTGCACGTCTCGGACCGCGTGGAAAACCCCAGGGTTGTGATGAGCAGTTCCCACGGCTGTGAGGAGATGGAACGTTTGCTGGAAAAATATCATCTGACAGAGCTTGTACGCGTGGGAAGTTCGATCAAAGGCTGTATGATCGCTCGGGGTGACGCGGAGATCTATTACAGACACAATCCGACTATGGAGTGGGATACAGCGGCGATGCAGTGTATCGTGGAGGAGGCGGGAGCCATCTTCCGGCAGATGGATGACAGTGAGATGACCTACAACCGGCAGGACTGTGTGAACCGGAAGGGATTTTATATCATCAACTGCCTGCAGAATAAACTGCAGGGATAGGAGGGGGAAAGGTCGTTTATATGAAAAATATCGTCCTGGCGGCTATCAACGCGAAATATATCCATTCCAATCTGGCTATACACAGCCTGCGCGCGTATGCCGTCCAGGCTGAGGAAGAGATGCAGGCGATACAGATCAGGGAATATACCATCAACCAGCCTTTTGCCGATATTTTAAAGGATATCTATAAGAGCCAGCCAGGGTTTCTGGGATTATCCTGTTATATCTGGAATCGGTCTCTGGTGGATAGTTTACTCGTTGAGATCCGTAAAATCCTCCCAGAGACATGGATCTGGGTAGGCGGGCCGGAGGTCACCTATGATGCCGTCCGCTATCTGGAAGACCATCCTGCGGTCGATGGAGTGATACGGGGCGAGGGGGAAGCCTCTTTGCTGGGATTGCTCAGACATTTTCAGGCGGGAAATCCTGTGGATGAGCTTTTATCCGTCCCTGGGCTCACGCTGCGGCATGGGGAGGATATCTGCGATACAGGCAGTCGGGAGCTTTTGGATATGGATGAACTGCCCTTTCCGTATTATGACCTGTGGGATTTTGCGAACCGTATCATCTATTATGAGAGCAGCCGGGGATGCCCTTTTTCCTGCAGCTATTGTCTGTCGTCTCTGGATAAAAAACTGCGTTTCCGAAATCTGGAGCTGGTGAAAAAGGAATTGCTTTTTTTTATCGAACAGAAAGTCCCTCAGGTGAAATTTGTGGACCGGACGTTTAACTGTGACCGGCAGCGGGTTCTGGAGATATGGAGATTTCTGGCAGAGCACGACCAAGGTGTGACGAATTTCCATTTTGAGATCGGGGCGGATCTGCTGGGGTCGGAGGAGATTGCCTGTATGCGAGGGATGCGCCCTGGACTGATCCAGCTGGAGATCGGTGTCCAGTCCACGAATCCAGATACGATCCGTGAGATACACAGGAGAACAGATCTTGCAAAATTGAGGAGTAATGTGGAGCAGATCCGGCAGGGCAGGAATATACACCAGCATCTGGATCTGATCGCAGGGCTTCCCTGTGAGGGCTATGAGAGTTTTGCCCAGTCTTTTGACCAAGTATATCGGATGTATCCCCAGCAGATCCAGCTTGGCTTTCTGAAGGTCCTGAAGGGCTCCAGGATGGAACGTATGGCTGAAAGCTATGGTTGTGTCTATATGGACAGGGAACCTTACGAAGTGTTGAAGACAAAGTGGATCTCCTATGAAGAGATACTTGCTCTGAAACGGGTGGAGGAGATGGTGGAGATCTATTACAACAGCGGACAGTTCTGCCGGACCCTGGCGCTGCTGGAGGGGATGTTTTCGTCACCGTTTGCCCTCTATCAAAGTCTGGGGGATTTTTATGAGGAAAAAGGATATGGAGGGATCTCACACTCTCGGCTGCACAGGTATGATGTATTGCTGGAATTTCTGGAATCGTGGGGACGGGAGCAGGCAGGCCCCTCCCGGGAGGCGCTGATCGAAGCCATGACCGTTGATCTGTACAGCCGTGAGAACTTAAAGAGCCGCCCTGCATGGATGAAAGGACAGGAACCCTGGCAGAAGTCTATCCGTGCGTATATACGCAGGGAAGGGCTGCCGAAGACCGTCCACATAGAAGTGTTATCCCGGGAGATCTTGTTCTTTGACTATCGGTACAGGGATCCGCTGACGAACAATGTCCGTGCTGTCTCTCTTACATCTTTAGACATATGACCTGATTTTTTTAAAATTTTTTCTATCTTGTTCCATTAAATGACAAATTCTGTCCCAGATGCCTGTTACAATGGACAGAGCAGCAAGAGGAATGCCAGCGGAGGGAAATTACGGGAACGTAAGAAAGGGAGCGGCATGAAACAACTGATAGAGAAGATAATCAAAACAGGAATGGAACAGTTTATGGATAAGACCCGGGCTGAGTTAAAGAGCCAGGATAATGTTTATCTAAAAGATATGAGAGATACTGCTTATCTGGAACAGAGGTACATGGAACTGGATCTGTCAAAGAAACAGAGAATGATCATTGGAGATTACATCGCCTGTATGCAGACTGCCAATAACCGTTATGTAGATATATCATACATTGCAGGCATCATGGATGCCGTCAGATGTTTGTCTTCCTGGGGTAGCTTAAAGATTTAAATAAGGGAAAAGCACAAGGTTTTCCTGACGCTGGCTGTTTTAAAGTGCAATATATGGATAAGGGCTGCTGTTATCCATATATTGCTTTTTTTTTCAGTCCTGCAGTAAAGAAAGTGTCTGTCTGATCCCGGATTGGATCGTCTGCCGGGGGATCCAGCCCAATTTTTTAAGTTTTGCAGCATCCAGGACGGCCCGGGTGGCTTTGGAGTAGCCTGCGGTCTCGACGGCGTCGGGGAGTTCATAGACGACTTTTGTGCCGGCACAGTCTGCGATCAGTCCAGCCAGGTCCTTTAGGGTGATGTCTGAAGCGGGGTCAGCCACGTTGTAGGCTTCTCCGTTTTCACCGTACAGGAGGATGTGTAAAATGGCCGAGACTGCGTCCCCCACATAGGTATAGGAATAATATTGGCCTCCCAGGCTCTTCAGCACGATGTCTTCCCGGGCGATGCCTTTTTTGAGGAATTGGGCCAGGGCTTTGGAGTCGGAGGCGAGCATGGTGGGGCCGTAGACCCGGGACAGGCGCAGGATCACGGCGTCCATGGATCTCTGGCTGATATATGCCTGACAGAGGGACTCCCCGGCGCGTTTGCTCTCTGGATATCCGGCGCGCAGGGTGTTGCAGTCGATGTAGCCGCAGTCCTTTTCGCCGAAATAAAGATCCGGGTCGTTGTTTTCCCCATAGATCTCCACGGAGGAGAGGAAGACGAAACGTCTGCATCTGATCTTGTCGGCCAGGTCCAACAGATGGGTGGTGCCGATGATGTTTGTCAATATAGTCCCGATCGGGTCGGTGGCGTAGGCGACTGGATGTGTGTTGCTGGCACCGTGGATCACATAGTCTGCGTGGAATGGGGGGAGGGTCAGTTCTTGGTTGATATCCTGGGAGAAATATTGGAAATCTTCCCGGTCCCAATAAGGGGCAAAACGGGCCCGGGCCCTCTCCTCGCTGCGGCTGATGGCGTAGATTTTGCAGTCCAGGCTGTGCAGTTGGTTTTTTGCCATCAAAAGGTCGATGAGATAGCTTCCGATCATCCCTGTGGCTCCGGAGATGAGGACGGAGCTGTCTTTGAGTTTTTCCCAGGGGAGGGGCAGGGCGGCATAGGCTTCGATCTCTTTTAGGTATTCTCTGTTCTGAGTAGGGTCCATTGGATTTTCCTTTCTGTGGTTGTTTTGATCATTTTAACCATTCGGCGTTCTCGGATTTAAGGAAGGCTTTGAACATCTCCAGGTCGTCTTTGGTGGTCAGTTTTATATTGCGCTCGGAACCGGCGGCGAAGTAGAGGCGTTCACCCAGTTCCACCATCATGGTGTTGGTGTAGGAGGAACCGTGGATGCCGATCCCTTTTTCAAAGGCCAGATGGTAGGAGCTGTCCAGTTTTCCAAATTTATAGGCTTGGGGTGTGGATACCCGCCGCAGGGACTCCCGTGGGATGTATCGTGTGGTGGAGATCTCGTCGTCCATCAGGAAGATCTGCTCGTTGTAGGGGAGGGCCGTCACACCGTTGCCGTACTGCTCGCATTTGATGATCACATCGGATAGGACGGAGGCTTCGATCAGGGGACGGATTCCGTCATGGATGATGACCGTGTCGTCGGGGGCGCAGATATCTTCCAGGAAAAATATGCCGTTCCTTATGGATTCCTGTCCGGATCCTCCGCCGGAGACCACCCATTTTAACTTGGTGATGTTAAACTGTCGGGCGTAGGCCCAGAGGATGTCATGCCAACCGTCGATGCAGACGGTCAGGATCGCGTCGATCTGGGGATGGGCCTGGAAGCTCTCCAGTGTGTAGATGATCACGGGTTTGTTGTAGACATTCAGAAATTGTTTGGGGATCTCCTGTCCCATGCGCTGTCCGGATCCCCCGGCCAGGATCAATGCTACGTTCATTTCTTTTTCCTCTCTTTCCTCACTCTGTCGGACCTGCCTTTTTTGGGCTGTCTGCCCAGACGGATATCTTCCATGGTGTTGGCCAGCTCGTCGTCCAGGTAGTTGAACAGGTAGTTCTTGCTGTTTTTCCGCTTATCCAGGTATTCGCTGCGGAGACGGAGTTCTATCTGCCTGATCTCTTCTTTTAAGTCGCGGGCGGAGAGCAGGCGGCATCCCTGGCCCCGTATGATGATCTGCTCCAGGGCATCGGAGGTGGCCACGGTCACCTGATGGGTCTTTCCGATCTCGTGGGCGGTCTTTTCGATGTACTGGTCCGCAGTCTCAGCTTCTTTCGTGTATACGATGTGGATATTGTGGTACTTGAAGATTTCCCGGTTGTTCCCCGGGACTTTGTAGGCGTCGAAGACTAGGATCAGGGTGCATCTGACATAGCCCTGGTAATTGCTCAGGATGTCCATGAGCTTGTCCCGCGCCGCGCTCAGGTCTGTCTCCGCCAGGGCGCTCAGTTCTTCCCAGGCGAAGATGATGTTATAGCCGTCCACGAGCAGATAGTCGTCTGGATCATCGTTTTTGGGATTTTTTTCTGGTCTGTATCTGGGCGGTCTTTCCGGGAGGGTGTCCTGGGGCGGTCTGTTATTGTATGATCTGGAGGGGAGATCTTTTTGTATGGGGCCGTAGGTCCGCTGGAAGATCTCCTCCAGTTCATCGTTCAGCAGGAGGGATGTCCCCCGGGGTGCAGGAGTTTTTTTTTCTCCCGGTGTTTCTGGTGTTAAGGTCAGGCTGCTGTGTATGTGCATGTGCTCCTCGACCTGATCCCAGCTGACTGGATGTCCTGCTCCGTGGCTGCAGAATATGGAGCCGGTGGGATTTTCCGCGTCCTGTTCTGAGTCGTATCCGAAGGAGTCTATGACTTCTTCCGGGTTATGACAGGGGCGGTAGCCCATCCAGGTGCAGTAGAGCCGTCCCAGCCCTTTTGTGTAGGCGGCCACCTGTGTCTGGTAGTCCTGTATGGAGATGGCCGGTACGCGGCCGGAGAGGACGGACATCTCGCCCTCGGGCTGGGGCGGCTCGAGATCGCCGCCCATCCGTTGGATATCGGACATGGCTCTGCCGATGTCCGTCTCCGGCACTTCCAGGCGGAAGGTGTACCAGGGCTCCAGGAGGACGCTGTCGGCTTTTTTTAATCCTTGCCGGACGGCCCGGTAGGTGGCCTCCCGGAAATCGCCGCCCTCTGTGTGTTTCAGATGTGCTCTCCCGGCTGTCAGCGTGATCTTCATGTCGGTGATCGGGGAGCCGGTGAGGACGCCGGGGTGTTCCCGTTCCATCAGATGGGTCAGGATCAGGTTCTGCCAGTTTTTATCCAGGTCGTCCTCGCTGACGATCGTGGAAAAAGTCAGGCCGCTGCCGGGTCCTCCCGGTTCCAGCAGGAGGTGGACTTCCGCGTAATGGCGCAGGGGTTCGAAATGCCCCACGCCCTCCACGGGGGCTTTGATCGTTTCCTTGTAGAGGACATTTCCGGTGCCGAATTCCACGGGGATGTGGAAACGTTCTTGTATCAGGTCTTTCAGGATCTCAATCTGGATCTGGCCCATGACGTGGGCGTGTATTTCCTGAAGGCGTTCATCCCAGACGATGGAGAGCTGGGGTTCTTCTTCTTCCAGCTGGCGCAGATTCAGCAGCATCTCGTGGACATCACAGGAGTCGGGCAGCCGGATCTGATAGGTCAGCGCGGGCTGCAGGATGGGCCTGTCCGCGCCTGGTTCAAAGCCCAGCCCCTGGCCGGGAAATGTCCGGGTCAGCCCGGTCACAGCACAGATGGTCCCGGCATCGGCTTTCTGGACTGCTTCATAGCGGCTGCCGGAGTAGATGCGTATCTGGTTGATCTTTTCATCATTTATGCTCTTGCGGGGTTCGATGGAGCCGCCGGTGATCTTTAGGTGGGTCAGGCGGTTGCCCTGGGCGTCGCGGGTGATCTTATAGACCCGTGCGCCGAACGCGTCGGGGTAGACACAAGGGCGGGTGTATCGGTCCAGGCCCTCCAGGAATCTATCGATCCCTTCCAGCTTCAGTGCACTCCCGAAGTAGCAGGGGAAAGTTTTCCGAGCGGTTATCAGGCGGGCGATGCTGGTCTTTTTTAAAAACCCATCTTCCAGGTACTCGTCCATGGCCTCTTCCTCACAAGTGGCCAGATCCTCCATCAGGCTTTCTCGATCTTTTGTAAAATCTATACAGTTCTCATCTAATTTTTCCTTTAACTGATCTAAAAGGGTGTCCTTGTCGGCCCCCGGCTGGTCCATCTTGTTGACGAACAAGAAGACCGGGATCTGGTAAGTCTCCAGCAGGTTCCACAGGGTCCGTGTGTGGCCCTGGATGCCGTCGGCCCCGTTGATGATGAGTATCCCGTAGTCCAATACCTGCAGGGTGCGCTCCATCTCGGCTGAAAAGTCCACGTGTCCCGGAGTATCTAATAAGGTGATATCCGATGTCTCCGTGTGGATATGGGCCTGCTTGGAGAAGATCGTGATCCCCCGGGCTTTCTCCAGCTCATGTGTGTCCAGGAAGGCATCCTGGTTATCGACCCTTCCCAGCTTCTGGATCTCGCCGTTTGCGTACAGCATCCCTTCTGATAATGTTGTCTTCCCCGCGTCTACATGGGCCAGGATACCCAGGACGATCTTTTTCATAGTGTAGGACTCCCTGTCGTTGGTTTTTATAGCCATATCTGCAAAACAGACGTATCGCTTTAAGGATATTATAAAGGATTTTTCATAAGAAAACAATGGCGGGATATCATCTATAGATGGTGTATGTCGACATGTGTCGATATGAGTAGAGTAAACGCAATTTGTATCTGGTATTCTAGTTTTTTTGTCTGGGATATTAATATTATTTTAACCGTTTGGAAATCAGCCAGACATGTCAATAATATAAGGAAGGATATCAGATCAGAGAGGGCGTATTCTGGATGGTTAACAGTAAATTTTTATTTGACAAGGAGGTTTTTATGAATATCTCAAAACTAATTAGATCGCTAGGGATACGCTCTACATTAAAAGGTTACCGCTATCTGAAATATGGGTTGGAGCTGTGTATGCGGGATGAGGATTATCTATTGGCTGTCTATAAGGAGCTTTATCCAGATATTGCGGAATATTTCGGCACTACGCAGGACGGCGTGGAACATTGTATCCGCACGGCTGTCTGCAGCTGCTGGTATAAAGGAAACCGGAGTCTCCTGTATAAGATCGCCGGTTATGAATTGCTGCAGAAACCGACGAACAGTGAGTTTATAGATATCCTGTATCATTATCTCAATACACAGGAATAGAGCATACCGGGGACAGGGAGCAGGTGATCCAGACGGCCTGCTCCCTGTTTTATCCGGATGTGCGTAAGGAGTATTGATTTTTTGGACTTTTTATATTATGATGGTATCTGCAAAAAGTCCATTTACGATCTAGGAGCTGAATTTTATGCGTTTGAGGAATATACCAGAAGCAAAAGATATTGTGGAAAACAGCCCTTTTGTCATACAACAGCCCTGCCGTCTGCGCGGCAGCTGGAAAGATGTGTGGCATAATGATAAACCTATACATCTGGAAGTAGGCATGGGAAAAGGCCGGTTCCTGATGGAGATGAGCCTCCGGCACAGTGAAAATAATTATCTGGGCATGGAATTGTATGACAGTGTGCTGCTGCGCGCGATCCAGCGGCGGCAGGCTATGGAGGCAGAGAGCGAAAATCTGTTTTTTCTGTGCACGGATGCACGGATGCTCCCGGAGATATTTGCGGAGGATGAGATCCAAAAGATCTATCTGAATTTTTCCGATCCCTGGCCGAAGGCACGCCATGCAAAAAGAAGGCTCACCTCCCGGCAGTTCTTAGAACGATATAGGCAGATCTTGTCGCCTGATGGGACAGTTGAGTTCAGGACGGATAACCTGGACCTGTTTGAGTTTTCTCTGCAGGAGGTGAGGGAGACAGGGTGGACGCTGCTTGGCTATACGTACGACCTGCACGGGGAGAAAGAATGGGGGCCGGATGAGATCATGACGGAGTATGAAGAAAAATTTTCGGCCCAGGGAAATCCCATCTATCAATTGACGGCGCGGCCGTGACTGAGGCTGTCTGCCGGATTTTTTTGATCCGTCGGTATTTTCCAGGATATGGTGAATATACTATAAAAAAATAACGGCGGGATCGGATGGGAAAAAGAAAGAGCAAAAAATTATATTGTTTTTTTGGACGGTTATGTTATAAACATAAAAGGATAAATGAATGTGTGATCCGGATGATGAGGGCGTTGGATGAACTGGAAGAGACACTGAAAAAGTGTCCTGTGAAAAAGAAGAAAAAAAAATAAATTTTTTGTAAAAAAACTCTTGATTTTTTGTGTAGGATAGAATATAATATGTCTTGCATTCGGCAGTAAGCATAAAAGTGATTGCGCGATTAGCTCAGCTGGCAGAGCACCTGACTCTTAATCAGGGTGTCCAGGGTTCGAACCCCTGATCGCGCATTGAAAAGCACTGTTTTTGGCGGGTTGAGGACGCTGGGGACGGTGTTTTTTTGTGCGTATTTCCGGGCGTTTCAGTGGTTTTCGGGAATGTTGCCGATTACGCATTGTAGTCCAGAGTGGCTGTAAGTCTAAGGAACTGTTAATAAATAACTTTTAAATAGTGCGCCGGATTTTTCTTTGAGAGTGCCGGTTAAAGATCAGGCGCATAGCGGGCTATGTAACTGATCTTTGACCGGTGCTATCGGAGAAAAAGACAAGCAATATTAAAAGTTATTTTTGAACAGTTCCTAAGGGTTTAAATATATGCCTTCCCTATGTATTGCGTATAACGGGATCCGTGTTGTTCTTTTGCAGTCCCGAAAATCCTCTTTATGGTCTTTTTTCTGCGGGCGTAGATTTCTTTCTACCCACGAGTATGGTGGAGAGGCAGTTTTTGTATCTTCCATATGTTTCATCCTTCTGTGCTTCCACGTTCACAATAACCTGTGAGATGCCGTCTTTCATCCGCACTGTTTTTTTATACTGATATGTGATACTATTTTTAGTAAGAAAGGTATAATGGGGTAGCTGGATTGCTGTAAAGAGGGCTGGTTTATGAAGAAGTATGTTGATCTTATGGACTCTGATCCATTTTTGAAAAAAATTAATGCATTTTTTCTGGACGTGGGTGAGATAGACGACTATACACGATTTGCGGCCGGGATATTGGAAGGGTTGAGATCGCTGATCTCGTTTGATCAGGCAGTCGGAATCTTTGTTAATCCGGCAGGCAAGGTAAAAGATTGTTATCTGATAGGCGTCAGTGAGAAGTGGGGGTATACATACAAAGAATATTATGCCAAACTGCAGGCGCGTTTTCCTCTGGGCATGGAAAAGGACAGGCATAGGGATAAGCATACGTTTGTGCAGCCGATCATATGGTCTGAGCTGCTGGATAATGAATTTATCACTGATTGTATAAGGCCTCGGGGTGTGATGCATTCTTTTGATTTTACACTTTTTGACGATCGGGGGCAGATCCGTCTCGTGCTGGCTCTGGACAGGACCCGGTCGATGCCTTATTCCGAACAAGAGGTAAAGATGCTCAATCATATGATCCCGCATCTGGATAACCTGCATCGGAAATTTTTTCTCAATGCAGATCCGGATGTAAAGATCGTCCGGCGCAAAGACGCTCTTATGGAAATGAGGATGCTGACCGAGAGAGAAAAGGAAGTAGTCTCCTATCTGTGTGAAGGCATCTCCCCGACAGATATCTGTGGTGTGATGAAGATCAGCCGGGCTACGATCTATAAACATATTTCAAATATCTACAAAAAGCTGAATATCAATAATCAGCAGGAACTGTTGGTCTATTTTCTGAAAGAATATAAAAAATCCTGAAGGCATACGCCTGGCAAAAGAGAGCAGGTATTTAAACTGTATGGGCAGATTTTATTTGGCATTTTAGGACAGTTTAGATACTGGCTCTTTTTTGATGTACATAATATTATGTATAAATTAAAGGATAAAATACATAATGATCAGTATTTTGTTTTCTTATTTGCGATGATATAATTTTTTTTGTTGAAATAACAGAAAAAACAAAAAGATTTTCGAAAATTTTGGCTGTTTTTTCAAAACCAGAGTAAATAAATGAAAGGAGGGTCTTGTATGGCAAAACGGATGTCAGGGAAAGCAGCAGTTGTTACCGGAGCCGGTTCTGGTATGGGAAGAGAGATCGCACTGGCTTATCTGAAAGAAGAGGCTAAAGTTGCAGCCGCAGACTGCAACATGGATGCGCTCTTGGAATTAGAAAAAGAAGTGGCAGACATGGGGTTAAAAGAACAGCTCTGCATTGTCTCCTGCGATGTGACAAAAACGGAGGATTGTGAGAATGTGATTCGTGTATGTGCAGATATCTTCGGTATTTGCAATATACTGTCCCATAATGCTGGTGTAGCGGATAATTTTACATTAGTGGCAGATCTCAAGGATGAGTTATGGGAGAGGATGATCTCCATAAATCTGACGGCCTCTATGAAGATCACACGTGCAGCATTGAGATATTTTACAGCAAATGATATCAGTGCTTCAATCGTTATGATCACTTCCAACGCGGCATTTGAGAGTGCTACAGGGGGTCCGGCATATTGTGCTTCCAAGGCAGGTGCGAATGCGCTGATGAAGGCGATCGCTTTTGAGTATGGAAGAGACGGGATCCGCTGCAACTCGATCTGTCCGGGTCCTGTGATGACAAATATCCATAAGAGCACAGGCGAGGCAAATGAGGCAGGCGCGGTCATCCATCGTGGCAGTGGCTACAATGCCCATGCGAAGGAGTGGATGGTAAAATCTGCACGCTGCGCGCTGGGAGATGATCCCCGGATGCCGGCGGTGGGTTTGCCACATGAGATCGCGCCTCTGGCTGTGTATCTGGGCAGTGATGAATCCAGTTTTGTAAATGGCGCTTCCATCATCATAGACGGCGGTGTATGTTTGAGCGCTTGACCCTGAAAAAGATGACAATGATCGATGACCGATCACGAAAGGAGAATTATCATGGCAGGAGAGAACAAAAATGTAACGGTTGCAAAAGAAGATAAGAAAGTGACTGCTTCCCGTGTTGTGAAAGAACGTAAATCCATCAATTACCTCCAGAAATTAAAAGATGAGGGGACACCGATCGTGCAGATGTGTCCGGCCGGCCGCGATCAGTTCTTTACTCAGGCTGCAGAGATTGCTGGATGTGACATATGCCGTCTCACTGTTCCTGGCGATGGAGCACAAGATCCCCAGATCCAGATCGATATGGCTCCCTGGTGGATCCAGACTGTCCGCCGTGCTGCAAAGACGATCCATATCAACTTTTATATGCAGACACCTACCTATTCTTCTAAAGAGAAAGCGATGGAGTATGGCTCTTATTATATGAACTGTGGAGCTGACTCCCTGCTCCCGATGGGGATCAACAATGAGACTCTGAAATATATGGCGGATAACTATCTGGTGGTATTTGGCCATGTGGGCGCTCTTTCCGGATGGCAGACAAACCGTCAGGGCGGATATAAACGTATGGGAAAGACTGCCAAAGAAGCTATGAAAGTAGCAAAGATGGCATATGAATACCAGGAAAATGGTATGATGGCGATGTCTATCGAGTTGACGCCGATTGAAGTCACCAATGCAATTGCGAAGAAATTGCGTGTGCCAGTGATCAGTATTGCGGCAGGCGGTGCAGCAGACGGCTGTGAGATGGTGGATTTTGATACGTTTGGCATGATGCCAAGTCCGGCTTCCCATGCTAAGAGCTATGCGAATTTCTTTGAGTGGGCTGCCACAGCATATGGCCGCTGGGCAAATGATGTCCGTACAGGCGCATATCCAGAGGATGAACATGGATACCATATGGATGAAAAGGAACTGGATACTTTTTTGACAGAACTTGATAAACTGTAAAGAAGAATATCATTTTGGGCAGGCAGAGATGGAACATCTGACTGCCCTTTAGAGGGTTTGGTCAGGAAAGATAGATATTGGATAGCGGAGGTTTTTATGGGCAGGGACATTTTATACGGGCAGGATATAAGAGAAAAAATGCTGTCGGGGATCAATATCGTATCAGATGCCGTAAAAATGACGATTGGCCCGAAGGGCAGGGCAGCGCTTTTGATGCAGGATGCACAGATGCCTCTTATCGTCAGGGATGGAGCGGCGGTCGTCCGTTTGGTCAGACTGGAGGATCCGTATGAAGATATGGGGGTACAGATCATAAAAGAGGCGGCTGCGATGATCAATGACCAAGTTGGCGATCATGTAGCGGTCACCGTCCTTTTGGCGAATACCATTTTGCAGGAAGGGGCGAAGGATATCGCAGCAGGTGCCAATGCGATAGAACTCCAAAAAGGGATCCAGGGTGCAGTCCAGCTTTCCTGTGCTGCAGTCAGAAGGATCGCAAGACCTGTAAGGAGTCTGGAAGATATCCGCTGTGTTTCTGCAATTTCAGCTGGAGATGCGTTTGTGGGAGGACTGGTGTCTCAGGCCATGGAGCAGATTGGTCCGGAAGGGACCATATCCGTGGAAGAAACGCCGAATACAGAAACGACCCTGGAGATCACCACGGGCATGCAGTATGAAAAAGGATATCTAAATGGAAAAATACTTAAAGATCCGGAGAGCATGCACGAAGAACTCGACGATCCGTATATTTTAGTAACGGACGATGAGATCTCAGATGCCCGGGATATCCTTCCGATCCTGGAGCAGGTCCGCGCGGCAGGCCGTCCCCTTTTGATCATCGCGGAGAAGATCACAGGGAGTGCGCTTTCTGTCTTGATCATTAACAAGAGAAAAGGGATCGTGGATGTTGTTGCGGTACACCCTCCGGCATATGGAGACGGAAGGAGAGAGCGGATGGAAGATATCTGTATCTTTACCGGAGGGTCTTTTATTACAGAACAGCTGGGTCATGATCTGAAAGATACAGAGTTGGGGATGCTCGGCACAGCAGAAAAAGTGATCATTTCAAAAAACAGCACAGCGATCATCAACGGAAAAGGAGATCCAATGGAGATCCGGGCGCATTTGGACAGCCTCCGTCATCTTATCGATACAGAGGATTATGATCTAAAAAAGAGCCGATTCAAGGAACGTCTTGCCAAATTTACCGGAGGGACGGCTGTGATCAAGGTCGGCGCTCCTACAGAGTCGGAGATGAAGGAGTTGAAATATCGTCTGAAAAATGCTGTTCAGTCTGCAAAGGCCGCACAGAAGGAAGGGATCGTTCCCGGCGGAGGGAGTATATATCTGGATATCCTTCCGGCTGTCCAGGCATATGTAAAGTCTCTTGACGGGGATCGGCAAATAGGCGCATCGATCGTCTTAAGAGCATTGGAAGCACCCGTCCGTCAGATCGCCATCAACGGAGGGGAGGATCCGTCTATGGTGGTCAGCAGGATAAAAGGGAAAAAAAGGGATCTTGGATATGATGTGCAGAGGACCAGATACGTGGATATGGTAGAGGCTGGTATCGTGGATCCCGCGAAAGCCGTGCGGCTTGCTCTGCAATGCGCATCATCAGCTGCTTCCACATTATTGACTGCGGAAGCGGGGGTTAAGATCAAACAGCAGCACACAGAACAATAAAAGATCTGGAAGGAAAAACAGGTATGCCATATTGTGATCAAATAAAATATAAAGGATTGACTGTTCATGGTGATCGTTCTGACAGGGAGGCCGCTGTACAGCAGCTGCTGGATCAGATCATCCTTGGATCAGATATCCCTTTCTCAGAAGAAGAAGTAGAACAGGAGATCCGCATGGAACTGGCTGGTCTCATGCAGAATATGCGTTATCAGGCTATGGGCGGCGATCATCATCTGGAGGAAATGGATCTGGATAAATGGAAAGAGGATATCCGAAAAGAGATCATCCGGGATCATCAGGTCGAGACGATCCTGCGTACTGTCATAGAGCAGGAAGAGCTGACGGTTTCTCATGAGGAACTGGAGGAAGCCGCCATAAGGCTTGCAAAAGAAGAGCAGACGACTTTGGAGATGGTCCGGCGTTTTATGGGAGAGGATTATGTGCTGCTGAGAAAAGAAACATTGTACGATAAGGCAAAGAGATTGATCGTTGATACATCCCTGGCAGCAGATGGATGAGGAGAAAGACATATGAGATCATGAAAAAGAACATCCATCTTTTAGATATCACTTTGGCGGTCAGATATAGGGATATTTTGCTTGTTCAGATCTCTATCTGCTGCGATATCTGATCGCCGGAGTGATAATGATCCAGATGCGGAAACGATCGTCTATCTGCTGATGAGGGTGTCTTAAAAACCATTCACGCTACCTGCAAGTCCCACTTTGCGGCAGATCTGGCCCGCTTTCGGTCAGCGTAGCCCACTACGCCTTACTCATTTGGGACAGATCTTCCGCAAATTGTGACTTACAGTTGACATAAAGCGGTTTTCAGACACACTCTAGGGGGACCTTTTAGAATATTGCGGAAGATTGCTCAGTTCTTCAACGCGTTTTGTGGCTTCGCGTTTTCCGATACTGTTCAGTGATCTATAATATTTTAGAATCCGGAGTATCTGGTCTTTGGTTACAGTATTTTCGGGATCCTCATCCCAGTCCATCAGATAGCACGGGGAACATCCAAGGACTTCAGCCATATTTTCTATCACACATCTTTTTATGTTTTCAACTCTGCCATTTTCGTATTTTGCGATCGCAGATTTTTGGAGACCGATCTTTTTACCAAGTTCTTCTTGTGTCAATCCTTTGAGAGTCCTTCTTTCTTTTATACGTTCAGCCATGCTCATGATATATTCTCCTTTTGTGTCTTTATAATACACTAAAAAATATAGATATGCAATAGTTTTTTATAAATAAAATAATTATTGACAAAAGAAGTAGATAGGAGTATCATATAAAGTGTCTTAAAAAGATACAAAAGATAAGGATTGGAGCATGGCAGCAGATATTGGGAACATCCGAGAGTATGACGGTAAAGGGAAATGAAAGTCATCATGCGGTTTAACAGTGGATTTGTCGAACGATTTTTATTTCAAAATGCACTATACTGCTATATAATATCCGTATGAAGTAAGTTTTGAAGGAGGGGCGTATGTTATACAAGATCATGGACATGCATATATTATTGTATGCAATGGCGGGCGTGGGTGTTTTGGGAATATTGGGCATGGCTGCCGTATGTTTGAGTTACAGAAGAAAAATGCGAAAAGACAGTAAGTCACAGGACTTGAAGGAAAAATGGCTGAGTTCTTGGGACTGCCGTGATGAACGGGTGCGCCGGATGAACCGCTGGGTATGGATGCCTTCTTTTATCAGTACATGCCTGTTGGCCTTAGCAGTGGTATTTTCGAAGGTGGTGATGCGGACAGGCATGGTTTCTTCCATATATATCCAGGCAGGGCTGATCGTACCGCTGGTCCTTTTGGTGATGCGGCAGGCATTGGATTTTTCTTATAAAGAAGAACATATATTCCGTTCTATGGCAGAATATGTTGAGGAGAGCTGCCGGCAGGCAGCAAATGTCCAGACAATGGCTGCTGTGAGCAGAGAGCAGGAAGATGCCATGGTGGATCATGTGGCAGGAGGGATCAAGGAGAGCACTGGAGGGAAGGGGCGGTTTGGTGAACTGCTCTCCCCAGAAGAAGAGGAGATCATGAGAGAGGTGATCCGGGAGTTCATGGGATAAATGGAGGTGAGCTTCCTGACAGGACTTTTGCAGAATAGTATGCAGATACCTTGCGAAAAGCTGATTTATTTGCTACACTAAGGATGTATTTGACGTATTTTTCCAGGACTCTGTTTTGGATGGAGTGCCAGATATACATTTTAGAGAGAAAGGATATAGGTGGTAAGGTATGAGTGATAAAGTGACTTTTGACTATTCAAAAGCCGGATCATTTTTAGGGGTGAACGAGATACCTGCTATGAAAGAACTGGTGATGGCTGCAAAAGAAAAATTGGTTGCAAAAAATGGTCTTGGAAATGATTTCCTGGGCTGGATCGATCTTCCGGTGGAGTATGACAAAGAAGAGTTTGGCCGGATAAAAAAAGCAGCTGAGAAAATACAGAAAGATTCACAGGTATTGCTTGTGATCGGTATTGGTGGATCTTATCTGGGAGCGAGGGCTGCGATCGAGTTTTTAAGGCATGGTTTTTACAACCAGATAACTCCCGAAAAGCGCAAAACACCGGAGATCTATTATGTAGGCAACAGTATCAGCAGTTCTTATATACAGGGATTGATCGATGTGATCGGGGAGAGGGATTTTTCCATCAATATGATCTCAAAGTCAGGCACAACGACAGAACCTGCCATTGCTTTCCGGGTATTCAAGGGGATCCTTGAAAAAAAATACGGGAAAGAAGAGGCTGCTAAACGGATATATGCTACGACAGATAAGGCGAGAGGGGCTTTGAAGAACCTGGCTACAGAGGAAGGGTATGAAACGTTTGTAGTCCCAGATGATGTGGGCGGACGGTTCTCTGTGCTGACAGCAGTAGGGCTTCTTCCCATCGCAGTCAGCGGGGCAGATATCGACCAGCTGATGGAAGGGGCGGCGGCAGGCCGCAGAGCAGCATTAGAAAATGATTTTGAGGAAAATGATGCTCTAAAATATGCTGCAGTGCGCAATATCCTGCATAGAAAAGGAAAAAGTGTGGAGATCCTGGCTGATTATGAACCCAGTCTCCATTATATCTCCGAATGGTGGAAGCAGCTATATGGAGAAAGTGAAGGGAAAGATGGCAAAGGCATTTTTCCTGCATCGGTAGATCTGACTACGGATCTTCATTCCATGGGGCAGTTTATCCAGGACGGTTCCAGGATCATGTTTGAAACAGTATTGGATGTGGAGACTTCCAGGGATGAGATCGTCTTGGAAGAAGAGCCTGTCGATCTGGATGGACTGAATTACCTGGCTGGTAAAAATGTGGATTTTATCAATAAAAGTGCGATGAATGGTACGATCCTTGCCCATACGGACGGACAGGTCCCGAATCTGATGGTCCATATCCCGGCGCAGACAGAATTTTATCTGGGACAGCTGTTCTATTTCTTTGAATTTGCGTGTGGAGTCAGTGGGTATGTGTTAGGAGTGAATCCATTTGATCAGCCCGGTGTTGAGAGTTATAAAAAGAATATGTTTGCCCTTCTCGGCAAGCCCGGTTTCGAAAAAGAACGGGAAGAATTGCTGAAGAGGCTCTGATGCATTGCGGGACAGTGTGTAGGCTGTCCCGCTTTACCCTATCTTTTCTTTATTCTTCGATGATCTGGATTTCTAAATATTCAAAATCTATGTGTTCGATAAAATTATCCTGATAAAATCGGGTCTTTGAGAGCCGCTGGAATTCCTGGACATTTCCATTCAGCCATATTGGAGTCTGTAAGTCAAATTCATAACAGATGTCTTCCAGACTCTGTAAAACTTTTTTCGTCCTGGAATTTTGGGTTTCGTTGCATATGACTGTATCCCGGACCATGCGGTTATCTTTCCATTCTTTACCCCACATACGAAACATAAGAACCTCCATTGTTCTATCATGATGCTTGTGGATTGTTGTATCTCCTATGATCTTACGAGCATTGTTAACTATACATCATAATGCAGTAAATATGTTTTGTCAAGTGATTTGTAATTCAATGACAAATATATAGGATTGTGCGATAATAGAAAAAAGGATGTGAGAACATGCGTTATCCGATCATAAACGCGAAAAAAACTGGAACAAATATCTATAAATTCTGCAGGAAGAAGAACATCACAGCAAACGGACTCCGGGTATATATGAATTTCGCATGTAACCAGACGATCTATCGATGGTTCCATGGACAGTCACTGCCTTCTTTAGATAATTTTTATGCCTTGAGCATACTGCTGGGCGTGAATGTAGAGGACTTGCTGGTAAATGAGAATGGGATCATCACCGTTCCTGGTAAGGATGGATGTCTATTTATGCATAGAGAAAGAGTGCAGATCTACCATGGATGTTTGGGGAAGGAGAAAGATATTGAAAACAGATGCGATCAAAGATCTGTTCACAGGCAGTTTGTTTCCATGTGAAGCGGTTTCGCCAAAAGATAAGGGTTATTGGGATCTTTTGAGGGAATATAATCAAGGATCAGAAAAATTTATAAGTGGACTGTCGCCGGAAGAGAGGAGAGGATTTGAGCATATGCAAAATTGCAGACAAGAAGCAGTACAATATGAGATAGAGGAGGCGTTCATCCAGGGATATTCATTAGGGGTTCGGCTGACGGCAGAAGCATTTTTGTTAAAACAGGATCATGAGTAAAAATCTTTAAAAACGCCTGAATGTATGTTACAAACAGGCATTAGGGTGATTCGTTTCCTGATAAGGCTTTCGCTAAAGAGAGTAAAAGCTCGGATTTCTGAGCATCTAATTTACGAGCGGCCTGGATCAGATTTTTTTCATAACAAGAAGGATAGAGGATGGTCTCATCATCTCGGAAAAATTCTGCTAAAGTCATACCCAGAGATTTCACTAATTTTTCTAAAACCTGAACAGAGGGCTGATTATTTCCTTTTTCTATGATGCGTATGTAATTTTCAGATACGTCGCTCATACGTGCCAAGCGGTATACGCTGATCCCTTGATCCGTCCTAAGTTTTTTGAGACGTTCGTGTAGTTCCATAATCATACTCCTAATTCTTTTGTTATACAGATAAATATTTTAATATAAATCTATTATGGGATAAATAAGAAAAAAATATAATCCAATGATAAAGTTAATAAAACAACTTTATAGATGCGTTGTTTTATTAAAATAAAAATTATTCTTATATATCTTTAAATATTGCATTTATGATATTTATAAACGTTTTATGATCTGTACAACATTATTTTATAAGACATTTATTCATAAATAGAGAAAGAATAAATCTTATACAGGGGTCTTCTTTAAGTGTCTGATGATCGCTATATGCAGGCTGTAAAGGGAGGATATCCGATTGAAAGTTTTTTGACAGGGGGATCATACATAAACAACAGGATAGAGTTGACATAAAGTAACGCTAAAACATATTCAGATACTTGGCATAAAAGTCAGATCGTGTTAGAATGGAAGGCAGACATATAGAACGTGTGTTGTCATTCTAAAAATGTGGAGGAGATACGCCGTGAAGATAAATGAAGGAAGGACCAGTATCCAGACATCCAGGGAACAGAATGATCTTGTATTCGCATTGGATATCGGGACCCGCAGTATCATCGGTCTGGTGGGAGCTGTCAGGGATGAGAAGCTGCATGTTTTGGCGATAGATAAGGAAGAACATGCCCGCAGGGCGATGATAGACGGGCAGATTGAGGATATCGAGCAGGTGGCGAAGGTTGCCCGGCATGTGAAAGAACGTTTGGAAAAGAAACTGGAGTGTACCTTAAAAAATGTATGCGTGGCGGCCGCAGGAAGGGCATTGAAAACGCAGAAAGCATTCTGTGAGATGGAATTTGACAAGGCGCAGCGTATAGATGAGGAGATCATTGGTCGTCTGGAGGCAGGTGCGATCGAGCGGGCGGAGGAGGCTTTTGCTCAGGAGATGGATCAGGCGGGGAGGCAGTTTTTCCTCGTGGGTTACACGGTGACCCAGTATCTCCTCGACAATTATCCGATCTCAGACCTTCTTGATCATCAGGGGAAAAGGGTCAGCGCGGATGTCATCGCGACTTTCCTGCCCAGCGAGGTTGTGGAGAGTCTGTATACGACCATGAACAAAGTGGATCTGGAAGTTGCGAGCCTGACTCTGGAGCCGATTGCCGCTATCAACGCCGCGATCCCGGAGAATATCCGGCTGTTAAATCTGGCTCTGGTGGACATCGGGGCGGGCACGTCGGATATCGCTATCTCAAGGGACGGCAGTATCGTGGGTTATACCATGGCCACAGTTGCAGGGGATGAGATCACAGAAGCACTGATGCGCAATTATCTTGTGGATTTCCAGACCGCGGAGCGTATGAAGATGGATATCCAGGATCATGAGAATATAGAATTTACAGATATCCTGGGACTTCCCCATACTGTACCCAAGGAGGAGGTCCGCACCTGTATCGACGGCTCGTTTAAGATTTTGTGCAAGGAAATCTCAGAAAAGATATTGTCTGTGAACGGCAACGCTCCGTCGGCCGTCTTTTTGGCGGGCGGCGGCAGCAAATTGGCCGATATACGGGATTGCGTGGCAAAATATCTGGAGATGGATATGAACAGGGTGGCTATCGCGGGAAATAATTTTTCTGTCAATGCAGTTTCCGAAGAGTATGATCTGGATAATCCGGAATACGCCACACCCTTGGGCATCGCTGTTTCGGCGGGCCTGAATATGATCAATGACAGTTGCCATGTCATGCTCAACGGAAAGCGTTCAAAACTGTTCCGCAGCGGCAGTCTGACTGTGCTGGATATACTCATGATGAATGGCTACCGCTCTCAGGATCTTTTGGCACGGTCTGGACGGAATGTGGTGATCCAGCTGGACGGAAAGCGAAAGATCTACCACGGTACGCCGGGGATCCCTTCCAAATTGCAGGTCAACGGGGAGGATGTGAAGGTTTCCTGCATAGTGCATGCGGGTGACCAGATTCATTTTACACCGGCATCGGATGGAGAAAATGCAAAGATAACATTGGCAGATATCGTTGAACCTGGATATGAGAGCAGGACATCCGTGAACGGGCGGATCGTTCCTCTGGATACGGTCTTGAAGACGGGGGATGTGGTGATCACGGGAAAAGGGTCTGATATCCCGGCACAGGAAGCTCCCGTAGCGCAGAACGTGACGGAAGTGAAAAAAGCGGAAGAGGTAAAGAAAGAGGTCAAGGCAGAAGCCAGGCCGGAAGCGAGAACGGCAGTAGTCAGGGAAAAGCCGAAAGATCCCGCGCCTGTGAAACATGTCCAGTCTTCCCAGGTATGTAAATTCCTCTTGAACGGGGAGCCGTTGTTCCTGATCAAAAAGGAGGATAATACTCCTTATTTCCTGATGGATCTGGTGGAATATTCCGGTATTGATCTGCAGAACCCGGGTGGGTTGCTGAAACTGCAGGTCAATGGGGAGGATGGCTCCTTTCAGCAGGAATTGAAGTCAGGGGATAGGATAGATATTTATCTGCAGAAAAATGATGTGGGGGATGCATGATGAGGGAATGGGAAAATAACGTCAGGAAGGTGGTCCCCTACACACCTGGCGAGCAGCCGCAGGATCAAAGGGTCATAAAATTGAATACAAATGAGAACCCCTATCCACCCTCTCCGGGATTCCTGCAGGCGGCGCGGGAATGGGCGGGGGAGGAACTCCGTCTTTATCCGGATCCATCTGCGAAGGTTTTGGTGGATGCGATCGCGGCATATCATGGGCTGCAGCCGGAACAAGTTTTCGTGGGCGTTGGGTCGGATGATGTCTTGGCTATGTCTTTTTTGACATTTTTTAATTCCTCCAAGCCTATATTGTTCCCGGACATCACCTATTCATTTTATGATGTGTGGGCGGAGCTGTTCAGGATCCCGTATGAGCGGCCGAGACTTGCGGAAGATTTTTCAATTGTTCCCAAGGATTATTTCGGTGAAAATGGCGGTGTGATATTCCCTAATCCCAATGCGCCTACAGGTATGGACATGGGCTTGGATATGGTGGAAGAGATCCTGGAGCACAACCGGGATGTTGTCGTGATCGTGGATGAAGCCTATGTAGATTTTGGTGCGGAGTCGGCGCTGCCACTCATTGAAAAGTATGAGAATCTTCTGGTCGTCCGTACATTTTCAAAATCCCGATCCCTGGCAGGGCTGCGGATCGGATATGCGATGGGAAGCCCTGTCCTGATCAAATATCTGAATGATGTCAAATTTTCGTTCAATTCGTATACGATGGATCAGCCGACGATCTGCCTGGGCGCGAAAGCACTGGAAGATGAGGAATATTTTCAGGAGACGCTGCGTAAGATCATAAATACGAGGGAATGGGCAGAAAAAGAATTGCGGGCATTGGGATTTGAATCTGCGGATTCGAAAGCAAATTTCATATTCGCCACACATAAAGATCATCCGGCGGAAAAGATATATGGTCTTCTGCGGCAGTCTGGCATCTATGTAAGGTATTTTGACAAGGATCGGATACGGGAGCATCTGCGCATCAGTGTGGGGACACAGGAGGAGATGGAGACTCTGATCCGCTTTCTTCAGGAGAATCTCTCATCCATATAAGGAGGTTTTATGGAATCACTGGTACAATGGTTTACGGCGAACCTTTCACCCTATATCTCGGAACAGGCAGTGGTATTCCTGATATCCATGTTCCCGATCCTTGAACTGCGCGGGGGGCTGCTCGCGGCCAGTCTTCTGAAAGTTTCGGCGGTACAGGCAATCCCGATCTGTGTGATCGGGAATATCATCCCCATTCCGTTTATACTCCTGTTCATCCGGCAGATCTTTAAATGGCTGAAAAAAGTCAGGATCTTCCGGCCGATCATTGTGAAGCTGGAAGAGAAAGCCATGGACAAGAGCGACCAGATACGGAAATACGAGTTCTGGGGATTGGTGGCTTTTGTGGGGATACCGCTGCCCGGGACAGGGGCTTGGACAGGGGCGCTGATCGCATCGCTCTTGGGTGTGGATATCAAGAAGTCGTCGGCCGCGATCTTGCTTGGGATTGCTGTGGCGACAGTCATCATGTATATATTTTCTTATGTCATCGTCGGGAATGTGGTGGGGTGAGTGTTTTTTTAAGCCCCCCATCTTATAGATGAGAGGCTACAGATCAAAAGGAGGATTCCCACCGCCCTGATGAGCCGCAGGGGATGCACAGTCCTGTGGAGGTGACAGGGAGCCCGAGTTCCTGTGAGTCTGTGTTCCCGGCGTAGTCTTTTAACGCGGTGGATATCATGTAGGTAAGGACGGAGGGAGCGAGCCCGGTGGTGTAAGAGCTGACCAGGAAGAAAAGGGGCTGCTCGTTCAGGAGGAGAGCACACCGCTGGATCAGGGAGTAGACGGAATCCTCCAGCTTCCAGATCTCTCCTTTCGGTCCGCGGCCATAGGAGGGCGGATCCATGATGACTGCGTCATAGTGATTGCCCCGGCGTATCTCGCGCTCCACGAATTTTATGCAGTCGTCCACTAGCCAGCGGATGGGAGCCTTTTCCAGACCGGAGGCGATGGCGTTCTCTTTCGCCCAGGTCACCATGCCTTTGGAGGCATCCACATGAGTGACCGAGGCACCGGCCGCGGCTGCGGCCAGGGTGGCCCCGCCTGTGTAGGCGAACAGGTTCAGCACTTTGACTTTCCGTCCGGCATTTTGGATCTTTTCTGTGAGCCAGTCCCAGTTGGCTGCCTGCTCGGGGAATAGTCCCGTATGTTTAAAATGGAAGGGTTTCAGATGGAAAGTCAGTTCTTTATATTGGATGGACCACTGTTTTGGCAGATGGAAAAATTCCCACTCTCCACCTCCTTTTTTACTCCTGTGGTAGTGTCCGTTTTTTTGATCCCATTCTTTCAGGGTGCGGGGAGTATCCCAGATGATCTGCGGGTCTGGGCGTATCAAAATATATTTTCCCCATCGTTCCAAGCGTTCGCCCAAAGAAGCATCTAGTAACTGATATCCTTTCCAATTGTCAGCAGTCCACATATTTTAAAATTTCCTTTCTGTATTCCAAGATTGTTGTTGAATAGGCTTTTAACAGGGATTATAGCATACCGGGGCGTCTGTTTGCAATCATTGCACAAACTAATGCTTGACAATCCATAAAAGGGCATACTAAAATTAGGTGATCATACAGCAAACATAATCAGCTAAGAGGGAGGTTATTATGGAAACGTATCAACATATGAAGAAAGAGGAACTGTTGGCATTAAGGGAGAGATTGGCGGCCAAGTATGAGGAGATCAAAGGGCTCGGTCTGTCCTTGGATATGTCCAGGGGAAAACCAGGTGAAGAGCAGCTGGCTTTGTCCATGGGAATGCTGGATACGATAAACAGCGGTTCTGATATGAAAAACGATACGGGCGTGGATATCAGGAATTACGGCCAGGTAGACGGTCTGCCGGAAGCAAAGAGGATGCTGGCGGAGATGGTGGGGACTGATCCGAGCCAGACGATCGTGTTCGGCAATGCCAGCTTGAGCATTATGTTTGATGCAGTATCCCGTTCTATGACCCATGGCGTGATGGGCAGTACTCCCTGGAGCAGATTAGATAAGGTGAAATTTCTATGTCCTGTACCGGGTTATGACCGCCATTTCAGTATCACAGAATATTTTGGCATCGAGATGATCCTTGTGCCGATGACGGAGAACGGCCCGGACATGGATATAGTGGAAAAATTGGTGAAGGAAGATGAGACCATTAAAGGGATCTGGTGTGTACCGAAATATTCCAATCCCCAGGGATACACATATTCCGCGGAAACTGTGGAGAGATTTGCCCGCCTGGAGCCGAAGGCAAAAGATTTTAGGATCTTTTGGGATAATGCATATGCAGTGCACCATCTCTATGCAGAGGAGGAAAAACAGGATCAGCTCCCAGATATCGTCTCCCTCTGCAGGGAAGCGGGACATGAGGACATGGTCTATGAATTTGTCTCCACATCAAAGGTGACGTTTCCCGGTTCTGGGATCTGCGTAGTGGCGACCTCCGAGGGGAATCGGAAAGAGTTTCTGCAGCATCTGAAGATACAGACCATCGGACATGACAAGATCAACCAGCTGCGCCATACGCGTTTTCTTAAGGATATGGATGGAGTCCGGGAACACATGAAGAAGCAGGGCGAACTGACCCTTGTCAAATTCAAAGTCGTCTGGGATGAACTGGAGCGCGAGTTGGATGGCATGGGGATTGGGACATGGACATATCCCAGGGGTGGTTATTTCATATCTTTTGAGGCTATGGAAGGTTGTGCGAAGGCGATCGTCGCGAAGGCAAAGGAAGCCGGATTGGTGCTGACCCCGGCCGGCGCTTCGTTCCCGTATGGAAAGGATCCCAAGGACAGCAATATACGGATCGCGCCCACATATCCGTCCCTGGATGAACTGGAGAAGGCAGGGCAGCTGTTTGTTCTCTGTGTGAAATTGGTGAGCATTGATAAGATATTGGAGAACAGATGATAAAATGATCAGGAGGGATCATATATGGGGAGAGGAAAGAAGATCTTAATAGGGATGATCGTGTTGTTTGTGTTGGCCGCGGCGGGTATCTATGGGCTGGGTGTCTATTTTTTCTCAAGCCATTTTCTTCCGGATTCCTCGATCAATGGCCTGGATATCTCCTACCAGACGGCAAAGAGCGTGCAGCAGGCGATCGCGGATGAGATAGCCACTTACACTTTGACTGTTTACGAGATGGATGCGAAAGAGGAGAAAATCGTAGCAGAGCAGATCGGACTGCAGTACGAGGAAAATAAAGACATCGGCCATCTGGTCAGCAGTCAGAAAAAGTGGACCTGGTTCCTCTCTTTAAATGATCCGAAAAAATACACCACGGAAGCGATAACGACCTACGATAAGAAGAAATTAAAAAAGACGGTAAAAGCCCTGGAGTGTTTTAAGGAAATGCAGGCTCCTGCGGATGCATATATTGAGAAGACAGAAAACGGTTTCGAGATCGTCCCGGAGGTGGAAGGGGATACCCTGGAGCAGAAGAAAGTGATCGCCCAGGTGCAAAAGGCAGTGGAAAACGGCCAGCCCGTCGTGGATCTGGTGGAGAAAGAGTGCTATGTGCTGCCCCAGGTGTACCGGGATGATGAGACACTGGTGCAGCATAAGGAGCAGCTGGACCGCCTGGCCACGGCCAAGATCACGTATGATTTCCAGGACCGGAACGAAGTCCTGGATTCTGAGATCCTGCAGGACTGGGTGGTGCAAGGGGAGGACGGAAAGTATCAGCTGGACGAAGCCCAGCTGAAAGAATATGTCCACCAGCTGGCTGTAAAATATGATACATATGGCAGTGAACGGGATTTCCGAACAGCCGAGGGGAATATGATCAAGGTAAAAGGCGGCGATTACGGCTGGGTCATTTATGAGGAAAAAGAAGTGGAAGCCCTGCGGGCGAACATCGAGGCCGGAGAAGAAGTGATCCGGGAGCCGGAATATCTGTACCGCGGCTATAACCGAGAGGAGAATGACATCGGCGATACATACGTGGAAGTGGACTTGACAAAACAGCGGATGTGCTTTTATCTAAACGGCACACTTCTTGTGGATACGCCTGTCGTGACCGGCAGGCCGGACAAGGACCGGGTGACGCCCACAGGTGTTTATGCCCTGGATAATAAGAAGTCGCCTGCTGTGCTCAAAGGGGAGGATTATGCTTCCCCGGTGACTTACTGGATGCCTTTTAATAAAGACGTGGGGATCCACGATGCCGCGTGGCGGTCGGAATTTGGCGGGGAGATCTACAAGAAAGACGGATCCCATGGATGTGTCAACACACCGCCTGATATGGCAGAGAAAATCTATAATAATATTGAGATCGGCGTGCCTATCATTGTTTATTGATAGGGACGGACGCGGGAAGGAGGATCAGAAGATGAAGATCGTAGTATTAGCAGGGGGGACCAGCTCAGAGCGTGCCGTATCGATCGTCACGGGGACGGAAGTGTGCAGGGCGTTGAGGGAAAAAGGCCATCTCGCTGTGCTGGTGGATGTGTTTGCGGGACTGGAAGAGCAAGATCCAAAAGAGCTCTTTTCTGCAGACTATGGATTGGAAGAGACGGTCTCTTATATTGAGAGCTGGAATGATAAGATCAAAGACTTAAGCAAAAGCCGCAAAGAATTTTTTGGTCCTTATGTGCTGGATATCTGCAAATGTGCAGATATGGTCTTTCTCGCCCTCCACGGGGCAAACGGTGAGGACGGGAAGATCCAGGCCGCGTTCGATCTTTTCGGTATCCGTTATACAGGGACTGGGGCCATGGGGAGCGGCATGGCTATGGACAAAGGGATCACAAAACAGATCTTCGCGGCGGGGGGTGTTCCCATGCCCAGGGGCATCATGCTCTGGAAAGGGGAGGGTAGCTGCTGTCTGAAAGATCAGGGGATGGATTTTCCGGTGGTGGTCAAACCCTGCAATGGAGGTTCCAGCATCGGGGTGTCGATCGCAGCGGACCAGGCGTCTTATGAAAAAGCCCTGGAGGAGGCTTTTGCCTGGGAGGATAAGATCATTGTGGAAGACTACATAGAAGGCCGGGAATTTTCGGTGGGCGTGATCGACGGGGAGGCGCTGCCTGTCATAGAGATCGCGCCGCTGAAAGGCTTTTATGATTATAAGAATAAATATGAACCGGGTTCTGCTGTGGAGACCTGTCCGGCGGACCTGCCGGAGGAAAAGGCCAGGGAGATGCAGGGCTATGCGAAGACGGGGCACCGGTTGCTGGCGTTAAAGGCGTACAGCCGTCTGGATTTCATGATGGGGGCGGACGGGAAAGTGTACTGTCTGGAAGCAAATACCCTTCCAGGAATGACGCCCACCAGTCTGCTGCCCCAGGAGGCCGCTGCCCTGGGAATGGGTTTCCCGGAATTGTGTGAAAAGCTGATAGAGGTTTCCATGGAGAAATATGCGTCTGATACAGGGAGGCATGCATGAAAGATCTGACATTGGGCAATCTTGCCAGGGTCTGTCGGGGCACATACTGCGGCGGGCCAGAGGAAAAAGACCGGGAGGTGGAAAGTATCGTCACAGACAGCCGGCAGGTACAGCCAGGCGCGCTGTTTGTAGCGATCCCCGGGCAGCGGGTGGATGGACATACATTCATCGAAGATGTGGTAAAAAAAGGAGCGGTGGCAGTCCTCTCGGAACGGGATCTGGGGCCGCGGCCTTATCCGTATATCCATGTGGAGTCCTCCCTTCAGGCTATGAAGGACATCGCGGAATTTTACCTGGAGACCCTGGCCCTGCCGGTAGTGGGGATCACTGGGAGTGTGGGGAAGACCAGCACAAAAGAAGTGATCAGCGCTGTTTTGGCCCAGAAATATTGTGTGTTAAAGACCGAGGGGAATTTTAACAATGAATTGGGCCTCCCGTTGACCGTATTCCGTCTGCGCCCGGAGCATCAGATTGCTGTGCTGGAGATGGGGATCAGCCAGTTTGGTGAGATGTCCAGGCTGGCTAAGGTCGCGAAACCAGACACATGCGTGATCACCAACATCGGCCCGTGTCATCTGGAATTTCTGGGGGATCGGGACGGCGTATTCAAAGCGAAGACGGAGATCTTCCAATATATGAAAGAGCGGGGATGCGTGATATTGAATGGAGATGACGATAAATTAGCTGCGGTGGGAGATGTGGGCGGCAGAAAGCCGGTATTTTTTGGTATGGACAGCAGATCCGACGTATGGGCGGATGATCTGCTGCCCCACGGATTGACAGGGACACAGTGCCGTATCCATATGGGGGATGAGGCATTCTCCGTGCGGATCCCTATACCGGGCCGTCATATGGTCTATAATGCATTGGCTGCAGCCGCCATGGGAAGGCATTACGGTCTGTCGGCAAAGGAGATACAGCGGGGTATCGAGAGCCTGGAGGCCATCGGCGGCAGGCTGCGTATGATACAGGCCGGGCCGCTCACAGTGATCGACGACTGCTATAACGCCAATCCAATCTCTATGAAGGCATCCTTGGAAGTGCTGAAAAATGCGCCGGGGAGAAAAGTGGCGATCCTGGGGGATATGGGTGAACTGGGTGCGGATGAGATCGATATGCACCGGGAGATAGGTGTCTGTGCGGCGTCTTTGGGCCTGGATCTGTGCATATGTGTGGGAGCGTTATCCCGCCATATGGCCGCGGCCGCCCGGCAGGAAGATCCAGATCTGGAGGTCGTGTACCTGGAGGATCTGGACGGTCTGCTGTCTCTTCTGCCGGATCTGGCAGGAGAGGGCGGCACGGTGCTGGTGAAAGCTTCCCATTTCATGGGGTTTGAAAAAGTCATAGCCTTTTTTGAAAATATCCGTCAACATTGATGTCATTGTTGAAGATGACAAAGGCGTGGGGATCTGCCTGGTGGATCTGCCGTTTGAGCTGGCCTGTCTCGTATTTTGACAGGACTGTCAAATAGATATAGGTGGGCTGGTGGGTGTAGCCCCCCTCCCCCTCCCAGACAGTCACGCCCCTTTCCAGACTGTGCAGGATCATATCCCCCACCGCTTGATTTTTCGTGATGACCATGGCGCTGGTCTTGATGTTCTGGTAATGGACATGATCCAGTACGTTTAAGAAGACGGTGGAGTAGATGGCAGAGTAGACCACTGTTTCCAGGTCATACAGCAAAAGGCACACGGAGAATACTGCCGCGCTGATGATCAGGGACACTTTGCCCACGCTGAAATCCGGGTACTTTTTCGTACAATACATACCGAGGATATCGGTGCCGCCCCCGGAACTGCCGCTGCGCAGGACCAGCCCGCTCCCCAGGCCGGAGATGAGTCCCCCGATCACACAGCAGGTCAATGGATCCGAGACCGGCGGTTCGACCGGAACGGGGATCAGGGAGAGGAACAGGGATTGTACCGTTATGGAGATCAGGCTTTTCATAAAGAAGCTCTTTCCGATCTTCTTCCAGGCCAGTATCATCAGCGGGATGTTGATGATGTATAAAAAGATACCTGTCAGGTCAAAAGTTGGTTTCCAAGATGCATACCGGGCCAGCAGCGTCTGGATGATCTGAGCGATCCCGGTGAAGCTGCCGCTGTAAAAATGCTGCGGAATGATGAAAACACAGAAACCCAGAGCGAACAGGAAACAGCCGACGCAGGCAACGGCCTGTTGTTTCCAGAATTTAGCTGTTCTCCATTCTTTACTCAGTTCTTTCATGATACTTACTTCCTTTCTCTGGTAATAACCTCTTAAATCTACACGAAATCGATGGTCTAGTCAACCCTGAATTTATGGACAGCAAAAAATGAACAGCTGCATATAGTAATAGTATATTTTGCGTGCAAGATGTATTTGGAAAGGAAGACGGCAGTTATGTATCATGATAGATATTTTCCTTTTTATATGGACTACTCAACGCCATTGTTCTACGAGGGGGAGAGCCAGCAGGAGAGGGAATTCCAGCTGATAAAGACTTATTATCCCAGGACAGCCCAGCGGATACAGGAGAAGGTGGAGGAGATATGTGACCACATGGATTACCCGGGCAGTCCGATCTACGATGAGTACCCAGATCGGTTCACGATGGATAGGATCTGCAGGCGTGTAGCGGATGAGATGGAGACGGAGGAGCTGGCTGCGGCATCCCTGGAGGATCTGGTCCAGGTGCTGTTGTTTCAGGAGATACACAGGCGGCGGTGCCGTTCCTGCAGGCGCAGGTATTTTTAGAACATGTTATAAAGATCATTTACGTCACCTGCATGCCCTAGAGCGTGTCTTAAAACCCATTCACGCCACCTGCAAGCCCCACTTTGCGGCAGATCTGGCCCGCTTTCGGTCAGCGTAGCCCGCTGCGCCTTCCTCCTTTGGGCCAGATCTTCCACAAATTGTGACTTACAGTTGACATAAAGCGGTTTTCAGACACACTTTAGAGCGTGATATCTGTCTTGCATTTGGTCAGCGCAGCCCGCTGCGTTTTCCTCGGGGCATGCAGGACTGCATGGAGCTTTGCCCGCAGCTGCGGTGGATCTAACAGCTACGAATTATCTATAAAAGACTTGTGGTTTTGCTCCAAAACATTTACAATATTGGGATAGACAGGTAAAGGACAGGAGAGTCTGTGATATATGAAGAAAATATTAAAACGGATATTGATACTGCTCGTGGTCTTTATCCTTGGGGTGGCAGTATCGTCTATACTTATGAACGGGGAGATATCCAGTGGTACCGCGGAGCTTGCGGATGCATCGTTTCCCGAGGTGATGGCGGAGATTGGCGGTACATATGTGAATCGTATGCACGGCTATGCAGAAAAGATGCAGGTGGATTTTACCAGGGACAGCCTGACGCCTATGGATACGTCCAGGAGTATCACGCTGGTGGTCAATCCTTATTCCTGCGACCTGTACAACCTATCCTATGAGATACGCACTTCGGACGGGAGCAAGGTGATCGAGAACAGTTCCACGCGCAAGCTGACCAGCCAGGATTCTTATTTTAAAGTCACGCTGGATCTGAAGGCGGAGGATATGCTGATGAACCAGGAGTATTCCCTGCAGATCACGTTGGATACTTCTGTGGGCGAGGTCTACTACTACACAAGGATCATCCAGCGTTCCCGTCTGAATACGGAACAGTATGTGCGGTTTGTACAGAGTTTTTATGAAAAATGCATGATCAAGGATTCCACGGCAGAGTTGGCCGCTTATGTGGAGTCGGATGATTCGGTTGCAGATAATAGTTTTACATCTGTGAATATCCATTCCTCTTTGGATATGATCACTTGGGGGGATCTCTCACCGACAGTCTCCAGGAAGGCTGTCCCGGTGATCAAGGATATCAATGAGACGACGGGGAGCATCGCCCTGGATTATGAGATCACGGCCCAGAATGAGGAAGGGCAGACGGAGAGTTACGGGGTCACGGAGTTTTATCGGATGCGTTATACGGAAAACGGTGTGCTGCTGCTGGATTTTGAGCGGAATGCCCAGCAGGTCTTTGATGGCAGCCTGCCGGTGGTGGACAATGACGGCCTGGCCATCGGTGTGGGTTCCAGGGACATGCAGTATATGAGCAATCCCAACGGTGAGATCGTAGCCTTTGTGCAGCAGGGAGATCTGTGGATGTACAACCGGAGCGTGAACCGTTTTACCCAGGTGTTCAGTTTCCGCCAGGCTGAGGGCGGGGACGGGCGTGACACCAACAATGCCCATGATATGAAGATCGTCCGTGTGGATGAATCCGGGGATATGGATTTTGTGGTCTACGGGTATTTTAACAGGGGGGATCACGAGGGCATGGTCGGCGTGGGCGTCTACCGGTACAGCAGTGATCAGAATGTGGTGGATGAGCAGGTCTTTATCCCCAGCACCAAGTCTTATGAATTTTTAAAGATGGATCTGGACAGCCTATCTTATGTAAATGAACAGGACCAGTTGTTCCTGTTCATGGGTGGGAATCTGTATCAGGTGGATATCGAAGGGCACAAGTATGAGATCATCCAGAGTGGGATCAAAGCGGGGCATTTTGTTTCCTCCACGTCCAACTCCAGTGGGGCTTGGATGGAAGGGGAAGATGCTTACCACTGTACAAGTATCGGGGTCATCAACTTTGACACCGGCAAGATGCGGAAGCTGCAGTCGACGGAGGGCGTGTATATCAAGGCGCTGGGATTTCTCAACGAAGATCTGGTCTACGGATTTGCGCAAAATGAAAACGTTGTGGTGGATGCGACGGGCAAGATGATCTTTGCGATGGATTCTTTGCGGATTGAGGATTTTGAGGGGAACATCGTAAAAGAATATGCCCAGCCGGAGCAGTATATCGTCGACGTGCAGATGAGTGATTCCCTGATGGAGATCCAATTGGCGCGATGGCAGGACAACGCGTATGTGGCCGGGAATTTGGACAATATCATGAATAACCGCAAAGCGGAGGAGCAGGTGGTGTCTTTGAGTACCATGTACACGGCGCGCAGGGGATTTATCATCCATCTGAATCTCGGGCAGATGATAAAGGATAACATGCCTGTGGTGGTCCTGGCGAAATACCGGGATGACGGTGAACAGACCGTGCTGGATGTGGACACCCAGGTGCCTGTGGAGGATATCTACTATGTGTATGCAGGCGGAAATCTGGACAATGCATACACGGATGCGTCCCAGGCGATCGCTCAGGCGGATGCGAGATTGGGCGTGGTCCTGAACCGTTCGCAGCAGTATGTCTGGGAGCGGGGAAATAAGAAGGTGAAGATCCAGCTCAATCAGAGCGATGTGCCAGAGGCCATCTTAAAAGGGACATTGGATTTCGAGACTCTGAGCAAAGATCTGGCTGCGCAGGGGCAGGCGTTGAACTTAGCTGGCTGTACCCTGGAGCAGGTGCTGTATTTTGTCAGTGCACAGCGGCCGGTGATCGCAGCCAGGGGGGACGGCGGGAGTTATGTGATCGTGGGTTACGATCAGTATAATACGATCGTCTATGACCCGGACAACCAGGAGACAAAATATATGGCGATGGATGACAGTACGGAATTGTTCCAGTCCGCCGGGAATGTGTTCTACAGTTATATGGGGCTTATCGCAAAATGATCGGTGCCGCCTGTCTGGCGGCAGATGTTCACAGAAAAGGAGTGAAGAAAGATTTGGATAACAGGATCATAAAATTAGCAAGACTTCTGGTCAACTATTCCTGTAAGGTACAGCCGGGAGAGAAAGTCTATATCCATTATATAGGAAAGGAGACCAAAGATCTGGCCAGGCAGCTGGTGAAAGAGGTGTACCAGGCAGGCGGCGTTCCCTTTGTGCATTATACGGAACCGCAGCTGCAGAGGGAAGTCCTGCTCTCCTGTACGAAGGAGCAGATGGAGATGATGGCAAAAGTGGATGCGATGGAGATGTCTATGATGGATGCATATATCGCTGTCCGGGGCAGTGACAATGTGTCAGAGTTATCGGATGTGCCGTCAGATAAGATGAAGTTGTATGAAACGTATTATTCCACGCCCGTCCACCACGATATACGGGTGCCGAAGACAAAATGGGTGGTGCTCCGCTATCCAAATTCGGCCATGGCACAGCTGTCCAACACCAGCACGGAAGCCTTTGAGGATTTTTATTTTGATGTGTGTACATTGGACTATGCCCAGATGGACCGGGCCATGCAGCCTCTGGTGGACTATATGAAGAGGACGGACAAGGTACGGATGATCGGGCCGGGGACGGATATCACATTTTCCATCAAAGGTATCGGTGCGGTTCCCTGTTCCGGCCTGCGCAACATCCCGGACGGGGAGGTCTATTCCGCGCCGGTCAGGGATTCGGTCAATGGGACGATCACATACAATACGCCTTCCGTGTACCAGGGCTTCACCTTTGAAAATGTGTCCTTCACCTTCAAGGATGGGAAGATCATAAAGGCGACGGCCAACGACACGCAGCGGATCGATCAGGTGCTGGACACCGATGAGGGGGCCCGGTATATCGGGGAATTTGCCATCGGTGTGAATCCGTATATATTGGAGCCGATGAAGGACATCCTTTTTGATGAAAAGATCCAGGGATCTATCCATTTTACGCCGGGCAACTGCTACGAGGAGACTTCAAACGGCAACACATCCGCGATCCACTGGGATCTGGTCTGGATCCAGCGTCCGGAGTACGGCGGCGGTGAGATTTATTTTGACGATGTGCTGATCCGCAAAGACGGCCGTTTTGTCGTCCCAGAATTGGGATCTTTGAACCCTGAACATTTAAAATAGTGTATATCCATTAATTGTGATAATGAAATTGCCGATAATCAATATATGGAGTGCCAGTTCTATATACACTGGATCCATGGGGCTTTTAGTTAGTCAAACGAGTGAAAAAGGAGGTTCGCTTATGAGGATTGCAACAGGGAGTGTTGCACTAAGTTCACAACGGGATTATCACAAGAAAGTGGATGTGCGCACAGAGACCATCCAGAAAAACGAAAAAACCGGATTGACCAGAGCCACGGTGAATTATATGTCCACAGAGGTGCGGGAAGGCAGTTTCGACCTGGGATATCAGGATGGCAATGGGAACAGTCTGGAAATGTCCGCGGAGGGCAAGACGTACACATTGAAGTCTGTCCGCGCTCAATCCTCCGGTTTTGTTACGGGCGGTATGCCCGGGCTGGAAAGCAGGGTATTCACCAGTGTTTTTGACCGGTTGATGGAAATATTCAACACAGGATTTGGAAGTACCAAGTTATCGATGAAAAATTTCCTGGGCAACCGGACGGGGAGCACATCGGACAATCTCATGGCACAGATGTTTGCCATCCAGAATTCTTCCCAGAGTGATCCGGGCATTGCCGTTGGCGGACAGTCGACGGTCATGGAGACGAAACGTGTGTCCTCCACCCTGGTGGAACAGGAAGCGGTCAATGTCCTGGCAGGCGGGCATGTGCAGACGGAAGATGGACGGAGCATATCCTTCGGGGTCAACTTAAACATGAGCCGTGAATTTGCCAGCCAGGTCAATATCGAGACGACACAGCAGGTGGTCATGACAGATCCGCTGGTCATCAACATGGATAACCTTCCAGCTGGTGTCAAAGATATGACCTTCCAGTTTGATATCGACTGTGACGGCAAGATGGATGAGATTTCCATGCTGCGGGAGGGCAGTGGCTTTTTGGCTCTTGATAAAAACGGTGATGGGAAGATCAACGACGGCAGTGAGCTGTTCGGTACTCGTTCCGGCAATGGTTTTGCCGACCTGGCTGTCTATGATGAGGACGGGAATGGCTGGATCGATGAGAATGACGAGATCTTTGACAAACTGCGTGTCTGGTCGAAAGACAAGGATGGAAAAGATGTGCTCAAGACCTTGAAAGAGGCGGATGTGGGCGCGATCTATCTGGGCAGTACCAACAGCCAGTTCAGCCTTACAGACAAGAAAGACAATGAAGTCCTGGGGGCAGTCCGCTCCACAGGGATCTATCTGAAGGAGAGCACGGGGATGGCCGGGACGGTGCAGCAGGTCGACTTGGCAAACAGGGAATATATTGCCTGACCTAAGAGGATGAGAGAGGCAGGCGGCGGCCCATCGGTCCGCGGCCTGTCTTTTGTTACGGGAGGACAAGATGCGTTTTATCCATTTGGCAGATGTACATCTGGGGGCTGCTCCCGATGCGGGTTCCCCCTGGTGTGAAAAACGGGAGAATGAGATCTGGGAGACTTTTCAGAGGGTGATCCAGGATGTGCGCGAAAAGCAGATACAGCTCCTGCTCATCTCAGGGGATCTTTTTCACAGGCAGCCCTTGAAGAAGGAACTGCGGGATGTGGATTATCTGTTTAGCACCATACCGGATGCGAAAGTGGTGCTGATCGCGGGCAACCATGACTATCTGAAAGAGGATTCCTATTATCGTACGTTCCCCTGGAGTAAGAATGTCATATGCTTGTTCGGCGAGACTTACGATGCTGTGTATCTGAGGGAGCTGGATACATACGTCTATGGACTGAGTTATTATTCTCAAAAGATCGACAAGCCTTATTACGATCATGTGCAGCCCTTGGCAAAGGACGCATGCCATATCCTCCTGGCCCACGGGGGCGACGCCCATCATATCCCGATCAACATGGAACGCTTGAAGCAGGCCGGTTTTGATTATGTCGCTCTGGGCCATATCCACAAACCTCAGATCATCCAGGAGGATGCCGTCGCCTACGCGGGTTCCCTCGAACCTCTCGACCGCACGGAGACGGGGGCGCACGGGTATATCCTGGGGGAATATGTGGACAGGCGGGTCCATATCACATTCTGCCCCTGTGCAAGAAGGCAGTATATCTATCTGGAGCTGCAGGTCGACGGGGATACCACCCAGCTCTCCCTGGAGGATACCCTGCGGCAGGGGATCCAGGAACAGGGCCCGGAGAATATCTACCATATCACGCTGGTGGGGCTGCGGGACGGGGACACTACTTTTTATCCGGAGCGGATCCAGGCGCTGGGGAATGTGCTGGAGGTGGCGGATCTGACAGAGCCGGATTATGATCTGGATAAATTGAAAGAACAGTACCGAGGAACGTTGATCAGCGAGTTCATCGGATATTTTCCGACAGAAAGGACGCCTCTGGAGACGAAGGCATTATATTATGGGATACAGGCGTTACTCCAGTCCAGAGGGCAGCGGTGATACAGGATATGATCATTGAAGAGCTACATGTGAAAAATTTCGGAAAGCTGCAGGATACGAGAGTGCCTTTCAAGGAAGGGCTGAACCTCATCTACGGGCCGAATGAGAGCGGCAAGACCACGCTCCACACCTTTTTAAAATGTATGTTGTTCGGTATGCACCGCGCCAGGGGGCGGGCGGCTGCCAGGGATGTGTATAGCCGGTATGAGCCGTGGGAGTATAGCCATTACTATGCGGGCTCCATGCGTTTTTCCAGTGGTGGAAAAGAGTTCTGTCTGGACAGGAATTTCCAGAAGGACAATATGCGCGCGGAACTCTTCTGCGTGACGGATGGGGAGCGGCTGTCGGTGAAGCACGGGGATCTCGCCGTGCTGCTGGGGAACATCAGCGAGATCGTATATGACAATACCATCTCCGTCGGGCAGACGAAAGGGGTCACGGATCAGGATCTTGCTCTGGAATTGCGGAATTACATGGCGAATTACCAGGGCACCGGGGACAGCGACTTAAATCTGGGTAAGACGTCACAGATCCTGAAAGCACAGAAAAAGGCGTTCCAGAGTGAGTTAAAGCTCAAGCAGTCTCAGGAGGATTCCAAAAAAAAGGAGACAGCCACCCAGTTCTTGTATCTGAGGGAGGAGACTCAGGAGTTGGGAAAGAGGATCAAAGTCTCGGAACAGCAGCTTGCGCAATTGGAGCAGAGAGAAAAAAATCTGGCAGAGGACGCCGGTTGGCAGGAAGTTTTGAAAAAACAGATATCCCGGCGCAGGAAGGTCAGTCTCGTGGCGGCGGCGGTCATCGTCCTGCTGGCAGCTGCGGTTCTTTTTTTGCCCGGGCTGTACAGGATAGGCGCGGCTATTGTGGGTGTGCTGGCTTTGGGCGGCTGTTTTTTCATACATAGAAATGTGCAAAAAAAGATCGCATCCATACGGGATGAGGTGCATAAAGGCCAGGATGCGCTGATGCGTCAGATTGAGCGGGTAAGAGGAAGGCTGCATGACCAGCAGGAAGACTTAAGGGAGAAAAAGCTGAGGCAGGAGGTGCTGACTCAGAAACTGCATGGTTATAACCAGGAGGCCCGCGGCGAGGCATTGCACAGTAAGGACCCATTGGTGGAGGAGATCGAGAGCATCGACTTGGCGATGGATGTCATCGGGGTGATCGCCAAACGCCTCCAGGATGAGATCGGGGATCAGATCCGTGACCGCACATCGGAGATATTGGCGGAACTCACCGAGGGAAAATACCATCAGGTGGTGGTGGACAAGGATCTGGAGATGGGGGTCAGCACACAGGAGCGGTACATCCCGGTGGAGCAGTTGAGCCGGGGCACGATGGAACAGGTGTATTTTGCGCTGCGCATGGCTGTGGGGGATGTGCTGTGCAACCAGGAGCCTATGCCGGTGGTGCTGGATGATGTGTTCGCCATGTATGATGAGCGGCGGCTGATGGAGACGCTGCAGTGGCTGATCAGTCATAAGCGGCAGATCCTGCTGTTCACCTGCCATAAGAGGGAGGAGGAGATCCTCAATGCTTATGGGATGCCTTTCCACCGGGTGGGTGTGTTTGATCCGTGACGCATTTTTAAACATTTCCATTGTGGGGCATATACTGGAATATGTCTGAAAAAAAGGAAGTGTCTGTCATGGAAAACCAGAAGACGGAGGATCTGCTGAACCTGGCCGTGGACGCCACAGCTGAGGAGCGGGCAAAATCCCTGGAACTGGATGTGGGCTATGAGTCGGAGGCCAGGCTGTGGGAAGTGATCATAAAATATTCCGGTGTTCTTCCGGATCTGGCGGGTGAGGGGATCACGATCGTTCCCCTGCTCAATGGGTATGCGGTGGCTACGGTTCCCCAGGACCGGCTGGATGCTTTTATCAACCTGCCGTATATTGAATATGTGGAAAAACCGAAGAGGCTGTCCTTTGCCGTGAATCAGGCGAGGGCGGCCTCTTGTATTACCCCGGTGCAGATCCCTCCATTGAGCTTGAGCGGGCGGGGGATCCTTGTGGGGATCGTGGACTCGGGGATAGATTATCGTCATCCAGATTTCATCAGGGAGGATGGGACCACTCGGATCCTCCGCCTCTGGGATCAGAGTGTGGCGGGGGATCCGCCCCAGGGGTATGCGATGGGCAGTGAGTATACATCTGCGCAGATCGATCAGGCTCTGGCGGCGGCTGATCAGCGGGAGGCTTATCAGATCGTGCCCAGCAGGGATAGCAGCGGTCATGGGACGGCGGTCGCGGGGATAGCAGCCGGGAATGGCCGGTCCTCAGATGGGGTTTACAGGGGTGCGGCGTTTGAGAGTTCCCTTCTGGTGGTAAAATTGGGAAATCCCCGGCAGGACTCTTTTCCCAGGACTACGGAGCTGATCCAGGGTGTGGATTATGTGATCCGGCAGGCCATTGCTCTGGGGATGCCGCTGGCGTTGAACTTGAGTTTCGGGAATAATTATGGTTCACACAGAGGGGATACATTGCTGGAGACGTATCTGAACAGTGTGGCAGATCTGGGGAGAAATTGCATCTGCGTGGGGATGGGCAATAATGGGGCGGATGCCCTGCACGCGTCCGGGCGGATGGAGGTGGGGAGCACGGAGCGGGTAGAGGTGTCTGTGGGGGATTATGAGCCGTCTTTGAATATCCAGTTTTGGAAAAACTATGCGGATCAGGCGGATATCTATCTGACCCACCCGGATGGCCGCACGGTGGGGCCGCTCTATGAAGACCTGGGCCCACAGCGGCACCGCCTGGGGCAGACGGAGCTGCTGATCTATTATGGGAAGCCTTCTCCGTACAGTACGGCGCAGGAGATTTATTTTGACTTTATCCCCCGGGGAGATTATGTGGATGCTGGGATTTGGACGATCACATTGGACCCCCGGAAGGTGGCGGAGGGGGGATATGATCTGTGGCTGCCGGGAGGGGGCGTGCTGGGGTCCGGGACGCGGTTTTATTTTCAGACACCGGAAGCCACGCTTACGATCCCTGCCGCCGCCTCCCGGGTGATCAGCGTGGGGGCGTATAATTCTCGGATACAGGCTTATGCGGAATTTTCCGGGAGGGGATTCCAGGACGGGACAGATGGGGTGAAACCGGATCTGGTGGCACCGGGGGTGGATATCCGAACGACGCAGGTCGGGGGTGGATATACGACCGTTACGGGGACTTCCTTTGCTACGCCTTTTGTTACGGGGGCGGCGGCTCTCTTGATGGAGTGGGGGATCGTGGAGGGGAATGATCCCTATTTATATGGGGAGAAGGTGAAAGCGTATCTGAGGAGAGGAGCGAGACCGCTTCAGGGATCTGCTGAGTATCCTAACCCACAGGTAGGGTATGGGGCGCTATGTGTGAGAGATAGCCTGCCGGTTTGAGTAATAGATATATAAAGGGATTAAGAAAATGAAAGCACGATCTGCTCAGATCCGCAAAATAATGATATACTGAGATCATTAACTAGAAGGTATCAAGAACGGCTGTTATGACATACAATGATCAGCTGAGAAGTTTATTGGCTAATGTGAAGTACTTGCATTTGCATTTACCAGTACACCTGGAAAAATTGTAGCAGCCTGTTTAATAGGATTGGCAATGATCTTGCAGACATTGGATCCTGTGTTGGAACATCGATCAAGACCACTAGAGGGTGTTTGAAAACCGCTTTCTGCAAGATGTGTTTCACGATTTGTGGGAGATATGTTCCATATAAGGGCGGCGTAGCGGGCTACGGCAACCGAATATGGGGCAGATATACCGCAAAGTGGGGAATACAGATTGCGGGAATGGGTTTCCAAACACCCTCTAGCTTAGCTGGTGGTCTTGATTGAAAGTGCAGATCTGCATTTGATCGATCACTCTGCAGCCGGCTTATGGATGCCTCCGTGCCATTGCCGATATGATCCAAGCTGAGACAGCCGGGTCGTAAAAAAACATGAGTCCGCATCTTCTCCGGCGACAGGGTGGTCTCATCCGCGGTCCGCACCACACCTGTGCCGCATTCAAGGCACATCGGATGTCCACACAAGGGATGCCCCCTCTTCCAGTGGAACGAAATGGTAGTTGGCGGAACCATTGTGGATGAAGGACAGACGATCGTTTAAGATCCGATAGCGGTTGATATCTCCGCTACAACCACCTGCATCTTCTTTTAAGGTGAGTATATCTTTTTCTATTGAATAGTGTCCCATTCTGATAAAGCTGCTGATGGGTGTCTCATAGCACTGGAAAGTCCCGTCGTCATAAATTGTAATGGTGAAATCGTCCGGGACATCCCGTTCGACGTCTTGTAATGTATATGTGCCGGATCTTAATGTGGCGCTGTTGTTTTTTGCACATGCTGATATGGAAGATATCAATAATATATATAAGATCAGAGTTGATACTTTTCGCATATTTGCCTCCTCATCAGATTTTATCGTCAGCACGATCTTTCAATCTCCGATAGATCATCAGATACATTGTGCTGAAGCAGGCGCTCCCGCCGATCACATTTGAGATGGGTTCGGCCAGAAATACGCCGTTTACCCCAAGTCCGATCCGGGGTAGCAGGATCGTCAGCGGCGTGACGACGATCACCTTGCGCAGCAGAGAAAAAAAGATCGCCTGTTTGGATCGTCCGAGGGCCAGAAATGTGGTCTGTCCGCAGAACTGAAAGGCCATAAAGCAGAATCCGAGGAAATAGAGTTTGAGCTCCCCCTGTCCCACGTCCAGCATTTCCTTATTGTTTGTAAATATGGACAGGAGAAAACGGGGGAACAGGATGACCGTCAGCCAGGCCAGAGCCGTGTAGATGATCCCGGTCACGCTTGTGAAACGGATCCCCCTGCGGACTCTCTCCAGACGTCCCGCCCCGTAGTCATAGGAAAGGACCGGCTGTGAGCCGTTGACGAAACCCTGGACCGGGAGTGTGAGCACTTCCCGGATCGAATTGATCACGGTCATGATCCCCACGTACAGATCCCCGCCGTAGTCCCGCAGGGTGGCGTTGCACAGGACCTGGACAAAACAGGTTGTCGCTGACATGATAAATCCGGACAGGCCCAGTGATGTGATCTGTAAAAGGAGCTTTGGGTCGACCCGGAGATATCTTTTTCGTATATGGAGGAGGGTTTTTGGCCCTGTCAGGAAGCGCATGACCCACAGGGCGGATACAGACTGGCTGATCACCGTGGCGGTGGCCGCCCCCGATACGCCCATGTGGAATACGAAGATAAAAATGGGATCCAGGATAAGATTGAGCACAGCTCCGATCACCGTTGTACACATCCCGATCCCCGGGAATCCCTGTGCATTGATAAATCCATTCATCCCGGCAGATATCATGGAAAATGTTGTGCCAAATAAGTAGATCCGCAGATAGGCATCCGCATAAGCGTACGATACTTCACTGGCCCCGAACAGGAATAAGATGGGCCTGCGAAGGACATAACACAAGACAAATAAGACCAGGGAACATCTGATCAGCAAGGAGAATGTATTCCCCATGATCTTCTCCGCCCGGTCATCTTCCCCAGCGCCCATGGACATGGAAAATAGAGGCGCGCCGCCCATCCCGAAGAGTTGTGTGAAAGCCATGATCAGTGCGGTGAGCGGAAAAGCAAGCCCGATCCCGGTCAGCGCCAGGCTGTCTGAGCTGGAGAGATGCCCGATGTATATACGGTCCACCACATTGTAGAGAATCTGGACGATCTGCGCTAAGATCAGGGGGACGGCCTGGGATACGATGTTTTTTGAGACGGTATTTGCTGAAAAATCTGTTGCCATCTTTCTCACCTCCGAGATCATCCAACAGGCGATGTCTGTTAAGTCCATTTTTTAAGATCTTTTGCAGAGCTTGCTCTTGCAGGTTTTAGCGGATGATGTACGCCGCGACGATCTCGCCGATATAGGTCGTGTGGGCGTCCCGATTGGCCATGCTGTTGGATTTTTTGTTTTTTGTATTGAGCAGGATGCCTTTTGGCAGATGACGATGGGTGCGGATATGTCCAAAGTATCCTCCGTGTTCCTCCGCCTTATTTTATCATATGAGGAGAAATCTGTCTATCCAGGGATCTGTTTGGAGATTTTTTATTTTGTCTTTTTCATTTCTTTTTTCCTCCATGTTTGGTAAAATAAATCTATGAAATGCTGCTATCTGGAGGATAGTCCTTAGAGTGTGTCTTAAAACCCATTCACGCCATCTGCAAGCCTCACTTTGCGGCAGATACAGCCCGCTTTCGGTCAGCGTAGTCCGCTACGCCTTCCTCATTTGGGCCAGATTTTCCACAAATTGTGACTTACAGTTGACATAAAGCGGTTTTCAGACACACTCTAGACTATAGTCGAAGTCAAGGGCTTTTTTGAAAAAAAGGTGCATCATGACCATAGGGGGATTTTCACGGATCACGGGGAAGATACGATGGAGGAGCGGATGGAGCTGTTGGTCCGGCACAGGGAGTCTGTGGTGGAGGAGAGGAGAAAGTGGGATATGTGCCTGCGGAATCTGGATGCGAAGATCCAGATCTATCAGAAAAGGATGAGTGAGCGATGAGAGGGCAGAGAGAAGATCGGCTGATGGTATTGGGATTGGGGGATTGAGGCTGGATGGAAAAGAAAGGTACTGTCGCAGAATGGTTAGAAACCCTTGTGGATGTGTATGGATTTAGCGTTGTAACGCTTTCTAAATACCTGGGGTTGTCGGCGGAACAGATAGGAGCGCTGAAGGATGGGAGGATCGATCATCTGCCGCAGGAGACTATGGCACAACTGCAAAAACTTCTTGAGCAATATTCTAAGATCGGGTTTCTGTACTGCTGTGGTGCAGATGATAAAGAGATGAAGCTCAGCGCGTTTTTAAAAGTATTACTCTCATATCACGGTATATCCAAAAAGACGATCGCAAAGATGGCGGGTGTGGATGTGACGGATATCGATAAGATCCTGCGGTCGGATAAAAATAGGGTCCCCCCGGAGGTGAAATTCAAGCTGGCGGTCACAGTATTTTCTCTGCGGTTTTTCCTAAAGGAGCTGGAGGATGGGCAGATGCCGGATGTAAGTGCCAGGACATAGATGAAACATATTTCATATAGAAAGAAGGGATGGACATGCTCTATCGATCTTATCCACACAGACATGCCGATGCGATCATCGCGCATGATACATATCTAAATGGACGGTTCCAGGAATTTATACATGTGATTGAGGATATCTCGGAGGAGGACCTGATCGAGGACTTTTGCAGGCAGAAAGCGGCCCATGCCGCCCGCAAGACAAATTTTAAATCGCTGACGCCCAGCATCAATCGTCTGCTGAAAGAGAGGATGGCTCAGATCCCCGGGTGGGAGAGCGAGGTGGATATCTTCAACGATACATCAGGGGTCATCGGGAATACGGAATGGCGGCTGGACTTTGCGTGTGAGGAGGGTTTTGCGGTGGAGGTGGCTTTTAACCACGGGGAGGCGATCGCGTGGAACCTGCTCAAACCTGTACTGGCCAGCGAGTTGAACCATGTCCAAAAAGCGTTCCAGACCCGGCTTGGGATCTACGTGTGCGCGACGGAGGCGCTGAAACGGGCCGGGAACATTGACAGCGCCAGCGGTTCCTATGAGAAAGTCCAGAGGTATCTGATGCCCATGATGAACCAGCTGACCACGCCCATGATGCTCATCGGGCTGGATGCGCCGCAGACCTTTTGTATTGATAAAAAGACTCGGGAAGTGAGGAGGTATGAGCGATGATAACGGGAAAATTTGTGACAGATGAAGAGAGATTGGCTCTGGCGGGGAAGCTGCGCATGGAGATCTTCCAAGACCGTCCAATGACGGAAGTCTTTCCCCACCCAAAGGCCCGCTATGCGCTGCTCTGGGTGGATGGGAACCCGGCCGGCATGGGCGGTGTCCTTGTGGAGGACGACCGATTTATGGTCATAGAGCTGGGGATCTTGGAAGAGTACCGGATGCAGGGGTATGGGGATTTCCTGCTGCGCGTGATGGCCACGCCCGCGTTTGATGATCGTATGAAAAAGATCTACGCGGACGTGTCGGAAGATGGCGAGGCGTTCTTTTTGGCCACGCATTTTGTCCCGGATGGGGAAGCTTATGCGTATTTAGGGCGCAAACGTATCCCGATGGCGCTGGACCTGGATGATCTGCGCTGTGCGTGCAGCAAGGGTAAATTTAATCCATACCGACCCTGATCCCGCCGCGCCTCTCAGACGGCTGGACGATCACGGTCACGGCCTGGCTGCCGTGCCATTCAAATTGGTAAGACTCGCCGGAAGCCTGGCCGATGAAGGTCTTCCAGGATACGTCCGCGGTGACCTGGGGATCACAGGGGCCGCTGCCCACCCAGCAGATCACAGCGTCCGGGTCCACGCAGATCGTATCGCGGGAGCGGACGTTGCTCAGCACGATCGGATTTCCGTCGGATAATACGGCCACGTATGCGTTTGGGCCGCGGGCAGTCAGCGTCGAGGTGGCCAGGCCCTTCTGGGAGAAGACGCCCACGCCGATGAAGCGGACGCTGTAATCGCAGTCCTGTGTGAAAGCGAGGATATTCTCGGATTCCACGGAGAGCGTCTCCCCGGCGCTCAGGTGGTAGATCACGACGTGCTGGCCGTAATTGGCATAATATGTAACAGAGTCGCCGTTTAACTCCACTTTCATGAGGGGGATGTTTTCCCCTGTGACACGCCTGACCAGGGAACCCAGGACGGCCTGGCCCAGGCTGTTTTGGGGGCCGAAGAGGACTTTATCGAATCGATAGTTCTTGGCCCCGGCATTTTCCCCGGCGATGAAAGAACCGGCTTTGGTGTAGAGGACATCGCGTCCACTGCAGGTGACTTTCAGCATCAATTCGTTGACTGTCTCAAATGTTAACATTTTTCATTTCCTCCAGGATCTTCTATTGGACTTGGACGCCGTACAACGCACACAGGCCGGCTAAGTCCCTGGTCACGCCGTTTCCGATGGCATTGAATTTCCATGTTCCGTTGTGCTGGTAGATCTCTCCGATCATCATCGAGGTCACATTTGCATAATACTCATCCATCATGAAGCTGGCCAGGGTCCGGCCGGATGATGGGTCGATGAGGCGGATGTAGGCATCTTTGATCATACTGAAATCGAGGCGTTTTTTTAAAGCCTCATCGATCGTCAGGACAAATACGATCTTCGTCACGGATCTGTCCAATCTTGTAAGATCGACGGATATGCATTCCCGGTCCGCGCCTTGGTCCATGAGAAAGACAGTGCTTTGATCGGGACTGTGGGTCTGCCCGTAAAAGACGAACCAGTCATCACCCGGGACTTTTCCCGTGCTGTCTAGCAGGAAGGCGGATACGTCCACATCGCAGGCGGCGTTCGTCGTGTTCCAGCCCAGGCAAGCATTGATCTGAGAGAGGCGGCCGGTGTCCTCAAGGGGGAGCTTCTGGCCTTTTTTGATCATGTTGGTCAGGTGCGGCGTGGGGCGGACGGGTGAGGGCTGTGCCGGCACAGCGGTCGGGGCGGGTGAGGGCGCGGCATCCGGCGTGTTTATGGTCTGGAGAGTCAGGGGTTTTTGTACGCGGGTCTGGTTTAAGGATAAGATGGTCTGATGGTCCAAGGGACCTGTTGAACGCATGGGGATGTTGAACATGGATATCGCTCCTGTCATATGGACTTATTGCTTTGGCGGTTAGATATGGATGATCTGAGCGCCGGGGTAATACTGCAAAAATATCTGTTTAATATGGATAGTATATCGTGCCGAATGTGCAAAGTCAATCATGTTGTTTTATTGCTATATATTCTGAGGAAGAGATAAAAATGTGTGTCTGCTGTGTAAATATTTTTCTGAGCTATTGACTTTATGTAAAAAAACAGATATAATTAAAGTCCGTGCAGCCGGGGAGTTAGCGGTGCCCTCTACCTGCAATCCGCTACAGCAGGGGTGATGCCAATCTGAGGACTTCTATTGTGGAGCTGCCTTTTATAAGCGGCGTTGACGTCTGGGTCTTACGCAACAGGACTCTGCGAACCGTGTCAGGTCAGGAATGGAGCAGCACTAAGCAGAACCTTCTGTGTGCCGTAAGGGCGCCTGGGCCGAGTTGGCTGTAGAAGTAACGTCTGTGATGGTTTTTCGAAGTGCGGCGCACGGAAAATAAAAAAAGCGCATATATTGAAATATAGATCTGGCCCGCGAAGGACATGCTCCTTTTTTTGCGGGCTTTAATATAATATTTACAGATAGCCTTAAATTTAAGGGGAGAAGATCATGGGAAGCAGGAAAAAATTTATCATGAAATCCGCAGTGACTGTCTGTCTCCTGGCCGTTTTATTTATGGAAGGGCTTTTTTTATATTGTCATTATATCAAGCGCGTCAGCGTCGCCCGATATGTGGCTGAAAAGTGGGAGGAGGCGGGGGAATGGTTTTTCCACAGCGGGACACAGACCGCCAACGCCCAGCCCCCGTCCCGCATAGGCAGCCGTAAGACGGCCTTTGCAGCATCTGTACCGGTCCTGCCCCAGACGGCTGCGTATGTGATCCGGGAGATGTTCGGGGAGGGCGGGGACGCCTTCATGATCCCGGAGAGGGGCGGCGCGTCTGTTTCGTCTGATGTGTCATCCAACGGCGCGTCTGTTTCGTCTGATGTGTCATCCAACGGCGCGTCTGTTTCGTCTGATGTGTCATCTAACGGCGCATCCGTTTCGTCCGATGGTCCATCGGATTCCGGAACAAAGGCTGATCCGGCCGAGCCGGAGGAGAAAGCGGAGGGAGCAGGGAAAGCCGATCAGACGGATGCATCCAGGGAAGAGGCAGGAAAGAAGAAGGTAAAAGCGGGAGGATCCAAGGCAGAAGCCACCCCTTTCAGTGATCTGCTCAAACGTCAGGAGGCGGACGGACTCGTTCCCATCGAGGACAGCCGTATCCAGCTGGAGGCGGAATCCATCCTCCAGTATCCGGAGCTTCCCACGGGCTGTGAGGTGACTTCACTGACCATGGCCCTGCGTTTTGCCGGGTATGATGTCTCAAAGGAGGAATTGGCAGATCGATACCTGGATAAGACCACACCTGGGAGCGTCAGTTATAAGGAGGCGTTCTGGGGGGATCCCCGGCAGGCGGAATCTTTTGGCTGTTATGCCCCGGTGATCGTCAATGCCGCTAATAAATATCTGGCGGAGAAGGAGAGCCAGATGCAGGCGTATGACCTGACAGGGACGTCCTTGGATGATGTCCTGACGGAGGTCCGCATGGGGAGCCCGGTCATCGTGTGGGGATCCATGTATATCAATGAGGAGATTGTGTTCTCTTACGGGTGGGAGATAGACGGCGAGACGGTCACCTGGCCGTCCAATGAGCACTGTATGCTGCTGATCGGTTTTGATATGGAAAATGATTCTGTCATCGTCTGCGATCCGCTGGAAGGGGTGGTGAGCTATGACAAGGGCGCGTTCCAGCATCATTATGAGATATTGGGGCAGCAGGCGATCGTGATCTATTAAAAAGACAATAAAAAGGACATCTGCTCGTAAAAAGAGGATGTCCTTTTATTTTATCTTCTGGATATCTTTTTTGTTGGATTCAGCGATGATATAATGCGGTCGTTTCTTGGTCTCCATATATGTCTTCGCGATATACTGTCCCATGATCCCCAGGCAGAAGAGCTGGATCCCGCCGATGAATATGATCACACAGATCGTGGAAGCCCATCCCGCGACGGGATCGCCGAAGATGAGCTTCCGCACGATGATCACGGCCAGGAAGATGAATGCACACAGGGTCATCAGAAGGCCGAACCAGGATGCGATGCTCAAGGGCACCTGTGAGAAATTGATGATCCCATCCACAGCATATCTAAAGAGTTTCCAGAAATCCCATTTGGTCTTTCCGGCCACGCGCTCAACATTTTCGTAATCCATCCAATAGGTCCTAAACCCGATCCATCCGAAGATCCCTTTTGAAAAACGATTATATTCGTCCATGGAGACGATCACATCGACCATCTCCTTTTTCATCAGCCGGAAATCCCTGGCGCCGTCCACGATGTCCGCATCGGAGATCTTATTGATGATCATATAAAATTTTTTTGCAAACCAGCTCCGCATCTTTGGTTCGCCTTTGCGGGTATGGCGGCAGGTGGCTACGCTGTCGTATCCGCCGCCCTGTAAGATCGCAAGCATCTGCGGCAGCAGGGAAGGCGGATCTTGCATATCCGCATCCATGACGGCCACATAATCCCCGGAGGCATGGACGAACCCTGCATACATGGCAGCCTCTTTCCCGAAATTCCTGGAAAAAGATAGGTATGTGACATGGGGATCATCGGCGCCAAGATCCCTCAGAAGAGATAATGTATCGTCTGTCGACCCGTCGTTGATAAAGATGAGTTCATAGGTGCAGGCCATATCCCGGAGGACATGCACAGTCTCCTGGTAAAAGACGGGCAGCGCCGCCTGTTCATTGTAACATGGCACGACCAGGGAGATCTTCACGGGTCTTGTCATGATCATTCACCAAAATTCATGTCATACCACAGCAGGAACATGTAGACGGTCCAGATCTTCCGGCTGTAATTTTTCTTCCCGGTCTTGTGCACTTTCAGGAGGCGCAGCAGCTCGGAGGTGTTGAAATATCTTTCAGCAGCTTTTGAAGTGAACGCTTTGTAGACTTTCTGGTAGTAAGTATCCTCCTGCAGCCATTTGGCGATGGGGACAGGGAAGCCCAGTTTCTTGCGCTTGGCGTTCTTCTCCGGCAGGTAGCCCCGGGAGACTTTACGGAATAGGATCTTGGTGTTCTCGTCTGTCACGCGCATTTGGGGGGGCAGGGACAGGGCGACCTTGGCCACCTCCATGTCCAGGAAGGGCACCCGGACCTCCAGGGAGTGGGCCATGCTCATGTGGTCTGATTTGCGCAGGATATCGCCCCGCAGCCAGAAGCTCAGGTCGATGTACTGCATCTTCGTCACGTCGTCCAACCCCGCAGCTTCGTCGTAGTAGGGTTTTGTCAGCTGCTGGGGCGTCACGTAGCCGCGGCTCTTTTTCAATAATCTGCGCACCTGGCTGGGGTAGAAGATGTAGGCGTTGCCGATGAAACGCTCCTCGATGTCCTGTCCGGCGCGGATCATGTACTGTTTTCCCTTGAAATCAAAGGGGCATTTCAGGAAGATCTTGCTGACCAGCCGTCTGAGCCCCCTGGGTATGAATTGTACCGGGCGCAGGGACAGGGGTGTGTGGTAGATGGTGTAGCCGCCGAATAATTCGTCGGAACCCTCCCCGGAGACCACCACCTTCACGTGGCCGGAGGCCAGCTTGCACAGATAATACAGAGGGATGATCGAAGGGTCGGCCACCGGCTCGTCCAGGTATTTCTGGACTTTCGGGACGGCGTCCCAGTATTCCTCTGTTGTGATGATCTTGTCGTAATTCTCGATGCCCAATTCGCTGCTCAGCTCTTTTGCCAGGTTGACCTCGTTCCACTCGTCCCACTCGAAGCCCACGCTGAAGCTCTTCTTAAACCCGCTGGCCGCGGTCAGGAAGGAGGAATCGATGCCGCCGGACAGGAAGGACGCCATCTCCACATCACTGATCTTGTGGGCTTGTACGGAATCCTCCAGGGCCGCTTTTAACCGGGACATGGCTTCCTCCTCGGTGAGATCCTGCTGGATGTGGAACTGGGGCTTCCAGTAGCAGCGCGTGGTGACCTCGCCGTCCTGCCAGTACATGTAATGCCCGGGCAGGAGCTGGTAGACCCCTTTGAAAAAAGTCTCCTCCATGGCATTGTACTGGAAGGAGAGGTAGTTGCCCAGGGCCGCCTCGTTAAATTCTTTCTCCATCTTTGGATGGGCGAAGATGGCTTTTATCTCGGATCCGTAGTAGAGATCTTGGCCTTTTTTCCCATAGAAGAGGGGTTTGATCCCGAACATGTCCCGGGCCAGGAACATGGTCTTCTTTTCCTTATTCCATATGGAAAAGGCGAACATCCCCCGCAGCCGGTTTAAAAGGTCCGGGCCGTATTCCTCATAGCCGTGCAGGATGACCTCCGAGTCGGTGTCGGTGGTGAAGATGTGCCCTTTTTCCGTCAGCTCCTTTTTCAGGGCCGGGAAGTTGTAGATCTCGCCGTTGTAGACCAGGACCAAAGTATGGTCTTCGTTCTCGATGGGCTGCTTTCCATTGTCCAGGCCGATGATCGACAGCCGCCTCATCCCCAGGCAGGCCATCTCGTCGCAATAAAAGCCCGCTTCGTCGGGGCCCCTGGAATAGATGCACTGCATCATATCGCTGATCGCTTTTTCCCTGTCATACGTGTCGTTTTTTGAAATAAAACCTGTAATTCCGCACATTTTTCTAAAAGTGTCCCCCTGACTTTATTGTGATCACGGTGTAACTGTCCAGCAGCCCGCTGTCGTAAGGAGCTGGACGGCTGCATCACGGTAATGAATAAACCACGTTCCCCTTTGGATCGTATACATTGTATCCGGGCTTGCACACGCTTTTCGCATTTTCCAGCATGCTGAATGCCCCCAGCTGGTCGTCTAAGTCTGTCCAGCTTCTGCGCACGCGGTAATAGCCGTCCCGGTAAGACAGCATGGCGTCGCTGTCCGGGGCGAGCGCCCTTTTCTTCGTCTTTTCTGTCTCCTTTTCGGATGTGCCCTTCTCCACCTCCACGCCGTCGATGTCGTCAAAACGTGTCAGGTCATGGCGTTCGATGATGGCGCATACTTTCTCCACATAGGAGCTGTCGGTGGCATAACCGCCGTCTTTGATGATCTGGATGGCGGTCCGGGGGTCTTTCTCATCTTTTAGGCCCTCGTAGCGTAAACTCAAGCCGGATCTCGCGCCCAAAAGATAGGCGGAGTGATCCGCCAGGGAGTCCTCCATGCTGTCATACTGGCGGAAGTCCGCCTCGATGGTGACGACCTGCCCGCTGTATTCTTCGCGGGTCTGTTTCCTGTAAGTCGAGACGCCGTCCCATGTGCTGTCCTCCCAGTCATTGTTGGAGAGCAGGGATTTCATGCCGAAACAGTTGTTGGCCTCGGAGGCCAGCTCCGAAGTCAGATAGCCGGATTCCAGGATGCACTGGGCCGCCGTCACACTGGCTAAGACACCGCTTTGGGCATAATCCAGGCGGCACATCTCCCCGATCCGCTCCACACGTTCCTCCTGTGCCAGATCTATCAGGTCCAGAGCTTGTGTCGCCGTATTCTTGAAGACGGACGCCGCGGGCTTGTCCGAGGACACGGATGGCTTTGGTATACGCGCACCATATACAGGCGCACTGCTCACTGCCAACGCGGTACAGCATGCGAAAAGGAGCAGTTTGCTTTTTTTCATATCATTTTCACCTCTTGTAAATATATTCCCTCAATGCTAATATTCCCATTATACAAAAAAATTTTCATGAAAACAAGTGTCTGATTTTCCTGTTTTATATTCTGAACCTTTATGTTATAATCAGACTTAAAGATGGAGGGTGACAGTGCGGATGTGAGGAAGGGACCGCCGCTGGAACAGACACCTGAAACATACATTACTGTTACAAATATAAACTACATACCACGATCATGAAGGAGGCTTACCAAAATGGAAAGAAATATGTATAAGATCCACTCCCGCTACGACAAAGATATCACTCTGAAAGTGATCCCCGGGCATTTTGCCACCACCCAGTCCCACATCACCCACCACCTGGACATCGCCACCATGACGTCACGGTATGCGGAGGCTGAGCGGATCGCCCATGCCCTGGCGCAGAAATATGAGGTCTCCACCCCTGTGGACACCATTGTCTGTCTGGACGGCCTGGAGGTGGTGGGGACTCTATTAGCAGGGTTATTGACCAAAGCGGGCATCCTCTCCATGAACGCCCACAAGACCATGTACGTCATCAGCCCGGAATACAAGAATGGTCTGCTGGTGTTCCGCGACAACATCCAGCATATGATCCAGGGCAAGAATGTGATCGTGCTGATCGGGACCATCACCACCGGGACAACTCTGGGCAGCTGTATCCAGTGCATCCGCTATTACGACGGCATCCTTCAGGGAGTCTCCGCTATTTTCAGTGGGATCTCCAAGGTAGGGTCTATCTCCGTAAACGCACTCTTCACAGGCAAAGACCTTCCCGGCTATGAGAGCCATAAGCCAAATGAGTGCCCGTACTGTCAGCAGGGACAGAAGATCGATGCGATGGTAAACTGCTACGGTTATTCGAAATTGTGATATCCGTTTTCGTCATTTAGCCAAAAAACACAGAAAAACTTTGTCTGATCCACATATGGTATCTCCCCCCGGTCTCCGATATACTGTTAGGCAGGAAAGAGAACAAAAAACGGAGGAGATAAAATGGCAAGTTTATCATTACAGCATATCAATAAGACATACAGCAACGGATTTGAAGCGGTAAAAGATTTCAACCTTGAGATTGAAGATAAAGAGTTCATCATTTTCGTAGGCCCGTCCGGCTGTGGGAAATCCACGACGCTGCGTATGGTGGCAGGACTGGAGGACATCAGCAGCGGGACGCTGAAGATCGACGGCAAGACTGTCAACGATGTGGAACCGAAAGACAGGGATATCGCCATGGTATTCCAGAACTATGCCCTGTATCCCCATATGACTGTATACGACAACATGGCGTTTGGGCTGAAACTGCGCAAAGTGCCGAAAGAGCAGATCGACAAGATGGTGCGGGAAGCCGCCAGGATCTTGGATCTGGAAAAATTATTGGACCGTAAACCGAAAGCCCTCTCCGGCGGCCAGAGACAGCGTGTGGCCATGGGCCGTGCCATCGTGCGTGAGCCGAAAGTTTTCCTCATGGATGAGCCGCTCTCCAACCTGGATGCAAAACTGCGTGTGCAGATGCGTATTGAGATCTCGAAACTACATCAGAGACTGGGTTCCACGATCATCTACGTGACCCACGACCAGACAGAGGCCATGACACTGGGGACCAGGATCGTAGTCATGAAGGACGGTATCGTGCAGCAGGTGGATTCTCCCTCAAAACTGTACGCCGAGCCGGCTAATAAATTTGTCGCAGGCTTCATCGGTTCGCCGCAGATGAATTTCTTGGAGGGCGCAGTCGTCCAGGAAGGCGGCGATCTGAAATTCCAGATTGAAGATTATAATCTGACGATCCCTGGCTCCAAGGCGAAAGTCTTGAAAGACAAAGGCTATGTGGGCAGGAAGGTATGCTTAGGGATCCGTCCGGAAGATATCTATGACTCCGAGATGTTCATCGAATCCTCCCCGGGCAGCGTGATGGATTCCACGATCAAAGTCTATGAGCTGCTGGGCGCGGAAGTCTACCTGTATTTCGACCTGGGCAGCACCCAGATCACAGCCCGCGTAGACCCAAGGACCACAGCAAGGGCCGGTGACCCGATCAAATTTGCCCTCGACATGGAGAAGATACATTTCTTTGACATCGATACGGAAGTGACGATTGTAAATTAAATGAAGTAAATTAATGAGATGGAGGACAAAAAGCCAGACGGTATCATCGTCTGGCTTGTGCCGCGTCCCTCTGACGGCAGATCTCCGCCCAGCTGGGGATCTTCTTGAGAGCTTCTGAAAATTGTTCCATTTCCTTGGGGACATCGATGCCCTGTGGGCAGATCTCACTGCATTTTCCGCAGCCGACGCAGGCCGAGGGGCGTTTATCCTCCGGGAGGGCTTCCACGCGCATCCCCACATTGACCTCCGGAGAAAACCGGACATCATTGTATGTGGCAAGGAGCATAGGGATGTCCAGTCCCTGGGGACAGCCGTCGCAGCAGTAGCGGCAGGCAGTACAGGGGATGGGATCCTTCATGCCCTCCGCCACATCCAGCAGTGTTTCCAGTTCTTTTTCATCTAAAACTTTTCGGTCTTCAAAAGTTTTGACATTGGCCTCCATCTGCTGCATATCGGACATTCCGCTGAGGATCATCGTCACATGGGGGAGCCCTTGCAGGAAACGGAACGCCCAGGCCACCGGATCCTCATCCGGGCGCAGTGCAGCCAGACGCTCCACATCCGCTTTTTCCAGCTGCGCCAGCCGTCCGCCGCGCACCGGCTCCATGACCCAGACGGGGATATCCCGTTCCTTTAGGAGTTCATATCTGGCCTTGGCATCCTGCAGCGTCCAATCCAGATAATTCAGCTGGATCTGGCAGAACTCCATATCGTCCCCGCATGTGTGGAGGAAATCCCGCAGGCAGTCTATGCCTCCATGGCTGGAAAATCCCAGATGGCGGATTCGGCCCAGGCGTTTTTGTTCCCGGAAATACCCCAGGATATCCCAGCGGGGATCCAGATATGTGGAGATAGAATTTTCATACACATTGTGCAGCAGATAAAAATCGAAATATTTTACATTGCATTTTCGCAGCTGTTCCTCGAAGATCGCTTCCGGATCATAGGTGCTGCTGATCTGGTGTCCGGGGTATTTTGTGGCCAGGAAGTATTTTTCCCGCGGATATCGGGAGAGGGCCTTGGCGATGATGATCTCAGAGAGGCCGTTGTGGTACGGGTAGGCCGTGTCGAAATAATTTACGCCGTGGGCGATGGCGTAGTCCACCATCCGCTCCACCTGAGCCTCGTCCACCGGCGTGCCCGGTGTATCGGCAAGCAGGGGCAGGCGCATGGCTCCGAAGCCCAGCCCGGATAGTTGTTTTCCTTGAAAGTCATTGTAGTACATGGATATCCTCCTTCTTTTATCTTTGATCATGTGATCGCAGGATCTTTCGCGATCATCTGTGTATAGTATAACTGAGATCCAATCCGTATAGAAGTGTACTTTTCTGCGAGAAAAGGACCAAACTCGCAGCAACAAGACAACTGTTTCGTGATCACCTAATTTTTATTTTGAAGGGAGTGAGGGTTTGACGATCGATCATTCATTAGAGAGGTCCCTGCAGCGGTGGAAAGAGATCAGCGGTCTGGATTTCGCGCTGCTGACGCCGGAAGGGGAGGCGTGTGTGGATACCGGCGGAAAAAAACTGCCCGATAGGCAGAAGCAGGAAGCCTTCCTGGAGCAGGCCGCCGTCTCCAAAGCGGTGGGGAACCTGCATTATTTCAAAGTATTCCGCCAGGAGGAGGTCATCTATCTGCTGATCGTCTGGGGAAAAGGCGTATCCGCCCACACCATCGGGGAGCTGGCCGTCTGTCAGATCGAGGAGCTGGCCGAGGCCTACAGCCGCCGCCTGGACAAAAATATCTACATGCAGAACCTGCTCCTGGGCAATTATACCTCCGTGGAGGCTGCGGCCTATGCAAAAAAACTCCGGATCAGCTATCAATGTCCCCGAGCCGTCTTCCTGGTGCAGACAAAGCAGCCGAAGGATGAGAACGCTCTGGCCATGGTGAAGAATCTGTTCACAGCCCGGACCGGGCATTATGTCACCTCCATGGACGACGGGACGCTCACTGTGATCAAAGAGCTGGCCCCCAGGGAGGATCCGGCTTCCCTGGAGGGCACGGCTCGGACGATGGTGGATATGCTCAACACGGAGGCGATGACCCCGGCTTGGGTGGGATACAGCGCCGCCGCAGAAGACCTGGAGGGCCTTCCCGGTATTTATCAAGAGGCGCAGACAGCCCTCACGGTGGGCAAGATCTTTTACAGCACGCAGAATACCTTCGGCTACGACCGCCTGGGCATTGGGAACCTGATCTACCAGCTCCCGCTGCCCATCTGTGAAAAATTTATGGATGAGACGTTCCACGGCGTCTCCCTGGATTCCCTGGACGAGGAGACTTTTAACACCATCCGGATCTTTTTTGAAAACAACTTAAATCTCTCCGAGACGGCCCGGCAGCTCTATGTGCACCGGAATACGCTGGTCTATCGTTTTGAGAAGCTCCAGAAGAAATACGGGCTGGATCTGCGGACCTTCCAGGATTCCCTCACGTTCCAGCTGGCGATCTTAGTCAACGCCTACATCCGGTACAGAAGATCCCTGCTGTGATCTATCGTCCTTTGTATCTTCTTCGCTCTCCAGCTCATGGCGGTGGGCGGCTTCCTCGGCGGACTCTTTCAGGGAGACGTTCAGGTCTGCGTAGCCTTCCATGGTTTCGGTGTAGAGTTCATCTATGTCCTGGCGCAGCTCTTGGAGACGTTCCGATTTTCCGGGCGTGGCGGCTCCGCCTCGGCCGCCATCCAGCTTGATCTCCTGTTCCAGGACATTGGCGGCTCCCTGTTTATGTATATAGGCGCTGTAGATCTGGCCTGTCCGCTCAAGATCCATGGATGCGCTGCCCAAGTCATTCATCTGTTTTTGCTGCAGCTCTTCTTTCGTCTCAGGTTTTTTGCCCTCCTGCTCTTCCTCTTTATCCTGGGGATCTTCCATCATGTCTTTCATGGTCTGGGAGATCTGGCTGTCGATGTTGCTGATCTGCTCGTCATAGAGGGAGACCATGGACTGGATCTGGCGGATGTCGCCCCCTGCATCCAGGGTGTCGGCGATCAGTTGGTTCTTCTGCTCGATGATGTCCTGTTTTTGTGACATCAGGCTTTCTAAGCGGCTCTGGAACTGGTTCATCGGGCTTAATGTCAGCCGGTCCTGCCTGCGTGCATCTTCTTCGGTCCGGTCCCCGGGACGGATACCCTGCCGGGCGCTCTGGTTGATCGACTGTGTGGCTCGCTGGAGCTGTTCCCACGGGTTTGTTAAACCTGTTCTTAATTGTACATACATATCTGTATACCCCCTGTCTGTCTTAGATCTGTTCTGTCATATTACTCCGGTAGTCATCACATGGACAGTTAGATGCCGATATTTAACTGCTGATCTGCTCAAGATTGATGGAGCAATATCTGCGTATCTGGTATTACAGTGATTATCGACCGGAAAAAGATCTGCTTAAGTGAGGATCAGCGCCCATTTTTCCCGGGCGGTCAGGTGTTTGATCTCATATTCCCGGCGCATGGCTTCATTTTTCGTGGGGAAACCTTCGTAATAGAGGAGTTCCACGGGGGTCCGGGTCCGGGTGTAGCGGGCTCCTTTTTTGCTGTTGTGGGCATCCAGGCGTTTCTGCAGGTTGTTGGTCCAGCCGGTGTACAGTGTGCCGTCGCGGCATTTTACGATGTAGGTATAGTTCATGGTCTTGTGGTGTGTCTTTCTATATGTAGAGGCCGCCCGGCCCGTTGGTTTAGGTCGGACAGCCCGGTCATTTATGTCAAGCAATCGGCGGAAGTAGATCACCATATTGAAGAAGATCTTTTGTATGAACCGTAATTGTTCAGTTTGTGTTTTAGGGCCGTGCAGGATCTGCCGGCTTTTTAGCACAGATGCGATTGCGGATTTTCAATATGGCTCGTTACTTTCTTATTATACGTCTTTTTGCAAGATCTGTGAATCTCTTTACGGCAGATATTGGATCGGATCCACAGGAGTCCCGTCCTTGCTCATGGAGAAGTAGAGGTTGCACCCCTCTTCGGTATAGTATTTCGTGGGTTCATTGACGTAACCGATGATGGTCCCTTGGGGGATGGTCTGGCCTACGACCACGTTCAGGTCTTTGAGCTGTCCGTAGGTGCTCTGGTAGCCGTTGCCCAGGTCCAGGACCACGGTGGTGCCGGTCTCGGACATCTCCTCGATGGAGGCCACCGTGCCGTTGGAGGCGGCCAGGACCGGGGAACCTACGGACGACTGGATCGCGATCCCTTTGCTGTATTTATAGAGATCCAGTGTGGGATGATAGATCGTGTGGTCCATGCTGTAGTCTAAGAGCACCTGGCCTTCCAGGGGCCAGTCCATCAGGCTCTCTTCTGTAAAATCCACATCGATGACGGGGGCTACCGCTTCGGCCTGGGCGGCTGCGTCGGCGCTCTCGGTATCTTCTTTTGGGGTCTCGGCCTGGGCCGCTTCCTCTTCGGCAGGTTCCTCATCGTCTTCTGTGTCTGTATCTGCCTGGGTCTCTACCTGGGCCTCCACATCGGAAGTGCCGGCATCCACCAGCGGGGCGGATGTACTGTCAAGGGCCTTGTCATCCTCCCCGGCGGCAATCTGGGGGGATATGGGTTCGTCGCTGTTGCGTTGTGTTCCGGCCTGGTATACGGTCACTGCCAGGGCAACGATGCCTACGACGAGCACGCTGTTTACGATGAGCCGGATCAATCTCGTTTTCTTTGTCATACTCTTTCACCTCTGTTTTTTCAATTTCTTATAGCCATAGGATTTCCAAAATATGAAACTCTATGCATTTTTTCCGGAAATTATTTTTCTGAGAGTACCTACATATGTCAGTTTAAAGTGAGTTTCGGGAAATAGGAGCGCAAGATCTCATCGTATTTTTTTCCCTGGGATGCCAGTACGTTGCCGCCGTATTGGGAAAAACCCAGGCCGTGCCCCTGTCCCTGGCATAAGATCCTGGTCTGCCCGCCGATCTGCTGGAGGGTAAATGCGCTGGACGGCAGGTCCATCATGCGGCGGAATCCCTCCCCGGACATCAGCTGATCCCCGGCACGGAGGGTGAGGACGTATCCGTTTTCATCCCGGGAGAGGATCTCGATATTTTGGTAGTGGTCAATGCCGGGGTAGTAGAAACTGGACAGGAGGTTTTCGGCCTGCCGGTCCTGGGGTGTGTCCACGGAGACCAGGTAGCTGTATCCTTCGCTGTGCAAAAGCGCGGTCCCGTCCCGGGTGCCTCCGGTGGTCACATAACAATAAGGAAGGGGGACTTTCTTTCCCTGGTAGGTGAGGATCTGGCCGCGGGTGGCTCGGGCGGCCTGGATATAACGTTTATATGTACGGAGGAAACGCAAGATCTCCTGCTCATGGGCCAGGTAAGCCAGAGGTTTTTTCAGGATGGCAGAAAGGCTGGACTTATTTTCCAGCTGTGCCTGTATGTTTGTACGGGCCAGGATGGTCTGGGCTTTGATGTTTTCCAGGTGATGGGTGTGGGGAATCTGCAGGTAGACGACGGCGGGGAGGTATTTCTCAAGATCGGGGGGCTTGTATAGGGGACAGGCGTTCTCGCCGGAGATGAGGAATGTCAGGAGAAAGGGCAGCAGCAGGATGATGGCCAGCAGCGCAAGGCCGGTAGACAGATATTCTTTCATAGAAAATACCGCCTGGAGGGAATTTGATCGTTTTAGTATATGAAAGTTTTTTTGCGGCTATTCTTGCCTTCGGTCTATGGGAGGTGCTATAATTGAAGTGGATTTTTGGCAAAAACATAAAAATGGAGGTGTCGGTCATGGATTGTATTTTTTGTAAGATCGCCCAGGGGGAGATCCCATCGGCGACGTTGTATGAGGATGAGGATTTCCGTGTGATCTTGGATGTGAACCCGGCGAGTAAGGGCCATGCGCTGATCTTGCCGAAAGCGCATGCCAGCAATCTGTATGAGCTGCCGGATGAGGCGGCGTCTAAGGCGCTGGTCCTGGCAAAGAAGATGGCGTCGAAGATGGCGGACGCGCTGGACTGCGAAGGGCTGAACCTGGTGCAGAACAATGGGGAGCTTGCCGGGCAGACGGTCTTTCATTTCCACATGCACCTGATCCCCCGCTATAAGGACGATGATGTGAAAATGGGGTGGAAGCCCGGTAAGTTGACGGAAGAGACGAAAGAGGAACTGCTGTCCATCTTGAGATAGGGGGCTGCAGGGAGAGGGCACAAAAGATGAAAAAGGAGAACTTTGCAAGGGTTTATGAGGAGTATCATAAACTGGTCCTGCACATCGCTTTCGACGGTCTGAAGGATTATGATCTGGCGCAGGATGTCTGTCAGGAGGTATTCATTGCGTTCAATGAGAAGATAGACGGCCTGGATGAAGAGCTGGTCAAGGGATGGTTCGTGAAGAATGCCAACCGGAAGACCGTGGATGTCCAGAGGAAGCCTTACCGGAAAAATGAGATATCCGGGGAGATCAAAGATGAGATGTGTCCGCAGGTGGTCGTTGAGTATCTGGTGGAAGAGGATGAGGGCCGCAGGAAAGAGTTCCGCCAGTTCCTGCTGGAGAAGCTGAAGGAAAAGAACCCTGTGTGGTACGACCTGATGATCCGGGTCGTGGTCGAGAAGGAGTCAACCAAGGCGGTCGCCCAGGAGTACGGGATGACTGTGGTGAACTTGCGGATGAAGATCAGCCGCGCCCGCCATTGGCTGACGAAGAATTATTATGAAGCCTATCAGGAACTGTGAGGGCCTGTCATCTCCTCAAACAGGTCCGTGATCCGGGTGATGGAATCGATGGTGTTGTTTTTCTTCATGGCATCTGCATAGGATCCCCTGTGGCTGTATAAGCCACGTATCGCTGTCAACAATGTTTTCTCCGTGATCTCTTCTTCCTCCAGTACCATGCTGAATCCCTGGCGTTCAAAGGAGCGGGCGTTTAAGATCTGGTCGCCGCGGCTGGCTTTGGCGGACAGGGGGATGAGCAGGTTTGGCTTCTGGAGGGCTAGGATCTCGCAGATCGCGTTGGCGCCTGCTCTGGATATGACCAGATCGGCCAGGGCGAAGAGGTCGGCCAGTTCTTTTTTGATATATTCATATTGTACATAGCCTGTTGTCCCTTCCAGGGAGGGGTCCAGCTTCCCGGCTCCGCACAGATGGATGACCTGGAAATCCGGCAGCAGGCTGGGCAGGATCTTACGGATATTCTCGTTGACGGAGGCCGCACCCAGGCTCCCCCCGATGATCATGATCACCGGTTTGCCGGATCTTAAGCCGCAGAAATCCCGGGCACGTTGGGCATCGCCGGACAGCAGTTCCTGGCGGATCGGGCTGCCGGTGAGGACGGCCTTATCGGCGGGCAGGTTTTTGACAGTCTCCGGGAAGTTGCAGCAGACTTTCGCGGCGGAGGGGATGGCCAGCCTGTTGGCCAGTCCGGGAGTCATGTCGGACTCGTGGATGATCGCGGGGATGTGCCGGCGGTTGGCCGCGATGACGACGGGGACAGTCACAAAGCCGCCTTTTGAGAAGACCAGGTCTGGTCTCAATTCTTTTAACAATTTCTTTGCCTGCCCGTATCCTTTGAGCACGCGGAACGGGTCAGAAAAATTTTTCCAGTCAAAGTATCGTCTAAGTTTTCCAGATGCGATCCCGTAGTATGGGATCTTCAGTTCTTCGATGAGCTTCCTCTCGATCCCCTCGACAGATCCGATGTAGGAGATGCGGTATCCCAGCTGGGTCAGCCGGGGGATCAGCGCTATGTTGGGGGTGACATGTCCGGCGGTGCCGCCGCCGGTAAGTACGATATGTTTCATAGGTTTCGTAGGTTTCATAGATTGGTTTCCTCCTTCACACACTCTGCCTATAATATTGAACCTTTTGGAGGGGATCGTCAAGAACGAGATGAAGATCATCGGCCGACATGTCCGATCCGATCCTTTAAAAGGGCACAAAAAGACAGAACGCGTTTTTTGCCTTGACGATACGGTCGCTGTATGGTTTATAATGGTGGAAACGCTTTTTTGAGGGAGGATGGGAACATGGTGACAGAATATAGAGATAGAGGGCTCAACCTTTTGAAAAAAGGACAGAAAGGCATCGTCCATGCGGTATTCAGCCGTTTTGGACTGATCCTGCTCCTGCTTTTGATCCAGGTCTTTGCCCTGTTTGGGATCTTTCGGTGGTTTGAAGGGTTCCTGCCCCATATCTTTGGGGGGACGGTGATCTTCACGGCAGTCATGGTGATCGGGCTTTTGAACAGTAAGATCGACCCGACGGCGAAGCTCACATGGCTGATCGCGATCATGATCCTGCCTGTGTTCGGGGTGTTTCTATTCATTTATGTCCAGAGTGATATCGGGCACAGGGCTTTGAAAAAGCATGTGGATCAGATCATCGCGGAAACGAAGGGACAGATCCCCCAGGCGGAGGATGTGATGGAGCGGTTTTCAAAGGAGGATGCGGGGGCGGCGTCCCTGGCGCGCTATATGCGCAGGAGCGGCTGTCATCCGGTCTATGAGCATACGGCTGTCACCTATTTTCCGCTGGGGGAGGATAAATTCGCCGCCATGCTGGAGGAGCTGGAGGCGGCGGAACATTTTATCTTCATGGAATATTTTATCGTGGACGAGGGCCTGATGTGGGGGCGTGTGCTGGAGAGATTGGCCAAGAAGGCGGCTCAGGGCGTGGATGTGCGCGTCATGTACGACGGGACCTGTGAATTTGCGCTGCTCCCTCATGACTATCCGAAGCGCCTGCGGGCCCTGGGCATCAAGTGCAAGGTGTTCGCCCCGGTCACGCCCTTTGCCTCCACCCATTATAATTACCGGGATCACCGGAAGATCCTGGTGATCGACGGGCATACGGCTTTCAACGGCGGGGTGAACCTGGCGGACGAGTATATCAACCAGAAGGTGCGGTTCGGGCACTGGAAGGACACGGCGGTCATGCTCAAAGGCGAGGCGGTCAAGAGCTTTACCTTAATGTTCCTGCAGATGTGGGCGATCGATGAAAAAGAGATCCGCCCGGCGCGGTTCCTTAAGTATCCGTCCCGTCCAAATGCGCAGGCGGCGGGCTATGTGATTCCCTACGGGGATTGCCCGCTGGACGACGACAAACTGGGTGAGCGGGTGTACATGGATATCCTGAACCGTTCCCTGCGCTATGTCCACATCATGTCGCCGTACCTGATCCTGGACGGGGAGATCGAGACGGCCCTGAAATTCGCGGCGGAGCGGGGCGTGGAGGTGGTCCTGATCTTACCAGGGATCCCGGATAAACCGATCCCGTATGCCCTGGCAAAAACACATTATCCGCCGCTTCTGCACTCCGGGGTGAAGATCTATGAGTATACACCGGGCTTTGTCCATGCGAAAGTGTTCGTCAGCGATGACCGGGAAGCTGTCGTGGGGACGATCAATCTGGATTACCGCAGTTTATATCACCATTTTGAATGTGCGACCTATATGTACGGCGCGGACTGTATCCCGGCGGTGGAGGAGGATTTCCAGGCGACGCTGGAAAAATGCAGACAGGTGACCTTGGAGACGGTGCGCAGGGAGAAGCTTGGCGTCAGATTCACGGGATATCTGATGAAAGTGATCGCCCCGCTCCTGTAAATTGTCCGTGCACCCGATCAGATCCAAGCATTTTCTCAACAAAATGTGTGGAATGGAAAAATCTGTATAAATGTGGATAATGTGGATAACTTGGTGTATAACTCCATTTCAGCGGGTTTGGGACAAGTTAAAATGTGGATAACTTCTTGGATGGGGAGGGGGATTTTCAACATCCCCCGACAAAGATCCGCAAAAAAACCCGGCATTTTGCATCATTTACAAGATTTCCACATATTCCAGCACAGAAGTTACAGCGTTTGCCCCATCGGCCGCCGCCGTGACGATCTGCCGCAGTGTCTTCGTGCGGATATCTCCAACGGCGAAGATCCCGGGTGTGCTGGTCTTACAGTCCTCCCCCGCGATAAAATAACCGGCCCGGTCGGTGGCGGCGATCTGTTCCAATGCCTGGCTGTTGGGCTGTACGCCCACGGCGATGAAGATCCCATCCACCGCCAGGCGGCTGCGGCTGTTCTTTTGGTTGTCGTAGACTTCCACATCGGTCACATGCTCATCCCCGGCGATCTCTTTTACCTCATGGTTCCAGAGCACTTCCACATTTTCCAGCCCCAGCAGCCTCTCCTGCAGGATCTTCGCGGCCCGCAGCTCATCCCGCCTGTGGATCAGATAGACTTTTTTGCATATCCGGGCCAGGAAGATCCCATCTTCCACGGCGGCATCCCCGCCGCCCACGACGGCCACAGTCTTTCCCTTATAGAAAGCTCCGTCGCAGGTGGCGCAGTAGGAGACGCCCATGCCGGACAGTTCCTTTTCTCCCGGGACGTTTAAGAGACGGTGTCGGGTTCCCGTGGCGATGATCACGGCGCTTGCGTGGTACGTATCTTCTTCTGTCTCGATACAAAAATATTTTCCATCCGGGATGATCTTTGTGGCCTCTCCCTGCCGGATCGGCAACCCCAGCTGCCGCACGTGTCTTTCAAAAGCCGCGCTCATTTCACTGCCCGTCACCTGGGGCATCCCCGGGTAGTTGTCCACCTCGAAGGTATTGAGCATCTGTCCGCCTGTCACATATCCCTTCTCCAGGAGCAGGGTGTCCAGTCGCGCCCGCATGGCGTATATGCCCGCCGTGATGCCTGCGGGGCCGGATCCTAAGATCACAAGGTCGTATTTTTTCTCCATGGCTGTACATTCCTTTCATGAATATGTGTCTTCTCCAATAAGATTATAGAAAGCTCGTAATACAATTAGGAGAGGATCCTATGAAAAAAAAGAAAGGTCTCAAGTTCCTGGTCATCGCCCTCGGGCTGTGTGCCGTGCTCAGCTTAGGGCTGCTGGCTGGTTATGGTTCTGAACACTGGGCGTTCACGGAGGACGGACGATTTGACAAATTCGCAGATAACCTGTTCCAGCGGGAAGTCGCCGCCAACACCCTCAACCTGCACTACACCCTGGCCCATCCGGAGGAATACGGGATCACCGACTACGCCATCTCCCTGGGGGCCATGTCCGCCGCGCCGGATCCAAAGCAGTATGAAAAAATGGAAGCCTACATAGAAACCCTCAAGGGCTTTGACTACAAAAAACTCTCCTCCCAGAATCAGACCGCCCTCGACATGCTGCTGCTCTATTTCACCACAGAAAAGACCTCCAAACGATTCTATTACCTGGAGGAACCTCTGGGCGAGACGCTGGGCATCCAGGCGCAGCTGCCGGTCCTTTTGGCCGAGTACACGTTCTATGATAAACAGGATATCGCGGATTATCTGAAGCTTTTGGGGACCATTGATACATATTTTAAGGATATCCTGGACTTTGAGGAGGCCAAAGCAGAACAAGGCCTTTTCATGAGCGACCGCTCCCTGGAAGGTATTATATCCCAATGCCAGGAATTTATCGCGGATCCAAAGGAGAATTTCCTCGCGGAGGTCTTTGAAGACAGGCTGGAAGAATTTTCACAGGAAAAAGAAGAACTCTCTGAGAAAGAGATACAGAACTGCCGGGCAATCCACAGCCAGGTCATGGAAGAGCATGTGATCCCAGCCTACGAGATGCTGATCCAGGGTCTGGAAAAGTTAAAGGGCACGGGGTGCAATGAGAACGGGCTGAGACATTATGCCAACGGCCGGGCCTACTATCAATACCTCCTGCGCAGCCATGTGGGCGTCTATGCGACGGTAGAGGAGATCGAAAAACAACTGTACAGCCAGCTCATGGCGGATTACCAGGAACTGGGGGAGCTGCTGAAGGAGGATCCGACGCTGGTCACGGCCGTGTACAGCAATGATTTCACCCTGGATTCCCCACAGGATGCCCTGCAGACCCTGGAGAAAGCGTATACGGAACATTTCCCGGCCCTCACAGAGACTGACTACCAGGTAAAATATGTCCATCCGTCCCTGGCGGAGTTTTTGAGCCCGGCCTTCTACCTGACCCCGCCCAAAGACACGCTGTCCCCGAACACGATCTACATCAATCAGGCCAGCCAGACCTCGGATCTGGAGCTTTTTGCCACACTGGCCCACGAGGGATTCCCCGGGCACTTATACCAGTCCCTTTATTTTCAGAAAAATGATCCGCCCTCGATCCGCAGCATCATAAGTTTTGGGGGATACATCGAGGGGTGGGCCACCTACATCGAGCCCTACGGCTACCAGTATGCCCCGGTGGATCCGAACCTCTCCCGGCTGCTCTGGCTGAACCGGTCGGTGAACCTGTGCATCTACTCCCTGCTGGATGTGGGCGTCCATTATTACGGATGGGACCTGTCCAATGCCGCCCAGTATCTCAGGCCCTTCGGCATCACGGACAACAAGATCGTGCAGGAGATCTTCCAGGCGGTGGTGGAAGCGCCGGCCAATTATCTGCGGTATTACCTGGGGGCATTGAATTTCAGACAGCTGCGCCAGCAGATGCAGGAAAAAGAGGGGGATCAGTTCGATATCCGCGGATTTCATCAGCGGGTCCTGGAGATCGGGCCGGTGCAGTTCCCGGTGTTGAAAAAACATTTGGGGTTATAGACAGATTACGACTATCTTCTTTGGACAGCATCTGCTATAATACTAGAGTGTGTCTCAGACTGTAGATAAAGTGTCGTTTGGTCATGGGTGCTCGAAGGGCTGTGCCCTCGAACTGGAATCAAGTAGACGGAATTTATTTCCGGCTACTTGCAAAAAGCCCGATCTGTAGGGGCTTTAGCCCTTGTGCGAGCAGATCGGGCTTTTATCCTCCAGTATTAAAATTTATGGCGTAAGCCATGAATTTTACCAGAGTGGCGACTTTGTCGACACTCTGAGACACACTCCAGAGTGTGTCTTAAAGATCATCCGTGCATATAAAGTATTTTTAAGACACATTCTTAAGAAAATGTTGAGAGAGAAGGTGATAGCGCCATGAAACGGAATAATATACCTCTGGAGATCATAGAAGAAAACAGGGCAAAGATCAGCTTGGCCCTCTCCCTTGTGACCCTGCTCCTGCTCTGCGTGATCATCACCCAGGTGGATAAGGCGTTCGTCTCTGCGGATCGAAACGCCGCGTCCATTTCCGGACAGGAGGATCAAAACCAGGAGGGGGACGTGGAGACGGTCACTTCTTCGGTACGGATCTTAGCTGCGGGAAATAATATATTTGACGAGAACATCCTCTCCGCCGGACAGGCAGATGAGGCAGCCTGGAATTACGATCAGGTGTACAGCCTGATCAAAGATCAGATCAGCCAGGCGGATCTGTCCATCGTCTCCCAGGAGTCCGCGTTTACCTCCGAGCACAGCCTGGTCAGCGGGGGGCCGGTCTACTCCACCCCGGTGGAGGTGGCCAGCGCGCTGGTCAACGCTGGGTTTGACATCATCGCGGGCGCAACGGAGCACGCGGATGATTTTGGCTCCGAGCATCTGGCAAACAGTCTGGCGTTCTGGCAGTCCACCTATCCGGACACGGCGCTGCTGGGCCTGCACAGTTCCCAGGAGGAGGCGGCCAACATCCGCGTGGTGGAGCAAAATGGTATCCGGATCGCGCTGCTCAATTATTCTTTTGGTTCCAGCAGCGATTCCATCAAGATGGACGCGCCGTTCATGGTAGATTACCTGGAGCGGGAGAAGGTCGCGAGCGCGATCGCCCAGGCAAAGAGCGTCAGTGACTGCATTATATTCCTGGCCCATTGGGGGACTGTGGACAGCGCTGTCCCCACCGAATACCAGAACCAGTGGGCGCAGTTTTTGCTGCAGCAGGGGGTCAAAGTCGTGGTCGGTTCCCATCCGTACGTCCTCCAGCCCTGCCAGATCCTCACGGATGGGGCCGGGAACGAGATGTTGGTCTATTATTCCCTGGGGAACCTGGTCTCCGGCGCGCAGTCGGTCCCGGAACTTCTGGGCGGGCTGGCGGGATTTACCCTGGAAAAGACGGTCACGGGTGACCAGACCACGGTGCGGATCGCCGACAACTCCCTCACGCCGGTGGTCATGCACTACTCAGCAAATCTGAATATATGTAATGTATACCCTCTGTCCGCCTATACAGATGACCTGGCCCGGGGTCATGGCATCAATTCGGTGGACGCCTATGCGGAGGCGACGATGAGCGTGGCCGCCTTCCAGGAACTGTTCAACTATATCATGCGTCTCTCAGTGGACGTATCCCAGAATGTAAATCTTCTGGACTACACGTTCAATCCGGATACGACCCTGACAGGCCCGGACGGGAGCATCCTCTATCCGGGGGAGATCGCGGCGGCCAACGCGGCGGAAGGATCTCTGGATACGCTCGTCCAGGTGATGATCGATGCATCTGCGGCCAATACATCTGCCGATGAGGGCCAGGACATGGGTGTGGATCAAGGCATGGACGCGGATGCGTATATGGACTCGGGCATGGATACGGATACATATACGGACATAGGCATGGGCGGGGATCTGTATATGGATATGAGTATGGACATGGACCCGTATACAGCTATGTTACAGGCCGAATAGCTTCCGGGCATTGTTTTCCGTTATGTCCACCACCTGGTCATAGGTGATGCCCTTGATGTTCGCCAATTCCTTGGCGATGTAGGGCAGGTTCAGGGAGGAATTGCGTTTTCCCCGGTTGGGGACCGGAGAGAGGTAGGGGCTGTCTGTCTCCAGGAGGATCTGTTCCAAGGGGGCATAGGCGGCCACCTCCTTGAGTTTCTTCCCATTGGGGAAGGTGAGCACGCCGCCGATGCCCAGATACAGTCCCATATCGAGATATTCCCGCGCGATCTCCACAGAGTAGGAGAAACAGTGGATCACGCCTCCGTACATATCCCCGGCCCGCAGTTCCTTCATGGTGCGCAGGGTATCCTCAGCCGCATCCCTGCTGTGGATGATGAAGGGTTTCTTTTCCTGGCGCGCGATCTCCATCTGTGCGCAGAACCACTTTTTCTGGGTATCGTGGCTCTCCGTATCCCAATGGTAATCCAGTCCGATCTCACCGATGGCCACAGCCTTCGGATGGCGCGAGAGTGTCTGGATCTTCTCCAGCACCTGTGCGTCCATACTGCCCACCTCATCCGGATGGACGCCGATGGCTCCATACACGAAAGGATACTGCTCCATCAGCCGCACCGTATCATCCAGGCCGTCAACGGCCGCGCACACATTCACCACCGTCCCGATCCCACGCTCCCGCAGAGAACCTAAAAGCTCCTCCCGGTCCCCGTCAAAAGCCTCGTCGTCATAATGCGCATGACTCTCAAATATCATGATATCAAAATCCCCTTTCTATAAAAAATAAAAACCATAGGTGATCGCGAAGTGTTTGTCACCGCGAGTCTGGACAAGCTATAAAAACCGTCCAGCAGCCACACAGCCACTGGACGGGAGCAACGCCTCATTTAGATTTCCCAAATCTGGATAAGAATCCCTTCTTCTTGACGGGCGTCTCCAACGGTCCCCGCACGCCCCGCACGCCCACGATGTAGATCCCGCTGATCTCTGCTTTCACTTCCTTCTTGACAGGGATCAGATCGAAGATCTTCTCGTCGCTGACCAAGGTCATGATCCGCGGGCCCACTTTCGCCTTGACCACAGGAAGCTTCATCCTGCGCATCATCTTCGGCGTCTGTTCGATCACCATCTGGGGCAGGCCGGTCTCTTTTAAGGGCATCCGTTTTTTATCGATGATCAGCATAGAAACTGTCTGTTTGGCAGCTTCTATCTGAGCCTGCTGCGCCTCCTGTTTTTTCTGGGCTTTTTTCCCAAGGAAATACAGGACAGCCAGCACGATGACGAGAATGACCAAAATGATCAGCAATACCATCCAAAGCTTCATCTTTTTCCTCCTTTAACCCGGATATTCTTGTCCATTCTAGCATTATTTCCTTTAAAAGGCAAATAGAAAGTTGAAAAAGCCCGGATCTATGCTATAATATGATGTAACCGTTCGATATTTTATATTATAGGACAGTTTACAGGAGAAGATGAAGTATGTGTGTGATACATAAAAATATGGATCACTCGCATACCATAAACAGAAGATCATTAAAGGAGATAAGATTGGATGGATCAAAAAGAGCGGCCTGTCAGTTATGATGAACAGAGAAGGCGCAAGTCGGCCATCCAGCGTGAACGACGGGAAGCACAGGTGCGCAGGAACAGGCGGATCCTGGGAGGGGTCCTGGCCGTGGTGGTCTTGGCGACGGCTGCGGTCAGCGCTTACTCCGTGATAGGGGAGAAGGTCGGACGCAGAAAGAGTGCGTCACAGCCGGCTCATAAGCAAGCCTCCGCGCATATTGAGGAGACATCGGGTAAAGAAAAGACAGAGGAGAAGCCCGCCAGCCCTTTGGATGAGGCGGACAGGCTGGCAGCCATGTACGACTACGATGAGGCCATCGCCCTGCTCGAGGGGCAGGCGGATTACCAGGAGAACAGCGAGATGCAGCAGAGGGTGGCGCAGTACCGGACCACCAAGGATTCCTGCGTGGCCTGGCCGATCGACCAAGTGACCCATGTCTTTTACCACACGCTGATCGTGGATCCGTCCCGGTCATTTGACGGGGACAGCAAGGAAGCCGGATATGACCAGGTCATGACGACCATCGGGGAATTTAACGCGATCACCCAGTCTATGTATGACAGAGGATTTGTCATGGTGAGCTTAAAGGACATGGCTGCCGTGACCGTGGATGAGGCGGGCAACCATGTGATGCAGCAGGGGGAGATCCTGCTCCCGCCGGGGAAACAGCCCTTCGTGCTCTCCCAGGACGATGTGAGTTATTACCATTACATGGAGGGGGACGGCTACGCGCGCAAGCTGGTGCTGGATGAGACCGGCTCGGTGAAAAATGAGTACGTGGAAGCGGACGGCACAGTCAAAGTGGGGGATTACGACATGGTGCCGCTGATCGATACGTTTGTGGATGAACACCCGGATTTTTCCTACCGGGGGGCGAAGGGCATCGTGGCTCTGACCGGGTACAACGGCGTGCTGGGTTATTTTACGGACATCGCCTATAAGACCCGGGAGGATCTGGATGAGAACCAGATCAAGTACCTGCAGGAGAACCCGGATTTCGATTACGACGAACAGGTGGCCCAGGCCAGGGAGGTGGCCCAGGCCATGCACGCCGACGGCTGGGAGTTTGCCAGCCACACTTGGGGGCATATCAATGTGGGGGAGTGCTCCCTGGAACGTCTTCAGACGGATACCCAGAAATGGATGGACTATGTAAAACCCATCGTGGAGCCGGTGGATACGATCATCTTCGCCTTCGGGTCTGACATCTGCGGTGTGGAGGATTATGCGGGGGAAAAATTCGATTACCTGAAGAGCCAGGGGTTTGATTATTACTGTAACGTGGATTCCAGTCAGTATTGGGTGCAGCTGAGGGATACATACCTGCGGATGGGGCGCAGGAATCTGGACGGATACCGGATGTATTATAACCCGGAGCTTCTGTCCGACCTCTTTGACGCTAAGGCGGTCTTCGATAAGACCAGGCCGGTGCCGGTGCCGCCCATGTCCTGATGGATGAAAAAGGGGAAAAGGGGAGAATATACATTGAGGAAGAAAGGTTCATTGCTGGCGGTCCTCGTGCTGTGCATGGGTCTCGGCGGCTGTCGGCACATCATGCCGTTTTCGGAGGATGTGGCTACGGCCGGGACTGTGCCGGAGGGGAGCAGCGCGTCCGCGGATGTGGGGATCCCGTTCAAGAGCAGGCCACGGGACGAGGAGGAGCCCAGCAGTGTTTCAAAGGAAAAAGAGGAGGCCGGGAAAGATACGACGGGAACGGCCTCCGAAAATGAGGCTGAGACTGTCAGCGATGCCGATACAGCCGTGGAGACAGGGACACTGGCGCAGGCGCGGCGTCTGGCGGCGATGTATGATTACGACGGCGCGATCGCTCTATTGCAGGCGGAGCCGGAGAATGAGGAGTATGCCGCGGAAGCAGCCCGGATCACCGAGGAGCGGGATTCCTGCGTGGCCTGGGCGCCGGAGCAGGTGACCCACGTCTTTTACCATACGTTGGTAAAGGACACGGCCCTGGCCTTCGACGGGGACGAGGATACCGCCGGTTATAACCAGGTCATGACTACGATCGATGAATTCAACGCGATCACCCAGTCCATGTACGAGAAAGGGTTCGTCATGGTGTCGCTGGAGGACATGGCCGTGAAAGATGAAAATGGAAATATGACCCGGCAGGAGATCTTACTCCCGCCGGGGAAACAGCCTTTCGTGCTCTCCCAGGACGATGTGAGTTATTACCATTACATGGATGGGGACGGCATGGCCAGCCGCCTGGTGGTGGATGAAAACGGTCAGGTGAAGGCTGAGTATGTGGAGAGCGACGGGAGCGTATCGGTGGGGGATTACGATATGGTGCCGCTGATCGACGCGTTCGTGGAGCAGCACCCGGATTTTTCCTACCGGGAGGCCAAGGGGATCATTGCCCTGACCGGCTATGAGGGTGTGCTGGGCTACCGTACGGACGGCGTGTACCAGACCCGGCAGGAACTGGATGAGCTGCAGCAGAAGTATCTAAATGCGCACCCGGATTTCGACTGGGATGAGGAGGTGGCCCAGGCCACCCAGGTCGCCGCGGCAATGAAAGAAAACGGCTGGGCTTTCGCCAGCCACACCTGGGGCCACATCAACGTGGGGGAGAGTTCCCTGGAGCGTCTGAAGACCGACACGGAGAAATGGCTGACTTACGTCGCTCCGATCGTGGGCGGGACGGACAAGATCATCTTCGCTTTCGGGGCGGACCTGTCCGGGGCGGAAGGCTATTCAGGTGAAAAATTCGATTATCTGAAATCCCAGGGATTTGATTACTACTGCAATGTGGACTCCAGCCAGTATTGGGTGCAGCTCGCGCCCAACTATCTGCGGATGGGGCGCAGGAACCTGGACGGGTACCGGATGTACTATAACCCGGAGTTGGTGGCTGACCTCTTTGACGCAAAGAGCGTGTTTGACCCGGCACGTCCCACACCCGTGCCCGAGATGGGATGAGATCGGATCAGTTGGAAAGTGATAAAAACATATGAATATAGGAGACTTATATCATGAAGAGAAAAGCATGTATCTTACTGTTATCATTATGTGTGGCCTGCACCGCAGCCGGCTGCGGCGGAAAAGGTGACTCAGCATCTGAAAACAGCGCGTCCGGCGTCCGGCTTGTATCGGTGACGGAGAAGAAGATGGACGACTATGTAAAGCTGGGTGGATACAAGGGGATCATCGTTGAGAATGCGGTCATGGATGTGACAGATGAAGATGTGGATTATCAGATCGAGAATACCATGAGCATGTCGGCCGAGGAAGTGGAGGATCCGGAGACACAGATCGAGGATGGCGATATCGCCAACATTGATTACGAAGGAAAAAAGGATGGGGTTGCTTTCGACGGCGGCACGGCCGAGGATTATGACCTGAGCATCGGAAGCGGCCAGTTCATCGATGGATTTGAGGACGGACTGATCGGGGCAAAGAAAGGCGAGACCCGGGACTTGAACCTGACATTTCCGGAAGATTATAACAGTGAGGAGCTGGCTGGACAGGAGGTTGTCTTTACCGTGACGGTCAATGCGATCAAGCGTGTCCCGGAGCTTACTGAAGAATGGGTAACGGCCAACAGCGAGTACGACAGCATAGATGCATATCGCCAGAGCGTGCGGGAAGATCTGGAGGAGAGCAATGAGGAGATGGCGGAATCTACACTCAAGAATACGGCCTGGAACCAAGTGCTCACAGACAGTGAGATCACAGAATACCCCGATGAGGATCTGAAGGCGGCAAAAGAGGAGTACAATGATTCCATGAACAGCTATGCCGAACAGATGGGCCAGTCTGTGGAAGAGTTCTTAAAAGCCCAGGGCATCACACAGGAGGATGTGAAAGAAGACAGCCAGCAATATGCGGAAAATAAGATCAAACAGAATCTGATCGTCCAGGCGATCATGGACAAGGAAGGCTTCACGATGGAGGACGAGGATGCGAAGAAGGCCGAAGAACAGATGGAGAGCGACTATGGCATGACGATAGAGGAGATGAACGAGCAATACGGGGAGGCCGCTGTGAAAGAGACGCTGGCCCTCACCAGGATCATGGACTTTATCGTGGACAATGCGAAAGTAGAGGGGGATACGGACACTTCCGATGAGGAGGATGTCGTTGACACCGATGAGGAAGATGCGGGAGATGAGGAAAAGGCAGAAGAATAAGAAAGATAAGATAAAGCTGTTCCTGCTGGTCCTGGCCATAGCCGCGAGCGGTCTGTATGCCGATCATTCTCCAGCGGTGTATGCCCAGGAGGCGGGCAGCCCGGAACTGCCGGAAGGAGCGGCCCCGGAGGAAAATGTGGAGGGCGATGTCGAAGCGGACGACAGCCAGGATCCGGCTGTCCCTGTGGAGGACGGACAAGATACGGACGTCCCGACAGAGACCCCGGATCCGTATCCGCCTTCCTATTATATGCCCATAGAATCCAATGAGATACCGGGATGGCCCCAGGGTCCCCAGGTGCAGGCGGAATCCGCGATCTTGATGGACGTGGATTACGGAGTCTGCCTTTATGAGAAAAACATCCACCAGAGGCAGTACCCGGCCAGCATCACGAAGATCATGACGGCGCTTCTGGTCATTGAGAATGCGGATCTCTCCGACGTGGTGACTTTTTCTGAAAACGCCGTGTACGGCATCGAGCCGGACAGCAGCCATATCGGCATTGACGTGGGGGAACAGCTGACTGTGGAGCAGAGTCTCCATGGCCTGTTGCTGGCCTCCGCCAACGAGGTGGCGATGGGTCTGGCGGAGCACGTGGCCGGGTCGGTGGAGGCCTTTGTGGATATGATGAATGAAAAAGCGGCGGAGCTGGGATGCCAGGACACCCATTTCGTCAATCCCCATGGCCTGCACGATGAAGAGCATTATATCACGGCCTACGACATGGCATTGATCGCGCGGGAGGCCTATCACAACCAGACATTCGCGGGCATCGTGGGCACGGCAGCGTATGAGATACCGCCGACCAATATGGAGGAGGAGACGCGCTACCTGGTCAACAACCACAAACTCCTCTCCAACGATGAGATGTACTATACAGGCTGCCGGGGCGGGAAGACAGGCTTCACTGACCAGGCCCTGAACACGCTGGTCACCTTTGCAAAGAGGGATAACCGCCGCCTGGTCTGCGTGGACTTGAAGACGAACGGTACGCCGATCTATGCGGATACCGGTGCGCTTTTGGATTATGGTTTTGCAAATTTCAGCTGGATACGGCCGGACAGGGAGGAGGATGTCAAGATCCAGACCGCCCTGGAGAGTCCGCCGGGCATCTTCCGCAGCTGGGAAAACGCCAATGTCCTGGAGGCATACGCGCCGGGCTGGGTGTTGCTCCCCGCAGATATCGCTGTGGACAGATTGCAGAAAGAAAAGGCCATGGAGCCGAACGCAGCCGGGCCATGGCGCATGAAGACATCTTATTATTATCAGGACCGATATGTGGGCTATGCCTATCAGTATGCATGGATGCGCTGATGGCATTGACAGCGTTAATAGCGTTCACTCATCGAACGGCGGTGCAGCCGTCTCTTGGCGCAGAGGAGTTCCTTCTTTTCGAGGATACGCTCTGCGTCCTCTTCATCTATGAGGGAGGTGGTCTTCTCCACGAAGAACATCCCGTCATCCGTTTTTTTCATCCGCACTTTCCCTTTCACATATCCATGCTCCGGGCACATGGACACGCTGAAATACCGCCGGGCGTTGACCGAGAACCAGCGGATCTTCCGTCGCGTCGGACGGTGGCATCGGGGACATGCGGTACTGCATACCTCCCGGTCAGCGATCGCATCCTCTTTACTGGCAAATTCACGGGAGATGAATTTCACCCGGTCTTCGTAAAAAATGTGGATCTCCTCCCGTTTGTTCTTGGGATTCTGGTAGGCGTCGATGGAAAAATTCTTGTGTATGCATTCCTCGCCGATCCGTGCAAAGAGGGCGGCTGTATAATGGGCGTCTGCCAGGGCGCGGTGGAAGCCTTCCGTCTTGGCCAGGCCCAAAAGGTCGACGGCGTATTCCAGGGAGCGGCGGGAGCGGCCGTCCTCGTAATAGATGCTGAACAGCTTCTGTACATTATAATATTTCAAGGGGCCGGGCAGCAGGCTCTCCAGGTCGTAATATTTCAGGTTCCGCTGCAGTTCCAGCAGATCCTGGTCTCCCCAGGTGCAGAATCTGGCGTCATCCCCGCACCAGGCGAAAAAATCACGGGCCGCCTGGGGGAACGGGACTCCTTTTTGGCGCAGGCTCTGGTAATCCAGGCGGATGATCTCACGGGTCCGGCTGTTGATCCAGTGGTAGACCTCTGGTTTGATCATCCGATGGAATTCGGACGCGACCTCACGGTCTTTATTCAGTTTTACGGCTCCGATCTCCACGATCTCAAAGGGGAGGTGAGGATCTTTTGTATCCCTCTCATCCGGGCATTGGTTCCATTCCAGGTCAAAAATGATATAATCCATGTATGCTATTGTACCCTATTTGGTGGTGGAGTGCAATGGAGATATGAAAAAGGAAAGGAATGCTGGTGCGCATCACACGCACCAGCGTATGAAAAAGAATTTGTTTGAAAAGGGTTTATCCTTAACACATTACAGAGTATAGCGAAAAAATGTGTTGAAAGTGTGTAAAGAATGTGATCATGGGGTGAAAGAAATGTGAAGACCGGCAACAAAAAGTCCCCTCTATTCATAAAATGTTCATAAGTGTTTGCTAAAATATCATAAATCTGTTGATGTGAGACAGGAGGATTTTCCATCATGGGGGAACATAAAGGACCTTCAGATACGGAAGGATACCGTTTTATGAAGGAGACGATCAAAAACAGGCCGGTCAACTGGAAAGCTCTGTTCAGACGGGCCCTGTTTCTCATAGGCAGCGCAGCTATGTTCGGTGCGGTGGCGGCCCTGGTCTTCTCACTGGTCTATCCGGCGGCGGTGGAACGCATGGGCACGCAGCAGGACGATGGGGAGAAGGTTAAGATCCCGAAGGACGAGCTGGACGCGACGGAGGCGCCGGCACAGGAGGAGACGCCCACGCCCCGGGTTGTGGAGGTACCCCGCCAGATCACGCTGGAGGATTACGATAAGATCTACAATGAGATCCTGGCGATCGCGGAGGGGCCCAGGAAGGCCCTGGTCCATGTCTCGGGTGTACAGGGGGAGGAGGACCTGCTGGACAATACGGTGCTCTCATCCGGTGAGACGGAGGGGATCATCTTCGAGGAAAATGGACGGGAATATTTTATCCTGACGGAGCGGACCGTCCTGCTGGATGCTGAGGAGGTGCAGGTGAGGTTCGTGGACGGGTCAGCCTCCCCGGCCACGCAGATGAAGACAGACATGGCCACTGGGCTGGCCGTGATCACGGTGTCGAAGGGGTCTATGAAAGAGAAGACCCTGGAGGCGGTCACTGTCGCCCCGCTGGGAAATTCTTACAGCCTGGTACAGGGCAAATCCGTGATTGCCATCGGCTGTCCCACGGGGTATAATGATTCCGTGGCTTACGGGAACGTGACCTCAGTCTCCAATAAGATCTCGGTCATGGACATGGAGTACAACCTGCTGACGACGGATATCCTGGGCAGCGGGGAGGGCAGCGGCGTGCTCCTTGACACGACGGGCAGCATCATCGGGATCATCGCCATGGATTACGGGCCGGAGGACACCCAGACAATGGTGAAAGCCATGTCTGTCTCCCAGTTAAAGCCCCTGATCGAAAATCTTTCCAATGGGAAAGACGTGACCTATATGGGGATATGGGGACGGGAAGTCTCGGAGGAGGCGGCCGAGAGCATGGGGAGTTCCAGGGGCATCTTTGTGGAGAAGGTGGAGGAGGATTCCCCGGCCATGGAAGCGGGCATCCAGAGAGGCGACGTGGTCACTGCGTTTAATAAGAAGAGTGTGCACACCATGCAGCGTTTTTACGCAGAACTGCAGAAATGCACGAAAGGACAGAAGGTACAGGTTGCGATCATGCGCAAAGGAGCTGAAGGTTACGGTCAGACGAAGATAACGGTGGCATTGGATGTCAAATAGAGGGAGGAGAAATGAAATTTATCAATGAGTTGCGCGAAGGGGAACGGGTGGGCGAGATCTACCTGTGCAAGCAGAAGCAGTCAGCCGTGACGAAGAACGGGAAACCTTATGAGAACCTGATCTTGCAGGACAAGACTGGTACCATAGACGCGAAGATCTGGGATCCCAATTCCCAGGGGATTGATGATTTCGGCCTGTTGGACTATGTAGCCATCGTGGGGGATGTGAACAGTTTTGCAGGCGCTCTGCAGATCAGTGTGAAACGGCTGCGCAGGGCTAAGGAGGGGGAGTACCAGGCGGAGGATTACCTGCCGATCAGCGAGAACAGCGTGGATGAGATGACGCAGAAACTGCTGGACTATATCCATTCCGTGGAGAATCCCTATCTGTCCCGGCTGCTGATCCGGCTGTTCGTGGAGGATAAAGGATTTTACCAGGCATTTAAGAGCCATTCGGCGGCGAAGACGGTGCACCACGGTTTTGTCGGCGGGCTGCTGGAGCACACGATCAGCGTGGCGGGATTGTGTGATTTTTATGCCCGTGCGTATCCGGTGCTGAACAGGGATCTGCTGGTCACGGCGGCCCTGTGCCATGATATCGGGAAGACCCAGGAACTGGCTCCGTTCCCGCTGAATGATTATACGGATGACGGCCAGCTGCTGGGGCATATCGTGATCGGGACGGAGATCATCCACGATATCATCCGGGAGATACCGGATTTTCCCAAATTGCTGGAGAGTGAACTGAAACATTGTATCTTGTCCCACCACGGGGAATTGGAGTACGGTTCGCCGAAGAAACCGGCCCTGGCGGAGGCGGTGGCCCTGAATCTGGCTGATAATACGGATGCCCGCATGGAGACGCTGACGGAGCTGTTCGGGTCGAAGGCGGGGGCGAAAAAGGACTGGCTGGGCTATAACCGGCTGTTTGAGTCCAATCTGAGAAAGACCGGGGCTGTGTGAAAGAGCGGACAGACCCGGTATATCTATCCATGTCAGCCCGCTATCTTGAAGTCCGTGTAAACTGATCGGACGGGGCGGCGTGGAGAGGGGAGGGTAAGATCTCCCCTTATCTCCCCACTCTGATCCCTTTCGTGCCGGTTTCTTTTTTTTCTATTTTTTGTCCGTCTTTTTATCTGGTTTCTTCTCTGCTTTTTTCATGTCCGGGTTTTTCAGATCATTTTCACTGATGTCGTCGATGATCTTTTCCAGCAGCATCTTTTTTACATATACATCGAAGCTGAGCAGGCAGAGGAAGGAGAAGAGCTGCAGATAGTCTCGATCCTCGGCGGGGGCTTGCTGGAATGTCTGGCTGGATACGTTGTAGCAGCGGACCAGATCTTTTTGCAGGTGTTCGATCTGGCCTTTTTCCATGCTGAAGACTTCCGAGTAGACATCCTGCAGGTCCCAGCCTTCTTGGTTGCTGAAATACCGGTCTGTGATGGGATTTAGCAGGGTCTGGATGTCGCTGATGGACAGGATGTTCTTAAAATAATAGATGTAGATCAACAGCAGAAGGTGTTCCTTGCTGTATTTTTTCTTCTCTGGCGGCGGGAGCAGGCGGTTTTTGGTGTAGTTGTTGATCATGGTCTTGGTCAGGATCTTGTCTGCGGGATGCCGCTTGGTGGATTCCAGCTGGGCGTCCATGAATGTGGTCACCTGGTCCATGTATAAATGGATATTGGGCAGATCCTCCGGCTTGATGTAGTCGATCTTGGAAACGCTCTTTAAGATATTGTTCATGATGTCTTTGATATCTATGTTCATTTTGTCACCTTATAGTCGTTTTCTTTCATCCAATACGGTAAAGTATTTTTTATAGATTATAGCATGGCATCGCCTTGATTTCCACAAAAAGATCTGACAATATCACTCCGTGCTCATCTGGGGATGGATATATGCGGTCTTGTGTGATATAATAGCCTGAGCATTTTAGTTTGACGGAAATGAAAAAACAAGGTGGCTGCATAGAGCGCGATCACAGCAAAGCGGCCTGCGGTCATCTGAGAGTGATAAAAGATGGGAGACAGGAGAGGAAGATGGATACATACAGCGGTTTAAATGAGAAGCAGACAGAAGCCGTCCTGCAGACAGAAGGCCCCGTGCTGATCCTGGCGGGGGCGGGTTCCGGGAAGACCCGTGTGCTGACGCACAGGGTGGCTTATCTGATAGAAGAAAAACAGGTCAACCCCTGGAACATCCTGGCGATCACCTTTACAAACAAGGCGGCGGGGGAGATGCGGGAGCGTGTGGATTCCCTCGTGGGGGCGGACGGCGGGAGCGTGTGGGTCAGCACCTTCCATTCCGCCTGTGTGCGTTTCCTGCGCCGGTTTATAGACCGGCTGGGCTATGACAGCAATTTTACCATATATGACGGCGATGACCAGAAGTCCCTGATAAAAGATATCTGTAAACGTCTGATGATCGACACGAAGGTCTACAAGGAGCGGGGCTTGCTGGCCGCTATCTCGTCGGCGAAGGACGAGCTGATCGGTCCGGAGGCATACGCGCAGATCAACGGGGGGGATTTCAAGAAGGAGAAGATCGCGCAGGTCTACAAGGAATACCAGGATCAGTTGAAAAAGAGCAACGCTCTGGATTTTGACGATCTGATCGTAAAGACGGTGGAGCTGTTCCAGACCTGCCCGGATGTGCTGGAGTATTACCGGGAGAGGTTCAGATATCTGATGGTGGATGAGTACCAGGATACGAATACAGCGCAGTTCCATCTGATCCGCCTCCTGGCGGAAAAGTACCGGAACTTGTGCGTAGTGGGGGACGATGACCAGTCCATCTATAAATTCCGCGGGGCGAACATCGGGAACATCTTAGGGTTCGAGGAGGTTTTTCCCGACGCGGCGGTCATCCGCCTGGAGCAGAATTACCGCTCGACCCAGAATATCCTGGATGCGGCCAATGAGGTGATCCGCAACAACCGGGGCAGGAAGAGCAAGACCCTGTGGACGGAGAACGAGAAGGGGGATCCGATCCATCTTAGGCAGTTTCTGACCGGGTTTGAGGAGGCGGAGTATATCGTGGGCGATATCGCCAGGAAAGTGGGCGGCGGGGCCTGCCGGTACAGCGATTGCGCTATTTTATACAGGACAAATGCGCAGTCCCGTCTCTTTGAGGAAAAACTGCTGATGGGGAATATCCCCTATAAATTGGTGGGCGGCGTGAATTTCTATGCCAGGCGGGAGATCAAAGATCTGCTGTGTTATCTGAAGACCGTGGACAATGCCCGGGACGACCTGGCGGTGAACCGGATCATCAATGTGCCGAAAAGGGGCATCGGGGCGACCACGATCGGGCGGGTCCAGACCTACGCGGCCGAGCAGGGGATCAGTTTCTATGAGGCGTTAAAAAGGGCGGAGGAGATCCCCTCCCTGGGACGGGGCGGAGCCAAGATCATGCCGTTTGTCACGTTTATCCAGGCCCTGCGCAGCCAGATGGAGTATCTGAACGTGTCCCAGCTCTTAAAGGAGATCATCGAGCAGACCGGCTATGTGCGCGACTTGGAGGCGGAGGGCACGGACGAGGCAAAAGGGCGGATCGAGAACATCGGGGAGCTGATCTCGAAGGCGGCGGCCTACGACGAGACTACCGATGCGCCGCGTCTGAGCGAGTTCCTGGAGGAGGTGGCCCTGGTGGCGGACATCGATACGGTGGACGAGGATCAGGACAAGGTGCTGCTCATGACCCTGCACAGCGCGAAAGGGCTGGAATTTCCCCAGGTGTATCTGGCGGGGATGGAGGACGGGATCTTCCCCAGCTATATGACGATGATGTCGGACGACCCGGACGAGTTGGAGGAGGAACGCCGTCTGTGCTATGTGGGGATCACCCGGGCCATGAAAAATCTGACGCTGACATGTGCGCAGCAGCGGATGATCCGGGGGGAGACCCAGTATAATAAGATCTCCCGTTTTGTGCGGGAGATCCCCCGGGAGCTGGTGGAGCTGGGCAAAAAAGGGCCGAAAAAGCCCGAGGCGGACGCACCTTTGAAGGCCCGCTCCAGTTATGACCAGCTCAAACGTGATTTCCATGCGAAAGTCTTCCAGCAGGCGCCGGTCTTTAAAGTGGATACAGGCCAGCCACTGGGCTACCAGGTGGGCGACCAGGTACGGCACAGGAAGTTCGGGTCAGGCACGGTGACCAAGATCGTGGACGGGGGCAAGGACTACGAGGTGACGGTGGATTTTCAGAAAGTCGGGGTCAAAAAAATGTTCGCTGGTTTTGCGAAACTGCAGAAGATCTGAAGCCTAAAAAATAATAAAGAAAAACGTGGTAAAATCCTGCGCAAGGTGGTATAATATACCCTACTGATAAGATTTAAGTTCCGGACCGGGACAGTAAAGGAGAGAGGAAGGTCGTGACCATGAATAAAATTGATGATCTTGTAACTGCATTGAAGAAAAAAGAAGAAGAGAAGACGAGAAATACAGTCCTTTGGATCCTGGCGATCATAGGGGCGGTAGCGGCAGTGGCAGGCATTGCTTATGGTGTGTATCGCTTTTTCACGCCGGATTACCTGGAAGATTTTGAAGAAGACTTTGACGATGACTTCGATGATTATTTCGAGGAAGAGGAAGAATAGATCGCTGGATAAACGCAGTAGATGGCAAAGGGCAGGGTTTTTATAGACTCTGCTCTTTTATTATGGAAGATGACCGCGGAACGTTGTTGTATCGTTGCGATCGCCTATTTTATTATGGCTATGGGAGGAGAAACATGAAAAAAGGTGGGACTTACGAAGGCGTTGTGGAGAAGGTGGCTTTTCCGAATAAAGGTCTGGTCAGGGTTGAGGACGGGTATGTGTCGGTGAAGAATGTGATCCCTGGGCAGAGGATACGTTTTTATGTGAAAAAGAAGCGGAAAGGGAAGGCGGATGGGCAGCTTTTGGAAGTCCTGGAAGGATCGCCGCTGGAGGAACGCCCGCCGGTGTGCGGCATTTTCCCGGATTGCGGCGGGTGCCTGTACCAGACCATGCCGTACGGGGCGCAGCTCGCGCTGAAAGAGGCCCAGGTAAAAGAACTGCTGGACGGGGTGATCCAGGGGTCGTATACATTCGAGGGGATCCGCAGGAGCCCGGAGGAGTTCGGCTACCGCAATAAGATGGAGTTTTCTTTCGGTGATGCCGAGAAGGACGGGCCGCTTACGTTGGGGCTGCACCGCAAAGGGAGCTGGCATGACATCCTCACCGCGGGGGACTGTAAACTGGTCCACAGGGATGTGACGGATATCCTGAACTGTACGCTGGCGTATTTTACGGAAAAAGGTGTGGGCTATTATCACAAGATGCACCAGATGGGGTATCTGCGTCATCTGATGGTCCGCCGGAGCAGCGCCACGGGGGAGATATTGGTCAACCTGGTGACGACCACCCAGGAGCAGTATGACCTTATGCCGTGGGCGGAGCGGCTGTGTGCCCTGCCGTTGGAGGGGCGGATCGCGGGGATCCTCCATATCTTGAATGACTCCGTATCGGATGTGGTGCAGAGCGATGAGACCCGGCTGCTCTATGGGCAGGATCATTTTTATGAGAGGCTGTTGGGGCTGACGTTTAAGGTCACGCCGTTTTCCTTTTTCCAGCCGAATCCGAAGGCGGCGGAAGTGCTTTATGGCCTGGTGCGGGAGTACCTGGGGGATGCCGGTGGGATGACTGTGTATGACCTGTACAGCGGGACAGGGACGATCGCCCAGGCTGTGGCGGCTGTGGCAAAGGAAGTGATCGGAGTGGAGATCGTGGAGGAGGCTGTGGAGGCGGCCAGGGAGAACGCGGCGCTCAATGGGATCGAGAACTGCAGGTTCTTGGCGGGGGATGTGCTGAAGGCGCTCGATGAGATTGTGGAGAGGCCGGACTGTATCATATTGGATCCGCCCCGGGATGGGATCCATCCGAAGGCGCTGCCGAAGATATTGGCGTATGGGGTGGAGAAGATCATCTATATATCCTGTAAGCCTACGAGCCTTGTGCGGGATCTGGCGGTGATGCAGGAGTGGGGGTATGCGGTGGAGCGGTGTGTGTGTGTGGATCAATTTGTTCATACGCCGCATGTGGAGACGGTTGTAATGCTTTCCCACAAAAAGCCTGACAGCGTAATCAACGTAAAAGTGGAGTTTGGCGAGGGTGAGGGCAAAGTGCCGCTTGATAATATCGCCAAGAGAGCCGAAGCGTATAAGCCAAAAGAGCGGGTTACATATACGATGATTAAGGAGTACATAGAAGCGAAGTATGGCTTCAAAGTACATACCGCATATATCGCAGAGGTAAAAAGGGAGTTAGGATTGCCGATGTATGATACCCCTAATGTAGTAGAAGAATTGAAACAGCCGAGAAAACATCCAACGGCAGAGAAAGCGGAAGCAATCAAAGATGCTTTGAAATATTTTGAAATTAGTTAAGTAAATTAAAGGAGTGTTTGTAATGATAGAAAAACTTTTTGTTAAGAAATTGTTTGGCATATTTGATAATGAGATAAATTTCAGAAATGGAGGAATAACAGTTATTGTTGGTCAAAATGGCTGTGGAAAGACTACAATGTTGCATATTTTAAATGCCGTTTTTTCAAAGAATCCTAGTCAACTCTTTCAATATCAGTTTGATTATATCGAATTGACAATATCAAGTCATGTATTAAAAATTGAAGTAATTAATGAATATCTTGAAGAGGAAGAAGTTACAATAAAAAGTTTGAAATATTATGTAGATTCACGAGCATTAGAAAAATGTTATAGAGAAAATAGTAAAATAAATTCTCCTGTATTTTGGACTAGAGTTATTCCTTCATTAAGAAGAAGGTCAAGGAATTCATTTTACGATATGAGAGGGGGAGAGGTGTTAACTTTATCTGAAGTAATAGATGTATATTTTGATGAGCTACCAGAGGAAATAAAGAATGATATTATTACAATTCCTAACGAAGTGCAAGAATTAATTGGCGATTTACAAGTAGAGTTAATAACAACTGAAAGATTGAAAAGAACTTATCGAGATGATGAATATAGAAGGATGGAATTTGTACAGAAATTTACAGTTGAGGAATGTTCTGAAGAACTGCGCAATAATGTAAAAAACATTTTATCAGAGTATGCCAATACTTCCCAAAAACTTGATGAACAATTTCCTTCTAAGATTTTAAAAGCGATAAAACAGCATGAGCAATTTTCAGGAGTGGAATTAAAAGATAATATTCAGAAGATTGATGAGTTAAGGATAAAGCATGTAAAGGCAGGAGTATTGGAAGAAAATAACGATAAGTTTCTTAATATAAATGTAAACCCTGAAAGTTTAGACGAAAGTACCGCTGCGATTCTAACAGTTTATTATCAAGATATGAAAATAAAGCTTGACTCACTTAACAGTATATCAGATAGGATTGTTTTATTTAAAAATATGATGGCTAATAAATTTGACACAAATAAGGAGATTTCTATTAGTAAAGATAATGGGATTATAGTATTACAAAAACCAACAAATAAAAATGTGGAGTTAAGATTCTTATCTTCAGGAGAACAACAGGAATTAGTGTTATTATATAATCTCGTTTTTAAGGGAGAAAAAGAAAAAATAATTCTAATTGATGAGCCGGAAATTTCGTTGAATGTTAGTTGGCAAAGAGAATTTTTGGATGATATGAAAAAAATTGTTGAAATAAATGAATTTTCAATATTAATTGCAACACATTCACCGCAAATCATTAATGATAATTGGGATTTGGTAGAAACATTGGGAGAATTGGAATAGATGGATAAAGGTACTACTATAGAAAAAATGAGCCTTTCTCCTGTTGAGTTAGCTGATGAACTTTCGATGATAAATAAAGACTATTTAGTGGTTGAAGGTCAAAGTGACAAAAATTTTTGGGAACATTTACAACAGGAAGGATTGAAAAAAAGGCAAATTAGAGTTGCAAATAAAAAACAGTGTTCTGGGAATAAAGAATACGTTAAGAGAGTTATTACTATAATGAATCAAAGGAATAGGGAAAATGTAATTGGTATAATTGATTTGGATTATGACTTTGTTCAGAATAATATAGAATATATAGATAATTTATATTATTATAGGTATATTGATTTAGAAAATATTTTGGTTCAATCATCTGCATTTTCCGAGGTTAATGCACTCATTTCATCTTCAAAAAAGAAATTAAGAGATGATGATTTAAAGGATATTTTATATGAAAAGTCATACATTCTAGGAATACTGAGGTTAGTGAATGACATAGAGAAATATAATTTTAGCTTTGAAGAGGTGGATTATAAAAAATTATTGGATTATGACAAAGAGAAATTTTTGCAATATTTCTTGTCTAAAATGGATTTAAAAAAAGTCCAAAGGAGCAAAGTGTGTTCAGAAATTGAGGAACTAATTAAAAGAGAGTATGATTACAAATATATATGTAATGGGCATGATTTGTTGGGAATTCTTAGTCAATTAACAAAGAAAAAAATTTCTAATGATAATCCAATACAATATACAGAAGAAATAATAGAAAAAATGTTAGTATTAGGATATAGAAAAATGGAAACAGCATTGGATGTTGGAGAATGTTTAAATGAGTTGCTAATATGATTTTGATGTGAGAAATGTATCTGTTGAAAGGACGAGAAAAAACATATGGCAAGGAAAACGGAAATAATTATGGATGAGTATATTGATGTCTTAGAGAAAATAAAAGAACGAATAACAAAAGCACAGTATCAGGTAATGACAAGTGCAAATGTCGAACGTAATATTTTGTTTTGGAACATAGGAAATGTACTTCTCCAATATAGTCAATGGGGTAATAAATTTGTTGAAACATTATAAAAAGATTTGAGTTAGCTAATCCATTCAGTGAGCAAGCAGAAGAAATTATTAAAGCCCCATATATTTTTGATTTTATACCAAACACGAAAGAACTTAGAGAGATTGAGTTAGAAGATGCCCTTGTCCAACAAATAACGAAGTTACTGTTGGAATTTGGGTCAGGCTTTGCTTTTATGGGACGGCAGTATCCGATTCAAGTAGGAAAAAGAGAGTTTTTCATCGACTTATTATTTTATAATGTGAAATTGCATTGTTATTTTGTGGTAGAATTAAAAACAGTGGAATTTGAACCAGAGTTTGCAGGAAAGATATCTTTTTATTTATCGGCAGTTGATAGAGAGTTGAAATCACCGAATGATAACCCTACAATTGGTTTGTTGTTGTATAAGGGTAAAGATAAAATGGTAGCGGAATATGTTTTGAAAGATGTAAATAAACCAATGGGAGTAAGTGAATACAAACTTTCCAATCGTGTTTCAGAAGAATTACAAGACAAGTTGCCATCAATTGAAGATATTGAAAAAAGAATCAATTGAAATTTTGCATCAGAGTGGTGCAAAATTGATGGAACTTATATTTTGTGGGAAAAGGGATACACGAACGGTTTTAGTATTGTAAAAATATTACCCATATTTCCGTGGTTTTGTGAGGATATGTTCTGATTTGGTACGCATGTAGAGACGGTTGTAATGCTTTCCCACAAAAAACCTGATAGCGTAATCAACGTAAAAGTGGAGTTTGGCGAGGGTGAGGGTAAAGTACCGCTTGATAATATCGCCAAGAGAGCCGAAGCGTACAAGCCGAAAGAGCGTGTTACTTACAAGATGATTAAGGAGTACATAGAAGCGAAATACGGCTTCAAAGTACATACCGCATATATCGCAGAGGTAAAGAGGGATTTAGGGTTGCCGATGTATGATGCCCCGAATGCGGTAGAGGAATTGAAACAGCCGAGGAAACATCCGACAGCGGAGAAAGCGGAAGCGATAAAGGATGCTTTAAAGCATTTTGAGGTTATTTAAAACCGTGAGCGTATCATTAGAAATAGTGGTACGCTTATTTTTTCGGTTATTTGCATCTTTGAATATACTGGTATCTATCTATATAATAAAAGCAAAAAGGACGGTGACATTTATGAGAGAAAAGAAAAATCATTTATATGTTGATAGTGAGGAACGGAGCATTTTATTACATAGTCTTGTGGAACTGAAAAATCAGCTCATTCAGCAGGGCAGATATACAGATTGTGTTGATGAACTTATTTTCAAAGTTATCCATGCACCTGTAAAAAAGTTAAGGGTAGAACTGGCAGGAGGAAGTGATGTGCGATAAGGAATTTAAAGAACTGGTGAAAATAGCAGTCGAGAAACTAAAAGACGAATCTGTATTGAAACTGTTAAAAGCGGATGCAAGTTATCAAAAGGACAGTAATAATGAGGGGAGTGCAGAGGAGGCTTTTAATCAGCTTGATTTAACGGAGAAACAGAGGGCTGTTTGCCAACACCTTTTAGATTGCAGGGATAAGCAGGATTTTGAATACGGAACTCATGCGTATATTGCAGGGCTGATAGATGCGTTTCATATTATGGCAGTGTTGTTTCCAGAAAAATGGGATACAGAGAGAATAAGGAAAGCCTTATCATATAAGAGCAGATAAAAACAGAATAGACTTTTACATAGCCGATTGGTGTAGTTTATAACAAAACAGCCAGTCGGCTTTTTTTATTGTCATAAATCCTTTACATAGCCACCTTGACAAAGTGGCTAAATTTATGCGAAAGGAGGACGCACCTATGTCAAATTGCAAAGTAATTGCTCTGACAAACCAGAAAGGCGGTGTTGGCAAGACCACTACGGCGGTCAATCTGGGAGTAACTCTGGCACAGCAGGGTAAAAAAGTGCTTCTGATTGATGCAGATGCACAGGCAAATTTAACCATGTCGCTCGGTTACAGCCGACCAGATGATTTACCCAATACACTCTCAACCATTATGCAGGATATTATTGATGATAAATCCGTCGATGTTTCCAAAAGCATCCTGCACCATGACGAGGGCGTTGACCTGCTCCCGTCCAACATTGAACTGTCGGGCTTGGAAGTAAGGCTGATTAACGCCATAAGCCGTGAAAGTGTGCTGAAAACCTGCATCAATGAGGTAAAAAAGAATTATGATACAGTCCTTATTGACTGTATGCCGAGTTTAGGTATGCTCACAATCAATGCACTTGCGGCGGCTGACAGCGTGGTTATCCCGACACAGCACCATTATCTTTCTGCAAAGGGCTTAGAGCTGTTGCTTCGCTCCGTGTCTAAAGTCAAGCGGCAAATCAATCCCCATCTGCGGATTGACGGTATCTTAATGACGATGGTAATGCCACGCACGAACATTTCTAAAGAGATTACTGCAACGGTAAAGAGTGCCTACGGGCAGAGGATTAAAGTTTTCGATGCCCAGATACCCCATTCCATCCGTGCGGTAGAATCCACCGCAGAGGGAAAGAGCATTTTTGCCTACGACAAAGGCGGCAAGGTAGCCGCAGCTTATGAGCAGTTCGGAAAGGAGGTAGCAGAGATTGGCGAGAAACAGAGAAAGCAAAATCGAGCTGACCGCATACGATGACCTCTTTGAAACAGATGAAAGCCGTGCAGAAGCGCATCTAAGCAAGATAAGGGAGATACCCATTTCCGAAATTGATGAGTTTCCAGACCACCCGTTCAAGGTCTTAATGAATGAGGATATGGAGCAGCTTGTGGAAAGTGTCAGTCGGAGCGGCGTAATGACCCCTGCGACAGTTCGGCAAAAAGAGGACGGACGGTACGAGCTTATCAGCGGTCACAGGCGGAAAAAGGCTTGTGAGCTTGCAGGGCTTGAAACGCTCAAATGTGAGGTTAAGGAGCTGACCCATGATGAAGCGATTATTGTCATGGTTGAAAGTAATCTCCAACGCTCTGTTATCTTGCCAAGTGAGAAAGCCTTTGCGTATAAGATGCGGTTAGAAGCAATGAAACGTCAAGGTGAACGGAGCGACTTAACTTCTCGACCAGTGGGCGAGAAGTTGTTTAGCGTTGATAAAATGAGCCAAGATGTTGCAGATAGCGGTAGGCAAATACACCGCTATATTCGTTTGACCGAGCTTGTACCCGAAATTCTGCAAATGGTAGATGAACGTCAGATTGCTTTCCGCCCTGCGGTAGAGATTTCCTATCTTTCCGAGGAACAGCAGTACACGCTTTTAGAAGCGATGGGCTACAACGATGCCACGCCCTCACTTGCACAGGCTATCAAGATGAAAAAGTTTATGCAGGAGGGAAAACTCACGGACGAGGTTATCCAGTCCATCATGCAGGAGGATAAGCCAAACCAGAAAGAGAAGCCTGCCTTTAAGGACGAGCGGATAACCAAGCTCATACCGAAATCCATCCCCAGAGGGCAGGAAACGGATTTTGTCGTAAAGGCGTTGGAGTTTTATAACCGCCACTTGCAGCGGAACTAGGCTCACGAGAGGTAAAACGAACAAAATAGGGATTTGGGCATGGAACGCCGAGGGAGAAGTCTGCCCTTTGGGGGACAGCAAATTTTTTTCCGCTTCCCCCTCTCCACACCTCTCCCCCTTGATACTGCCAGTAACTATCCGAGAAAAGAATTATTAAAGCTGTCCACAAGGGCGGCTTTTTTTCTGCCAGAAAGTCAACTATCAACATGAGAACGAACAGGAGGTAATGAATGAAGATTCGTAAATTATTCAAAAGGGCTGCGGCGTTTGCTTTGGCTGCGGTCACGGCATTGTCCGCCGTCCCTGCCACGACAGCGTATGCAGCGGGCGACATCGGCACGATTAGCTTTACCCACACCTACGACGGTGCAGGGAACGCCATGAGGTATAATTCCAGTGCCAACATTGGAGGTCATACCGCAGGAGGAACGGGCGAATACAAGTACCGTATGTATGTGGACGGGGAAACGGCGTTCTGCCTTCAGCCGGGTGTGCCTTTAAAAACAGGCAACACGCTTGCAAAGGCATCTTCCAACGCTTGGAACGCCCTCTCCGCAGAACAGAGAAAAGCGGTGGGGCTTGCCCTGCTCTATGGGTATCAGGGCAACAGCGGGAATTTATCTGGGAGCGATGATGAGAAATGGCTTGCCACCCAGACCCTTGTATGGGAGTTTGTTACGGGATGCCGCAACGCCACAAGCCCATACAGCCAGACAAGCATGACCGTTTACAGCCTGCACTTTGGCTCAAACTATGCCAACAGCGGGGCAAGGGCGGCTTACGACCAGATTGTGTCGCTGATGACAAGGCACAGCACGATTCCGAGCTTCATGTCGGCAGGGAAAAAAGACATCACAAAGGAGCTTGCCTATAAGGACGGCAAATACAGCCTTACGCTGACCGACAGCAACGGCGTTTTATCCGAGTATTCCTTTACCAGCTCTGACAGCAATGTAAAGGTGTCCAAGTCTGGGAACAAACTGACCATCACATCATCAAAGGCGATTGACGGCAAGGCAAGGATTACCGCAGCAAGGAACAACACGCCAACGGTCAGCAGCGGTGCGATGATGATTGCCTACGGCGACCCGAACCTGCAGGACGTCATTACGGGTGTGGAAAACGTGGATACCATGATGGCATATATCAACGTGGAAACACCGACAGGCACGGTTGCACTGAAAAAGACTTCCGAGGACGGAGTTGTTGAGGGGATTTCCTTTACCATCAAAGGCGACGGCTTCAATAAGACCGTAAAAACCGACAAGAATGGAAACATCACGGTGGAGGGCTTATTCCCTGGCACTTA
>CAJTFD010000017.1 GCA_910575625.1 Clostridia bacterium
GGCCGTCCGCCCTCTCAGGCCGGCTACTGATCGTGGGCTTGGTGGGCCGTTACCCCGCCAACTACCTAATCAGACGCGGACCCATCGTGTACCGTACTAGATAAGATCTAGGCTTTCCGCACTGTGCCATGCGACACTGTGCGCATATGCGGTATTAGCAGCCGTTTCCGGCTGTTATCCCCCTGTACACGGCAGGTTGTCCACGCGTTACTCACCCGTCCGCCACTCAGCCACCCGGTCTTTGTACCGAAATACTCCGTCCGGGCGCTCCGTTCGACTTGCATGTGTTAGGCACGCCGCCAGCGTTCATCCTGAGCCAGGATCAAACTCTCTGGTCTATACCTTTATCCCATTTACTGTTTGGGTTGTGTTCTTTTAAAAATCTCTCATATAAGGATTTTCAGGAACTCATTTATACTTGTGAGATATCTTCCGATATCTCCGTCACAAATGTATGATCGTGTGTTTCGCTGTTCAGTTGTCAATGTACTCTTGATATTTCATCTCTGTTGCTTTATCTTTGCTGTTTCTGAGGTGTTCCCCCGTGTCAGCTTAGTTATAATAACACGGGTGGAAATGATTGTCAACAGGTTTTTTCATTTTTTTCAAAAAAAGATCAGGACGCTCCCACATACGCTCTAAGCATCCCCAGCGAGGGAACTCTCCCCGGTCGCATAGTCGATCTGGATACCCGGCTGTACATTATAAACGTAGACGTTGAACATGACTCCCGCTCCCTCATCCTCCACAGACAGAGCCTCCATCTGCACACCGGAAGCGACCAGGTCATCGCCCTCGAATACTGGAGTGACCCGATACAGCACATGATTTTCTGTCTCCCGCACATAATCCGCCACCATGTCTTCAAATGGGAGCATCCCCTCCACATTCAGATAGCGGGTCCCTGTGATCAGATTCCGCTCATTGGCGTTTTCCGCCGTCAGTTGGAAACCGATCAGATGGCAGCGGTTATACAGGTATCTGCCTTGTACGTTGTCGTATCGGACTGAATGCCATCCTGTAGGCTCCACCCGTCCAATGGGGGCGCGGGTCTCCTGGGGCATCGTCTCCGTCCCCACATTGGCATATGCTTCCCCACACCGGCCCAGCTCGTCCAACTCACTGTATTCTTCAAACGCCGCCTCTGTCAGATCTTCCTGGGGAAAATCCGGCTCATTCCCGTGGAGTTCCACATAAGGCTCCCCTGTATAAGCAGGGATCTCCCCGACTGCAAGATCTTCCTGTACCGCCGGGACCGCCTGTTCCTGTTCTCCCATAAATTCCTGTGCGGGCCCGGCCAGGACCAGACAGCACAGGACCACCGCGGCCCAGATCCAGGAACTCTTCCTCTTTTTCATCTGATCTCCTCCTTTATCAAAAAACAAACGCCCTGTCTGTTCTGTTATGATAACATCAGACAGGGCGTTTTGCACTATACTTTTTTATATTTTATGGAACTTTTACATTTTGATGTGCTGCCGGCTGTCCCGCATCCGCTGCAGCCACATCCACAGCCGGTGTTTCCTTTTTTGCGCCTGTTGATATGGTAGGCTAAGACAGCCAGCAGGCAAAAAGCGATCACCAAAACAACTACGATATCTCCCATCTCTTTACCTCCTATAATCCCTCTCTACAGCAACTCTCCTCGTGTTCCTCGCCGTCCGGGCAGGAGAGTTTGAATACGATCTTCCTGTCCACGATCCCGATCTCTTCCAGCGTCTTGATCATCCGGTATACAGTGGCGATCCCGATATCCGGATCTTTTTTATGGACCTCGTAGTAGATCTCTTTACAACAGGAACAGTCATTCGCTAAGATCGCATCGATGATCAGCCGCCGCTGATTGGTGATACGATATCCTTCCTCTCTCAGTTTCTGCAGGATCTCGTTTTTTGACAAAACAATCCCCCCTAATGATAGCACATTTTAATAAAATAGTCCAAACAGATGATAGATCGCAAACGACACGATATAAGCAGTCAGCATCTGGTATCCGATCGCACGCAGCGTCCATTTCCAGGAACCCATCTCCCGTTTGATCGCGCCCACAGCCGCGAAGCAGGGCATGCACAGCAGGTTAAACGCCATGTAGGACCAGGCCGCCGCCGGTGTGAAGATCGACGTGATGGCTGGGAGGGCCTCCTCGCCTGCGCTGACAGCCTCGATCACCTCGTCCGAAACGCCGCCAAAGAGCTGTCCGAATGTGGCTACGATATTTTCTTTCGCGATCCATCCGGTGACAACGCCCACACTGGCACGCCAATCCGCAAATCCCAGCGGGATGAAGATCACTTTGATCGCATTTCCGATGGAAGCCAGGAAGCTTTCTTCCATGTCGCACATGCCGCTGAAATTAAAATTGGACAGCAGCCAGATCAGCACGGTGGAACCAAAGATGATCGTACCGGCTTTGACTGCGAAACCTTTTACCTTTTCCCAGGCATGGATCAGCACGCTTTTTAATGTAGGAACACGGTAAGAAGGAAGTTCCATGATAAAATTGGAAGTCTCGCCGCCTTTGATCGCTTTTCCCAATATGAAAGCGCTGAGCACGGCTACCACCAGCCCGATCATGTAGATCCCGAATACGATGAACGTCTGGTTGCTCTGGGCAAACAAGGTGACGGCGAACATCATATAAATAGGAAGCTTTGCGCCACAGGACATGAATGGCGTGATCATCATCGTGATCTTACGGTCTTTATCATTTTCCAGTGTACGTGATGCCATCAGCGCCGGGACAGAGCATCCAAATCCCATGAGCAGTGGGATGAATGAACGCCCGGACAGGCCAAAGTGCCTGAAGATCCGGTCCATGACAAACGCAACCCTGGCCATGTAACCGCTGTCTTCCAGGAAAGACAGCAACAGGAACAAGACCAATACCAGCGGCAGGAAACCTGCGACTGCGCCCACACCGTCCATACAGCTCAATACCAGGCCCAATGCCCAGTCGGATGCGCCGATGGCTGTCAGACCGCCCTCGACCAGTCCGGTCAGTGCGCCCCAGGCCGTCTCCACGATCCCGGCCAGCCACACACCGGGGCTTGGCAGTCCTGGGATGAATAAGAAATTTTCACTAAATGTGGCTGCAAATAATATGTACATCACCACTGCGAAGATCGGCAGAGCAAGGATCCGGTTGGTGAGGATCTTATCCAATTTATCGGACTTTGTCTCCACATGCCCGGCATGGGATCTTTTCACGGCTTTCTTGACCACTTGACCGATGTACTGGTAGCGTTTGTCTGCGATGGCGGCCTCTGTATCCCCGTTGCATATGTCGTCCATCTTCCGGACGATCTTTTGGACCATGCTGGCCTGTTCCGGTTTCAGGGAATCAGAGATGATCTCATCCCCCTCCAGCAGCTTGATCGCGGTCCACTGCTGATCTTCCGGCGTGCCCTCGGTCAGGTAATTCTTGATCTCCTCCACGGCCTCCTCGATATCTTCTCCGAAGATCTTCAGCTGGCCGGTCTTTTTCTTTTCTGAAGCCACTTTCTGTACAGCCTTCATCAACGCATCCAGCCCTTTGCCGGAGCGGGCCACGATGGGCACCACTGGGACTCCCAAGATCTCGGAGAGTTTTTGGCAGTTGATCTGATCGCCTCGGTTTTCCACCTCATCCATCATGTTCATGGCGATCACGGTGGGAATCCCTGTCTCTAAAACCTGCACGGTCAGATAGAGATTCCGCTCGATGCTGGTCCCGTCCACGATGTTGATGACCGCGTCCGGTTTTTCTTTTACAATGTAATCCCTGGCCACGATCTCCTCCGCAGAATAGGGTGAGAGCGAATATGTGCCAGGAAGATCCAGTACGTTGATCTCCTTGTCTTTCTTATAACGTCCTTCTTTCTTGTCAACAGTAACGCCGGGCCAGTTGCCCACATGCTGCTTCGATCCAGTCAGTTCATTGAACAGCGTTGTTTTCCCGCAATTGGGGTTTCCCGCCAGTGCGATCGTATAAGACATGTTCCTCATCCTCCTCAAAAAAGTTAGTTTTTTCTAACTATTGCCCTAAAAAAATCCAATATGGATTTTTTTATTCCATCACGATCTTCAGCGCCTCTTCTTTGCGCAGACTCAGTTCATAGCCGCGTATATTTACTTCGATGGGATCCCCCAGCGGCGCCACTTTGACCACTTTGACCACGGTCCCCGGGGTGACCCCCATCTCCATGATCCGCCGTCTGGCCGGACCTTTCTCACCGATCGATACGACTTTGCCCTGATCGCCTGGTTTTAGATCTTTTAACGTCATCTATCCTATCCTCCTCAATATGATATCATCCCACTATGCCACAGATATCTTTGTGGCAAGTCCACGGTTTAAGGCGATCCGCGCCCCTTTGATCAGCAAGATCAATCCGCTTGGGTTCTCGCCCACGACACGCACCTGCTCTCCGGGTGTAAATCCCAGATCCTGGAGATGCCGTTTCATCTCTTCTTTTACGCGGAGTTCCGTGATCGTCCTTGTCTCTCCTATACTGACCATCGCCAATGCCATAATATGACCTCCCTTTCTATCGCTGAAATGAGAATAACTATCATTAATATTTGAGTATAGTATATTAGTCTTGGATAACTTTGTCAAGGGTTTTTTTGATAATAATTATCATTAGAGTGTGTCTGAAAACCGCTTTATGTCAACTGTAAGTCACAATTTGTGGAAGATCTGGCCCAAATGAGGAAGGCGCAGCGGGCTACGCTGACCGAAAGCGGGCCAGATCTTCCGCAAAGCGGGGCTTGCAGGTGGCGTGAATGGGTTTTAAGACACGCTCTAGCGTCTGATCTGTTATTTTTTTCTTTTATCCCGTTTGGGTCTTTAATTATTTGTCAAAATCATGTATAGTTAGTACAAATAACTGATACAGCCATATATCAGATCAAAGAAAGGACATAAGATGAAAGAGAAATCAAACACGTTTGTAAAACGCCGGATCTGGTCTCTTCTCCTCTTAGCCTCTGCGCTGACAATGCTCTTCCCCGTCATCGCATACGCTGCTGAAGAAGAAGCCGCAAAGCCGACCAGTCATTTCTATATGACGTTTTGGTCGCTGCTGCCCCCGATCATCGCGATCGGACTGGCTCTGATCACAAAAGAGGTATATTCTTCCCTGTTCATCGGGATCGTGATCGGCGGCCTGCTCTATTCAAATTTTAATTTTGAGGGGACGCTCACACATGTATTCAACGAGGGGATCGTATCCGTACTCTCGGACGCTTATAATGTAGGTATCCTTGTGTTCCTGGTGATCCTCGGCATCATGGTCATCCTGATGAACAAGGCGGGTGGTTCTGCCGCATTCGGACGCTGGGCGACCAGCCACATCAAGTCCCGTGCGGGAGCGCAGCTCGCAACGATCGCCCTGGGCGTTTTGATCTTCATCGATGATTATTTCAACTGCCTGACCGTCGGGAGCGTCATGCGCCCTGTTTCAGATAAGAGCGAGATCTCCCGGGCAAAATTGGCCTATGTGATCGACGCCACAGCCGCTCCTGTCTGTATCATCGCGCCGGTGTCCTCCTGGGCCGCCGCAGTGGCCAGCTATGTGGAAGATGGGAACGGACTCTATCTCTTTATCCGGACGATCCCATTTAACTTTTATGCCCTGCTCACGATCATTATGATGATCTTCCTCGCGCTGACCGGCATGGATTACGGCCCGATGGCCACCCATGAAAAAAATGCCAGAGAAAAAGGCGATATCTTCTCCGGTATGGAAGACTACGCCGCAGCCGCCGCGGAATCTTCCAATCCAAATGGAAAAGTCCTCGACTTAGTCCTTCCGATCATCCTGCTGATCGTCTCCTGCGTTGTGGGCATGATCTACTCGGGCGGATTTTTCGAGGGGACCGGTTTTGTCGAGGCTTTCTCGAATTCGGATGCTTCGATCGGACTGATGCTGGGTTCCGCTGTCGCACTGGTCCTGACCATGATCTATTACCTCATCCGCAGGAACATTAAATTTACAGAGATCATGGACTCGATCCCGGAAGGATTCAAATCTATGGTACCCGCGATCTTGATCTTGACTTTTGCCTGGAGTCTGAAGGCTATGACCGACTCTCTCGGCGCAAAAGAATTCGTGGCGGCTCTGGTGGAGAGTTCGGCCGGCAGCTTCCAGGCTTTCCTGCCCGCGATCGTGTTCCTGATCGGTGTGTTCCTGGCCTTCGCGACAGGTACGTCCTGGGGGACTTTCGGGATCTTGATCCCGATCACATTGGCCGTATTCCCTCTGGGGAACCCCATCGGCGTGATCTGTGTGTCCGCCTGTATGGCTGGCGCTGTGTGCGGGGACCACTGTTCTCCGATCTCGGATACCACGATCATGGCCAGCGCCGGCGCGCAGTGTGACCATGTGACCCACGTATCCACACAGCTTCCCTATGCGATCACGGCTGCAGCTGTCAGCTTTGTGAGCTATATCATCGCCGGATTTGTGCCCAATGCTGTGATCGTACTGCCGATCGCTGTCGTACTCATGATCGGGACTTTGTTGGTCATCCGAAAATCCCATACGTCACGGGCTTAAGAGCACGGTCCTGTTAAAAGAAAAGAAGTAGATATGGAAGATGATCCAGGGAGGGCGGACCTGCTGCCGTGCCTCCCTGGAAAGATCTACACCAGTTTATTAAGAAGGGATCAGAAATTTTTTTACAGGATCATAAAAAAAGCTCTTGATTTTTGTTTTTTTTGTGCTATAATAGATTCATCGAGTGCAGATATAGTTCATCGGTAGAATGCCAGCTTCCCAAGCTGGAGAGGGGGGTTCGATTCCCCTTATCTGCTTTTTAAAATCATATATGATCTTCAGGGCAGGGTGTGATTCCCTACCGGTGGTATAGCCCACGAGCCGCAAGGTATGATTCGGTGTGATTCCGAAGCCGACAGTAGAGTCTGGATGAAAGAAGATGATCGGATACAGGATGGTTTTCCATAATGTATATGCGTTATTTGCTCTGGAATGTTTTATATTCCAGATTTTTTTATTTAGCCAAACGCAGCTGTTATCCTTTGCTGATCCGCCCTGGACATTATGTCCGGGGCTTTTTTTATCGGAGGTAAGATCAAATGAATGACCAAGAATATATGCGCATGGCCCTCAGACTGGCCGAAAGGGGCGCGGGATGGGTCTCCCCCAACCCGCTGGTCGGAGCTGTGATCGTGAAAAACGGGCGCATCATCGGGCAGGGATACCATGAACGCTACGGGGAACTCCACGCGGAGCGCAACGCCCTGGCCTCCTGTACCGAGGACCCGCGGGGCGCGGACATGTATGTGACCCTGGAACCCTGCTGCCATCACGGAAAACAGCCGCCCTGCGTGGACGCCATCCTGGAGGCCGGGATACGCCGGGTGGCGATCGGTTCCGTCGACCCCAATCCCCTGGTCTGCAAAAAAGGCATCCAGATCCTGCGCGATCACAATGTCCTTGTAAAAGAAAACGTCCTGCGGGAAGAATGCGACCGCATAAACCAGATATTTTTCCACTACATCCAGACCAAACGCCCGTACGTCACAATGAAATATGCCATGACCATGGACGGGAAGATCGCAGCCTACACAGGCGCCTCCCGCTGGATCACCGGGGAGACGGCACGGCGGCATGTCCAAGAACAGCGGCATCGAAACCGGGGGATCATGGTGGGGATCGGGACCGTACGGGCCGATGACCCGCTGCTGACCTGCCGGATGGAGGGGGGCCGCGATCCGATCCGCATCATCTGCGATTCCAAGCTCTGCACGCCCCTGACCTCCCAGATCATACAGACAGCCAGGGACGTTCCCACCGTGATCGCCACCTGCTGCACAGACGCAAAAAAACACACCGCATATCAGGAGAGCGGATGCCAGATCATCGTCACCGAAGAAAAAGACGGCCATGTGGATCTGCCGACACTCATGGAACGGCTGGGGGAAAAACAGATCGACAGCATATTATTAGAAGGCGGCGGCACCTTGAACTGGGCCGCGCTGGAGAGCGGGATTGTCCAAAAGATACAAACATACATCGCACCCAAGCTCTTCGGCGGCCGCACAGCCAAAACCCCTGTGGAGGGAACCGGCTTTCCCACCCCCGCAGATTCCGTACTCTTAAAAAACACGACGATCACCCGAATAGGAGATGATCTTCTGATAGAAAGTGAGGTAGACAGCCATGTTCACAGGGATCGTTGAAGAAATAGGCACGATAAAAAAAGTCCAAAAGGGACAGCACTCCGCCATCCTCTCCATCCAGGCCGAAAAGATCCTGGAGGACCTAAAGATCGGGGACAGTGTGGCCGTAAACGGTGTCTGCCTGACAGCGACCTCCCTGGATCCCCACGGATTTACAGCGGACGTGATGCACGAGACACTGGACCGCTCCTCCCTGGCATATTTAAAGAGCGGCAGCCACGTGAACCTGGAGCGTGCCATGGCCGCCGACGGCCGGTTTGGCGGCCACATCGTCGCCGGGCATGTGGACGGCATGGGGAAGATCCAAGAGATCCGCCGGGACGACACAGCGATCTGGTACACCATACAGGCGGAACCTTCTATTTTACGCTACATCGTAGAAAAAGGCTCCATCACCATAGACGGGATCAGCCTGACCGTGGCCCGGGTGTCCGCAAAAGATTTCGCCATCTCGGCCATCCCCCACACAGTCCAGATAACGACCCTGGGCGAACGCCGGGAGGGCGACTTCGTGAACCTGGAAAACGACATCATCGGCAAATATGTGGAGAAACTGCTCACGCCCGCCGATCCAAAGCCGGCCCAGAGCCGCCTGACAAAAGATTTTTTACTCCAATGCGGATATGACCTGTAAAAATCTGTAAAACACTCATCTGTCGTTGCGAGTTTGAACAAAATATACAAAAACGCCGCTCAAGACCCTTTTTGATCCGCGTCTTATTTTGTATATTTTGCCCAAACTCTGTATACGGGAGAGAAGTTTCGCAAACGCCTAATATGACTTATTGTAAGAAAGGAGAACTGCCATGTTCCAATTTAATACGATAGAAAAAGCCCTTGAAGACTTAAAAAAAGGAAAGATCATCCTGGCGACCGACGACCCGGACCGGGAAAATGAAGGCGATTTCATCTGCGCCGCCGAGTTTGCCACCACAGCCAACATCAATTTTATGGCGACCCACGGAAAAGGGCTGATCTGCATGCCCATGTCAAAAGAATACGTCGACCGGCTGGGCCTCCCCCAGATGGTCACCCAGAACACCGACAACCACGAGACAGCCTTCACCGTCTCCATCGACTCCGCCGAGACCACCACCGGCATCTCCGCGGCGGAGCGATCCATGACCGCGCTAAAATGCGTCGATGACAATGCCGGTCCCGAAGACTTCCGCCGCCCCGGACATATGTTCCCTCTCCTGGCCAAGGACAACGGCGTGCTGGAGAGGAACGGCCACACGGAAGCCACCGTGGACCTGTGCCGTCTGGCCGGTTTAAAAGAATGCGGCCTCTGCTGTGAGATCATGCGGGAGGACGGCACGATGATGCGCACATCGGAACTGATCGAGCTGGCCAAACGCTGGGACCTGACCTTCATCACGATCAAAGACCTGCAGAACTACCGCAAACACCATGAAAAACTGGTGGACCGGGTGACCAAGACGCGTATGCCCACCCGTTACGGCGAATTTACGGCCTACGGCTTCGTCAACCGTTTAAACGGAGAACACCATGTGGCTCTGGTCAAAGGCGAGATCGGAGACGGCCGCGATGTACTCTGCCGGGTCCATTCGGAATGCCTGACCGGCGATGCGTTCGGCTCCCTGCGCTGCGATTGCGGCCAGCAGCTTGCAGCCGCCATGACCCAGATTGAAAAAGAAGGCCGGGGCATCCTGCTCTACATGCGCCAGGAGGGCCGGGGCATCGGCCTGATCAACAAGCTGCGGGCCTACGAACTCCAGGAACAGGGGATGGATACGCTGGAAGCTAACTTGGCCCTGGGTTTCGCCGGGGACCAGCGGGAATACTACATCGGCTCCCAGATCCTCAAAGATCTAGGCGTAAAGAGCATGCGCCTTTTGACCAACAACCCGGATAAAGTCTATCAACTCTCCGATTTCGGTATGGAGATCACCAAGCGGGAACCGATCCAGATCCTCCCGACCAAATACGACCTGTTCTACTTACAGACAAAACAAAACCGGATGGGCCACATCCTGAACCTCCAATAATATCCATATCATAGAAAGAAAGGAATCTGACCATGAAGACATTTGAAGGAAAACTCATATCCAAAGACATTAAGATCGGCATCGTAGCCGCCCGTTTCAACGAATTTATCACCTCCAAGCTTGTAAGCGGCGCCATGGACGGACTGATCCGCCACGGTGTAAAAGAAGAAGACATCCACACCGCCTGGGTCCCCGGCGCATTTGAGATCCCGCTGATCGCATCCAAGATGGCAAAGAGCAAAAAATACGACGCAGTCATCTGCTTAGGCGCCGTGATCCGGGGCAGTACAAGCCACTATGACTATGTGTGCAGCGAAGTGTCAAAAGGGATCGCCGCCGTCTCCCTCTCCAGCGACATCCCGGTCATGTTCGGCGTGCTGACCACCGAAAATATCGAGCAGGCCATCGAGCGCGCCGGCACGAAAGCGGGGAACAAAGGATACGACTGTGCCCTGGGCGCGATCGAGATGGTCAATCTGATCCGGGAGATCGACAGCTAAACCGAAATATGCTATAATTGCAGGAAAGTTTTTAAATACGATCATATAGAAAGGCTGAAAAGATGGAGATATTATACAGAAGTACACGGGGAAACGGTGAGACAGTGACCGCCTCACAGGCGATCTTGCAGGGGCTCTCCCCCGACGGAGGACTGTTCGTGCCCACCCAGATCCCCAAATTTACAAAAAGCCTGCGAGAACTTTCCCAATTGAGCTACCAGGAACTGGCCTACCAGGTCATGAGCAGCTTTCTCACGGATCTCACCCCGGAAGAATTAAAGAGCTGCATCCAAAAAGCCTACGACTCCAAATTCGACACGCCCGCGATCGCCCCACTGACGGAAAAAGGCGGCGCACATTACCTGGAATTGTTCCACGGGTCGACCATCGCCTTTAAGGATATGGCTCTGTCCATCCTGCCCCACCTGATGACCGTCTCCGCCAAAAAGAACCACGAAGAGCGAAAGATCGTCATACTGACGGCCACCTCCGGCGACACGGGCAAAGCCGCCATGGCAGGCTTCGCGGACGTGCCGGGGACCCGGATCATCGTCTTCTATCCCAAACACGGTGTAAGCCCGATCCAGGAAAAACAGATGGTCACACAAAAAGGCAGCAACACCCACGTAGTCGGGATCACAGGCAACTTTGACGACGCCCAGACAGCCGTCAAGAAGATGTTCCACGACACAGAGCTGGCCGCAGAGCTCTCCAAAGCCGGCTATCTCTTCTCCTCCGCCAACTCGATCAACATCGGGCGGCTGGTGCCCCAGATCGTCTACTATGTGTACGCATACGCTACACTCTTGAGAGAGGGGAAGATCCAGGAGGGGGAGAAGATCAATGTAGTGGTGCCCACCGGGAATTTTGGGAACATCTTGGCCGCCTATTACGGCAAACAGATGGGGCTGCCCTTAGAAAAACTGATCTGCGCCTCCAACGACAACAAAGTGCTCTATGATTTCTTCACCACAGGCACATATGATAAAAACCGTGACTTCATACTCACCACCTCACCGTCCATGGACATCCTGATCTCCAGCAACCTGGAACGGCTGATCTACAAGATCGCAGGGGATGATCCCGAAAAATGCAGAGGATTTATGGAGGCATTGACCGCCAAAGGCACGTATACGATCACGCCGGATATGAAAGAACAGTTGGCAGATTTTTACGGAGATTTTGCCACAGAAGGGGAGACAGCCCAGACCATCGCCCGGCTGTTCAGGGACACCGGCTACATGATCGACCCACACACAGCCGTCGCCGCCACAGTCTATGAAAAATATAAGGCCAAAACGGGGGACGACCGCACGACGGTCATCGCCTCCACCGCCAGTCCCTATAAATTCACCCGCAGCGTCCTGTGCGCGTTGGATCAAAAATACGACAGCATGACCGACTTTGGACTGGTGGATGCCTTAAATGGACTCACAGGCGTTGCCGTCCCGAAAGCGATCGAGGAGATACGCACTGCGCCAACCCTCCATGACCGGGTGGTGGATGCGGTGGATATGCCAAAAGCGGTCAAGGATATCCTGGGGATAGCATAGATCTAAATATGAGGGAGGAAGACGCTCCTCTCGCATTGTATCGGCTTTCCGATCTGAACAGCCTGAGATGGTTTTGCTTTTGAGGGGAAAAATGTGCTGATCATATGCTGACTCAAGAAAAAGCGGGGACAACACCCGCTTTTTCCTCATGCTTTTAATATTTTGACCAGCCGGCTAGTCCCCAGCCTGTCCGCGCCCAGAGATATGAACTTCTCTGCGTCATCGAAAGAGGCGATCCCTCCCGCCGCTTTGATCTTCACACCCCCGCCGACATGCGCCCTCATAAGCTCCACATCCGCAAAAGTCGCTCCTGCACTGGAAAAACCCGTGGAGGTCTTGATATAGTCCGCCTCCGCACGGGTGACGATCTGGCACATCCGGATCTTTTCCTCCCGGGTCAGCAGACATGTCTCGATGATGACCTTTAAGATCCTATCTCTGCAAACTTCACGGACGGCACGGATCTCCGCCTCCGCCTCTTCGTATCTCCCATCCTTCACAAACCCGATCTGGATGACCATATCGATCTCCGACGCGCCTTTTCGGATCGCATCCCCGGCCTCAAACACCTTTGCCTCTTTTGTGCTGTAGCCATTGGGAAAACCGATCACTGTGCAGATCGGAAGCTTCCCGTCCACATACCGGGCCGCCTGCTCCACATAAGACGCCGGGATGCAGGCGGAAGCTGTCTTATACCCCATCGCGTCGTCCAAGATCTCCCGGATCTCATTCCAGGTGGCCGTCTGGGCCAGCAGCGTATGGTCTACGTGTCTTAAGATCTCTTCCCTGGATATTTCTCCCTTCATTTCTCTCTCCATTTTCTCCACCTCCCTATAACAGATATTGCAGCAGCGACTCCCCGATGGCGCCTTTTGGCATGGCCACGCCGAAATTATCAGCGACAGTCGCGCCCACCACAGCAAAAGTCTCCTGTTCCGCCAGTCTTCCATTGGAGCGCATATCTTTTGCATATGCCAAAAACGGCACCTTTTCCCTGGTGTGGTCGGTCCCTGTATACGTGGGATCGTTCCCATGGTCTGCCGTGACGATCAGAAGGTCGTCCTCTTTCAACCGCTCCAGCAGGATACCCAGCCGCTCGTCAAACATCTCCAGTTCATCCCGATATCCCTCAGGGTTTCTCCTGTGTCCCCATTTCGCGTCAAAATCAACCAGATTGACAAAACAGAGTCCTTCAAACGCCTCCCCGGCTGCCCCGATCGTCTGCCCCATGCCATGGACCGAGGATGTGGATCTATATGCCTGGGTGACCCCTTCTCCGTCAAAGATATCCACGATCTTGCCCACAGAGATCACATCGTATCCCTTTTCCTTGAGGGCGTCCAGGACTGTCTTTGCCGGGGGCTTGAGTGCATAGTCATGACGGTTGCTGGTGCGCTTAAACTCCCCTCTCTTTTTGCCGATATAGGGCCGTGCGATCACCCGTCCCACTCTCCACTCCTCTTTCATCGTCAGCCGACGCGCGATCTCGCAGCATCGATACAGCTCCTGTAAGTCAAACGTCTCCTCATTCCCGCAGATCTGGAGGACGGAATCCGCCGACGTGTAGACGATCATGCTGCCCGTAGCGATCTCCTCCTCGCCCAGCTCCTCGATGATCTGCGTGCCGCTGGCGCTCCTGTTTCCGATCACCTTGTGTCCGGTGCATCTCTCAAGCTCTTGGATCAGCTCCGGCGGAAAACCGTGTTCTGTAAAAGTCCTAAACGGCGTTTTCGTCTCGATGCCCATCATCTCCCAGTGGCCCGTCATCGTGTCTTTGCCATTGCTCTTCTCCCGCAGGACGGCCTGATAGCCCAGGGGCCGCTCCACCGCCGCCACCTGTTTTAACGGGGTCAGATTTGCAAGGCCCAATTTCTGTAAATGGGGGATACGGAAGGTATCCACAGACTCAGAGATATGCCCCAGGGTGTTGACGCCCACATCGCCGAATTGTTCCCCGTCCGGCATGACCCCGATGCCCAGGGAATCGATGACGACCACAAAGATCCGTTTGTATTTTTTCATATATTTTACCTGCCTGCCCATTTTTCTTCTATTATACAATGTCCAGATGATCTATTCAAGCTTGGCAGGTAGGGGATGCTCCTATATAATAGGACTATGACGATCAATCAATTAGAATATTTTCTGGCCTGTGCCCGGCACGCCTCCCTGACAAAAGCTGCGGAGGAACTGTATACGACACAGCCCCATGTGAGCATGGTGATCAAGTCCCTGGAAAAGGAACTGGGCGTTGTCTTATTTAACCGGACGGCCCGGGGCGTGGAGCTGACACGGGATGGGAGACGGATCTATCCCTATGCGGCCAATGCCCTGAAAAATACGCGGCTGATCTTCTCCGCCTGCCAGGAAGGAGGTCAAAAAAGCCTGCGCATTGCCACCAACCCCAGCAGTCACATGACGGCCCTGTTGGCTGAGCACTACCGGAAATACCAGACAGACGACTATTTTCTCCAATACACAGAATGTACGATCGAGGACATGCTGACGCTGGTGGCAGACCAGGAGTACGACCTGGGCTTTTTGTTTGTCCCCGAACATAAGAAACCTGCGCTCTTTCAGATGCTCAAACGCAGGCGGCTGGGATTCACCCCTCTGTGCACGGCGGATCTGGTCCTCTATGTGGGGCCGGAGAATCCGCTGTATAAGACGGCCTTTGTCACGCCGGATACATTATCGGATCTGCATTTTATCCAATTGGAAGACGATTTTTTTGCGGTGGAGGACTTGTTGCAGGGAATCCCATTCAGACAGGTCGTCAAGACCAACAGCAGCCATATGATGATCCATATGCTGGAACACACGGACCTGTGCAATCTGGGGAGTTTTTGGCTCAGGGATATGTTCCGCCAGCATGATTTCGGACGGATCACGGTGAAAGGGTTTGAGGGACAGGTGTCTTTTGGGTATGTACGACGCTGCACCCAGCCTCTGAGTGCACAGGAGCGGGCCTTCCTGGAATTCCTCCAGAGAGCCATACGCCAGGACGGCGCCGCCGACCCATAACATTTCCTTATAGACTGTGCATAAAAAACAGAAGATACCTGTGGATGTGTTTCTGCGCTATACTGTTATCAAAAGGCCAGGAGGGTATCTATGCGCAGGACAAAGACAGCATCTCATACGGAAGTACACATGGAAAAAGGACCGATCGGACGGACCCTGCTCCTCTTTACGGCCCCGATCCTGCTCTCACAGATCCTGCAGCAGCTCTACAGCATCGTGGACTGTATGGTGATCGGACATTTCGGCGGCAGCTTCGGTCTCTCCGCCGCCGGGATCGCGGGACTCATCCTGTCGGTCATCATCAATTTCTTTATCGGTTTTTCCACTGGGATCGGCTGTGTCACCGCCCGGCTCTTCGGCTCCTATGACTATGCCCGGCTGCGGCAGGCCATCCAGACGATGGTCTGCCTGTGTATCTTTGCCGGGATGGCTTTTACAGCAGTTGGGATCTTCCACGCCAGGACTTTCCTGCTCTGGCTGGACTGCCCCAGGGAGGTCCTGGGTGATGGGGTGCGCTACCTGCAGATCTGTTTTTTGGGGATGACGCCCCAGCTCCTCTCCAACACAGGGAATGCCGTTTTGCGCTCCATGGGCAACACAAGATCACCTCTGGTCTACCTGGTGTTTTCGTCTCTGCTGAACATTGGACTGGATCTTCTTCTGGTCATCGTATTCTCCCAGGGGCTTGCCGGGGCCGGGGCCGCTACTGTGGCCGCCCAGTGGGCGATGGCCCTTTTGATCTTATGGAAACTGTACACGCTGGATGAGGCGTACAGGCCAGGCTTTCGTCTCCGGCCGCTGCCTTTTAACGAGATAAAAGAGATCCTCGGACAGGGGATCCTCTCCGGCCTGCAGGCCGTGTCCATGAGCATCTCCTCCCTGATCATCCAGGTCAGCATCAACCAGTTCGGCGCGGACGCCATCGCAGGGATGACGATCTACGCCAAAGTGGAAGGGTTCCTCTACTACCCCGCCTTTTCCTACGGCATCGCCCTGACCGGATTCATCGGACAGAACCTGGGTGCCGGACGCCTGGATCGGGTACAGCGCGCCATGCGCACCAGCCTGGCCCTCGCTGTGGGATACACCCTGCCGGCCAGCCTGCTGCTGGTGGCCGGTTCCAGGTATATCCTGTTATGTTTTACAAAAGACCCGGGGATCCTCTCCTGCGGACAGGAGGCCATCGCGTCCATCCTGCCCTGGTACTTCCTCTACGCCGTCGACCAGGTCTACATCGGCGGATTAAAGGGTCTGGGCCACACCGGATATCCCCTGGCCTGCTCGGTCATCTGCTATTGCCTGTTCCGCATCGCCTGGTGCCAGGCTCTTCTGCCCCTGTGGAGGGACATGCGGGTGGTCTATCACTGTTACAATGTCAGCCTGCTCTTGATGCTGGCACTCCTGGGGGCCCGTTACCGCCTGTGCCGCCTCAGAGATTTCCCGGCCCAAACCCCATAGGCAGCAGATCCTCTAACTGGTATACCACGTAGTCGTCCTTTGAGACAGCCAGGATGACCTGGAAATCTTTTGGGCTGCAAAATTCCATCATGACCTGGCGGCAGACACCGCAGGGCGGCGTGTAGGTGGTCAGCCGTCCTCCCTTTCCGCCCACCACACAGATGGCCTCAAAATCCCGCACGCCCTCGCTGACCGCCTTGAAAAACGCTGTGCGCTCCGCGCAGTTTGAGGGTGTGTAGGCGGCGTTTTCTATGTTGCAGCCGGTGTAGATCCTGCCGTCTTTTGCCAGCAGAGCCGCGCCCACTCTGAAATCCGAATAGGGGGCGTAGGCGTATCCTGTCTGTCTGACCGCGGTTTCGATCAGGCGTGTAAGCTGTTCTTTTACCATTGTCCTCACCTCTTTTTCTATTTTTTCATATGGATAGGATATCTTCTCAAGACCGATCGATCTCCTCAGAGCGTGTCTTAAAAATCATTCACGCCACCTGCACGCCCCACTTTGCGGTATATTTTCTCCTCATTCGGTTGCCGTAGCCCGCTACGCCGCCCTCATTCGGCGAAAATCTCCCACAAATTGCGACATGCAGTTGACATAAAGCATTTTTAAGACACGCTCTAGAAAAATAAAGTAATATAAATACAAACGATAATATGGAGGTTACACCTATGAATGATCATCCAGATATACTCCAAAAATTGGTCCCTGGGATCATAGATATCTTTCACCAATCTGTATACCGGATTTTTTTATATGGTTCTGTAGCCAGGGGCACACAGACACCTGGATCTGATATAGATATCGCAGTCATCGTGAGGTCACACACAAAAGAGATGCATGGCCGGCTGCATAAAAGATCTGTCCATTTACCGTTATGACCTCGCTGTGGAAGAACTCGAAAATCCTCTGACCGGCATCATCCTCTCTCATCTTCCCGTATCAGCCGCCGGACTGCCCCGACAGCCACCCGGACTGCCCGGTCTGTATCGTGGACGACCGGGTTGTCAAGCCCAGCTTTCTCCCTCTCCTGATTGGCCATTACCAGAAAACAGGACCCAACCCGGACCCTGAGACTGCTGCCCACCACAAAGAGCGCCGCCGATTCCATCTCCGAGGCCAGACAACCCAGCCTTTTCCAAGCCTCCCATTTATTTAACAGCTCATAACCCACCGGTTTCCCTTCCGGGTCATGTTGTCCGTAAAAAGAATCCTTACACTGCACAACGCCCACATGATGATCTTGCCCCTGCTCTCTTGCCGTTTGGAGCAGAGCGTTTGTCACCTGTATATCCGCCACGGCCGGGAACTCGATCGGCGCGTATTCCCGGCTGGTCCCCTCCATCCGGACCGCCCCGGTGGCGATGACCACATCCCCGCTCTTGACGTCCGTCTGTATACCGCCGCAGGTCCCGATCCGCACAAACGTATCCGCCCCCGCTTTCACCAGCTCCTCCAGGGCAATGGCGGCTGACGGCCCTCCGATCCCCGTGGATGTGACGCTTACTCTCACACCGTCCAGATAGCCCGTATAGGTCACATATTCCCGGCTGTCGGCGATCATTTTGGCATCGTCAAAGTATTGGGCGATCTTCGCACAGCGCTTTGGATCTCCCGGCAAGATCACGTAACGTCCCACATCACCTTTCCCCACCTGGATATGGTATTGTTTACCTGCATTTTCTGAATAATCCATATAAAACACGCTCCTTTTTTGTTTTATCTCATTTAGGTGATTGCGAAACAGTCCATCTGTTGCTGCGAGTTTGGGCAAGATATACAAAAACGTCGCTCCAAACCGTTTTGAAGTCGCTCCTTATTTTGTGTATCTTGCCCAAACTCCTGTATACGGGAGGAAAGTTTCGCAAACGCCTGTTTATCCCATTGTACAATACTCTGGCCGTCCCTTCAATACCATCCACGATCATTACCCGCTCCAAATGTTAGAGCGTGTTTGAAACGGTTATCACAATAACTTCCTTAACTCCCTGAAATCCAGACTATCCCCGCACATTCTCAATAAACCTGGCAACCGACCGGCTCACTTTTTCCGCATACCGCTCCGGCCCCTCCTGCATCCCCTCCCCGATCCAGCGATACAAGAGCATGAGGAACCCGCCCGCAGAATAACAGGCAAAAAGCTCCACATCCGCTCCCGCCGCCTCTTCAAGATCCATACGGTTTCTCACGATATCTCCGGACACACGGCTGATCCCATCATAGAGCATCCCCCAGCATCCGCGCCGCTCCATGAGCAAGAGAAACTCCCTGTGCTGATACCAAAATCCAAAATAATCCTGCGCGATCCGCCCCAGATCATAGCTCTCCAAGACCGGATAGGTATCACGATACTCCTGGCACAGCCAGTCAAAATGACAATGGATCACATCCTCTTTTCCTCCGTATAGCCTGTAAAAAGTCCTCCGGGCCACATCCGCCCGCCTCACGATCTCGGAGACTGTGATCTGCGCAAGGTCTTTTTCCCGCATCAGCCCAAACAACGCTGCCTCGATCATCTTTGCTGACTGTTCCCGCTGCCTTTTATGTCCATCCATCCATGATCCCCTTTTTCCCATATGGCACAGATGCCTGTTGTTGTAGCACTTTCCCGCCGTATCTTGATTTTTCTTCCCATATACTATACTATGAAAAGAAAAAAGACACAAGTGTGTCAGTTTCAAGTTTTTCACAAAAGGAGACCCTATGAACAAAAAAATCGTCGCATATACATCCAACTATGGTTCGACCAGACGCTATGCCCAATGGATCGCTGAGGAGCTGTCCTGCCCTCTTTTTGAAAAAAAGGCCATCCATCCGCAAGATCTCTCAGATTCCCAGACGATCATCTATGGCGGCGGCCTCTACGCAGGCGGCGTAAATGGGATAAATTTTATCACCCGGAACTGGAGATCTCTCTCCGACAAAAATGTGGTCCTCTTTACCTGCGGACTCGCGGATCCGAAAGATCCGGCGAATGTCTCCAACATCCGGAGTTCCCTAACTAAGTCGCTCTCTGCCAAAATGCTCGCACATATCAAGATCTTTCATCTGCGGGGCGGTATCGACTATCCGCAGTTAAATTTCATACATCGGTCTATGATGGCCATGCTCCGCCGTATGCTGCTGAAAAAAGATGCCCGGGATCTGAGCCGAGAAGACAGACAGCTTTTGGATACTTATGGAAAATATATCGACCTCACTGACCGGGAAAGTATACAGCCTCTGACTGCGTATGTGCGCTCATCCACAGATGATGTCTGATCCGCTGTATCGCTAAAATATCAAACAAAAAAAGGGCCTGTTGGTGACCATTCCAACAGACTCTTCTTTTGTCGAAGAAACCCTACGATAAATGTTGCCATTCTTGTCATAAGATGGATAGCGTAAGTGTTGTTTCATATTTTTTCCACTTAAATGACAGCCCGGTTTCTTCCCTGTTATGTGTTATAGAAAATCAAACAATACATTTTAGAAAATACAATTACCTAATATAATTTTTATCAAGGCCAGTTTTCATCATGGATGGACTGTTATTATGAAAGAATAATAACCTACCCTCCAATGCTAAAGGAATTCTTAAAATCTAGCCGACATAAATTCCTTTCGTCATTGTCGTAGTACTTTCTCCATCCGATCCCTCGAGCGCAACATGACTGCCACCCAGGCGATACCAATATCCAGAGGGTACGATCACTTCCAATGTCTCAGTATGCAGAATAGAATTTTCCCCCCAGAAATACCATTGGCGATAACTGCCATAATTGACTCCATCTGAGCTTTTCTCCAAATAAAGTCCAACTCCTAATTTATCACATTCTACATGAGCTGCCGTGATACCAGTAATCAAAACTCTCGTCGAACTCTTTTTTGACATCAACACGGAACCATAATCCAGAAAGTTCCCTCTAGTCAAAACTTTACTCGTGTCTGATACTTCCACCACACCTTCATCTGGAATCGCATCATCCGAAGCCCCATATGTTGGAACACTGGGCAAAAACGCCGCAACTGCCATCATAACCGCAAGACAAATAGACAGCACTTTTTTATAAAACCTATGCCGCATAGTTCCTCCTCTTTTTGTTTCATATTTCACTTACGCTCTATCAATATATACGGCAATAAAACAAAAACATAACTCCTAATATCTAATATTTTTCACGATTGTTATGAACTCTTCTTCTTCAGCTTTTCCACTAAGTTGATAATACCCTTCTTCATATTCCCATTGAGCTGCAAAGCTGGCTTTTTTATCTTTCTCATTCTTTACCTCTTGGATCGGAATCGTAAAAAAACCTCCCATGACCTCCACTTCCTCTATTTTCTTTCCATGAAAAGCCATGCCTGACGCCTCTGTTTTTTCTTTGTTGATCATATAGAGTCTCAAAAATACATCCTCGTAATGATATATAAGTGTTGCAGTTGAATTATCATGGGCAATATTATATATAAATTCTTTTTTCATATCCGGTTTATATCCCAAAGTCGGAACAGGGATGCCTATCTCTTCCTGGATCTCCTGATAAGCCAACATTTCTTTTTCATCGCTCTCTATATTCTCCTGCCTTACATCACCGCCCACCCGTATCACCACTTCATTTCCTCTAAGATACTGTATCTTATCATTCAGATACGTCCGATTCGCCTCACTGGTCATACTCGCGCAAAACACCGCCACACCGGCCACAAAGAAAAACCCGGCCACCTTCACCACCCGATACCGCTTCTCTTTTTTCGCCCGCACGATCTCCTCTTTTTCTTTTTCCCGCTCCTGGATCTGTTTTTTGATACGTGAGAGCAGCATATCGCTATCCACCTTATCCGGGTCAAAAGATCCGTCATCGCTGAGGTCGTCCTCGATCTCCCGCACCTTACGCTCATACTCTTCCCGCAGCAAGTCATCCAATTTATCAAATCTATGTCTTTTTTTCATCTAAACCTCATCTATGTTCCGACCATCTGCCTGTGCAGCCATCTTCTGGGCATTCTCCAGCATCCAGCCTTTGATACGCTCCTCTTCTACCCGTTCCATTTCCTCATAAAACGCAACAAAGACATCCTCACAGACTGCCTGTGCACGCTCATGATCCTGCAGCAGATCATAAGCCACATGCAGCACCAGTTCGTGATAATCTTCAAAAACCCGTCTGAAACCTTCCCCGTTCATGCTCACCACCCTTTTTATTATAAACATTATGTGACATCCCGACTGATCTGTCAATAAAATCCGGCATTTTATTGACATCCACCCCGCAAGTAGTATAATGACCGTAAAGGAGAGATCATAGACCATGTTTAAATTTTTTGTCTGTTTCATCGCAGGGATCGGAGCCGGACTCGGCACAGGATTTGCAGGTATGAGCGCAGCGGCCGTGATCAGCCCCATGCTGATCACTTTCCTGGATCTTCCAGCCTATGAGGCGGTCGGGATCGCCCTGGCCAGCGACGTGCTGGCGAGCGCCATCAGCGCGTACACTTATGGTAAAAATAAAAACCTCGACATCAAAAATGGCATCGTCATGATGGTCACCGTCCTGCTGTTTACTTTAGCGGGCAGTTTCATAGCAAGCCTGGTACCCAATACCACGATGGGGAGTTTTTCCGTATCCATGACCCTGCTGCTCGGGATCAAATTCATCGTAAAACCGGTCATGACCACGAAAGAATCCATGAACAGAGTCAGCAGCCGAAAACGGATCATCCAGTCCGTGGCCAGCGGGACCGTCGTCGGATTCATCTGCGGTTTTATCGGCGCGGGCGGCGGGATGATGATGCTCCTGATCCTGACCAGTATTCTGGGATATGAGCTGAAGACCGCTGTGGGTACCAGCGTGTTCATCATGGCTTTTACCGCTTTTACAGGGGCCGTCAGTCATTTTGCCATCGGCGGCATACCAGATCTGCAATGCCTGCTCTTCTGCGTCCTATCCACACTGCTCTGGGCACAGATCGCCGCAAAATTCGCCAACAGAGCCAGCGCCGTGACCTTGAATCGGGCAACAGGGATCGTGCTCGCCGTCCTGGGGATCGCGATCCTTACTGTAAATTATACAACTTAAGATCATCCAGAACGCAGCAGCCTCTCCAGCAGATACTCCCGGTTATTGATGAACAGCTCTGTCACCTGATAGCTCTCCGTCTCTGTATAGCTGACCGGATGGATCCATCCCTCATCGAAAGACCAGATCTCCCCGCCGGGGATCCCCAGCAGGATCGGGGAATGGCTGGCTATGATAAACTGCGCCCCCCGCTGCGCGAGCCGGTAGATCTCCATCAGGAGAGTCAACTGTCTCTGCGGCGAGAGCGCCGCCTCCGGCTCATCCAATATGTACAGGCCATCCGGACGGAAATGCCTCTGCACCACCGCCAGGAAACTCTCCCCGTGAGATTTCCTGTGCAATTCTTCCGGCACCGCACAGCCGAACGGATCACGCGCGTACTCCTCTTCTTTCGTCGCCACATTATAGAAACTCTCCGCCCGGAGAAAATATCCCCATCTCATCTTGCGGTATCCTTTCCCGATCTTTACCGCCCCGCACAGTTCGGAATGGGAATCATACGTGGAAAAACTGTAATTCTTCGTCCCGCCCTCTGGATTAAAACCGCAGGCCACCGCGATGGCCTCGAGGAGTGTGGATTTCCCTGTACCGTTTTCACCGACAAAGAAGGTGACCGGACATGTCAGCTCCAATGCCTCAATCCCCTGCAATGCCTCAATGTCATGCAGATAACTCCCTCGGGAGACCTGCGCCCAATCTATCATGATCTTCTGGATGAACAGATCATTCATATACACACCCCCGGACATGTATGATCAACGGGTAACTATGACCGATCCAATACTTTCTCTTTTATTTTCTTAGTACCATGCTCTTTCATCTTTTGATATCTCCGCCTGTTCCAATGGATATCCAAATATCGTCCTTATCTGTTCGGGCCTTGGGATATGACTGGCTTGATATGACTGTTCGACCATGTGGATAAATACATCCCATCCCTGAGATACCTCTGTCTGTATACACATATATTATATCCGCAGATACGGATAATTGCAAGCATTTTTCAGAACATTTGTTCTTATCTCCCGTCCATTGATCCACACTGCCATTATATAGGATATCGTGTTCTTTAACAATATATATTTTCTTAATATTATCTTATGATCACTAAATTTTCATAAACTTTTATAAATTTTTTTCTTACTCTCTGGACAACGCCCGCCTCTCGTGATATGATGGCTGCAGAACATTTCTAAAAGACATGATCCTGCACGTTCGTGCACAATGTCCCAGCTTTTTACCTATATGGATTTAGATTGATTTCAAGAAAGGATGATCATTTGCGCAAAAAAGAGATCAAAAACACCATACTCTTCCACATCGTGAACGCAGAGAAAAACCAAGAGCTTCTAGAACATGTCCCCCATGAGGTCTATCTGGACCTGGCCTTCGTATTTTTTTACATGGCGGACTGGGAACGCGGCCGGAAGAAAGTTTTCCTATTCAATAACAAACAGATGCGGGAATATGGCATCACAAAAGAAGAGCTGAAACAATGGTCCATGGAAAATACGCCCCGGCTGCTGCCCGTCTCGTTCCACCCTATGGACGACCTGCTGCGTGGATTCCAGTTTGAGGAACATCCCAGCAGGCGCACGAAACCGCTGCCTGTGGAGCAAGTCCCCATGCATGTGCTGACCAACGTAAAAATGTTCTTAGGCGCCGCCTGCCTCTTTTACCCCAAAGTCCTATCTTCAATAGGCAATACCCTCCAGTCCGACTTCTACATCCTCCCGAGCAGCATCCATGAATGCATCATCCTGCCCTCCTCAGATGCCTACACCAAAAATGAGCTGGAAGAGATCGTACATGAAGTGAACACATCACAGGTTCCTGAGCAAGAGATCTTATCAGATCATGTGTATTTTTACCAAAATAAAACTAAAAAAATGAGCAAATAGACGAATCTGAACGATTTCCTCTGTATATGCTTTACAAGTTGATGCTAATGTGTTAATATCATTCAAGTGTGGATCAGGACACAAGCATCCGTAGCTCAGGGGATAGAGCAGTGGTTTCCGGTGCCACGTGTCGGGGGTTCGATTCCCTCCGGATGTGTTTTCCTCTAATAGATGGTTGATTCGCTGCTAGGCTAATAAGGAGGGATTTTTTTTGGATAATTTCAGAGAATGGGTGTCCGATAATCTCCGGTATATCATGCTGGGGGGCGGGATATTGGTGTTGGTCATCGTGGTGTTCTTTGCTGTCCGCGCTTTTACCGGTGGCGGAAAAGACCAATCGGCCAAGTCTAAGGATCAGCCAGATACAGTGTCCGCCGGTCAGCAGGTGTCGGGTGACCAGATATCTGCCGATCAAGTGTCAGACAATGCATTGGAGAAAGACGCGATCCCAGAGGTAAACCAATTAGTCCAGGATTATTACAAAGCACTGGGTGATAAAAATATCGAAGAACTAAGGTCTATGGTGAGCGGTCTGGATCCTGCGGAGGAGAGCAAGATCGCCAACATGAAATACATAGAGGCTTATGAAAATGTAGAAGTGTACACGAAGAAGGGATTGGAAGAAGGCTCCTACGTGGTCTTTGCCAGTTTTGCCTATAAATGCGCCGATGTGGACACACCGGCTCCGGCCTTGAGCCAGCTGTACATTGTCACGGATGAATCCGGTAAATTATGGATTTCCGGCGAGGCGCTCCGTGACTCTGAGATCCAGGCTTACGTCAGCACGATCATGAATCAGAGCGATGTGATCCAGCTCCGCAACAATGTACAGGCATCTTACGACCAGGCCCAGTCCAGCGATCCGAAACTGCAGGCATTCTTAGAGAGTCTTGGAGGAGAGGATTCCGGCACTCCCAGACCAGAGAGTACGACGAGTACGTCGGAAAATGATCCAGATGGACAGGCTGCCGACAACGTTTCTACAGAAGGCATGATGACAGCCCTCGATGATTGCAATGTACGTATATCTGCTGAATCCGGTTCCGAGATCGTCACAGTCGTTCCGGCCGGAGAACAGGTAAACCGATTGGGCGAGGAGAATGGATGGATACAGATTGAATATGGCGGTGTGACCGGCTATGTTTATCAGGATCTGTTACAGTGATATGAATGTTTAAGATGCATGATCCAAGAAGTATGGTGCAAGATCAATGGCCATACTTCTTTTTTTGACGAATTGGATATTTTATACTATAATAAGACCATGAATGAGAAAGAGATCCGTCTAAATAAATATCTGAGCGACTGCGGCCTCTGCTCCCGCCGCGCCGCCGACCGACTCATCGCGGACGGTCGGATCACCGTGGACGGCCGCACAGCCCAGACAGGAGAAAAAGTCCATACAGAACAGACCATACGATTTGACGGGAAAGAAGTCGCAAAAAAAGACCGGGATATCCTGCTGGCCTACAATAAACCCCGCGGTATCGTCTGCACCGAAGAAAAGCGTGAGAAGGACAACATCATCGACCACCTGGACTACCCCTGCCGGATTTTTACGGTGGGACGGCTCGACAAAAACTCCGAAGGTCTGCTGCTGCTGACGAACATGGGCCAACTGGCCGACCAGATCATGCGCAGCAGGAACGGCCACGAGAAAGAATATCTGGTGCGCGTGGACCGGGACATCAGCAAGAAATTTCTGACAGCGATGGCTTCCGGCGTCCCCATCCTGAACACCGTGACACGCCCCTGCCAGATAACCCAGACCGGCAGGCAGTCATTTTCCATCGTCCTCACACAGGGACTGAACCGCCAGATCCGGCGCATGTGTGCATACTTCGGCTACAAAGTGGTATCACTAAAAAGGGTACGTATCATGAACATCCACCTGGGGGATCTAAAACCCGGCGAATATCGGGAAGTCACCCCAGAGGAAAAAAGAGGACTGTATCGATCATTTTGAAAGGCTATTTACTATGAAAATCCTGGCGAGCGGCAGAGTGGATGGCCAGGCTTGCATGGACAGACGCTCTGACATTTGACGGGCTAGAGTGTGTCTGAAAACCCATTCACGCCACCTGCAAGCCCCACTTTGCGGCAGATCTGGCCCGCTTTCGGTCAGCGTAGCCCCCTACGCCTTCCTCATTTGGGCCAGATCTTCCACAAATTGTGACTTACAGTTGACATAAAGCAGTTTTCAGACACACTCTAAGGTGTATGAACAAAGTAGGGCGATAGCCCGGATCGTGAATATACCTGGCAGCTGTGGGAGTGCCGGAGGCATGGAACAGCTAACTTTCATGGATGTGATGTCTGCGCAGGCAGACATGTCAGTTTAGGAGGGTATGATGACAGCAGAGCAGAAAACAGATCTGGATCAGATGAAAATGCTGGTGGAAACGCTGGATGAGGCCTCCCGGGCCTATTATCAGGAAAACCGGGAGATCATGGACAACCGCCGTTACGACGCACTCTACGCAGAATTAGAGTCCCTGGAAAAAAAGACAGGGATCACACTGGCCGGCAGCCCCACTGTCTCCGTCGGCTACGAGGCCCTGGAAGAACTGCCAAAAGAAGCCCATGAACTCCCTATGCTCTCTCTGGATAAGACAAAAGATGTCGAGTCTCTGCGCAGTTTTATTGGCGATCACCGGACACTCATCTCCTGGAAACTGGACGGTCTGACCATCGTCCTCACCTACGAAAACGGAGAGCTGGCAAAAGCCGTGACCCGCGGAAACGGTCTGGTCGGGGAAGTGATCACCAACAACGCCCGTGTCTTTGCCAACCTTCCCTTGAAGATTCCCCACACTGGCAGGCTCATCCTGCGCGGCGAGGCCGTCATCACTTACCAGGATTTTGAGAAGATCAACGAACAGATCGGGGATGCCGATGCCCGTTATAAAAACCCCCGGAATCTCTGCAGCGGTTCCGTCCGCCAGCTGAACAACGAGATCACCGCCAAACGAAATGTGCGCTTTTACGCTTTCGCCCTAGTCAGCGCAGAGGATGTGGATATGCAGGATTCCCATGAAAAAGAGATGGAGTTCCTGACAGGACAGGGTTTCCAGGTGGTAGAATACCGGGTGGTGACCGGAGATACTCTAGACACCGCCATGGACTATTTCGCATCCCAGGTGGAAAAAAACGAAGTCCCCTCCGACGGCCTGGTGGCTATTTACGACAGCATCTCCTATGGGGCATCCCTGGGCAGCACGTCCAAATTTCCCCGGAATTCTTTCGCCTTCAAATGGGCCGATGAGATCCGTGAGACAACACTGGAGGAGATCGAATGGAGTCCTTCCCGTACCGGCCTGATCAACCCGGTGGCGATCTTCTCCCCCGTGGAACTGGAGGGGACCACGGTCAGCCGTGCCAGTGTCCACAACATCAGCATCATGGAAGAACTGGAACTTGGGATCGGAGATCAGATACAGGTTTACAAAGCCAATATGATCATCCCACAGATCGCAGAAAACCTCACCAGGAGCAAAAACCTTGAGATCCCCCGCATATGCCCCGCCTGCAAAGGAGAGACCCTGATCGAGCAGGAAACAGATGTAAAAGTCCTGCGCTGCCCCAACCCCTCCTGCCCTGCTAAGAAGATCAAGGCATTTACCCTGTTCGTCAGCCGGGATGCTTTAAATATCGAAGGACTCTCCGAGGCCACACTGGAAAAATTTATCGGCAAAGGATTCCTGCAGGATTTCGCCGACCTGTTTTCCCTGAGCCAGCATAAGGATGAGATCATAGAGATGGAGGGCTTCGGTGAAAAATCTTACGAAAACCTGATGGAAAATCTGGAAAAAGCCCGCACCACCACCCTGCCCCGGGTATTATACAGCCTAGGTATTCCAGGCATCGGGTTAGCCAACGCAAAACTGATCTGCCGCCATTTCGACCAGGACATGGAACAGATCATGCAGACCGAGGAGGAGGAGATCAGCAGCATCGACGGGATCGGACCCATCCTGGCCAAAAACCTGGTCACATATTTTGCCCAGGAGGAAAACCGAAAACTCTGGGAACATCTGAGCCGCCAACTCGATATAGAGATCATTGAAGGATCCGGTGATAACACCCTGGAGGGGAAGACTTTCGTGATCACCGGAAATCTGGAACGATTTGCCAACCGGAAGGAATTAAAAGAATTGATCGAATCCAAGGGCGGGAAAGTCACCGGGAGCGTCACCGGCAAGACCGATTACCTGATCAACAACAATGCGGCTTCCAATTCTTCCAAAAATAAAAAAGCCAGGGAACTGGGCGTCCCTGTGATATCGGAGGAAGATTTTATCGTTTGCATTGTCCCGGATATGATAAAAAAGAGCAGTGCCCCCTGCCACGTTTGACAAGGGGACCGCTCTTCTTTATCACGGCTGCACAATCTCTTTTTTCTTTAAGACCGCGCTGATCTTCTCTTTATCTTCTTCCTGTATACCTAACGCATCCATGGACTGTTCCTGCGTCCAGCCTGTTTTATCCATCAGATTCTTTACCGCTCCCACAAGAGCCTCTATCCGGCCCTCTACTCGTCCTTCCACTCGGCCTTCTTCGACCATCTCCTGTATTGCCGTACACACGTCGATCACTCCCTTCCCATTTTCAGCCAAGGTCAGTTTTGCTCCTGTACATGCATTCAGCACATCGACCTCATCTCTGCCAAGACGGCAGAAACCTTTGTCCTCCGACAGCAATCTTTTCAACTTATCTTTTTCTTTGGAATATTTGATAAAAGAAAAGACCTCTTTGAGTGTCGTCCTGTATTTTCCCAGCTCCTCATCTGTCATGGATATGGGGGCGAGCAGATTTATTTTATAGTCTGGCACCAACGCGAGGACCCTTTTATCCTGTTTTGCAAACATCTCATGGATGGACAACGGCCCATCCCATTCCCCGCAGCCAAAATAAATGACCAGAGTCACGACAGGGAGCAGACGGTCACTTTTCATGAAGCCTGACAGATACTCATCGCCGCCGGCTTCTTTGTAGTCGCCGGACAACCGATGACCTGCTCTCCTCCATAGATATAATAGTTAAACACATCTGCAAATATATCGTTACGCCCCACGTACTTTGCCGTCACGGTATCCTGTAAACCCAAAGATCGTCCTCCATGCTTGTAGATATAAGTATCATAACACAGAAGCTGCCGTTTTACAAGCAGTGCGTCCGCTCTCTCTTTACATTTTCTTTTCCCTATTTTCTATTCTTCAATGAGACCGATCGTGGCCGCAGCTGTGCGCATGCTCATGTCCGTGCGCATGTTCCTGTTTATGGTCACGATCTTTTTTATGCGCCTGGCCATTTTTGCATTTCTTCATGATAGTCTGCTCCCTGTCTTATCTCAATGTACATCATTCCTCTCTCCGGCTTTCTGCCTCCTCCCGAGTATAAGCCTCCGTGAGGGTTTTCAGCTTCTCGAAACTGGCCGACTCATCATACACCTTCATCACCGAACACAGGTCTTCATAATTATAAGCATTCACATAGACGCCTGTTGCCAGCGCATACTGATCATTGTATTCCTTCTTATCTTTCGAGATCCAGTATCCCTGCGTCATCTGGAAAGCCCTGCCGTCTTCGCGGAAATCTTCCCCATACCCGGTGACCGCATTATACATAGCGGCAAAAGACGGCCCGATCGTGGAGCTGAATTTGCCCGCCACATAACACAGCGTCCCGTCGGCAAAGAGCTCTTTGTTGGTCATACTGTAACAGTCCACCACGCCCTGTTTTATCCCCAGTCTCTCCAGAACGTCCACCATGCTGTACATGGAGAACATGGAAAGGGCCAGGTCATACCCATGGCCGTCATCAAACCCGCCGCTCTCCAATTCCTCCATGGCTTTTTCCGCCACCTCTTCCCTGGTGGTATACCCTGGGAACACGGTCAGATCCATGCCCTCTGCCACAAGCATGACCGGTTCTTCGGTGACGGCCAGTTCCTCCGCATCACGCCCCAGGTCGCCGAATTCTTTTTCAAAGACTTCCAGCGCGCCCACGGAACGGACGCGGTGCATCTCATTGCCCTGGCTGGCGCCGCCGGTGAACAGGATATAGGAATCCCCGTCCATCTCATGGATAAAATAGTCCGCCATATCCGCGCCTGCCTGCCGCTCGATCTCGCTGCCGGGCCCCACAACGCCGAGAAAATACGGCTCATCCGCCACAGCCTCATAATCTTCCTCTGTCACCGTACCGGAAGCCAACATATAGTAGACTCCCTTCGATGCACAATATCCTACTTCTTTTGAAAGGTCATAGGTGATGAAAGACATGACCCCTTCTACCCCTTCCGCACAGGCATCCTCCAGGAATTTCATCTCCTCTTTTGCACTGCGTATGGCATAAGAATAATAAAATTCCACTTCCGGAAAGCATTCCTGGATATAGCCTGTCAGATAATCGCGGAACGCGATCACTTCATCATCTGTCACATCATAGACCGCCACACCGATCTTATGTTTTTCCTCCTCGTCCTTTTGCGCATTCGATGCACAGCTGACGATGCCAAACACGACCAGTACTGTTAGCAGGACAAAAAACAACCTTTTCAACTTTGATCCCCTCCTTTCTTTCTGAAAAGATGGCAAGCCACCTCATGTCCCGGTTCCAGCTTGCTCAATGTGGGACGCTCCTTTTTGCAGATATCCATGCACTGCTCACAGCGGTCCTGGAACGGGCAGCCGGCAGGGACATCTAAAGGACTGGGCGCTTCGCTCTCGATGCTCTCGATCTTTTTGGAAAAATCCATATTGATATCAAAGATCGCGCCCATCAGAGCTTTCGTATAGGGATGCGCCGCGTCCGAATTTAATTTTTCCGCCGGGAGCACTTCCACGATATTGCCCAGATACATGACCGCGATCTGATGGGCAAACGACTGGATCAGACCTAAATCGTGGGCGATGAAACCGATGGCGATATTTTTCTCTTTTTGCAGCTTGACCACCAGCTCGATGATCGTCTTCTGCACCGATACGTCCAGCGCGCAGGTGGCCTCGTCCATGACCACGATCTCCGGTTCCAGCACGATCGCCCGGGCGATCGCGATCCTCTGCCGCTGCCCGCCGCTCATATTATGGGGATAGCGGCCGGCAAATTCCCCGGGCAGGTCCACCAGCTCCAGGTATTTACGCGCCACCGCGTCCTTTTCACTCTTCTTGATCCTCTTAAAATTGATCAATGGCTCACAGATGATATCCCGGATCTTCATCTTGGGATTGAAGGAACCGGACGGATCCTGGAACACCATCTGGATCTTCTGGCGGGTCTGCCGCAGCGTCTCCCCTTTCATCTTCGTAATGTCTTTTCCGTGAAAGAGGATCTCCCCTTCCGTGGGCGTATCCAGGGAGACTAAAAAACGCATGAACGTACTCTTCCCGCAGCCGGATTCGCCCACAAGGCCCAGTGTCTTTCCCTTATATAATTTTAGATTGATATCATTGCATGCCACCAAGGTCCGGTTGTTGGAGGCCGGGAACCTGCGTGTCACATGTTTTGCGTCCAATATGATATCTTTTTCGTCAAACAGATTTTCATTAGACATAACGTACACCTCCCAACGACGGCACTGCCTCCAGCAGGTTTTTCGTATACTCGCTCTGTGAATGGCGGAGGATCTGCTCACGGTCGCCCGCATCCACGATCTTTCCATTTTTCATGACGACGATATGATCCGCCATGTAAGCCGCCACACCCAGATTGTGTGTCACCATGATGATGCTCGTCTTATACGCATCCCGCAGTTCCATCATCTGGCGGACGATCTGGGCCTGGGTGGTCACATCCAGCGCACTGGTGGGCTCATCGGCCAGGAGCAGCTTCGGCTGGAACGTCATGGCCATGGCGATGCCCACCCTCTGGCGCATGCCGCCGGATAACTGGAACGGATAGCTTTTCATGATGTTGTCGCCGCTTGGCAGGCGCATGCGCTCCAGCATCTCGATCCCCCGCTCCCAGGCTTCTTTCTTTGACACCTTCTCATGGGTACATATATATTCCACGAACTGTTTGCCGATGACCCGGGTCTGGTTGGTCATCGCGCCGGAATCCTGGAAGATCATGGAGATATCCGTCCCCCGCAGTTTCCGCCACTCCTCTTTCGTATTGGATAGGAGGGATCTCCCTTCAAAAAGTATATCGCCGCCTGTCACTTTACCGCCGCCGCCAAGGAGGCCCAAGACTGCTCGGATCACGGTGGTCTTGCCGCTACCGCTCTCTCCCACGATACTGCAGATCTTCCCCTGTCCAAGGCTGAGATCGAAGTTTTTGACCGTTGGCCGATCTTTATAGGATATAGTCACATTTTTTAATTCCAGCATCGTCCATCGCCTCCTTTACTCATCTCTTGGATCCAAGACATCCCGCAGGCTGTCACCGAAAAGGTTGAAGACCACCACCACGATCAAGATCGCAAGCCCGGGGAAGATCATCAGCCACGGCGCGGCCGCCATGTAAGCCCGGCCTTCATTGAGCATGAGACCCCACTCCGGTGTGGGCGCCTGCGCGCCAAATCCTAAGAAAGACAGCCCGGCCAGCTCCAGCATCATACTGCCGATGTCCGTCGCCCCCGTGATGATCAGGGTGGGGAGTGCGTTGGGCAGCATATATTTCATTAAGATATAAGGGGTCTTCGACCCGGTGACCACAGCCGCCGCCACATAATCCCGATGCCGGATCTTCAGCACCAGGCTGCGCGCCAGACGGGCGTATTTGGTCCAGCTCACCATGGAGATCGCCAGGACCGCGTTCTGGATGCTGGCCCCTAAGATACCCGCGATCGCGATCGCCAGAACCATACCCGGGAAAGAGACCATCATATCGGAAAAACGCATGATCACAGCGTCCATGACCCCGCCAAAATACCCGGCCAGGATCCCCAGGACCGTGCCCACTGCAAAAATGATCACGACCACGCTGAGCGCCGCCGTCAGGGAGGCCCTTGTGCCGTAGATCACCCGCGCAAAGATATCCCTTCCCAATTTATCTGTCCCGAACCAATGCTCGCCGCTTGGTTTTTGCAGGGCATTGGCTAAAATGCCTTCTGTCGGATCCTGTCCTCTCACCAGGAACGGAGCAAAGACTGCAACCAGCACGACCAACAGGACCAAAAAGCAAAAAAATATAAATGATCTATTCTTCTCGATAAAACTCTTCATCGTCCGATCACCTCTTTTCTCTCATTCTCGGATCCACAAAGTTATAGGAAATGTCCACCACCAGGCTGATCACCATATAGATCAACGCGATCCACAACACATAACCCTGGATCAGCGGATAGTCGTAGGCTGTGATCGCGGACACCGCCAGGCTCCCCAGACCCGGATAGGAGAAGATCACTTCCACCACCGCCGTGCCGCCGAGCAGGGAGCCCACAGAGAGGCCCAGCATGGTGATCAGCGGGAGCAGGGAATTGGGGAATACATTGAGCCATAAGATCTTCCACTCTTTCACGCCCCGGGCCCGTGCGCCGATCACGTAGTCCTGGCTCAGCTCCTCGAGCACGGCTGTGCGCACCTGTCTAGTGTACTTCGCGGACATGGCAAAGGCCAGCGTCACCGCCGGGAGGATCATGTTTTTAAAGGTGATATCTGTGGAAATGACCTGGAGCCACTGCAATTTTACGCAGAAAAAAGAGATCAGCAGGAGTCCCACCCAGAAGTTTGGAACGGACACGCCAAGGAACGTGAACCCGCGGATCACATTGTCGATCCATTTATTTTTATTCACGGCCGCCAGCATCCCGAAGGGGATGGAGAGTGCCAGCATTAAGATCATGGAAAACAGCGCCAGCTTCATCGTGGGCCACAACCTGGAACCTAAGAGATCCAGCACTGGTTTTTTCAGAGAATAGGAAGTGCCAAAACCGCCGTGCAGACAACTGGTCAGCCAGTCCCCGTACTGTACCAAAAATGGACGGTCCAGCCCCATCTCTTCTCTGGTCTGCTGCATCACTTCCTCGCTGGGCACGATACCCGACGACGCATACATGGTGCGCACCGGATCACCGGGGGCCAAATAAGTCAAAAGAAAGGTCAAAAAACTGATGCCGATCAATACGATCACGATCTGCCCCAGTCTTTTTCCCAACTGTTTCATAGACAAATCTCTCTTCCTCCTTTCGGATCTTGACATTTATCTGAAGACCGGGAGGGGCCCATCCCCTCCCGGCTGCCGTTGTCCTCGTATCTTTCTTATTTCGGTGCGATCTCTGTGGAGAGCCAGTAGTAATCCACGGTGTGGATGTCTGCGCCTGTCACTTTTGACGCGTTGGAGAGGAACGTACTGTTGTAGTATCCGTGCACCAGAACGGCGCAGTCGTCGATCAGGATCTGCTCCATCTGGATGACCAGATCTGCACGCTCATCTAGATCTGTAGAAGCCATATATTTGTCATAAAGCGCATCATACGCATCGTTCTCATACCAGCAGTAGTTTGTCCCCTGGCTGTTTACATAGAACTCGCTCCCCTTATCGCCGCCGTACCAGTTTTTCAGGAACGCGCTGGGCTCACCGGTGCCCACTGTGGTCCAGTTGGAATCGCACAGGTCGTACTCACCGGCCTGCATCATGTTCCACTCTGTGTCGGAATCTGTGTTGGTGATATTTACATCAATCCCGATCTCAGACAGGGAGATCTGGATGGCCTCCGCGAAATCGCTCAGGCATCTGTTGGTGTATGTAATGTACTGCAGTGTGATCTTCTCGCCGTCCAGCTCGCGGAAGCCGTCGCCGTCCTCGTCTTTGATGCCCGCGTCGTCCAGGAGTTTTTTCGCGCCCTCCACGTCATACTCGAAATCATTTGTGAGAGAATCGTAATCGTAGGACAGTGTGGACGGAAGGACTGCGGGGCCGTAGGTGTACATGCCGCCCACGGTCACGTCACAGAGGGTCTGGCCGTCGATGGCTTTGAACATGGCCTGCCGCAGAGCTTCGTTTTTCCCAAGGATCCCGTCGAAGTTTACATAGGCAAAACCGCTGCGCATACCCGGTGTCTTGGATACATAGAAGGCATCGTCGTTTGACAGTTCTTCCAGATCGCTGGCTGTGGTGATGTTCTCGGTCAGGTCGATATCGCCGGTCTTCAATGCGCTGGCTTTCGTGCTGTCGTCCTCGATGAAGATCACGGATACGCTGTCATAGGGGACTTCCCCATTCCAGTAATGCTCGTTCTTCACCAGCTCTGAACATTTGGTCGTCTCATCCATGGACTTGATCACATAGGGACCGGTGCCGATGACGGATGTGCTGTCTGCGGTGTAATCGTGCTCCGCGTCCGTGGTATCACCCTCCACGTCGATGATCGTGTAAAATGGGAAACAGAGGATCGACGTGATATCCGCGTAGGGCTCCGACGTGACGATGGTCACCGTGTTCGCATCCGCGTCCGCCGTGATCGACTCCATCTGCAGATATGTCTCCGGCGTGGAGCTCTTCTTATCGGTGGCACAGACGGTGTAGAGGCGGTTCAGTGAATCCGCCACCGCCTGGGCGCTGCAGTCGCTGCCGTTGGAGAATTTCACACCGTCCCGGATGTGGAAGGTCCAGGTCTTATTGTCGTCGGATACCTCGTATTCGTCGCAGAGGTTGTAGTCCACGGTCAGGTCGTCCTTGAACTTGAACAGCCCTTCCGTGATCCCGTGGCGCGTGCCGTCCCAGGCCGCGTTCTGATACTCGGCGGGATCGTAGGAGGTGGAATACACATAACACCCGAAATTCAGATGCTTGCCGTCTGCGCTCTCCGTCTTTGCGCTGCTGCCGCCGCCTTCTGCCGCCTTTTCCCCGGAGTCCCCGCCGGAGCCTCCGCACCCTGTCAGCATCGCCATTGTCAACGTCCCGACTACTCCAAACGCCAGGATCTTTTTTACCAGATTGCTCTTCATAACTCTTTTCCTCCTCATGTTTTTTTCTTTTTCCCCGCAAGGACCTCCCGCCACGAAAAAAACGCCCGTATCATTTCGATACGGACGTCAAGATCTAAGGACTCAAAAATAAGCCTGCTCCCTATCTTCCGTAAGGATCATACTCTCTGAACGGATCGCAAGCAGGTCTCCTGACTCAAGATCGACACTCTTGGAACACCTTCCCAGGCTTACTTAAACAAAGCCCAGTGGCATGAACGTCCAAAAGCTCCCTCATACAGTGACGGGATCGTACCGGAATCGCACCGGTTTCCCTATTAATCCTCGCGGAACTTGTGATCGGCTGGTTCCCAAACCAGCAAATGATATTTATCTTTTACAGAAGATTATAGGACAAGATCGGAAAGTTGTCCAGGACTTTTTTGACTTTTTTCCCCATAATCTTATCCCCCCGGGAGGGTTGCGGATTGAAAATATGTGTGCTACGATCTGGCGATATCTAGACTGATCCAGCAGCTCTACAATACGGTGGCTCTTCTGTTCGCGGGAAATCTCCTGAGCAAAGATTCTTACGCGGCAGTGGGTGCCAGCTCTATGATCATCAGTTGTCTGGTGGGATTTTTTACCGGCATGTCGGTGGGTTCCGGCGTGGTGATCTCCCACGCCATCGGCAGCCGCAACAGGAGGCTGACCCAAGATTCCGTACATACCGCCGTGGGCCTGAGTCTGGCCGGCGGCGTCATCCTGATGATCGGGGCGCCCTATTTTCTCACATGGATGCATGTGGATCCGCGGATCCTAACGGAGGCCGTCTCCTATCTGCGGATCTACTTCCTGAGCCTGACTTCCGTCCTCACGTACAATATGGCCTCCGGCATCATCCGCTCCATGGGAAATTCCAGCGTTCCCATGCTCACCCAACTGGCGGGCGGGATCGCCAACGTGATCGCGGATGCCCTGCTGATCCGAGATCTTCCCTGTGTGGAGAGCGCCGCCTGGGCCTCCATGATATCCCAATCCCTGGCCGCGTGGCTGTGCCTGCTCTGGCTGGCGCGGCAGGAGGGGGACTGCCGCCTATGATCATCATCTTGTTCGGGATCTGCATCCTGCGGACGGTGCTCCTGTTCACGATCATGCCCAGATGGCATGATATCCGGGGGATCGCGGTCACGTATCCGATCACTTGGGGGATGACGGCGCTGTGTATGATGATCTATCACGCCCATATGGAACATAGGAGCGAAAAAGAGCGGTGACGAGTCCAGCTCTTTTTCACTCCTCATATTTTAATGTCTGTATGTGGCCCCTGCATTTTAAAAAAACATGAAATTTCTCCCATACTATTGAATATTTCTTGTTTTTTTTGTAGACTTAAAAGAAATACATAAAAGGAGCGGACGATATGAAAAAAGCAATGGATCAATCCAGACTGATCTCGATCTTGAACGGAGTCTCGATCCTGGCCTTGGTGCTGACAGCCCTCCTCCTGATCATCTATGGCAGCACCACTGACCGGCTCAGCATGGCCAACGAGGAACGGTTTGACCTGACCTATAACGCAAACCGTTTCATGAACGGCTCTGCATATCTCACAAATGAGGTGCGCGCTTATGCGTCTACCGGTGACCAGGAACATTATGACAACTATTGGAGGGAAGTCAATGAGCTGGATAACCGCACCAAAGGCGTGGAAGCCATGCAGAAGATCGGGATCACCGCCGAAGAACAGGACTTGATCGACGAGATGGCTTCTCTTTCCGATGAGCTGGTGCCATTGGAGAGCGAAGCCATGGATAATATCCAAGCCGGGAACCGGGATGCGGCGCTGGACTACGTATACGGGAAAGAATACAGTGCGTCGATCGCAAAGATCGATTCCCTGAAAGAACGATTCCTGAACACTCTGGATGTAAGGACCCAGACACGGGTCAGCGAACTGACTATCCGGACGAGGATCATCAAAGCAGCCATATTTATCGCGGTGCTCTTTGTCGTGGCCATGCAGATCCTGATCTCGGCTGTCACCAGAAGACGGATCTTGAACCCCGTGATCTCCGTCCGGGATCAGATGAGCGAGATCTCCCGCGGGAATCTCTCCGCAGAATTTCTGTTGGAAGCTGACAGCTCAGAGATCGGCATGCTGGTGGACGCGATCCACGAGACAAAGCGGGAATTGAAAAAATATATCAGCGATATCGATGAAAAACTGGCGCAGATGGCTGACGGAAATATGGATCTGTCCATCGACAACGACTACCGCGGGGAATTTCTCCCCATCCAAAACGCGATGCGCCAGATCCTGGACGCATTGAACGAAGCTCTCTCCCACATCCATGCAGCAGCCGAAGAGGTTTCGTCTGAGTCCGAGCAAGTGGCATCCGGTGCCCAAGTACTCTCTAAAGGCGCCGTGGACCAGGCGGCGGCAGTCCAGGAGCTGCTCTCCGGCATCCAGTCCCTGTCCGAACAGGTGAACGCCACCTCCCGGGATGCAGATGCCGCCCGCAAATGCTCCGGCGGCGCCGCAGAACAGATGGCCGTCTGCAGCCAGAAGATGGAGGACCTGACGACAGCCATGCAGGATATATCCAGATCCTCCCAGAAGATCAGCGGGATCATCCAGACCATCGAGGATATCTCTTTCCAGACAAATATCCTGTCCCTCAATGCGGCTGTCGAAGCCGCCCGCGCCGGATCCGCCGGAAAAGGGTTCGCAGTGGTGGCCGACGAGGTGCAGAGCCTGGCCAATAAGAGTTCCGAAGCCGCCCAGGACATCTCCAGACTGATCAGAGAATCCCTGAGCCTGGTGGAATACGGAACGTCCCTGGCGGCAGATACCACGGAGACTTTTGCCGCAGGCGTCACAGAGACAGACCGGTCCACCGAACTCGTGGACCATATCGCAGACTCCGCAACACAGCAGGCGGAAGCGCTCTCTCAACTGGCAGAGGGGATGGATCAGATATCCGGCGTGGTCCAGACCAACGCCGCCACCGCGGAAAGATCTGCGGCTCTGGCAGAGGAACTGCTCAGCCAGGCGGAAAAACTGAAACTCTCCGTCCAGAGATTCCATCTGCGCGGCTGATCGCCCTGTTTCACACTATCCGTTCACCCTCTCCTCCGGCGCCCCAGCACCGCCGAGATCGCCTGCAGCGCCACCGCCAGGCCGATCAGGCAGGCGGCGGCAATCTTCCCCGGCGTGCTGGAGAGCGCCTGGGCGGCTCTGCCCACCCGGAGGATGGACAGGCGCACTTTCCCGATGAAGTCCTCGTAGGGAATGGGCATCATATCCTCGTCCGGGTTGGCATCGCCTTTGGTGACAAATTCGCCCATGAAGACGCGGTTTTCTACGACCCTGTGGGTGATGATGGCTGTGCGGTCGCTGCCGCCGTAGTAGGCGATCACATCTTTTTCTTTCATGTCCTCCGGCGCCGTCTCCTGGATATAGCTGAGGCTCCCCACGGGGATGGCCGGCTCCATGCTCCCGCTGAGCACTGTGTAGATGTGATAGCCAAATACCGGGGGGGGGAGCGTGAGCGGCAGGCAGGCCGCCACGAGGATCACCAATAAAAGAGCGCCCAGTGTGCCGCACAAGGCAGCCACTGGGCTTTTTCGTCCTATTTTAGGACTCCTTTCTTGCTCTTGCGTTTTTTCAGCACGACCACTGCTGTGACCAGTCCGGCCGCGGCGGCCGCCGCGATGCCTATGGACGCCGCTAGGGGAACCCTTTCTTGACCACCTTATCCAACTGGATGTCGCTGGCCGGGACCTCTTCTTCGTCCAGGTCTTTCAGGTCCCGGTTTGCCAAGGGGACTTCCTGATCCCCGATCTCCTCAAGGGGTTCCGCCGCCTCTTCGTCAGCCGCTGCTTCCTCGTCTTCTGTTCCTGTTGTCTCAGTTGTCTCGGTGGTCGCGGCTGGCGCGGCTGTCTGGACGGCCGTGGGCGCCCCAGGCACCAGTTCCGTGACCGTTGAGGTGACCGTTCCTGGCGTCCCCACCTGACGAGTAACCACTTCTGTGCTCACAGGTGCATAGACGAATGTAAATACATTTTCCGCCTCGTTTGCTTTCAGTGTCTTGGTCAGCGCCCTGGGAATCCGTGTAAGTCAGCAGGTAGGTGTACGCCCCGCCGGAGGCCGTGCTGCTGTCATCCTCCAGCGTCTCTATGACCTTGTTGGACATATACCAGCCGGTGGCCCTGCTGCTGGAATTTTTCAGGGCGATGCTCAGACGTATGCTGTCCCCGGGCTGGATGCTGGAGACTTCCTCGGCCATCTCCGCCGCGCTGACATTGCTGCCCATCTTGCTGCCGTCAAACGTCACCTGCCAGTTTTTCCTGCTCTCATGGTCCTCCGCAAGGACCGGCAGCGCCGTACCCAGGCTCAGAGCCGCCGCCATCATCAGGCAAAATATCCTCTTCCTCAATTTTTGGCACCTCCCATCACTGCTGCAGGCTCAAGGTCCCGTCTGCCGCCACATCCACATCCACGCCCCAGGCGCTCTTGGATGGCCTCCTGGGCGTTGTGTGTCTGCACGGCATCCACCTCTGCTGTCAGGTTAAAACGATAGTCGTCATAAGCATACTTGGTCGTAGTCGTCTTGTAATCCCCGTTTTCTGAGACGGTCGTCTCGGCCTTCTCGGCAATCTGCGGGCTGATCCTCAGCGTGCTGCTCAAGCTTTGTATAGCTGTTGTAATAAAAAGTTTTATCCTTACCGTATCTATCTGCCAGAAACAGACCATCCACAAGGTCATCTTCCTTATTTTCACTGCTAAACCAGTCTTTGAGTGACCTACCCTGGACTGTCACTGGATAACCCTCCGAATCTAACGTGTTTTTCACTAGAGCGTGTCTTAAAACCCATTCACGCCACCTGCAAGCCCCACTTTGCGGCAGATCTGGCCCGCTTTCGGTCAGCGTAGCCCGCTACGCCTTCCTCATTTGGGCCAGATCTTCCACAAATTGTGACTTACAGTTGACATAAAGCGGTTTTCAGACACACTCTAGGCCAATACTTTCTTCCTTTCCTGTGACTCCGCCCAATATAGTCTGTATCCCATTTGAAACTCCATTGTTTGTATGATCAAGATCATGCATATACATTTTTATCTTGTAGTCATCATTACTGAGCGTTTTTACAGTTCCCAATGGCTTTTCAAGTATGATAGAATAAATATAAACTAAGTCAGTAGATATCGTGTCCATCTTTCGCCGTCTGTGGTAAAAAACGAGATCCGTGCGGGGCGGGGATTAAAGCATACGTTTTTCCCCTTTTACACGATCTTTTCATCCCGCACCCATTTCATGAATGTGTGACGGTCCACGCCCAGGATGCTGGCCGCCATCGCCGCCGAATACATGCCATCTTCCCACAGCGAGCGCACCTCCTGAAATTCCTCCGGGATCGCGAGCGGCCTCCTGCCCAAACGGACGCCCCGCAGCCGCGCGGCCGCGATGCCCTCCGCCTGTCTCTGCCGTATATTCTCCCGCTCTGTCTCCGCCATATAGGACATCAGCGTGAGCATCATCTCCGCCACGACACGCCCTAAAAGGTCGCTCTGCAGGCCGGTATTGAGGATCGGCATGTCCAGTACGATGATGCCCGCCCCCTTGTCTTTCGTGATGATCCGCCACTGTTCCAGGATCTCGTCAAAATCACGGCCCAGCCGGTCGATGCTCTTTATGACAAAGAGATCGCCCTCGTCCAGCACCTCCATGAGCGCCCTGTATCCCGGACGGTCGAAATCCTTTCCCGACTGCTTGTCCATATACACGTTTTCTTCCGGCACGCCGTACGCCTCCATAGCGATCCTCTGCCTGTCCTCATTTTGTTCCTTCGTGGATACACGGATGTATCCGTAGATCTTTCCTAGCATAGTCCCTGTTCCTCCTTGTTCTTTTTTCGTCCAAGTTACCGGATAAAGTATAACGTAAAAAAACCCCCTGTCTACATACAGGAGGTTCATGGTCCGGGTCATGCCCCGGCGAGGGCCACGCTCACCGCGATCCCCGCAAACGTGGCCAGCAGGGCGCCCGCGAGGGTATAACGCGTCTTCGTGATCTTCGCCGTCATAAAATAGACCGACATCGTATAAAAGATCGTTTCCGTACAGCTGAGCATGATGGAAGCGATAAAGCCGATACGGGAATCCGCGCCGTATTCCTTAAAGATATCCAAAGCCAGGCCCGTGGCCGCCGAGGACGAGAACATCCGGACAAAAGCCAGCGGCACCAGCGGCGCCGGGAAACCCAGCCGGTCCGTGACCCTGCCCAGATACTCGCCGACCATATCCAGGAAACCAGACCCCCGCAGGATGCCCACGGCCACCATCAGCCCGATCAGTGTCGGCAGGATCTTGACCACGGTCTTCAGACCTGCGGCCGCGCCTGTGATAAAAGACTCATAAACTTTCACCTTCTGCAGGATGCCAAAAGCGACAATGTAGAAGATGATCAAGGGGATCGTGACTTCCGATAAAAAGAGAAGGATCTTCATAGACACCCATCCAGTCACTTTTTTTATATGTATGCGGATCTGCACCCCATCATACATAGCCGTTGAAAAAAATTGGAAAAGATGCTAAAATCCTGTTTATAGCGAGGTCCCCCCGCCGCGCAGGCCGCGAGCGCAAAGATCTCGGGCGCCGTCTATCAATATATGGAGAGATAAACATGATCTATGAGACAAAACAGACCAAAAAAGCCGCACCTTTATTCAAAGACTGGCAGGAATCCCTGATCTGGTCGTGCCTCCAGGGCGTGATGGGCACGCTCTATGTGGATCCCCCTAAAAGACCGGCCAGCGCCATGATCATCCTCGGCGATTTCTGCTATCTCGCTGGAAAGCCGGACAGCCGCTTCATCTTGCATAAACCGTACCCGGGCATGATCATGGTCCCGCAGGATGACGCCTGGGGCCGCCTGATCGAAGACTGCGGCGGCGGAAAAATCCCCTATGAGATAAAAAAAGTGACCCGCTACGCTATCAAAAAAGAACCCGGGGTCTTTGACACAAAGAAGCTCCAAGCCGCAGCCGCTTCCCTGCCGGAAGGCTATACCCTGAAACTGATGGACGAGACTCTGTTCCACTACTGCCACAAGACAGACTGGTGCCGGGACTGGGTAAGCCAGTATGACAACTATGCCCTGTACCAGCAGTACGGCCTGGGGGCGGTCGCGTTCAAAGACGGCGTCCCCGTCTCCGGCGCATCCTCCTACTCCGGCTACCGCGGCGGCATCGAGGTTGAGATCATCACCCATGAAGACCATCGCCGGAAGGGCCTGGCCTACGCCTGCGCAGCCAGACTGATCCTGGAATGCCTGAAACGGGACTGGTATCCCTCCTGGGATGCACGTACGAAATGGTCTGCTGCGCTGGCTGAAAAACTTGGGTATCATTTCGACCACGCATATACAGCATATGAGATCCCGCCAAAACTTCCATCTCTGTCTGGATGAACATTGGGTCGGCCGGTCGAGACCGGCCGACCCTGCTGCCTCTTAATCGATCTTCACGACCCGTGTCGCAACCCTCTCCCTGAACCGGACATCATGCTCCACCAAGAGCATGGTCGGCTGGTAAGATAACAGGAGTTCCTCGATCTGCATCCGTGAGAACACATCGACGTAATTGAGCGGTTCATCCCAGATATACAGATGCGCGGGCGTCATGAGGCTGGCCGCCAGCAGGACTTTCTTCTTCTGTCCTTCCGAAAAATCCTTCATATCCTTTGAAAACTGCACCCGCTCCATATCCAACTGCCGCAGCAGCGCACAGAACAAGCTCTCATCCAATCCCCGGCTTTCACAGAAATCCCAGATCGTTCCCCGCAGGAAGCTGGTATCCTGGCTGACATAGGAGATCACTGCCCCAGCCCCCACCTTCAGCTCTCCCGCCAAAATCTGTGGAGCATTTTCGATCGGCCATCCGCCGGCCGCCAGCAACGCTTTGAGGAATGTGGATTTCCCACAGCCGTTTTTCCCGTGTAAGAATACCCGCTCTCCCCGCTCCAGCCCAAAAGAAAAGTCCTGCAGCACACACTCCGCCCCATATCCGGCAGACAATCCCCGGCAGCAGATCAGTCCCTCCCGGCGATACGACAGGGGTCCGATCTTCAGAGCCGCCGGCTCCTCGATATCTGTGAGCAGACCCTCTTTCGCCTGGATCTCCCGCTCCATCCTCTTTTCGTACTGCTTCACCCGTTTTTGCATCTTCTTTGTCTTCGCGCCGATGTACGCCCGGGCGCCCTTCGAGCGGTCGTGTTCCTTTACCGGGTCAAACCCAATCTTACTGGCCTCGTTTTTCCGCGCCCAGCGGCCGCTTCTGTCCACCGCTCTTTTCATAGACCCGATCTGCCGCAGATGCTTTTCATTTTCCATCTTGGCAAAATGGTCCCTGCGGGCTTTATCCTCCCACCAGCTGGAAAAATTGCCGCTCACCACTTCGATAGATCCCCGGTTCAGCACAAGGACGTGGTCGATGCAGGCATCCAGAAGATCCCTGTCATGGGAGACCAGGATAAAGCCTTTCTTTTCACGCAGGTAACTCTTCACCACCTCCCGGGCCTCCTGGTCCAAATGGTCGGTGGGCTCATCGATCAGCAGAAGTTCATTTTCCCCTGAAAAGAGGACCGCCAGGAGCACTTTCGTCCGCTCCCCATGGCTCAGGGTCCCAAAAGGCCGATAGAGAAGATCCGCAGAGGCATTTAATTTCGCAAGCTCGCAGATGACTCTCCACTCTTCACAGCCAGGCTTTAAGTCTTCGATAAATCCCGAAGCACACAGACCCATCTGGCTCTCCTGGATCTGATAGGGAAAATAGTCGAACAGGACAGACGTTGTGATCGAGCCGCTGTACTCGTATTTCCCAAGCAGCAGCTGCAGGAATGTGGTCTTTCCCTTCCCGTTCCTGCCGACAAATCCCAGCTTCCAGTCCGTGTCTATGGTAAAAGAAACATCCTTAAAAATATCATCAAAGCTCCCCTCATAACAAAATGTGAGGTCCGAGACATTGATCTGCGCCATATAGCATCCCTCCGATCTGATCAGATGCCAAACAGCGGAAACTCAGATCAGCCCCTATTTTTGCGCACAAAAAAAGAGGGTGATGAGGATATGATCCGCTTTTGGCAACATGAATAACGGTATCGCGTGCATGGACGCTTTACCGTGGATAACAGTTTCATGTTCAAAAAGCTGATCATATCTTCATCTTTTCACCCCTCTCTTCTAAAATATATCTTAGCATAACATGATCGGCCCCTTAATGCAAATCTTTATTTGGTCTGCTGCATCGTAAAAGATCCAAAAGAATAAGAGGACATCCCGATACACCCGGACGTCCTCTTAGCTCTTGTGATATCTTTACAGTTTCTTTACTTTGATATTCTTTCCCGCGCCTTTTGCCTTAAAGATCGTTTTATAAGAAGAAACCTTCTTCGCCGGTACTTTGAATGTGCAGGCCGCTTTGATGTTCTTAAATGCATTGGCGCCTATTTTTGCTTTTGTCAGTTTTGACGTCTTCAATGTGATCGTCGCAAGTTTCTTATCGCCTGAGAATGCCGTCTTGCCGATGCTGGTCAGTTTTGTTGAATTGACCGTAACGGTGGTCAGTGCTGTACAGTTTGCAAACGCACTGGTCCCGATGGATGTGACATTTGTTCCGATCTGTACGGTCTTTAATTTCTTGCAGCCTGAGAATGCCTTGTTTGCCACAGCGGTAACATTGAATCTGTGACCGTCAATGGTGATCGTCGCAGGGATCGCCGCCGATGTGAGGGATTTATTGCTGGCCTGCACAGCTTTGGCCGCAGCGGCGCTTGTCGTCTGATATTTTATATTCTTATAAGTATAAGTTGTCCCTGTCTTTGGCGCTGTTTTTACGAGAGCTCTGACTGCCGCATCCAGATCTTTTGCTGCCTGCTCCACTGCCGCCTGACTCTCGGCCTTTGCCAGAGCATCCTTGGCTGTTTTCAGCGCCGTCTCGACTTTTGCATAGCTCGCGGCCGTATACGCGCTCTTACTCAGTCTCTCTGCCGCCTGTATGGACTTTGTCAATGCTGTGGTATCTATCCTGGCAGCGCTCTTATATGTGAATGTGAGCGGCAGATATCCTGTGGATGTGACTTGGATCTCACAGCTCTCTTTGCCTGCCAGCGGTTCTGCGTCTGTTTTGATCGTGCCGTTCTCCTCGATGATCACTACAGCTCCCCGTCCGCTGGGTGCATAACCTTTCCCATCCACGGCGACAGATGTGATGTTCTTCAGATAATCTGCCAATGCATCCCCACTGAAACCATCCGCTGCCACCACCGCTTTTTTCGCCGTGTCATAGGAAGCCGGCATGTCTTCCGTGTAAAGTTCAAAGGATGCGTTCAGCGGCGCATAATGTCCATTTGTATCTTCTACAGTCAGTGTGTATTTTCCTTTTTCCGCACCCGTAAAGTTCAGTGTGCCTCCGGAAACCTGGATGGACAGCCCATCTACGCTGTATTGAGCGTTGTAGTCACTCGGCAGTCCTGTCAGTGTCAGTCCTGTACCCGCAGCTTTGACCGATGCATCCGCCACTTCCAGTGTATGGGGAAATTTCACCGGCACATATACATCTACCGGGATCTTATAATTGCCTTCGCTGGTGTAATACAAGATCTCTTTGATCGTTTTGCCCATCATAGACTTGTAATGTTCAGAGGATGTGGGGCAATTGTGTACAGCCGGGGTAAATCCGGTGCACCAGGACAGCGCTGTCTTCCTCCAGATGTTCTCCATATGGCGCAGGCCATATCCCATGCCGTCCTCTGTCTTCAGTACCACCGCGTAGATCGAAACGTCCAGATCTTCAGCAAATAATCCGTCCAGATTTAACTGGTAATCACCATAGGAACTCTCTGTCAGCATATCCGCCACTACGCCTGTCTTCTCTGTCACATCACCCACGATCGGACCAAAGTCCAGTTTTCCATCGGCACTGACTGTCAGCTCCTTATAGCTTGTCGGCGCCTGGCTCAGCACATAATAGGAATAACTGGGATTTTCAAATAACGCCTCTTTGCCATTGTATGTGGTCGAGCTGGTCTGCCCCCTGTTGGTCACCTCGATGGTGACGGAATCTTGGTCTGTCACGTTTTTATACTTGGACAGATCGACCCCATCGCCGATCTTGACTGGGTATGTGATCCCGGTGATATCGCTCCCGTCACTGTTTACATGATAAGATCCGCCGACCAGACTCCCTGTCCTGGTCTTATTCAATGTGGCCGATGTAAATGCGTCCACATCCTCCGTGTTGCTCCCTACCTCTGCCCTGTAAAAGTCAGCGTAGGGGATGTTCATCAGGACATATTGCCCGCTCTCCACAGCCTCTGCCTGGGACTCCACAGATCCTGTCTGTTCCTGGACTCCATATGCCTGGGAGGATCCCACGATCGCCATGTCGTTTCCTTCCGCGGCAAAAACCGTCGCTGCAGGCGTACAGATCCCAACAACCATTGATAACGTGAGGGCATTGGCAAAAAGCCGTGCCCATGATCCTTTTCTCTTCATTTTCTCTGTTTTCCTCCTTTTTGACCTTCTCTATGTTAAAAGCCAGGTTCCCCGGCGATCAACCAATGTTCATTTTCCGCTAAATAGTACAGTACTCTGGATTAGTTTTTCCTAACTTATATCCGATCTTTTGTGTCTATGCCCACATCGGAGCATGACCGCAGTGCTGATCACTTATGCTTTTCATTTACAGTCCCATCCACAGACAGAGGCCGATCAACAGCCCGATCCGCACCAGGGTAAATATGATCTCATCTCCCCGCAGGACTTTCCATCCGCAGCGGATATTTTCTTTCGGACATGTGCGGATGCATTTCTGACACTGGAAACAGTCCCCTGCCGTTTCCCAGGATCCATCCTCCGGCAGTCCGATATCCGAAGGGCATTTACGGGTGCAGCCCGCGCAGCCTTTTATGCAGTCCTCCCGGTTCCTGCGCAGTGTAAATAACGGCAGGACGGGGAGCATGGAAAATACGGCTCCCAGGGGGCACAGGAAACGGCAGAAAAAACGCTCCTGCACGCACATCCCCCCTATGATCGACAGAAGGAGCAACAACCCGGGGATATACTCTATGACCTGAAAGTTTCCGGTATGGAGCATGGAAAACACATCCCAGGGGCTCGCGCCCCGCAGTTTTGTATAAACTCCGAAAAAACTCAAGACCACGATCAGCAGCAAGATCAGATATTTCACTGCCGAGAACTTTTCGCATAGATCGGCCCTCAGTCTGATCGGTTTCTTTTTGATCTTTTTGCATATCCAAAGATAAAGCCAATGCACCGCATCGCCCAGACTCCCAAACGCGCAGGCAAAGCCGCAGAAAAAGCGCCCGAATATGATCGTAAACGCGCACAGTCCCGCAAGCGCCGCCACAAACGCTGTCCACTGGATCTTCTCCCCCGCCCCCAGCTGGGATGCGATATATTTGATCCCGCCAAAGGCCGCTGTAAATGCTGATGAAAAGAAGAGGAAGCAGATGAGCTGGATGGCTGCGCGGACATATGGATGTATTTTTTTCTTCTGGATCTTCATGTTATCTTTCCGCCTTTTCCAATGCCTGTGCAGCGGCATCCCTGATCCCTGTGGAGCTGAATGTGGCCCCTGTCACAGTATCGACATCCGCAGACTGCGCCCCGATCATGGCAGGGATCACCTCTTCTGCCATAGACAGGTATGCCTGATCTTCTTTTTCGGCAGACACAAGGGTAATGTCTGTGATCATCCCCTGCTCCACAGTCACTTTCACCGCCACCGGCCCTCCGAAGCCCTGCGCTTTTCCTTCCCATTCTCCGTCTGTATAGGCCCCCGCCTCGTTAAGGACAGCGTCCCGGTTCCCTTCTTCCTGGATGCCTTCCTCAAGGCTGGCCGCCGCGATCTCCTGGATGCCCTGTATATACCCTTCCAGAGCATCCACTTCCGCGCGGAGCCGGGCGTATTCCTCCTCTTTTTCCCTGTTGTCCAGGACCTTGTTGTATCCAAATAAGATACACAGGACCGCCAACAGGCTCGCCGTCCTGATCTTAAATCCGTTCATCTCATCCCCGCTCCCATCTTCTATTGTCTCTTGGCATTTTCCAGAGCCTGTCTGCAGGCTTCTATGATCGACCGGGATGTGCAGGTGGCACGGGTCACGGCATCGATACCTTCCACGCTGTTCTTTTCAAGGATCTGGGGGACGACGCCTTTGTATGCGCTGGTCCCTTTGGACGCCCGGGTGATGTAATTATCGTTGCTGGAAGCTCCGTCACCGGTGACCCTCTTGATCTCTGTGATCGTATCATCTTTCATGACCAACGTGAGGGTCAGGTTGTATGTCTCAAAGGCATGGCCCTCATCCGGCTCACAGGGTACGGTCACCTTGTATTCGCCGTCCACATAGACGGTGGACGCTTCCGGCGGCGTTGTCTCCGTGGGGTTGGGAGTCTCTGTGGGATTCGGCGTCTCCGTGAGCGCTGCCGTTGGCGTAGGCGTCTTTTCTGGTGTAGGTGTTGGTATCGTTGTCTGTGTCGGTGTTGCCGGGGCCGACGCCTTTTTTGCCTCCTGGATAGCATTTTTCACCCCTTCCAGGATCCCGTTGGAGCTGTAGGTCGCGCCTGAGACTGCATCCACTGCAATGTCCTGGCTCTGTACGATCTTATCTGTGATCGTTTCTGCCCGGTTAAAGAATGCATCGTCTTCCCCGTCGTGACTGGTGATCTTGATCTGCCGTATCGCTTGATCTTGTATCACCACCGCGACGACCACATCACCGCCATATCCCTCCCCGATCCCTGTATAGGTCCCATCGGGATACGGGAACGCCCCGGCCGGCGCGGGCGTGGGGGTCACCGGTTTCTTTGTGGGCGCGGCTGTCACCGTCGGCTTCTTCTCAGACTTGGCCGCCGCCGCTTTACTGAGCGCATCCCGCACGGCCTCGATGATCCCATTGGAACTATAGGTCGCGCCTGAGACTACATCCACATCCGTCCCCTGTTTTTTTATGATCTTATTGAGTATGGAGGAGGCTTTCTTGATATACGCATCTCCATCCGCATGCTCCTTGATCTTGACCGTCTTGATCTTGCCGCCCGCGATCTTCACCTGGACAGTCATCTCTCCGCCAAATCCCGTTCCGGTCCCGGTGTATGTACCGTTTTTGTAGGTCTCGGGATCCTTCGCCGGTTTCGGTGTGCTCTTGGGGGTTGGCGTGTTCGGCTGTGTATATCCGGCTTGCCCGTCCAGAGCATTTTTTACCGCGTTGATGATCCCCTTGGAACTGTAGGTCGCTCCAGAGACCACATCCACATCCAGCTTCTGGGCAGACAGGATACTCCCCACCACGCCTTCTTTTGCCCGGTTAAAAAACGTCTCATCATCTGAATGGCTGACGATATCCACAGCCTGGACCGTCCTGCCCTGGACCCGCACGGAGACGCGCACTGTTCCGCGAAAACCTTCCGCGCTCCCCTCGTAGCTGCCGTCCGCAATGTCAAAATCTCCCTGTCCTACGGTGACCGGCACGGAAGATGCGGGTGTCTGGGTACTTGCCGCCTGCGTCGGCTGGACGGTGGACGATCCTCCTTTGCCCAGGGCATTTTTTACCGCATTGATGATCCCGTTGGAACTATAAGTCGCTCCAGAGACCACATCCACGTCCATGCTCTGGGAAGATAAGATGCTCTGTATCACGCCCTCTTTTGCCCGGTCAAAAAACGCCTCGTCATCTGAATGACTCAAAATGTCGATGGCTGCGATCGCTTTATCCTTGATCTTCACCGATACTCTGACCGTTCCGTGAAATCCTGTCCCGCTCCCCTCATAGCTGCCATCTGCCAGGTCGAGCTTGCCTTTCGCCGCCGCTTTTTCTGTCGTCTTTCCTGCTGCCTCTGTCTTTTTCTCTCCCGCATCCGGCTGGCTGACGGCTGGCTGGCTTTCCGCCGTACTGTCTGCCGCATCCTGCGTCTGTTCCGCATTCTGGATGCCGTCTGCCGCGATCTGGAACTCATCCGAGCCGTAGACCGGAGTCGTATATCCGCTCAGTGAGGCCGCCGCACCCCAGGCCACCGCACCGACGGCGACCACCGGCGCCAGTATGGGGATTGCTTTTCCTATATTTTTCATCTTCCTCCATCCTCCGTTATGACCGTGACTCTCTAGAGTGTGTTTGAAAAATGCTTTATGTTAACTGTATGCCACAATTTGTGGGGAATCTGTTCCCCATGAGGGCGGCGCAGCAGGCTACGGCAACCGGATAAGGGACAGATATACTGCAAAGTGGGGCGTACAGTTGGCATGAATGGGTTTTCAAACACTCGTCCAAGGTAAAGTCATCGGCAATGCCTTCGGTCACATGTATCTGATCACTGCCTGTCATATGGAGTTAGTGCTTGCTAACGTCTTTCAGTCTATCACATAAGGAATTTTCTTGCAAGATATGTAAATGATAACATTTCTCAAAAAAAGACCTGGACATGGGCGGATACGATGCCGCAAGGCCGATCCGCGGCTTTAAGGACAGGAAAAAGCCGCCATCCCAATCCTGGCAATGACGGCCAATACTCTCCTGAAGGACTTCACCCGGACATCCGGTCATCCAGCGACCTCCTCCAGGTTCTTTTTCAGGACGATCATCTTATCACGCAGCTGGGCAGCCATCTCGAAATCCAGTTCTGCGGCTGCGGCCTTCATCTGCTTCTCCACCTTTGCGATCAGCTTTTCCAGCTCCTTTTTGCTCATGGATTCCGGATCTTTTTGCATGGTATCCTCGGTCTCCGCGACGGATCTGGATATGCTGATCAGGTCGCGGACGGCTTTCTGGATGGTCTTCGGCGTGATCTTGTGCTCTTTATTATAGGCCTCCTGCAGTGCCCGGCGCCGCTGTGTCTCATCGATGGCCAGGCGCATGGAGTCGGTGACCGTATCCGCATACATGATCACGTGTCCGTCCGCATTCCGGGCGGCCCGCCCGATCGTCTGGATCAGGGATGTCTCCGAACGCAGGAACCCTTCCTTGTCCGCATCCAGGATCGCCACCAGTGTGATCTCCGGTATGTCCAGACCCTCGCGGAGCAGGTTGATCCCCACCAGCACATCAAACACATCCAGCCGCATATCCCGGATGATCTCGGTCCGCTCCAATGTGTCGATATCCGAGTGGAGGTATTTCACACGGATCCCCACATCTTTCATATAATCGGTCAGATCCTCCGCCATCCGCTTCGTCAAAGTGGTGATCAAGATCTTATTCCCCTTCTCGACCTCCTTATTCACCTCACCGATCAGGTCATCGATCTGCCCTTCCACCGGGCGCACCTCCACCCGGGGATCCAAAAGGCCCGTGGGCCGGATGATCTGCTCCGCCCGCAGAAGCTCATGGTCCCCCTCATAATCCCCCGGCGTGGCCGACACAAACAGCACCTGATCGATCTTTCCCTCAAATTCGTCAAAATTTAGAGGCCGGTTGTCCTTGGCAGACGGCAGCCGGAAGCCATAATCCACCAGCGTCTGCTTTCTGGACTGATCTCCCGCATACATCCCCCGCACTTGAGGCACCGTCTTATGGGACTCGTCGATGATCAGCAGGAACTCATCCCCGAAATAATCCATCAGCGTGTAGGGCGGTTCCCCCGGCGCAAGCCCGGACAGATGCCGGGAATAATTCTCGATCCCGGAACAGAAACCCGTCTCCTTCATCATCTCCACATCAAAATTTGTCCGCTCCGCGATCCGCTGCGCCTCGATCAGTTTATCCTCGCCCTTAAAATAATCCACCTGGATCTTCAGTTCCTCTTCAATATTTTCCGCTGCCCGCAAGATCTGCTCCATAGGCACCACATAATGGGACGCAGGGAATATTGCGATGTGGTTCAGGCTCCTCCTGCGCTCCCCGGTCAGCACATCGATCTCGGTGATCCGGTCGATCTCATCCCCGAAAAATTCTACCTTCACCGCCGACTCCGAATAATCCGCCGGAAAGATCTCCACCACATCTCCCCGCACCCGGAATGTACTCCGATGGAAATCCATCTCATTGCGGTCATACTGGATGTCGATCAGCTGCCGCACCAGGTCATCCCGGTCCACCTCCATGCCGGGCCGCAGGGAGATCATCATATTCTGGTAATCTTTTGGACTCCCAATCCCGTAGATACAGGACACACTGGAGATGATGATCACATCCTGCCGCTCACTCAAGGCCGCCGTGGCAGAGAGGCGCAGCTTCTCGATCTCGTCGTTGATCGCGGAGTCTTTCGCGATGTAAGTGTCGCTGGAGGGAACGTATGCCTCCGGCTGGTAGTAATCGTAGTAGGACACGAAATATTCCACTGCATTCTCAGGGAACATCTCCTTGAATTCTCCGTAAAGCTGCGCGGCAAGCGTTTTATTATGTGCTAAAACGAGAGTGGGTTTCTGTAATCCCTGAATGACATTCGCCATTGTGAACGTCTTGCCGGAACCCGTAACCCCCAGTAAAGTCTGGAATTGGTTGCCCTCCTTGAAGCCGTTGACAAGTTTGTCGATTGCCTGCGGCTGGTCGCCTGTGGGCTTGTATGGAGCATGTAATTTGAACTCTGGCATAGAAAATCCTCTCTTTCGCGAAATTGTTATGGCTGCTATCAGCCACGAAATCCATGTAATTTCCCATTTTAGGGTTGATCTATAGACGAACTTTTGTGATCACACGAATGCAAGTCACAAATTTGTAGACATAACTGTTTGAAAAAGTTATATGCTGTATATTCTACACCACGCAATTGAACATTATTTTTTCCACAGTAGTATGCTTTTACGGGTCCCCGGAAAGCAAAAGTCACAGATCCGATCCTCAAGGACTAAATATCGCTTGGCAGCATGAAACGTTATCCATGCGATCATCTTGAACATTATAACAAAAAACTTTTCAAAAGTATATAGCTTGACATAATAAAAAGGTACAGATGTTCGATTTCTTCATTCGCGCTTTTTTATTGCTCCATATCACTCCAAAGACAAAAACTTCCCCAACTAATCCTTTTGCGCTGTCCTTATCCTCATGGGCGGATCTTCTAAATCCACTCCACATAGATCCGCGATCGCAGAAAAGCCCAGCCTCGCGGCAGGAGACAGGGCAAAAGAGTTTTAAGCAAACTTAATGGAAGTGCATTTATATTTGTGGTAGAATAATCCTATCAAACAATTCTATAAACAAAAAAACGATCTAGAACGTGTCTGAAAACCCATTCACGCCACCTGCAAGCCCCGCTTTCGGTCAGCGTAGCCCTCTGCGCCTTCCTCATTTGGGCCAGATCTTCCACAAATTATGACTTACAGTTGACATAAAGCGGTTTTCAGACACACTCTAATAGCCGAAAAACAGCAGTTGCAACTAATAGTTGCCATGTGGTTGCCCATAATTTCCATATAGTTGGTAGCATGCAACTGGATAAATCGGTATATGTTCATTATCAAGATCAAACGGAGGTTCGTAATATGAATGAAGATCAATTAGCAAAAAATCTTATGTACCATCGCAAAAAGAAAGGGCTGTCACAGGAAAAAGTTTCTGAATATTTAGAGGTCAGCCGCCAAGCCGTAACCAAATGGGAAGCGAATACTTCCAGACCAAACTCTAACAATCTGATCAAATTAGCGCAATTATTTGAAGTTGATGTTGAGACATTGCTAGGAAATGGGGACAGGGAAAGATCATCAACGCAAGGAGAAGTATCAAAAGGAAGAATGCCATGGGTTTTTATAGGCATATCTGTTTTATGTATATTGGTATATATGATCCACAGTGCATTAACGGATATTTTTAGTATTGGGATATTCATCTGTATGTTTATTCTATGTATCCCAATACAACTATTCCTGCATATTTATTTTTCCAATGCAATAAAAAATAATTCTTTTAATGGGATTGCAGGATTTGATGACAGGATAGAGTATGATATTTGCGAAGTGAAGAAACTGCTTGTACAGCTCGATCTGCATATTGGGATCTTGTCTACTGTATATATTTTTCTGCTTTGTGTGATAAATGGAGTAAATCTGAAAATGCAATGGTTCAATGGCGTTCTGATCGTTGTATATATACTGAATTTTATCATAAGCATAGAAATGAGCAGCTACAAAATGGCAGATAAGATCTATCGCAGAGACGACGATAAGAAACGTGCCAAACGCAGTATTCCAGTAACTGCAATATATGCTTTGATATTATGTGTGGGAATAGGGATAACCGGTGTCGTATTTGAAGTAAAAGGAATTGCGGATGATCCGCTGCCTGCAATGAAAATATGTGGATTATTGATTTTGGGCATAATGAGTGCAACAATGGGATTTTTATCTGAAAATAGAAATATAAAAATGTGGGATCCTGTAAATACAGACTATAAAACAAATAAAATAAGCATGATCAGTTTATTTATATGTGTATTCATGTATGGACTCATGTGCGTTGTATAAGATGTGCGGAGCATTTCCGCCGGATATGCTGACTTCCCCGCAGCTAACTGCCGAATGGGAAGATCTGACGCAGATGGATGGGGAAATGCCGTTCTATTGCGTAACGATCTAATATCTGCACCCATGAAAAACCGGGACACGGCGGCTATATGACAGCTGCCGCGTCCCGATCTTCTTTTGCCCTACAAACTTGAATTTGAAATACACGGTTTTATGAGCGATCATTGCTTACTGTAGATTTTCAATAAAGTCCTCCAAAAGCCTTGAAAACAAAGGATTTATCGCAGTCTGCTCCCCTTATCCCTTTATACGGTTTCACACAAGTGTATCCCTGCTCCGATTGCTCATAAGGGCAAAAATAAGGGCAGGAAAATCTCATAACAAGATATAACAAAGTATGGCAATCGGGGAACTGTGACTTATGTGCGAATATATCATAACGGAGGATTTCCAGATGGACAAGTACATTTATAATGAATATGCCATACTTATTCGTGAAGAGTTGGCTGCCCAAAACAAAAATAAACAGAACAGGGACACGATCAGCCGACAATTCAGCTAATCATGTCTTTTTTATTTCTTTTTATCTGGTACAATTCTGTACGTCTGAAAAAGTATATAAGGGAATAATGGGTTGAATCAACCAAAACGAAAGTATGTCAGGAGGAAAAGTATGAGTGAATTAAAGGAACGGATAACGGAAAATGGTATTGATCATATACTGGCAGGGGATTATTATATCCCTGATTTGAAACTGCCGGAAGAAAACCGTCCGATTGGATATTTTGGTCGGCTACATCGGGATTATCTGAAGCAGGAACATTCAGCACGTTACACAGCATTATTACTGACTTGTGAATTGTGGACATATCTTGCCGATTTGAATGAGCAGGCAGAGAAACGGTTAGATATTATCATGGAACAGATGAAGATTGTCGAAGGAGTGACGGAGGAATTAAAAGCAAAAAATCAATGGGAATGGGTTCAGAAGATGAACAGTATCCGATATCGGGCAGAGGAAATAGTTAAAAATGAGATGGTTTATATCTAAATCATGGAGGCAAAAGTAATATGGAAAAACAAGTTTATATTACAGAGGAAGAACGTGCAAAGTGCCAAAAAGTAACTGATGCGTTTGCGGAACTGTACGAGATGGAGAAAATCGTGGTGCTTGATGCGGGCAGATACGGCTTTGTGGAGCTGAAATATTACAAGCCGCCGCATGGCTTTGAAGAAGATGCAACTTTCACGGACGGCAGAGCATTGTTTGATGCTCTTTGGCAGGAATGGTTCGATACAACACTGTATCTGACAGCAAAGAAAATGCAGTTAGATAATATCATCTATGAGGAAGTATTCAACTGCCTTTCAAAAGAAAAACAATCGTCAATTATTGCAAAAAAAGCCGACTTTGCAAGAAAGGCGGGTATAACTCTGTAAAATCAGTTTTACGGAAAGTCAATGCCCTATATAGAGGGAAAAAGATTAGAATGGCTCTGTGTATGATATGCAGGGCTTTTCACTTTTGGACATATTGTCTAAAAGTTATAAAAGAGGAACGAATGAGATGGATTCCGCAGGCGTAGGCATTGTGGGAAAGTGTATAACTGCCTGTTTTATGGAGTTGTGGGTAACTGTGTTTACAGGATGTGGGAAAGCTGCACTTTGCTTTTCCATGTGCTGTGAACACAGTTATCCATGACGGAATAGCCAGTTATGCACTTTTCCATAATGCGGTCTTTAATGATAAGTCTGCAAATTTTACAAATATTTGACAAAAGTTGTGTTTTTGATTTTACAGACAGCACTTATCATAATAATCACAGAGCAAAAAATATCAGATAGAAAAGGAGAAAATGTATCATGAAAAAATTTGTCACACTTATTGCGATTGTATCACTTATGCTTACTGCTATGACAGGATGTGGGAAAACAGTCAGTGGATCGGTATCTACGGACGGTTCAACTTCTATGGAAAAAGTCATTGGCGCTTTGGGAGAAGCCTTTGAGGGAAACAATTCCGGCGTAACCTTTACATATAATCCTACCGGCTCCGGTTCTGGAGTTACAGCGGTTGCAGAGGGACGTTGTGATATTGGTCTTTCCAGCCGTAACTTAAAGGATGAAGAAAAGGCACAGGGGTTGACTGAAACGATACTGGCTCTTGATGGCATTGCCGTTATTGTAAATACTGATAATCCGGTAAATGACCTTGACCTTGAAACGATTGGCAGAATTTATAGGGGCGAAATAACGAATTGGAAGGAGATAGGCGGTAATGATTTGGAAATTGTACTGATTGGCCGTGAAGCGGGAAGTGGTACAAGAGATGGCTTTGAATCCATTACAGATACGGAAGATGTCTGCAAATACCGTCAGGAACTTACATCTACCGGAGATGTGATCACAACGGTGACAGGCAATCCTGCGGCAATCGGTTATGCTTCCCTTGCGTCCGTAAAGGAAACTGTAAAAGCACTTTCTGTCAGCGGCATTATGCCTACGGAGGAAACAGTCAAAGATGGAAGTTATGTAGTGCAGCGCCCTTTTGTATTAGTTACAAGGAGCAATGTAGAACTTTCGGAGGCTGCACAGAAATTCTTTGACTATATTACATCATCTGAAGCAAATGAGATTATCTCATCTGCGGGTGCTGTGCCGGTAAACTAAAGGCTTTGAAAGGTGGAGTCAAATGAAAAACAGAAAACGGCTTATGGAGAATGCCATACATGGCATTTTCCTGATACTTGGTCTGATTACGGTTGGCTGTGTGCTTTTAATTACAATTTATCTTGTCATATCCGGTATTCCTGCTATCCGTAAAATAGGTGTTTTGAAATTCCTTTTTGGGAAAAAGTGGGCTTCTACGGCAGCACAGCCGCAATATGGCATTTTACCTTTTATCCTCACAAGTATTTACGGTACGGCTGGTGCAATTGTAATCGGAGTGCCGGTTGGCTTTCTGACAGCAGTTTACCTCTCTAAAATTGCGCCGCCAAAAGTAAAAACTGTTATAGAAACGACGGTCAGTCTGCTGGCGGGCATTCCGTCAGTGGTTTATGGACTTGTAGGAATGATGGTGCTTGTTCCGGGGATACGGACCCTCTTTCATATTCCGGACGGGGCAAGTCTGTTTGCTGCCATTATAGTGCTTGCCATTATGATTTTACCATCAATTATCAAAGTATCGCTTACGGCGTTAGAAGCAGTTCCAAAGGAATATGAGGATGCTTCCCTTGCACTTGGAGCAACGCCGGTTGAAACATATTTCCGTGTATCTGTTCCGGCAGCAAAAAGCGGTATCGCAGCGGCTGTCGTGTTAGGAGTTGGCAGGGCTATCGGAGAGGCAATGGCTATTATGATGGTGGCAGGGAACGCACCTAATATGCCGGGGATGTTTCAAAGTGTACGTTTCCTTACAACCGCCGTGGCAAGTGAAATGTCCTATGCGGCTGACGGGAGTTTACAAAAACAGGCATTGTTTTCCATTGCGTTGGTGCTGTTCCTCTTTATCATGCTGATAAATGCCGTGTTGAATTTCTTTTTGAAACATAGTAAGGAGTAAATGAAAATGCAAAAACAATCTATTTCAACTAAAAGGAAAGCATACATTACCGTCATGCGTGTGCTGATGGGAATTTCCGTGAGCGTTACCTGTGCATTGGTATTATTTTTAATCGGCTATGTATTGTGGAAAGGACTGCCGAATGTATCATGGGAACTGCTTACTACAAAACCGAGTTATCTGTCGAACCGCATAGGGATTCTGCCGGATATTCTCAATACGGTCTATATTGTGCTGGCAACTTTGGTATTGGTTCTTCCTCTTGGGGTAGGTGCTGCAATTTATCTGACGGAATTTGCCAAAAATAAAAAGCTGGTAGAAATGATTGAATACACTGCTGAAACATTATCGGGGATTCCGTCTATTATTTATGGTCTTGTGGGGATGCTGTTTTTCTGTCAGTTTTTTGGTATGAAAACTTCCCTCTTAGCAGGGGCATTTACACTGGTAATCATGAATCTGCCCACGGTCATGCGTACCACTCAGGAGAGCCTGAAAACGGTGCCGCAAAGTTACCGTGAAGGTGCTTTCGGACTTGGGGCTGGAAAATGGCGTGTGATTTATACCGTTGTACTTCCCGGCTGTATTGAAGGTGTCATAACGGGCTGTATCCTGTCTGTCGGGCGTATTCTTGGGGAATCGGCGGCACTTCTTTTTACGGCTGGTTTTGCCCACGCTCTGAATGGAATCTTTGAGGGGCTTGGCAGTGCAGGGGCAACACTGACAGTTGCATTATATGTCTATGTAAAGGAAAACGGAGAATTTGGAATTGCTTTTGCTATTGCCGCTATCCTGATGATTTTGACCATGTTCATCAATTTGTCGGCGGCATTGGTGGGCAGATATTTCCAAAGAAGGAGAATTGTATGAGTAATGTTATGACAGTGAAAGACCTGTGTCTTTGGTATGGCAGTGCGCAGGCTTTGAAAGATATAAATATTGAAATTGAGGAACGGAGCATTACAGCTCTGATTGGTCCCTCCGGGTGTGGAAAATCTACTTTTCTTAAATCTTTAAATCGAATGAATGACCTTATTACTGGTGTAAGGATTACGGGAGAAGTGTGTTATAGGAATTATAATATTTTTGATGCAGATATTGATGTCAATGAGCTTCGCCGCAGCATTGGCATGGTCTTTCAAAAGCCTAATCCGTTTCCGATGAGTATTTATGATAATATTGCTTATGGACCAAGGACACATGGCATAAAAAATAAAGCAAAACTGGACGATATCGTAGAACACTCCCTGCGTGGAGCTGCAATCTGGGAGGAAGTAAAGGACAGGCTGAAAAAATCGGCATTAGGATTGTCGGGAGGTCAGCAGCAGCGGCTCTGCATTGCCCGTGCATTAGCGGTTGAACCGGATGTGCTTCTGATGGATGAGCCCACAAGCGCCCTTGATCCGATTTCCACATCTAAAATTGAGGAACTTGCAATGGAACTGAAAGATAAGTATACTATTATCATCGTTACGCACAATATGCAGCAGGCTGTACGGATTTCCGATAATACTGCATTCTTTCTCCTCGGTAGTTTAATTGAATATGGAAATACGGAAAAGATGTTTGAGCAGCCAAAAGACAAGCGGACAGAGGATTATATTACGGGGAGGTTTGGATAATGAGAAGTCGTTTTGATGAACAGCTTGCTACGCTTAATAATGAGCTTACGAGGATGGGGGCAATGTGTGAGGAAGCGATTGCGATTGCTTCAAGGGCGCTCTCTGCGGGCGATGTGAAGCTGACAGATAAGGTTATATCCCTTGACGGGGAAATTAACCATATGGAGCGCACAATAGAAACGCTGTGCCTGAAACTGTTGTTACAGCAACAGCCGGTGGCAGGGGATTTGCGGCAGATTTCCGCAGCCCTTAAAATGATTACCGATATGGAGCGTATTGGAACGCAGGCGGCGGACATTGCAGAAATTATTACATTTCTTGACGGGCGGACAGGCGGGGAATGTGAACATATCCGTTTTATGGCTGATGCGGTGAGCCAAATGGTCACAGAAAGCATTGATGCCTTTGTAAAGCAGGATGTTGCGCTGGCTGATGCGGCGATTGACCGTGACGATGTGGTTGACGATTTATTCCTGCAGGTCAAATCATCATTGATCGAACTGATAGCAGAAAAGCCGACAAATGGAGGATACGCATTAGATTTACTGATGATCGCCAAATACTTTGAACGTATTGGGGATCATGCGGTAAATATTGCAGAGTGGGTGGCTTTTTCTGTAACAGGAAAACACAAAGGAGCAGAAAATTTATGAAAATATGGTGCGTAGAGGACGACGAAAGTATCAGGGATATTGAGGTATACACGCTTAATTCTACAGATTTTGAAGCAACAGGCTTTTCGGATGCGGCGGCTTTTCGTGATGCGCTGGCCACAGATAAGCCGGATTTGATCATCCTTGATATTATGCTGCCCGGAGAGGACGGCGTGGAATTGTTGAAATTTCTGAAAGACAGTCCCGACACTTGCAGGATTCCCGTTATCATGGCAACGGCTAAGGGCATGGAGTACGATAAAATTCAGAGCCTTGATTTAGGTGCGGACGATTATCTTGTAAAGCCTTTTGGAATGATGGAAATGGTTTCCCGTGTGAAAGCTGTACTTCGCCGATGCAATCCCACAGAAGTGGAACATCTTTTGAAGGCAGGCGGCCTTGTTGTCAATTTAGACGAGCATACTGTTACCGTTGACAGAGAAAGGATACAGCTTACTTTAAAAGAGTTTGAACTTCTCCGTCTGTTCCTCTCTCATCCGGGAATTGCATTTACCCGTGACCAGCTTTTTAATGATGTATGGGGTGCGGATTATATCAGTGAAACAAGGACGGTTGATATGCATATCCGTACATTGCGTGTGAAGCTGGGGGATTATGGGAAAATGATTGAAACAGTGCGTGGCATAGGTTATAGATTAGAGGTGCAGGCATGACAAAGAAAATTTTTAATTCTATTATGGTTGTAGCGGCGGCTGTTCTGATTGCGAGCCTTGTTATCATCATGGGGTGCCTTTACCGTTATTTCAGTAATGTTCAGGGGAAACAGTTAGAAGATGAGTTGTCTTTGGCATCCGAAGCCGTCGAGAAGAACGGGCAGGAATATCTTGAGGAATTACAATCAAATCAGTACCGTTTAACATGGGTTGCTGGGAACGGCGATGTGATATATGATACACAGTCTGACGAAGAAAGTATGGAAAACCATGCGGACAGGGAGGAAATCAGGCAGGCATTACAGAGCAGGGAAGGAAAAAGCCTGCGCTATTCCACGACACTCTTGGAAAAAACGCTTTACTGTGCCAGAAGGCTTAACGACGGTTCAGTCCTTAGAATTTCGGTTAGCAGCGCTACTGTATGGATGCTTGTTTTGGGAATGATACAGCCGATTTTAATTGTGATTGTTGTAGCCCTTGTGTTATCGGGAGTGCTGGCAAGCCGGATTTCCAAACATATCATGGAGCCGTTAAACAGCCTTGATTTGGAAAAGCCGCTGGAAAATGATACCTATGAAGAATTAGCGCCCTTGTTAAACCGTATCAATAAACAGCATAGGCAGATAGATGTACAGTTGTCGGAACTTCAGAGAAAGAATGATGAGTTTACACAGATTACGCAGGGCATGACGGAAGGACTTGTGCTTTTAAACGAAAAAAATGTAATTCTGAACATCAATCCTGCAGCATTGAAACTGTTCCATACAAAAAAATCCTGCATAGGTAAGGATTTTCTGACAGTGGAGCGAAACCATGATGTGAGCCACGCCATACAGGACGCATTTTCAAGCGGACACAGCGAAATCCGCATAGAACGAGAGGGAAAAGAGTATCAGATTCATGTCAACCGCATTGAATCTAACGGTACTGTAATCGGGGCGGTTGTCCTTGCCTTTGATATAACAGAAGCAGCTTTCGCAGAAAGGAACAGGCGGGAGTTTACTGCCAATGTATCACATGAACTGAAAACTCCTCTGCAATCAATAATGGGAAGTGCGGAGTTAATGGAAAACGGTCTTGTAAAATCGAAGGATATGACACGTTTTGTAGGGCATATCCGCACAGAGGCAGGGCGGCTTGTAACATTGATTGATGATATTATCCGTTTATCCCAATTAGACGAGGGGTGCGATATGCCTTTTGAAAATGTTGATTTATATGAGGTCGCAACGGATGTGGCTGCAGGGCTGGCGGACATAGCAGCGATAAAGGATATTGAAATTGCTGTGACAGGGGAAACAGTCAGGATAAAAAGTGTCCGGCGGTTATTGACAGAAATTATATTTAATCTTTGCGATAATGCTGTCAAATATAATAAAGATGGCGGTATGGTGGAGGTTTCTGTAAGCAGGGAGGAAAATCAGGCTGTGATCTCTGTAAAGGATTCAGGAATTGGCATTCCGGCGGAACATCAGGCAAGGATATTTGAGAGGTTTTACAGAGTGGATAAGAGCCGTTCTAAAGAGTCGGGTGGAACGGGGCTGGGACTTTCTATTGTAAAACACGCCGTACAGTATTTGAATGGTCAGATTGACTTACAGAGCAGCCCTGGAGAAGGAACAATCATACAGATTTTTTTGCAAGAGGATAAAAATGATGTGATGCAGATTTCCTAAAAAATTCAAATTTTACATAAATTATACAAAACATAGCTTTTAGATTTTACAAAGAAGTCATAAGATTAGTTTTATATATTCAATACAAACGCTAATGGTGGTTGATAATGCAATCTTTATGACATAAATATGTAATTCATAAATTAGGGAATAGTGGTTTTATTTGAGTATAAAACGCTGTTCTCTTTTTTTGTAAAAGATGGCAGAGAGGGACAGGTCATGTTTAGAAAAAAACAAAAACTGTATATATGCAAAAAACGAAAAATACGGAATGGTTATACACATCAAGGTGTACTGCAGGGAAGGTTGAAACTTACCTGCGGTACACCTTTTTTGTTGGTGTGAAATTTGTCTGATTTTAGATGTTATTGCAGTTTCGCTTTGACTGCTGCTGTTCCGTTTTGTGGCAGAAATTTTGATACGGTTTACTGTTTCATGTATGGCTGTTTTGAGAGCATGGCTTTTTGTGTATCCCACACTTTTTTCATCAGTTCCTTTACCTCTTTTACATCAGCGGCATAGACGTTTCCTGTGGCGTTCATGCGCTTTGCTATCTGGTTCAGATTGCCGCCGATTTTTCCGAGTGCGGCATTGTATTCCCGAAGTTCGGAATAGTCAATGTCATAAACAAAACCATACAAAATCTGGCGGCGCAGGAAAGCGGATTTGCTTTTCATGCCGGAGGCTTTTACCTTCTGCTCGAGGATATACTGCTCATCGTCACTCAGATAGATTTTTAACTCGTTTTTGCGTTCTCTGTTTGCCATTTTTAGTGTCCTTTCTGTAATGGATTGATGAAAGTATTTTACACAATCTTCTATCCCGTTATGGGGGATATTTGTGCAGAAAAATGAGTGAAAAAATGAGAAATTCCAGCAGGGCATTTCATGGATTTTTGAGCGCAGAGGGGGCTAGGGGGAAACTTCCCCCTACAAGCATTTTTTTCAAGTTTCCGTCTTTTGGAAAATTGGAAAAAATGAGCCTGTGAGGGAACACAGGCAGTGCTTGCTATGACGTTATACCGACTTTTTCGGCAACGCTGATAAATACGGGATTTGTTCAAAAAAAGTCGGTATAACTTTTACCGTTTTTGAAAAAATAACCAAACTTTTTTGAGGAAGGTAGCCATAGAGGGAATATTACTTTTTTTATAATAACCGCAGGGAATTAAACAGAGGGAGGAGGTGAAACATGAAGGACAATACATTCCAGCGGCGGCGTGAGATTGAGTATATGCTGCTGTCGGGGAAAAAGCTGACTACAACGGAACTAATGAAGATATACCATGTCGGCAGGAAGGCAATCCGCAGGGATTTTGACATCATCGGCGAAGAACTGCCCGTGGTTACACGGCAGGGATATGACGGCGGTTATTACCTTGCGGGCGGTGTGTCGCAGCACCAGAACTCGCTCACGCAGGAACAGTTGGAATGTTTGGAAAAAGTTGCTGTGACCTGTGGTTCAGATGACAGGAAGATTGTCCTGTCAATCATACATGAATTTGGACCGTACTGCGGAAGTTTTACATAGAAAATGACGGGAGGCGTGGCATGGACACTGCACACCGGAGAATGGAAATCATCAGCATTTTATCCGCCAGGGGCATACGACAATGAGGGAGCTTGCATGGGAACTGGAGGTTTCAAGGCGCACGATAATGAATGACGTTATCGCACTGTCTTTTGATTACCCTGTCTACACAAAGCCGGGCGAGGGCGGCGGGGTTTTTATTACGGAAAATTACAAGCCTTATACGAATACCCTCACATTGACGGAACAGAAAACCCTGTGCGGTTTATATGATAAAGCAGAGGGGAAAGAGAAAGAAATCCTTTTCCGTATCATTCGCAAATATGGTGCGGACAAGCTGAAAATTTAGAACAGAAATATCAAAAACTGAATACATAATCCCGCATATGATTCTGCAATTCTTCCCAACTGTTTGCAGAAAAGGTTTTAAGGGATTTTGAATATTTATTATCAAACACAGCGCAAGGGCAGTCACAGACTTATGGGAAAAGTCTGGGCTGTCCTTTTTGTGCGTTTAAGGAGGTATTTATGGCAAAGAGGTATTACTGGCTGAAACTGAAAGCGGACTGGTTTTCAGACAAGCGCATCAAGAAGCTGCGCTCCATAGCGGGCGGCGATACACATACGATTATCTACTTGAAAATGATGCTGCTTTCGCTGAAGGACGAGGGGAAACTTTACTTTGAGGGCGTGGAGGACAACTTCGCTTCAGAGATTGCCCTTGCGCTTGATGAGGATGCAGAGAACGTGAAGCTGACGCTTGCGTTTTTACAGCGGCACGGGCTGATAGAGATTGGTGATAAGTACCAGCTTACGGAAGTGCCGACAATCATCGGCTCGGAAACAGCGTCAACCATACGTTCAAGGGAGTGCAGGGAACGGAAAAAACAGCTTGCGCTTGGACAGAAAGCGTTGCAATGCAACACAAAAGAAACAGGCTGCAACAATCTGAAACAGGTTTGCCGCGTAGAGAGAGAGTTAGAGATAGAGAGAGATAGAGAGAGATAAAGAGATAGAGGGAGAGAAAGAAACACCCGCCCACACCGTTTATGGGAGATTTAATAATGTTTTTCTTTCTGATGCGGAGATTAACGGTCTGAAATCGGAACTGCCTGGCAAGTGGGAATATTACATTGACCGCTTATCAATGCATATCGCTTCAAGCGGGAAACAGTATCATAACCATGCCGCCACGATTTACAAGTGGGCGCAGGAGGACGCTGAAAAGGCAGTAACCACAGGAAATGCACTGAAAAAGGGAATACCCGATTATTCATACAGTGAGGAGGACAGCTTATGAACGGTCTGACCGATACGGTTTTACAGATGATGGACACCACGCCGGACAAGGCGGATTACATGGGTGAGGACGGTTTGTTGTACTGCGGGAAATGCCGCAAGCCTAAAGAAGCATATTTTCCTAAAGGCAAGGCTTTATTCGGGCGTGACCGGCACCCGTCTGAATGCGACTGCCGCAGGGCGGAGCGTGAAAAGCGTGAGAAAAAAGATGCAGATGAAAAGCACAATGCCGAAGTGGAGCGTCTGAAACGGGAGGGCTTTTCCAATCCGGCGATGCGGAACTGGACTTTTCAAAACGACAACGGGAAATGCCCGCAGATGGAAAAAGCGTACTCTTATGTGGAACTGTGGGAGCAGATGAAAGCGGAGAACCACGGGCTGGTCTTGTGGGGGAATGTCGGATCGGGGAAAAGTTATTTTGCGGGCTGTATCGCCAATGCCCTTATGGAGAAGGAAATACCCGTCTGCATGACGAACTTTGCAACGATACTGAACAGCCTTTTCTACGGGGCGGAGAACAGGAATGAGTACATCATAAGGCTCTGCTCCTATCCCCTGCTCATTCTTGATGATTTTGGCATGGAGAGGGGTACGGAATACGGACTGGAACAGGTATACAACGTGATTGACAGCAGATATATCAGCAAAAAGCCGCTGATTGTAACGACAAACCTCACGCCGGAGCAGCTAAAGAACCCGGAGGACGTTCCCCACGCACGCATTTATGGCAGGCTGCTTGAGATGTGTACGCCTGTCTGCTTTACGGGAGATGATTTCCGCAGGGCAGCGGCGCAGCAGAAAAAGGAACGCCTTAAAGAACTGATGATGGAGAATAAAGCGGTGCAGGCTGAGGGGGCGGGTTTATGATTATGGACAGGGAAATGAAAACGGACAAAAAAGGGGCAAAGGCGCAGACAAGGTTTGTTGTGACGAGGGAGTTTGGCGGCACACAGACCATGCAGGAAGCCTTTGAACGCCTCATAGAGAAAAAGACGGAGGAACACATTTCAAGGAATGCGGCGCATTTTTTGAATAAGGTGCAGACAGGTTCTTGAAAAATCTGTTGAAATTAAGCCGGGGGCATGGTAATATAATGGTATCGTGTCCCTGTTCATAAAGGAGAGAACCTATGAACAGGAAAATCAATTCTAAAAGCACAAGTCCAATGATTACTGCCCTCTACTGCCGCTTATCCCTTGAGGACGGCAAAGACAACGAGAGCATGAGCATCAGCAACCAGAAATTACTGCTGAAAGATTACGCAGAAACGAACGGTATGTTCAACTGCGAGTATTATGTGGACGATGGTTTCACAGGGCGGAACTTCAACCGTCCGGCATTCCAGCGCATGATAAGCGATATTGAAGCAGGAAGGATAGGCTGCGTGATTACCAAAGACCTTTCAAGGCTTGGGCGCAACTATATCGAATCCGGCAGCTACATGGAAGTATTCTTCCCGAAGCATAATATCCGTTACATAGCCATTACGGACAATTATGACAGCGTGAACAAGCAGGAAATGGATATTGCGCCATTTAAAAATATCCTGAACGATATGTACAGCCGGGATATTTCTAAAAAGGTGCTTGCGGGGCGCATGACACGCTCAAGGCAGGGGAAATTCTGCGGAGGGCAGCCGCCGCTTGGTCTGATGCGTGATCCGGACGATAACGGACACCTTATCATTGATGCGGAAACTGCGCCAGTCATCAGGCGGATATTTGACCTTGCGCTTGACGGGATGGGAAACATGAAAATCTGCAAGACGCTGATGGACGAAAAGATACCAATTACGAGGACAAAACAGACAACGGAGTGTGACGTGAATTATTATGCATGGAGCGGCTCACGCATATCCACTATCTTACGAAATCCCTTTTACAAAGGCGCACATGTTGTCTGCAAGACACACCAAAAGGGGATACGTTCCAACACTTACAACATCATTCCGAGGGAGCAGAGGGAAGTCATAGAGGACTGCCACGAAGCCATTATCCCCAAAGCGGAGTGGGAGAAGGTACAGCAGCTTATAGACCCCAGACCGCCGATTATGAAGGGGAATAACTGCCCGTATTATAATATTTTTCATGGCATTGTCTACTGTGCCACCTGTGGGAAGTCCATGCAGGTACGGTATGAAAAAATCGGGAGGACAAACAAAGACCGTAGGACGGGGAAAGAACGTGAGCCGATAGACAAGGCATATTATATCTGCCAGACCTATAACCGGTTGGGGAAAGACGCCTGCACAAGCCACAAAATTGAGGCGAGGGATTTATATGACCTTGTGCTTGCCGATATACAGGAAGTTGCGGCAATGGCGTTAAAGGACAGGGAAGCGTTTTACGGGCGTTTAAGCCGAAGGATGGAAAAACAGTACCTTGCCGACACTGACAGCCTTAAAAGGGAATATGAGAGCCTTGCAGGGCGCAATCAGGAGATAGATGATACTTTTATCAGCCTTTATGCGGACAAGGCAAAGGGGATACTTACGGAAAAGCGTTTCCTGAAGCTGACGGACGCAATGGAGAGGGAGCAGGAAAAGAACCAGAACCGTATGCAGGAAATAGCGGCGCTTATCAGTGAGGAGGAACATTCAGAGGGCGATGTGCGGACGTTCATGGAGGAAATAAAGAGGTATGCCGCCATTACGGAACTTGACGAAACGGTGTTAAACAGGCTGATTAACCGCATACTGATAGGCAAGCCGGAGAAGATTGACGGGGTAAGGACACAGGAAGTGCGGATTGCATATAACTTTATCGGGGAACTGTAAATAATAGGATATTTACTATATAACTAAAAAACAATTTGGAAAGCGGAGGTTCGAGAGAATCTCTGTTTTTTCATTTTTGTAGACTTATTATTGGTAATCGTATGAAAAAGGTGCGACAAAGGAGGATAGAATTATCCTACTGTTTTGAATCTGGTCTGCAAAAATGATGTTATGCTGGCATATAAGTTGGTTCAAAAATATACAGAAATGAGGAAATTTACATAGATTTAACATATATGGGATAGCAGATTTTACATTGGTAAGTCTACAATAAATAATGAAGTATGAAAGCAAAATTTCTATAGAACAGTTAAAGGAATTGTATGACGGCAGTTATGAAAGATGGAGTGACATAAAGTAGATATTAGATTGTTACTCTATTGTCAGGAAGATAAATATTTTTGGAGGAATGAACATGAAGCGAAAAAAATTGAAACGAAAGATTGCTGACTTAAGGAAAGAAAATCAGGAATTAAAAAGGTCTGTTTTGCGGGAAAAGGAAGCTAATCAGATGAAAAGTGTTTTTTTATCCCATATATCCCATGATATACGAACACCAATCAATGGAATTGATGGTATGACAAATATTGCTATCAGGCATTTTGACGATAAGGACAGGGTGCTTGACTGCCTGAATAAAATAGACAGTTCTTCCCAGTATTTGTTGTCGCTGCTGAATGATGTTTTAGATATAAACCGAATTGAAAGTGGCAAAATGATCATCAGTTATGAACCTATGGATATACGCAGTTTAATAAATAATTGTGCAGACATTGTTGACAGTCTGCTGATAGAAAAGAATGTGGAATTTGTTAAAAGTTTTGGAATGTTCCGCCATCCTGTGCTGTTGGGAGATGAACTGCATTTACGTCGGATACTCATCAATATACTGAGCAATGCTGCAAAATTTACACCAGATGGAGGAGAAATATTTTTTCATGTGAGGGAAATTTCTGCCGATAGTGGAAAGGCAGTATATTGTTTTGAAATTGAAGATAATGGAATCGGTATGAAACCAGAGTTTTTGGAACGGATATGGGAATCATTTTCACAGGAAAACAGCAGAAATTACAGTGGGTTTAAGGGTAGCGGTCTTGGTATGGCTATCACAAAGAAACTGGTGGATTTGATGAACGGGAACATTTATGTCGAAAGCGAGCAGGGTGTCGGAAGTAAATTCAGGGTGGAAATTGCATTTGATGTCGGAGTGATGCCTGATTTTTTGGAAATACAGAAGAAAAAAGAAGAGAGGCACAAACAGGAAATTTGCCTGAAAGGAAAAAAGGTTTTATTGGTGGAAGACCAGCCGCTGAATATGGAAATTACGAAAAGCGTGTTAGATGATGTGGGAATGGATGTAGTGACAGCAGAAAATGGGCAGGTAGCAGTCAATATTTTCAATAATTGTGCGGATGGAACATATGATGCCATTATAATGGATGTGCGGATGCCAGTCATGGATGGTTTATCCGCTGCGAAGAAAATTCGTACATTGCCGAAAAATGATGCACCAACAATTCCAATTATAGCTATGACAGCGGATACTTTTGAAGAGGATATTAAAAGAACGGAAGAAGCTGGTATGAATGCTCATTTATCAAAGCCTATTAATTTGGAAGAAGTGATTCGGACTTTAAATAGATGTCTATCTTGAAAAGAAATCACGAGCATGCTTGACAGTAAAGTGTTTATTAAAACTATAAATGAGCAAATTTAAAAAAGTGCACAATAAACCTATGCCACTAAAGCTATAACCTGCTCAAAGCCAATGTGCCTTGCTCCACACTGGTAGACGAAACGGACCCGCT
>CAJTFD010000018.1 GCA_910575625.1 Clostridia bacterium
CGTTCCAGTTGTGGATACGAAGTTCCTCCGGCATTGTACAGATCCACGATCTGCTGCTTGAATTCCGGGGTGTAGGATTTTTGGTTTTTCGCCATGCTGAACATCTCCTTTGCTCTTTCACTTGATAGTATAGATTGTTCAACTTTTCCTGTCCACACTTATATACTAACACCAGCGGCAGAACCCGTACAGCGACAGCCGGGAAAACAGCTATCTCTTGCAGGAGTATGTGGCGCAGGATAACGGCATGGCAAAGCTGGGGGATATTCTCTACAAGGGAACCCCGGAGAAATGCCGGGAGCTTTTGGGGAAGCTGGAAGCCGGGGAACTGACACAGGGCGACGTGAAAGAGCTTTATGCAAAAGCGCAGGAAGCGCAGCCCGCCGCAGAGCCGGGACAGGAAACGCCGGAGCCGACCGCCGCCGGGAAAGAGCCGGACAAGGACACCTTTACCATTTACCAGCTAAAGGACGGGGACGGTATGCGGGACTACCATTTTGAGCCTTACGACCGCCTGCAGGCGGCGGGGCTTTCCGTGGAAGCGGCGAATTATGACCGTATCTATACCGCAGAGCTTACGCCGGGGACTTCCCTTGAAGATATTTATACCCGCTTCAATATCGACCACCCCAAAGACTTTAGGGGACACAGCCTTTCCGTGTCGGATATAGTGGTGCTTCATCAGAACGGGGAGGACACCGCGCATTATGTTGACAGCTTCGGCTATAAGGAAGTGCCGGAGTTTTTGCAGGAGCAGCCGGAAAAGGCAAACCCCTTAAAACACGTCGAGGACACTATCGAGCAGAATGACAACAGCTTTGACGGTATCATCAACAATACGCCTACCGCTGACGAGCTGGAAGCAAAGGCGAGAAGCGGCGAACAGATCTCCCTTGCCGAGTATGCCGCCGCGCTGAAAGCGGAAAAGGAACAGGGCAAAAAAGCGGAGCCGGGGAAAAAGACGGAAAAGAAGCCCTCTATCCGGGCGCAGCTCAAAGCCGACAAGGAACGGGCGGCGCAGAAGAAACAGGCAAGGAGTAAGTCGCAGGACTTGGAAAGGAGCTGACCCTATGGGGAAACTGAATAAATTTGAAGATGTGGACGTACTGGCTTCCCTTGAAGCCATTCTGAAACAGAACACGGGATTTTATCAGAGCGATTTTGACATTGATAAACAAATCATTGCGGAAAAGGCGGCAAGCCCCAATAAGGAGGATAAAACCCTTTTGTGGCTTTCCCGCCCGTCCGGGACGTACTGCTTTAGAGAGCGTGACGTTTTCATCAGCGACACCGCCCCTAACAATACATGGCGTTTCTACAAAGAGCAGACCCGCGACCATATCCTTGCGTATGCCGTGGAGCTGACCGGGGTACAGGACGGGAAGATCAAGGGCAATTTATACGAGCTGGACTATGAAAAGCACTATGAGCGCGTCAAGAATAATACCCTTGCCGCCGGGACGGTGACGCTTGTGTATGAGCATGGGACGCGGGAGCAGCCCGCAGACCGACGCTTTGACGGTTATCCCGACCCCCAGCTTGGGAAGTTTGAACGCTTCGAGGTACAGCCAAAAGACCCGGAAGCCCTGCAATCCCTGTTGCGGGAGGAAAAGGAAAGCTGGGAGAAATTGAAGCCGGGGGATTTCAAGGAGCATATCGCCGCATTGCATGAGGGCATGATCGACCGGGAAGCACGGCGCATTGTGGCAGACATGAAAAAGCTGTCTGCCCCCAACAGCCCGGACAGATCGCATTTCATGGTGGAGCTGTCCCCGTCCTTTGAACGGCTTGCGTCCACAAAGGACACGGAACGGCTTTTCTCCATGCTGCCCTATAAGACCCTTGCTTTTTCACAGATCAAGAACAGTTTCGGTACATACGCGCTGATCGGCAAGGACGAGAACCGGGACAGGGAGGTTAGGAAGCCCCGCCCCTCTATCCGGGCGCAGCTTGCGCAGGACGCAAAGAAAACCGCCCCGAAGAAAACGGCGGCGAAAACAAAAAATCACAGTTTGGAGGTATGAGCATGAACACATATAACAATTTTACGGTGGAGGAAACCAACCTTTTGAGTATCTACATGACAGGCAGCAAGGAGGGGCTTGTCGTGGCTATGAACGCCGCGCTGCCCTTTATGGACGGGGAAATGCGGGACTTTGCCGCCCGCACCCTTGCCAAAGTGGGGCGCATGACCGAAGCGGAATTTGCGGGGCTTGCCCTTTACCCCGCCGACGAGGTATGAGCGACATTAAGCGGCTAACGCCGCCCCAAAGCCGGAAAGTGAATACCCTTGTGCGCCGGACGTGCTGCAACTGCGACAATGGGAATTGTATTCTACTGGACGACGGGGACGAGTGCGTTTGTCCGCAGCTTATTTCCTATTCCCTGCTCTGTAAATGGTTCCGCATTGCGGTACTGCCCGCAGACAAGGAGCTGTACGCCGAGATTTACCAAACGGGGGATATGCGCCGTTGTAGTGTATGCGGTGCGCCCTTTGCTTCCAGCTCCAACCGGGCGATCTACTGCCCGGACTGCCGGAAACGTATCACCCGCAGACAGACCGCCGAGCGTATGAGGAAACTGCGGGCGAATGTGACGCGATAGGGGCGAAAAAAGCCTTGCTGTATGCGGCTTTCCGGGCGGGAAAATAAGGCGGCAAGGGATTTATACCTTTACCCCCGAAAATGGCATTCTATTGCGTCACAATCCAATCTCTGCACCCACATGAGAAAACCGGGGCGCGGTGGCTACTGAAAAGCTGCCGCGCCCCGGTTTTTTGTGCAGTTAAATCAAGTTCTGATTAACATATCTATCCGTAAATCGAACAGTCATATTTAATAGTTTATCTGTTTCTACACTTATAAAATTGAAATCTGTACCTTCAACATTAGCTGAATTATTATGAATAAGTTCTAATTGATTTAGAATACTTTTTGCTTCGGCAATATCTCTTAATTTAATTTTTAACAAGAAATAGCACTCTATTGCAATAGTGCGATCTTCCCGATTGCGTTCAATATCCTTTTCTACATTCTGCAACCTAATTAAAATTCCGTCCTTTTTTTGTTTTAATTGATCAATCTCTAAATCAACTTTTGCATATTCATCTAAATCATCTTCTAAGTTTAAATCTTTTTGCTTGTTGTATTGTGCCTGTATGTCCTGCTGTATAGAACGAAATTCTTTATCCAGTTTATCTCTGTCTTTATCTAAACGTTCTAAAGCGCGATTAGCATAAAAATATTTACTAATATTTGCTATGTATTTTGCTATATCTTTCGCTATTTCATCAGCAAATTGCTTTCTATCCTTTTTTTCGTTGCGCTCTTGTTCTGTTTTAATTTGTGTTGAATTTTCCTGCTGAATTTTTCGGGTTTCTTTAGTTGTTATATATACAGCCAGTAATGTACCTACACCACCTAACGCTCCACCTATATAACTTCCTAAAAATCCACCCCATTCTCCATTGCTTAAAACCGAATATACATCATTACGAAAAATAGCGATTTCAAGCACAAAAGGTAATGCAATAATTACAAGTACAGATATAAAAATTATCATTGTAATTTTCTTTTTTGACATACAAATTCCCCCCTGAATTTTTTACATTATAGCATACTTCAATCATTTTTTCCATTGCCTTATCCGCGCTCTGTCTGCCGTTCCCGTTCCGGCTGCTTCTCTGCCTGTAAAATGCTGTCTATGTTCCGCTTGATAACATCGTACTCCTGTACCTGTTTTTTCAGCTTGCCATAGTCGGCGTAAAGGCTTTCTTTCTGCGCTTGCAGCTTTTCATACTCCGCTTGCAGGGCGGGGACGCTGGGGAGCTTGCCGCCGATCTGCGCCGCCTTTAGTGCCTTTGCTGCCGCTTCATGGAGGATAATACCGCGCTCATGCTCTGCCCGGTACTTCTCCTTGTTCCGGGCTTTGCGGTAGGCTTCATAGAGGGGCTTTGTCTTTTGGTAGGTAGTGACGTTCTTAATCAGCAACGCCATATCCGAAAGACGCTTTTCCACTTCCTTTAGGCTGTCCCCCGCCTGTTCGCTTGCCGTGGCGATTTCCTCTATCCGGGTGAGCAGATCGGCGTACTGTTCAATCTTGTTTTCAGTGAGGAAGTTCATAGTCTTTGCCGCCTGTTTCAGATTGTGGATTTTCGCCCACTGTTCATAGCCCCGGCTCTGCTGCGCCTTGATACTGTTCTCAATGTCAATGAGAAGATTAACGCCCTTACGCTCTGCCTTTGGAGCTTTGGCGGCGCGGGTGCGCTTGCCCGCTATCCGTTCCCTTATGGCTTCCTCTGTATAGTCCGCGCCGAGGGTTTTTAGGCGGGTGAAGCGTTCCTGCCCCGGTGCGCGGCATGACACATATTTTCCCGGCTTGATCTCATAGCCCGCCGCCTGTAACCGCTGCAATAGTTCCTCAAAACTGGAAACTTGGGGAATGAGCGCGTCCACGGCGATCTTTAGCTTGCCTTTCCAGCTTGTCCCGGTTTTCTCCGCTTGGTATTCCGCATAGCTCTTTCCCTTGCTGCCCTTGCCGGGGACGACCACGGAAAGCCCGTTGTTCCGGCACAGCTTGTCGCTCATGTTCCGTATGCCGTAATACGTCCGCTTGTTGGAAACATACTTGTGATGATCTACGAAGTTGACCGCGCAGAAAATAATATGATTGTGGATATGCCCCTTGTCAATGTGCGTCGTTAATACATACTCATGCTGTCCCTTTGTTACCGCGTCGGCAAGCTGCCGCCCGATCTCATGGGCTTTCTCATAGTCCACTTCCCCCGGAGCAAAGGACTGTATCAAGTGAAAGGCTAAGTTATTGCCTTTATCCCGCGCTTGCGAGAGGGTATAGCCAAACTCAATGTCTGCCGTTTCATAGCTGCACCCGAAAGAGGATATGAGCATTTTCCCGTCCGTCTTGTCCGGGTTTTCGATATAGTCAAGGGCTTTGCTTAGAGTGCTTTTAACAGGCTTAATCTTTGTAACCGCCATATCTCCGCAAGCACCCCCTTGATTTCGTCTATATCCTCTTTGTATGCGTTTCCCGTCGCGTTTACGCGACGTGCGATCTGATTGACATTGACCCCGATCTTCTGTATCTCCGCTGTCATTGTTTTTATGTCCGTGTGGTCTACTTGGATAATGTACCCGTCAATGGCGATCTTGCGCAGATACGCCGCCATGTTGCTTGTGGGGACGAGCTTCATTTTTTCCTCAATCAGTTTCCTTTCTTCCTCTGTCACATAGAATTTGACTTGTACCGTTCTTTTGCGTCCGTTCATGGTTTTTCGCTCCTTTCCGTTCTCATAGAGGGTTTGGGACACTTCCCAACAAGCCATTTCTGACCGACCGGGCGGGCAGAAATACGGAAAAGGGTACTCTTTTCCTATGCTTGCTACGAAAGTTCTTCCTACTACCTACAACACCTAAAAAGACTAAAATGACGGACTTTTGCAAAAGAAAAACGCTGCAACCAAAAAGAATTGCAACGTTTCCTAAATCCCTATGTAATTTTGCCGGACAGTGGTTATTCGCCCTCTTTTTCAACCTCTGCGATCTCCCGCACCGTGGCGGTGACTATCCGTATTCCCGTATCGCTCATATCGTCCAGCAGCGCGTCAAGCTGCCGCCGCTGGGTATTCTTCCCGGTGGGCTGCTCCAAAAGAAATTGGTCTACCGAGATATTATAGCGCAGCATAAGCTCAAAGAATATCTGTAAGCTGGGGTGTTGCCCCTTGTTCTCAATATTCGCAAGATAGCGCGGGGATATATACATTTCGTCGCATACCTTTTTACGGCTCTCCTTGCGTCCTGTCCGCGCCGCCTTGATCGCCGCTCCAAAAGCCTTGAAGTCATATTGTGGTACTGGTCTTTTTGCCATAATTATTCACCCTATTACATTGTACTGTTCACCTTTCTTTTTGGATATGTCTATACAGTTCCGTCTGATAGCTTAAATAATTCTTTTATATAGGTGTTGATTTGAATTTTATATAGCGTTAAGATTTCATGTAGAAAGTCGTCAACAAAAATGCCTTTGACTTTACCCCTACGGCAAAGTGTATACTTCAAGAAAGAAAAGGTGGTGATTATCAGTGTTATCTATTGGTGAATTTTCAAAAATATGCAAGGTATCTACCAAAACTCTCAGATATTATGCTGAAATAGGGCTTATCTTACCGAGTGAGATCAACCCGGAAAATGGATATAGATACTATTCTATCGAGCAGTTGGAAACAATGCTGTTTATCATTCGTCTAAAGTCTTACAATTTCTCATTAGAGGAAATTAAGCAAATTATGGAATTGGGAGAATTTAGTGAAGAAAAGTTATATGTTGCGCTTACTCAAAAGAAAGAAGATATAAAGAAGCATTTACACGAATGTGAAAGAAATCTAAATCAATTAGAACACGACATATCAAATATAAAATGCGGAAAGCCTATTATGTCATATTTAGATGATATTGATGTAGAGCTTGTGGACGTTCCAAAGATGTATCTGCTCTCAATTCGCAAAATGGTTCAAGCAAATAACTTCTCTGATGAATATGTGCTTAGTTTTGGAAAGTTATTTGGCAGAATACAAAAAGAAAATTTAACTATAAGTAATCCCCCAATGGTTTTATTCCATAGTGACGAATTTAGTCCATTTGGCTTAGATACAGAATTTGCCATTCCTGTCAAAGAATATGCAACTGGAACAAGAGATTTTAAGGCAGGGTTATGTCTAAAAACTGTTATCAAGGGAAGTTATTCGATTTTATCTTCTGTATATGCAAGGCAAACAAAATGGGCAGAGCAAAATGGGTATGAATGTACCAGTGCATTGTTTGAAGTTTATGTAACAGACCCTTATCAGGTATCAAGTGAAGATGAATTGATTACAGAAGTCTATTATCCAATTAGAAAGATATGAAAAACGGAGGTTAATCAAATACCATGAAGCAGGAACAAATAATGTCTTTAGAAAACAAAGTTAAAAATGAATACGGTAATATAGCTGGAATAGTTGTACTTAAAAATGATAATGTCGTTTACGAAAGTTATTTTAATCAGTGTTTGGAAAACGAACCTATTCATGTTTTTTCGGTGACAAAAAGCATTATATCTATGTTACTTGGAATTGCCTTAGATAAAGGCTATATCAAAAATCTTGATGAGAAAGTAATTGATTTCTTTCCGAATTACACAATCAAGAAAAGAGAAAAAACAATACAGCATATTACAATAAGAAATTTGCTTACAATGACTGCTCCATATAAATATAAGTCTAATCCCTATACAAAATTTTTTTCGAGTGCGGATTGGGTGACATCCTCTCTTGACCTTTTGGGAGGAAGTGGTAAAATTGGAGATTTTAGATACGCGCCTGTAATTGGAATTGATATTTTATCGGGCATACTTATCAATACTACGGGACAATCTGTTTTAGAATTTGCACAGGACAATCTATTTTCTCCTCTGAAAATTTCTGTTGAAAAAAATGTGTATTTCCGCAACAAAGAAGAACAATTTGATTTCTATAAGTCTAAAGGTATAAATGGTTGGGTTGCTGACCCTAATGGAACGAATACGGCAGGGTGGGGACTATCCCTTACAACTATGGATATGACTAAATTAGGACTGCTATATTTGAATAAGGGACTTTTGTATAACAGACAGATTGTTTCCGAGAAATGGGTTTCTGAAAGTACACAGGTACAAAGTATTTGGGAAACACGCAATCTTAAATACGGATATTTGTGGTGGATTATTGACGAAGAAGATTGCTCTTTTGCAGCTTTAGGTGACGGGGGAAATGCAATATATGTTAATGTTAAAGACAAAATCGTAGTTGCTATTTCTTCTTTATTTGTTCCGAGAGTCAAGGATAGAGTTGATTTTATAAAAAATGATATTGAACCAATATTCAAACTCAACTAAACTTTGAAAAATTAAAAAACAAAATCAAAATAAGTAATCTGCCGCACGACGGCAAAAGAAAAAAAGCCGTCGTACAGCAGAGGTATTTTCACACGCCTATTCTTACACGGCGGCTTTTGAGAGATCAAAGCCGCCGTTTCTTTTTTATCTTCTCAAGGAATGACGCGGTATCACTGTTAAAAGCGGCGGCTAAAGGAGGTAGCCGCCATGAAGCACATACCATATCGACAAAATCCGACGGTCATTGACTTATCAAAAAAAGCCCGTCCACCGCCGGGGGAAATTCTACCCATGAATATGAACTGTCTAATCAACTGAATACTACTTACAATTCCTTTGCGCTCGTCTGCATTTTACAGGCGGGCGCATTTTGTATTTTCTCAAAAGTTTTTTTTAGAAATTTCCCGAAACCAACGTCCAATTTTAATTTTTATGGTTTGAGGGTTTACGAAAGGGGACATCAGAAAAAATCACCCGCTTTCGCGGCTGCGAAAGGAGGTGAGAACATGAACGAACCTAATCGTACCCAATGGCAAATCCGTTGTGCTTTTAATGGCTTTTGCAAGCGGGCGTTGAAGAATGAAGCTATGAACGCCCATAGGGACACAAAGCAGCGGCAATTACGCGAAGTTACTTTTTCCGATCTGCCGCCGGAGGAAGAAAACAGGCTTTACGTCTGCGACGAGTATTTTGCAGATGATGAAGCGGAAAAGTCTTTCGTTATCGGCGGTAAGGAAATTACCGCGAAGCTGCTTTCCGAAGCCTTGCACAGTCTGTCGGACGAAAAACGGGAAACCGTACTGCTGTATTATTTCTTTGATATGAGCGAACGGGAAATTGCGACATACTGCAACATTCCGAGGACAACAGTACAGACCCGCCGGACAAGCTCTATGAAGCTGTTAAAACGCTATTTGGAGGAACACGCCTATGATTACAAAGGTTAGCAACAATGAAAACGCTGAAAGCGGCTTACTGCCTTACCCGGTAATCATAGCCGCGACAAAGGGCGACCCGGAAGCTATGGCGATTGTCGTCAAGCACTACGAAAGCTACATAGCGTCCCTGTCTATGCGAAAATTCCGCGACGAGCGCGGCAATACCTATTGGGGCATAGACGAGGACATACGCGACCGTTTACGGTCACGGCTTATGCGGGCTGTCCTTTCATTCGAGGTTTAAGCTGATTTAGGACAGGCAGCGAACCCCTTTCCGCTACCCGCCCCGGCAGAACCTTTCCAGCACCTTGACAAAGAAAGCGGCGCAAGATAACGGCGGCGCAGCATAGGGCAGATCGGATACGTCCCTTTTGCGCCGAGCTATACGGCGGGTGCGCCATGACGCTATCCCGGCGGGGTTTTCTTTTCCCAGCCGGGACAGCCGAGCGACCAACACCGCGCCGGGGAGCAAGTTTAGCAGCTTGCGGGCGACGACAGCGCAGAATATATAATGATACTCCCTTACCGCCACAGTCCGAGCGTTCAAAGCGTCGCAGGCAATGGGTAGGGCTGCATGAGAACCATGCAGGGGTGAAACTCCCGTGAGGTTACGCTATTAACCGTCCGATCACAGCCCCTTTTTTCACCATTAACCTTTTACCCATTTTTGAAAGGGGGATTTATAGAATGAGCAATGCTGATGTGCCTATTTGGGAAAAGTACACGCTTACCATTGAGGAAGCGTCAAAATATTTCCGCATTGGGGAAAACAAGCTGCGGAAACTTGCAGAAGAAAACCCCACGGCGGGCTGGGTGATCTTGAACGGCAACCGTATTCAGATCAAGAGGAAACAGTTTGAAAAAATCATTGACACACTGGACGCAATTTAGCGAAAAAGATAGTGAAAAGGAGCCTTGAATGTGCTATAATAGATGTAGGCATATCAAGGCTCTTTCCGACACGGAAAGGAGCAAAAACAATGTCGGAGAAAAGACGTGATAATAGAAACCGCATTTTGCGTTCGGGAGAGAGCCAGAGAAAAGACGGGAGATATGCTTACAAATATACCGATACTTTTGGTAAAGTGCAATTTGTCTATGCGTGGAAGTTAGTGCCTACGGACAAGACCCCAGCCGGGAAGCGTGACGACATATCCCTTAGAGAAAAGGAAAAAGAGATACAGAAAGACCTTGACGACGGGATAGACACGATCGGAAAGAAAATGACCGTCTGCGAGCTTTACGCGAAGCAGAACCGCCACCGGGGGAACGTAAGGCATAACACCACAAAGGGGCGCGAGCGGCTGATGAAGCTGCTGGAAGCGGATAAACTTGGTTCCTGCCCCATTGACAGTGTGAAGCTGTCCGACGCGAAAGAATGGGCGTTGCGCATGAAAGAAAAGGGACTATCCTACAAGACCATAAGCAACGACAAGCGTTCTCTGAAAGCTGCTTTTTACACAGCGATACAGGACGACTGTATAAGGAAGAACCCCTTTGACTTCCAGCTAAACACCGTGATCGAGGACGACACAGAGCCGAAAGTACCCCTCACAGGAGAACAGGAAGAAAGCCTTTTATCCTTTATGCAGAGTGATAGCGTCTATCAGAAATACCGTGACGAGGTTATTATACTGCTGGGGACGGGGCTTAGGATTTCCGAACTCTGCGGGCTGACTGAAACCGACCTTGACTTTGAAAACCGGGTGATCAATGTAGACCACCAGCTTTTACGGAGCGCGGAAACAGGCTACTACATAGAGAAGCCCAAAACGCAGAGCGGTATCAGACAAATCCCAATGAGTGAAAAAGTGTATGAAGCGTTGGGGCGCGTGTTGGAGAACCGCAAGGGAGCGAAGCAGATCACCGTTGACGGTTACAGCAATTTCCTTTTCCTCAACCGGGACGGTTGCCCGAAAACGAATGTGAACTACGCAACCATGTTCCGGGGGCTTGCGAAGAAGTACAACAAGTGCCATGAGGAAGCCTTACCCAAAGTAATGACACCCCACACCCTGCGCCATACATTCTGCACCAACTTAGCCAATGCGGGCATGAACCCGAAAGCGTTACAGTATATCATGGGACATTCCAACATCACCATGACGCTGAACTATTACGCACACGCAACTTTCGCTTCCGCAAAGGCTGAAATGGAAAGGCTGATTGCAGCATAGCCGCAGACGGATTTACTACTTCTTTTACTACCATTGAGAGGGAAAACCTAAAAGGTTATGAGGGTATATAAGAACTTCTCCCCATATCTAAAATGCCGGGAAAGCCCGAAAATACGGGCTATACCGACATATAAGAACTTCTAAAGAGATAATCTAAATTCACCATAAATTTTATGAGAAAAATATCACTTTTGACAACCGGAGGCACCATCGCCTCCCAACCCACAACCAACGGCTTAGCACCCAGCCTCAACCCTGCAGATCTGCTGCGGCATATCCCTGGGATAGAAGACCTCTGCCAGCTTGAGACAGAAGAGCTCTTCTCCCTGGACAGCACCCACATCCAACCGCGTCACTGGCAACTGATGGCCCGCAGGATATATGAAAAGCTCCCCCAAACGGACGGGATCGTCCTCTGCCACGGCACGGACACCATGGCGTACACAGCCGCCGCACTCTTTACCATGCTGCCGGGCCTGGACAAGCCTGTGATCCTGACCGGGTCCCAGCTCCCTTTTGATGCGGCTCACACGGACGCCCGCAGGAATCTGCAGGACGCTTTCAGGGTCTGCGCCAGCGGTCTGTTCTCGGGAGTCTTCCTCGTATTTGACGGGACGGTCATCTCCGGATCCTGCGCCCATAAAGTACACACACGGGAGCTCCACGGCTTTACCAGCATAAACTTCCCAGAGGCCGGGAGTGTAAAAAACGGGAGCGTCCTCAAAAATAAAGACCCACGGCTGCCCTGGAACATCCCGGATCCCGCCGGGCCGCAGACACCCCAGTTGGCAGACACCCTGGATCCAAATATCTTCCTATTAAAATTGATCCCCGGCCTGGACAGTCGGATCCTGGATCATATACAAAAGCTGGGCTATGCCGGGATCTTGATCGAAGCCTTCGGCTCAGGCGGCATCCCCGGCCTGGACGGCCATTTCCTGGACGGCATCAAACGGTGCACTTCCCAGGGTATCCCGGTGGTGGTCACAACCCAGTGCAACCAGGGCCCGGCTGACCTGGAGATCTACGAGGTGGGCGTAAGAGCGGCTGCGGCCGGTGCAATCTGCGGACGGGACCTTTCCACAGAAATGCTGACTGTCCGGCTGATGTGGGCGCTGGGCCAGACCAGAGAACCCGATCAGATACGCGAAATGCTGTTTCCATTCGCCATGTGATAGATTTTCTCCATGTCCTTCCGATTCAATTGCCTGAACGCACCGATGGTCCGGGTATCCTCATAACTGCATTTAAAAGCCAGCTCCTGGATCTGTTCATCCGTCAGTTCAAGGCCCAGTCCTTTCAGATCGGTGGGCATCTCGATGGAGCGGAAGAAATCCTCCAGGGCCTCGATCCCCGCCAGAGCTGTCTTTTCAAAATCCATACCGTCACAGGAGATGCCGAACACATTGGTGGCAAACTGGGCAAAGCGTTCCGGATTCGCTTCATAGACGTACCGCGCCCAGCTTCCCCATATGGCGGCCAGGGCTGCTCCGTGGGTCACATCGAACATCCCGCCCAGCTCATGGGCCAACTGGTGACAGGTCCAGTCGCCTCCGCCTGTGCCGCACCCCATCAGTCCGTTGTGGGACAGACTGCCCGCCCACATGATCTCAGCCCGGGCGTTATAATTGCCAGGCTCCGACATCAGGATCCTTGCATTGTAGATGACCGTCTGCATCAGCGCCTCACTCATACCGTCCACGATCTCCATGGTCTCGATATTGACAAAATACCGTTCCATGGTGTGCATCAGGATATCCACACAGCCGCTCTCCGTCTGGTACTGGGGAAGCGTATACGTCAGCCGCGGATTTAAGACGGCAAATCTGCACCGGCCCGCATCGCTGTGACAACTCCGTTTCAGCCACCCGTCCTCATTGGTGATCACTGAAGAGTCGCTGGTCTCACTTCCGGCCGCCGCGATCGTCACGATAGCTCCGATCGGCAGGCAGCCCTCAGCGTTGCGGACGCGGGTGTACAATTCCCATACATCATGATCCGGGTTGGCCACGCCGTATCCAATCGCCTTACTGGAATCGATCACGCTGCCGCCGCCCACAGCCAGGATAAAATCCACCCCTTCTTTTTTACACAGGGAGATACCCTCGTATACTTTGGACAATCGCGGATTCGGTTTCACCCCGCCAAGTGAAATATATGAAAGACCTTCCTCCTCCAGAACTTTACAGACTTGTTCCAGGAGGCCGGACTTCTCTGCGCTTTTCCCACCATAATGGACGAGGACCTTGTGGCCGCCCGCCGCCTTTATCAACTGTCCCGCCTGTAAATGTGTGTCTTTTCCAAAAACCACCCGCGTGGGGGTGTACAACTCAAAATTCCTCATTTGCCTTTATATTCCTCCTTTTACAGATAATCTTACCATAATATGTTCCGTGTTGCAATTTTCTTATTTATCTGTTTTTCTGATACGGATATTTGTCTTAATATGGTTGACGGACGGGAAACTTGCGGATATAATAGATAGGTCAATATAAGATGTTGTTTAGGAAGGGTAGTCTTAACGCAAGGGTACTCTGGTAGATTATGGAGGAAAAATTTTATGTATTCCATGCATGATATCGAAAGTGTGGATCCGGAAATCGCAAAGCTGATACAGGCCGAGGTGGATAGGCAGAATTCCCATATCGAGTTGATCGCCTCTGAAAATTGGGCCAGTAAATCTGTCATGTCTGCTATGGGAAGCGTCCTGACCAACAAATACGCGGAAGGTTATCCGGGCAATCGCTTTTACGGCGGCTGCAGCTGTGTGGACGGTGTGGAAAACCTGGCCATCGAGCGTGCAAAGAAATTATTCAAATGCACATATGCGAACGTGCAGCCCCATTCAGGTTCCCAAGCGAATATGGCTGTCTTTTTCGCCTTGCTGCGCCCGGGAGATTCAGTCCTCGGTATGGACTTAGCCCACGGCGGCCACCTGACCCACGGGAGTCCGGCCAACATGTCCGGCACTTACTTCAAGGTATTTTCTTATGGGACAGATGATGATGGCATCATCGACTATGAACAGGTGGAACAGCTCGCCTTTAAATATAGACCAAAACTGATCGTGGCCGGCGCCAGCGCATACGGTCGGATCATCGATTTCAAAAAATTCAGGGAGGTCGCGGATAAAGTCGGCGCTTATCTGATGGCGGACATCGCCCATATCGCGGGCCTGATCGTCGCGGACCAGCATCCAAGCCCCATCCCATACGCCCACGTGACGACCAGCACCACCCACAAGACCCTGCGCGGTCCCAGGGGCGGCCTGATCTTGAGCAGCGCGGAATTTGCAAAAGAACACAAACTGGACAAGGCTGTATTCCCAGGCATCCAGGGCGGCCCGCTGATGCACGTGGTGGCCGCGAAAGCCGTCTGCTTCCAGGAAGCCCTCCAGCCTGCGTACAGGGAGTACGCCGCGAATATCGTCAAGAACGCCACCGCCCTCTGCGAAAGCCTGAAAAAGCGCGGCATCAAGATCGTGTCCGGCAAGACGGAAAACCATCTGATGCTCGTTGACCTGGCAGAGAAAGGGATCACCGGCAAGGAGATGGAGGTCCTTCTCGACAGCACGAATATAACCTGCAATAAGAATGCGATCCCCAATGACCCACAGTCACTCCTTGTCACAAGCGGCATCCGTCTGGGGACAGCGGCCGTGACAGCCAGGGGCATGAACACAGAAGATATGGATCTCATCGCGGAAGCCATCGCATTGATGATCGAAAGCCCGGATAACAAAGATAAAGCGCAGGCGATCGTCAAAGAATTGACAGACAAGTATCCTCTGGAGGCATAAATGTAGATATCAAAGGAAAGATTGAGAGGGGGCTGTTTTCAGATAGAACTTGAAAACAGCCCCCTCTTTTATTTTGTGCATAAGAGCTTACATATCTGCCAGATCATCCGCTGCTTTATTTGAGACATATTTTAAAAATAGACCTCTCCCTGCAGCCACACAATGCCCTTGAATCTCCTTCCCTTTTCCGGCTCGCCCAACAGATCCTTTTCATTGATGCAGATATCAAACTGTATATCATGACATTCGATCGTCAGGTCATATATCTTCTCCCCCGTCATCGTATTCTGAAAGTCAATGCACTCGATGATCTCACCCATCACATTGTACTGATCACATTCAATCCCGTGGGGCATGAAGTAGGAATCCACGATCGTAAACACATCTTCCGTCTCCACCCTTTTTGAGATCATCGAATAGGTGTCGATATCATCGATGGTCAGATTTTCCATGGCTTCCTCGTCGCCTTTGCGCGCCTCCGCGATCAGCTGGTTCCTGTTCTGGGTTATCTCCTGTTCGATGCGGACCTGTTCCTTATCTTTCTGCACAGGCAGAAGGATCTTCCCTTCACTGGCCAGAGCTGACAAGGTGACAGGCATATTTTCCAAGAAAAGGTCGTTCTTTCCCAGATGGCTTACATATTCCCCTGCATTCTGGATATAGAAGATCAGGCTCACGCCTATGCGGATATCGTCACAGATACCCGCATAAGATGTCCTGCTGGCATGCCTCTCCACCGCCAGCTGTTCCTGCGTCGTGATCCCCGTCCCCCTCAAAAATGGAAAATAATGGTCCATATGGAACTGGTTTTCCTCATCATACTCACCGCACACCGTAATACCGCAGCTATATCCATAATTCTTTGAAAACTCTGCAAAAAGGCAGTCCGGGTGGGATTCTGCCACTATCTTCTCATCATACGACTCGACCACCTCTTCCAGGATCTTTTCCAGATCTTTTATCTTCTTTAAATTTGAAAATCCTACAGACCGCAGAAATTTATGCATACTCCCCACCTCCTTGTGTTTACTAAGATTTCTTTACTAATCGATCCTTCCCTCCCATATATGGACGCAGGACCTCCGGGATGCTGACGCTCCCATCCTCATTCAGATTGTTTTCCAAAAATGCGATCAGCATCCTGGGCGGCGCTGCTACTGTATTATTTAGTGTATGCGCGAGATATTTTTTCTCTTTTCCATTCACACGGATCTTCAGCCTGCGCGCCTGCGCATCGCCCAGATTGGAGCAGCTCCCCACCTCAAAATATTTCTTCTGCCTCGGCGACCATGCCTCCACGTCCACCGATTTCACTTTCAGGTCGGCCAGATCGCCGGAACAACATTCCAGCGTCCGCACAGGTATATCCAAAGACCTAAACAAGTCCACTGTATTCTGCCACAGTCTATCAAACCACATCATACTGTCCTCGGGGGCACAGATGACCACCATCTCCTGCTTTTCAAATTGATGGATGCGATACACACCCCTCTCCTCCAGGCCATGGGCGCCTTTTTCCTTTCGGAAGCAGGGAGAATAACTGGTCAGCGTCAGCGGAAGATCCTCCTCCGGTATGATCGTGTCGATAAATTTTCCGATCATGGAATGTTCACTGGTCCCGATCAGGTACAGGTCTTCTCCCTCGATCTTATACATCATGGCTTCCATCTCTGCAAAGCTCATGACACCGGTGACCACGTCGCTGCGGATCATGAACGGGGGCACACAGTAGGTAAATCCCCGATCGATCATAAAATCCCGCGCGTAACTGATCACCGCAGAGTGGAGCCTGGCGATGTCACCCATCAAGTAGTAGAATCCGTTCCCGGCAACTTTCCGCGCACTGTCCAGATCCAATCCCTGGAAGCTCTCCATGATCTGCGCATGGTACGGGATTTCAAAATCCGGGATCACGGGCTCCCCATATTTTTTCACTTCCACATTTTCACTATCATCCTTGCCGATGGGAACGGAAGGATCAATGATGTTCGGTATGACCATCATGATCTCCTTGATCTTGCCCTCCACCTCTTTTTCCCGGGCGGTCAGCTCCTCGATCCGTTTGCCGCTCATGGCTACTTCCTGTTTGATCTTCTCGGCCTCATCTTTCTTGCCTTGTCCCATCAAAGCCCCAATCTGCTTAGACACTTTGTTGCGGTTCGCGCGCAGCCCTTCTACTTCCTGCTTGATATTCCTATTCTCCTGATCCAATTCCAAGACTTGGTCCACCAATCCTAATTTGGCATCCTGGAATTTTTTGCGGATGTTCTCCTTCACAGTTTCCGGATCTTCCCTCAAAAATTTTATATCGATCATAACTATCATTCCTTTCTATATTTTAATCTGTTCCATTTTCCATATTCTCAGCCAGCCCGAAGTTGACGGCTTTCCGCAGCGCCTCCACTTCCTCCTGGCTCAACATAACATAAGATTCACCTTTTACAATCTCTTTTAAATATAAAAAGCAGTTATCCCTGCTATGTATGGCATTTAAGATCACACCTGTATTATTTTTATCCAACAGAGCCAGGACAAAACTCATCTTCCCGCCCACATCGTCGAACGCATCGTATTTTTCTACACCGTACTTGCTGAATAAACGCGTATAATTTTTCCGCAAAATGTCTATCCTCTGGTCGTGCAGTTCCATGGCCTCCACCAATTTTTCCAGATTGCGGAAATGATGAACAAAGAGCTTTTCTAGAGATTGCCCATCTTTTCCTTTCATAAACCCCCTATATTTTTTTTCCAGCTTCCGCAACCGGCTGCTCATACGGAATACAACTAAGAAAAGTATCACCAGAAACACCGCCAGTATCAAGATCACGATAGCCGGATCTATCCCAACATTTGTAAAAAAGTCATTCATATGTATTCTCCCCTATCCGATGGATTCAAATATCTCAATGATCCTTTCCAATTCCTCCTGGGAATAGTATTCGATCTCTATCCTGCCCTTATTATTTTTCTTTCTATTTATGGTCACCTTTGTACCCACGATACCCTTCATCTTTTCTTCCAGCTGTCCATAAATCGCATCCTGTGCCGGATCCTCCTGTTTCTCCTCTTTCTTTGCAGGATTCAATATATTTTTGATGAGTTTCTCCGTCTCCCGCACGCTCAGTTTTTCATCGAAGATCCGCGTTGCCAGCTCGACCTGTTCCTTCGGATCTGTGATCGCCAACAGTGCCCGGGCATGTCCTGTTGTGAGCATTTCCTCCACAAGCATCTCCTGGACTCTTTGCTCCAGTTTTAGGAGGCGCAGAGAATTAGTCACCGCTGTCCGGCTCTTCGACACCCTCTCCGCCACCTCATCCTGCTTTAACTGAAATTCTTCCAGTAGCCGTTTGAAGGCCATCGCCTCCTCGATGGGATTTAAGTTTTCCCTCTGTATATTCTCGATCAGCGAAATCTCCACGATCTCCTGTTCCGAATATTCTTTGACTATGACTGGTATCTCCTTGATCCCGGCCATCTTGGCAGCCCGCCATCGTCTCTCACCTGCAATGATCTCGTAATATTCCTTTTTATCCAAAACCAACAGAGGCTGCAGGACGCCGAATTGTTTGATGGACTCCGCCAATTCCAACAGGGAATCCTCGTCAAATTGCTTTCTGGGCTGCTCCCTGTTCGGCTCTACTTTCGATAATTTTACCATGAGGACACCGTCTTTATCGTCCGCCTGTCCTGTTTCGTTATTTAAGGGTTTTTCCGAATGGTGGTCAGGGATCAGAGAATCCAATCCCTTACCCAGACCTGGTTTTCTAACAGCCATCTTCTCCCCCACTTTCTTTTCTGTTGATCACTTCCTCAGCTAAAAGCCGGTAACTCTCCGCACCCGCTGATTTTGCATCGTATATATTGATGGGCATCCCATGGCTCGGTGCCTCCGCCAAGCGCACATTCCTCGGAATGATCGTCTTGTAGATATTTTGTTTCAGATTGTCCTTGACATTTTCTACAACTTCCAAGGATAAATTCGTTCTGGCATCATACATGGTAAATACTACGCCCTCAATCTCAAGGCGAGAATTTAACCGATCCTGGACAAGCTGGATCGTATGGACAAGCTGAGATAATCCCTCCAGAGCATAATACTCACACTGTATCGGCACGATAACGGAATCCGCCGCTGTCATGGCGTTGATCGTCAACATACTCAGAGAAGGTGGACAATCCATGATGATAAAATCAAAATCTTGCTGGATCTCTCTCATCGCGTTTCTCAAAATATACTCCTTGTCCTCAATCCCGATCAGTTCGATCTCCGCACCCGCCAGATCCATATTCGACGGGATCAATGATAACGATGCCTGGATGTCCGGAATGATACACTCTCTTATCCCTGCTTCCCCCAATAATAATTCATAGAGTGTATTCTCCGACTCATTCTTGTCAATCCCCAGTCCGCTCGTCGTATTACCCTGCGGATCGATGTCTATGACTAAAACCCGTTTGCCCATCTCGGCAAGACATGATCCCAGGTTTATTGTAGTTGTGGATTTGCCAACCCCACCCTTTTGATTAGCAATAGCTATGATTCTTCCCAAATTATGATTCCTCCTCCGTTTACTTTAAAAGTCCGCCGCCGGACAGGCGGCATATATCAGGGATACCAAATGCGCCCGCCAAACTTTTATGTGTGGTGGAGCGTCCGCTGCCGGGCGCATGAAGGTTTACTGTAAAAGTCCACCGCCAAATGGACGGCATACATTCAGGAATGTCAAATTTCATATCTAAGATATTATAACACTTTTCTATTTGAATATCTATAAGAAAAGGAATGTTTCACGTGAAACATTTGACAAATATCGTGCGGTCTGTCGGGATGGATTGCTAAGAATGTTTCACGTGAAACATTTTATGCTTGTATCTTGCCGTCTTTTCACGTATAATAGAAAATATACTATTGACTTGCAAAAAGGAGGTTCTTCTATGGACAAACACAAACATAGACTTTCTGTTCTGGGCATTTTATTTACCATAGCACTCGGATTGATTCATATCATCAATAAGATCATCATCGCATCAATTTCATCCAAGGATGCACTCCCGGAGAGTTATGATCATTACCATTGGAAATTTGGCAGGATCTTTTACACAAAACAAGGTTCAGGAAAACCTCTGCTGTTGATCCATGACTTACAGGCCGGTTCTTCCAGCTATGAATGGAATAAAGTTGTATCTGTACTATCGAAAAAATATGAAGTGTACACCCTCGACCTGTTGGGATGCGGGCGTTCTGACAAACCAAAGATTACTTACACAAATTATCTCTACGTCCAGCTTCTCTGTGATTTTACAAAAAATGTGATCGGCAAAAAAACGGATGTCATTGCCAGCGGATATTCTGGTTCATTCAGTGTTATGGCCTGTCGAAACGCTGAAAATATCTTTGACAAAATCCTTCTGGTGAACCCACCAGATTTTAGGGAGTTGAATGAGATACCGACGAAAAACTCTCTTGCGCAAAAATTCATGTTGGAGATCCCTATCATCGGTACGATGATCTACAATATATTTATGTGCCGCCAGAATATCGACCATATTTTCGCTGAGAAATTATTTTTCAACCCATTCCGCGTTGATCCTAAATTCCAGGATTCTTATTACGAAAATGCACATGCGGATGATTGCGGAAGTAAATATCTATACGCAAGCCGGATAGGAAAATATACGAATATCAATATCATCAGTTGTATCCGTGAGACGGATCACAGTATCTATATCATAGAAGGAGATTATGAGACGGATGGAAAAGAAATATTGAAGGCTTATACGAATCATAATCCTTCGATTGAAAGTGTTTACGTGCAGCATGCTAAACATTTTCCGCATTTGGAGAACGCTGAGGAGTTTTTGAAACAGGTCGATGTGTTTTTGGATTGAGGGGATTGCTATCCATTTTCTCGTAGGAGTGGATAGCAATTTTTTTGTGTGGGACGTCGGTGATCGAAAGGGATATTCCGACGTCCCACTTTCATCTAAAGCGGCATTTTCCCCGGCACTCCACTCTTCCTGGGATACTTCCCAGATGTCTTTCTCACTTTTTCCACACAGATCAAAGACCTCTCCATATCCGACCCCGGGATTACAAAATCTTTCTTCTCCTTCATCACACCTCCAAGCATCCCAATAGCCTTCTCTGCCTCTCTCAACTCCTCCCCCACTTTTCCAGATTTGTACGCCACAAAATATTTTCCCACTCCCACCAAAGGGATACAATATTCCGACAACACCGCCATGTGCGCAACTGCACGTGAGACACACAGATCAAACTGTTCCCGAAAACTCTTATCTCTTCCAATCTCCTCTGCCCTGCCATGTACAGTGGTCACAGACTGGAGTCCTAACTTCTCCGCCAGAGCATCCAGGAAACGGATCCTTTTCTGCAGAGAATCCAAGAGCACCAATTCGATATGCGGGTAAATGATCTTCAGCGGTATACCCGGAAACCCCGCGCCCGTACCCACATCGATCATCTTCTCCACCCCTGTAAGATCCATAAGCTCCGCACCAGATACCTGCACGATACACAGACTATCCAAAAAATGTTTCCGCATCACATCCTTATATTCTGTGATGCTTGTCAGATTCATTCGGCTGTTCCACTCCAACAATAGATCATAGTAATCCTTGAATTGCTGTTCTTGTTTTTCAGTGAGATGGATGCCCAATTTTTCACATCCTTCTGTTAATATATCCATTTTTTCATATCCTCTGATCCATCACTGCGTCATCAAGTAAACCATTAAGACAGATATATCAGAGGGCGAGACCCCTGATATCCTGGAAGCCTGTCCAAGAGAGACCGGTCTGAACAGGGATAGCTTCTGTCTCGCCTCGATGCGCAAGTTTGGGATTTTCTCATAATCTATATCTTCCGGTAATAATTTTTTTTCTAATTTTTCGAATTGCTGCACCTGCTTTTTCTGGCGGTTGATATATCCCTCATATTTGATATGGATATTCACCTGTTCGCGTATATCCGCCGGGAGGTCTGGACGACCCTTGTCCAACGGAGCGAGCATCTCGTAATCCAACTCCGGTCTGCGGATCAGATCCCCCAGTGTAGCGCCCGATTTTAACAGTGCACTCTTATGTCCACGCAAAAAATCCTGTACTTTTTCATTGCCCCCGATGTTGGTCTTCTCCACCCGCCTTATCTCTTCCTCTATCTTCTCTTTTTTCCATAAGACGTGATCGTATTCTTCCTGAGATACGAGCCCTACCTGATATCCGATTTCACGCAGCCGCAGATCCGCATTGTCCTGTCTCAGCAAAAGTCTGTATTCCGCCCGGCTTGTCATCATGCGATACGGCTCTTTATTTTCTTTTGTGACCAGATCATCGATCAAAACTCCAATGTAAGACTGGCTGCGGTCCAGCGTGATCATCTTTTTTCCCAATATCTGCATCGATGCATTGATCCCTGCGATCAATCCCTGTGCCGCCGCCTCCTCGTATCCAGAACTTCCATTGAATTGCCCGGCGCAAAAAAGCCCTCTTATCGATTTACATTCCAAAGTTGGGTTGAGCTGCCGGGGATTGATGCAGTCGTATTCGATGGCATAGGCGTTGCGGACGATCTCCGCATGTTCCAATCCGGGAACCGTGCGGTACATTTCAAACTGCACATCTTCCGGCAGAGAGCTGGACATCCCACCCACATACATTTCCGAAGTGTAAAGGCCCTCCGGTTCAATGAATACCTGATGGCGGTCCTTATCTGAAAACCGCACCACTTTATCTTCAATGGATGGGCAGTATCTCGGTCCGGTTCCCTCGATGACACCTGCATAGAGAGGAGATCTGTCCAAGTTCTGACGGATGATCTCGTGGGTCTTTTCATTCGTGTAGGTCAGCCAACAAGGCACCTGTTCTTTTTGGATATCTTCTTCATGTGTGGAAAAAGAGAAAGGCCGGATCTTCTCATCCCCCAGCTGTATCTCCATCTTGTCATAGTCGATGGTGTTGCCGTCAATCCTGGCTGGTGTCCCTGTTTTAAAACGGAGCATCTCCAAACCCAGTTCTTTTAATGAATCCGTGAGATGGTCCGCCGGCTGGAGTCCATTTGGCCCGGTGTTGGCGCTCACATCTCCATAGATACATCTGGCTTTCAGATAAGTGCCTGTGCATAGGATCACGGCCTGGCAATGATAGACTGCCTTTGAATAAGTCTCCACCCCTGTAATCTTTTCATTCTCCACTATGATCCGGGCCACTTCACCCTGCTTCACAGTCAGATGATCTGTATCCTCCAAAATCTTTCTCATGCGGTTCGTATACGCCTGCTTGTCTGCCTGTGCCCGCAGTGAATGGACCGCCGGGCCTTTGGATTTATTCAACATCTTCGACTGGATGAATGTGGCATCGATATTTTTACCCATCTCCCCGCCAAGGGCATCCAGGTCCCTGACTAAATGTCCCTTGGAACTTCCTCCTATGTTCGGATTACAGGGCATCAATGCAATGCTGTCCACGCTGACCGTAAATAAGATCGTCTCCAGACCCAACCGCGCACAGGCCAGTCCCGCCTCACATCCCGCATGGCCCGCACCCACCACCACAACCTGATAGTCCCTCTCTAATCGATTCATCCTCTCCTCCTTTTTTCTGTCATATAACAAGGATCATTTTCCCATACAAAAATTTTCAAACACTTCGTTGATCACATCTTCATCCACAGCCTCTCCCAGGATATATCCCAGAGATTCGTATGCGTGCATCAGATCGATCGAGTAAAAATCTTCCGGCATGTCCGCATCGATACTGGCTATGACCTGATCCAGACTCTCCAGCGCTCCTTCCAACAGATCTTTATGCCGGAGACTGGTTATATAGACATCCTCCGGCAGATCGACTTTACCCTGGAAGAACATGGACGCCACACAGGACTCCAACTCCTCAAAGCCCGTACCTTCTCTGGCTGAGATGGGGATCACGGCCTTGCCTGTCAGCTCTGTCAATCTGTCTGTATCCACAACTGTGGGAAGATCTGATTTATTTAACAAAACGATCACATTCTTATCCTGGATCATCTCGATGATACGATGGTCATTTTCATCCAGAGATACGGATGAATCCACCACATATAAGATCAAGTCGGCTTGTTTTGCCTGCTCCAGAGCCTTGTCCACCCCGATGCTCTCCACCCGGTCAGCCGTATCCCGGATGCCCGCCGTGTCCACGATCTTCAGTGAGGCCCCGCCAAAATGGATGTATTCTTCCAGCACATCCCGTGTGGTACCGGCTATCTCTGTGACGATGGCTCTGTCCTCACCGACCAGCATATTTAATAAGGAAGACTTTCCCACATTTGGTTTCCCTAAGATGGCTGTTTGTACACCTTCCTGGATGATCTTTCCACGCTCCACTGTGGATAACAGCCTACGTATCTCCTGGCGCTGTTCTTCCACCACATCTCTCAGCTGTTCTCCGTACCCCTCCAAACTCATATGCTCCGGATCGTCGAGGGCAGATTCGATCCGCGCAAGCTCCCTTATGATCTTCTTCCGGATCTTCTCGATCTTGCTTTTCACAGAACCCTTGAGCTGTTGGATAGAATTTTTCAGAGCATAGCGGTTTTTTGACTGGATCACGTCCATGACAGCCTCCGCCTGAGAGAGATCCAGCCGCCCGTTGAAAAAAGCCCTCTTTGTAAATTCGCCTGGATCTGCAATCCGTGCCCCCTGCTTTAAAACAGTATCCAGCACTTTTTTCATGGCATAGATACCGCCATGACAATCGATCTCCACCGTATCCTCCCCGGTAAAAGTCCGGGGGGCGCGCATGACCATCACCAGAACTTCATCTATGATCTCTTCCCCGTCGCAGATATGGCCATAATGTATGGTATGTGTGGGGACGTCTGTGAGTTTTTTATCTTTTATCTTACTTCTGTAAACCCGGTCTGCAATTTCCATGGCCTGTGCACCGCTCACCCGGATGATCCCGATCCCGGAGGCGCTCACGGCTGTGGAGATTGCTGCGATCGTATCATTGAACATATTTTTTTCTCCTAATCTTGACTTAATAAATCTGATCAAATGATCGCAGTACACTGCATCAACTGCATAACATGAAAATCTCATAACGCGGTTCTAAAAGATGAAGGGCTGAACTTTTCCGCTCAGCCCTCCTCTTTTTCGAGTATCACTACCCAATATCATTAGTATATGCAAAGTCACGATATATGTCAAGTCTTTAACTTTTCAATCCACAGATCCTCCTAGATATTGACTTTTATATGATCCTGGAAAGTATAGATACACATCCCCTGTCTGTAAGTCTATCTTTATCACATATGACGCTGATATCCGACTCTATGATGGTCTATCATACTTAAACAGTTTAATGGGAATGTCATTAAAAAGATCAGACGTTTGCGAAACTGCCCAAACTCACATCAACAAATGGCTGTTCCACGATCACTTAAAAAATCCCCCCGGATCTCCAGGAGGATATTTTTCTAAACTATCTATTCTTCGGCTTCACCACCACATGACGGAAAGGTTCTTCCCCTTCGCTGAACGTCTCCACATTGCGGTTTCCCTGCAAAGTAGAGTGGATGATCCTCCTCTCATAAGGGTTCATCGGTTCAAGTACCACCTGTCTCTTTGTCTTCTTCACCTTAAAGGCAATCCCCCTGGCCAGATTTTCAAGGGTCTCTTTCCGTCTCGCCCGGTAATCTTCCGTATCCAGTTTCACCTTCACATAGACATTTTTTCCCTTATTCAGCACAAGCCCGGTCAAGTACTGCAGAGAATCCAGCGTCTGTCCCCTCTTCCCGATCAAGATCCCCATATTCTCTCCGGAAAAATCGATGGTCAGGCTGCCATCCGTCATACTATAGACAGATTCCATATGGACATCTATATGCATGGCTTCGAACACACTAGCGAGAAACTCTTCCGCTCTCCTCTTGACCTCCTCGATCTGCGCCTCATCCGTGAGCACCTCGATCGGGCGGCCCTCTCTTTTCGGCCTGTGTTCCCTGGCCTTACTCTTCGCCGGGGCCTGCCTGTCCGTCTTTTTTTCCTTCTCGCTGTCTTTTGACCTATCTTCTTCGGCCTGTGTCTCCTCCAACTGTTCCGGCTGGCCCTCGTCGATGATCGCAACCTCCTCCGCTGCTTCCATGATCTGTATGATCTTCTCTATCTCCTCCGCTTCCTCCGCTCCAGAAACGGCTTCCATCTTTTTACGTGCGCGGATGACATAAGGTTTACTGCCAAATCCAAGAAAACCCTTACTCCCCTCGCTCACCACTTCGATATCCAGTTCATCACTGGGAGTCTCCAATCTTACGGAAGCCTTCATAATGGCTTCTTCCCTTGTCTTTCCAGACACCTCTATATGATCCATCCTTCATCCTCCCATTTTATAGCTATTTTTTCTTTTTATTTCTCTCCTCGAACTCCTTGACCATATTTGCTCTGGCCGCAATACTTCCTGGTTTTGGATGGGTATTTTTTAAAAGATCGACTTGCTTATCTGCCAATGATGCTTTGCTGTTTTCAATAGCGCGCACATTCCGATGCGCCTGGTCTGTGATCTTCTGAGGCTGAAAACCTGCCTTCTCCCTCTTCTTCTCCGCCTTTTCCATATTCTTCTTGATCAGGTCGTCCATATCAAGCTTCTTCATATAACGGTTGATCAGCAGCATCTGTATACTCCGCAGCACCGCACCGGCGATCCAGTAGATACCGATACCGACCTGAAAACTAAAGCACATGAATGCGGAGAAGACTGGCATGAATGTATTCATCGTCTTCATGGTGTTGGCCACATTGCTGTCCGCATTGTCCATAGATGCCTGGGGCATCAGCCGATAATTCAGCCACTGGGTAAACCACGCAAGGAGCGGGATCAGCACCGCACCCACGACCAACAGGAAACTGCCCGCCGCAAGAGCAGTCTTTATGATCGTCCAGGGCGTGTCCGCTATATTCATGCCCAGAAAATACTGCATCTTTGACAATTTCGCAGCCGTGCTGTCGATCACGCCTGAGAATGATGAAAATTTATCGATATCAGCGAACTCTTCCCACTGGGATGGTGAGAGCTTGTACAACACATCGATGACCGAATCTCTGGTGGCCACATCATTTTCCAAAGTGAGCCGCACCTGATTGATCTTCTGCTCATCCAGGAATTCCTGGATGATATCCGTATATCCATTTACATTTACGATCTTATTTACAACATCTGTGAAAACCGCTCGAGCACTGCCCACGTAAGCCGGGATCCTGTAGATGACCTGGTAAAGGGATAACAGGATCGGCATCTGGATCAAAAGCTGCAGGCAGCTCCCGGTGGGGGATACGCCATATTTCTGATAGACCATGGATGTCTCTTCCTGCATCTTCTGGATAGAAACCTGGTCTCTTTTATCTTTATATTTTTTCTGGATGGCCTGCAGTTCCGGGTTCATCACGGCAGACATCTTCGAAAATTTCTGCTGTTTGATCTGCAAGGGCGTCATCAACAGATATACGATCACAGTAAAGATGATGATACAAAGACCGATATTCTCAATCTCGAAAAAATTATCCAGGACCTTGAATATGGCATCCATCAACCAGCCCAATATATAAGCCACCTGCCCCAATATGGGAATACTGCTCTTTGTAGCTAAAATAAACAATATGATTTTCCTCCTGGTTTCTCTAGAGCGTGTTTTTTAAAAATTTTTATGTCTACTGCACATCACGATCTGTGGAGGATCTGTACTAAATATGAAGCACATGAAGGAGGCGCAGCGGACTGCGCTGGCCGAATGCGGGACAGATCCCGCACAGAGTGGGACGTACAGGTGACATGGATGATCTTTCAAACACGCTCTGACACATTTAAGGCACTGGGTCGTACCCACCTTTTGAAAAAGGATTACATCGCAAGACCCTCCACATGGCCAGCAAAAGCCCCTTAAACGCCCCATACTTCTCGATAGCCTCGATCCCGTACCTGGAACAGCTGGGGAAATACGGACATTTGCTGGTTTTCATGGGAGAGATATATTTCTGATAACCGCGGATCAGCTGGATCAATAACTTTTTCACTCTTTTCTTCCTATTATAATGTGGTGCAGATTCCCCAGGTGCAACAGTGCTCTCTCCACATCCTGATAACTCCTGCCTTTTACCTGCACACGGGCGACCACCACGATATCCAATCCTCTCTGAAAAAATCCTTCATTCAGCCGATAACTCTCTCTGATCAGCCTGGCCACCCTGTGACGTACGACACTGTTCCCAACTTTCTTACTCACAGAAATCCCCAGACGATTCTCATCTGTGCCATTTTCCAAGATATACATGACTAGCAGACGGTTTGCATATGATGTTCCCTGTTTATAGACTCTCTGGAAATCCCTGTTCTTCTTCAACGATCCCGAATATATCATGCTCCGGTCTCCTATGCGTGATCACTCTCATACCGGACCACGCCACACATTGCTTTTACTCTACATGCATAGAAGAAAAGACCACAATGTATGCGGTCTTATGCAGATAATTTCTTTCTACCTTTTAATCTTCTTGCAGCCAAAACTTTACGTCCGCCTTTTGTACTCATCCTAGCCCGAAAACCGTGTACTTTGGCTCTGTGTCTCTTTTTTGGTTGAAACGTCATCTTCATGATCTGGCACCTCCTTTACCGCAAACTTTGTAAGAACATCATTTCAATTATATGCATAAATAGGCTATCCGTCAAGTTAAAATCAAAAAAATATGGGAGTTTGTGGGTATGTTTGTGAAGAGGAAGATCCCTAAAAAAAATACCAATATAATACAAAAAATATTACAAAATATTACAATTTAAAGGCACTATCCACCTTCAATCCCCCAAAAACTATCCCCAATCCACATCGCCCCTGTGGATAACTCATCAGTTTACGTAACATTATCCCCAATTTGTGGATAAAATGTGGATAACTAGGCTCATCTACGTGTAAAAACACATTTTTTTTACACATTCGGTCAAAAAAACCCCCGAAATACGCTATTTCTACATGTGGATGACTTATACACACCTTTAACATTTTAGTAATATTATGGTAACCTCCCAAATATTTGATCGTTGCGAAAAGCTCTTATTTATTATAATATGGAATATGAATAAAAGAATGGGAGAGTAGGTTATGAACGTGATACAGGAACAATGGGACGAGATATTGAACACTGTAAAGAGGGAACATGAGCTGTCCGATGTCTCTTTCAACACATGGCTGGCGCCTCTGACGATCCACGAGGTGGATGAGGCAAACAGCGTCGTGACGGTCGTCGTCCCCTCCAAGCAGATCGGACTTGACTATATCAGCAAAAAATACACACTTCCCCTGCAGGTCGCCATCGGGGAAGTGACCGGTATCATCAACTGGACGGTACAGTTCATCCTGGAAAAGGACGTGCCCGCGCCGAAAGAAGCCTCCTCACAGGACACCAACGCCACACGCGTAGAAGAAGCTGGACTTATCCCAAAATACACCTTTGACACGTTTGTCGTAGGGGGGAACAACCGGTTCGCTCACGCCGCTTCCCTGGCTGTCGCCGAATCCCCCGGTGAGATCTACAATCCCCTCTTCATCTACGGAGGCGTGGGTCTCGGAAAGACCCACCTGATGCATTCGATCGCCCATTTCGTGATAGACGCGTCGCCGCAAAGCCGTGTACTGTATGTGACCAGTGAAGTCTTCACCAACGAACTGATCGATTCCATCAAGAACAGCAACAATATGTCCATGTCCAAATTCCGGGACAAATACAGGAACAACGACGTCCTCCTGATCGACGACGTCCAGTTCATCATAGGAAAGGAATCCACCCAGGAGGAGTTTTTCCACACTTTCAACGCCCTCCACAGTGCAAAGAAACAGATCGTCATATCCTCGGACAAGCCTCCGAAAGATATGGAGATCCTGGAGGACCGCATCCGCTCCCGTTTTGAGTGGGGTCTGATCGCGGACATCTCCACCCCGGATTATGAGACCCGCATGGCGATCCTGCGCAAGAAGGAGGAGATGGACGGCTACCACCTGGACGATGAAGTCATCGAGTACATCGCCTCCAATGTAAAATCCAACATCCGTGAATTGGAAGGCGCGTTAAATAAGATCAAAGCTTTCGGGAACCTGGAAAAAGGGGAAGCCACGCTGCCCCTCGTAGAACAGATCCTCAAGGACATCATCTCCCCAGAGAAAAAGAAGGCCGTCACGCCCGATTACATCATCAACGTGGTGGCCGAACATTTTGACGTATCCATCGAGGACATCAAGAGCAATAAGAGGAGCTCCCGCATCGTCTTCCCCCGTCAGATCGCGATGTACCTGTGCCGGGATCTGACGGACAACTCGCTGAAGGCCATCGGCCAGTACATAGGGAACAGGGACCACACGACCGTAAAGCACGGGATTGAGAAGATCGAGAAAGAGGTCGAAAAATCCCCCACCACACAAAACACCATCGAGATCCTGAAAAAGAAGATCAATCCACCGAAATGATGTGGATATCCTGTTCCTATCCGGGGGATTTTGGTGTATATGACCTTCAAACGTAAGATCCGCCGGATTTTTTTATGGCTTTTTATACACGGCTGTACACAGCCTCCGGCAGGTTGAGAAAGGACTTTAAACATAGTTATCCTTTTGCCAAAGCCTTATAAATACAAGATCTTTTAGAGTTTTTCACTTTTACACAGGCCCTACGACTACTACGACGGAATTCTTTTTTATTTATTTATATTTGGAAAATCCCAAAAAGCCAGAAAGGAAGTTGTACACGATCATGAAGATAATCTGTTCTAAAACCGATCTTTCCAAGAGCATCAACATCTCATTGAAGGCGGTGCCGAATAAGACAACGATGCCGATCCTTGAATGTATATTGGTAGATGCCTCTGCAAATCAGATCAAATTTGTTAGCAACGATATGGAACTGGGCATTGAGACGATCGTTGAAGGGACGATCGAAGAGAGGGGGATCATCGCTCTGGACGCAAAGATCTTCTCTGAGATCATACGGAAGCTCCCGGACAGTCAGGTCACGATCCAGACTGACGATTCCCAGAACGTCACCATCACCTGTGAGAAAGCGAAGTTTAATATACCCGGAAAACCGGGGGAGGACTTCACCTACCTTCCAGTCATTGAAAAAGATGAATCACTGACGATCTCACAGTTTACTTTAAAAGAGATGATCCGTCAGACGATCTTTTCCATTGCGGTCAATGAGAACAATAAGATGATGACCGGGGAGTTATTTGAGATCAAGAACGGGATCTTGAAGATCGTATCCCTGGACGGACATCGGATCTCAATCCGCAACGTACAGCTCAAGAAACAATACCAGGATAAAAAGGTGATCGTTCCAGGGAAGACTTTAAGCGAGATCAGTAAGATCCTCTCCGGTGAAGTGGACGACCAGGTGAGCATCTTCTTCGGACAGAACCACATTTTATTTGAATTTGACAAAACGATGGTGGTCTCCAGGCTGATCGAGGGGGAATACTTTAAGATCGACCAGATGCTCTCCAGCGATCATGAGACCATGGTGTCGATCAATCGGAAAGAGTTCCTGGACTGTATCGACAGGGCTTCTTTATTTATCCGGGAGAGCGATAAACGTCCGATCATCATACAGATCACGGAGGGATCCATGGAGCTGAAGATCAATTCCGCTATGGGTTCCATGGACGAGCAGATCGATATAGAAAAAGAGGGAAAGGACATCCTGATCGGTTTTAACCCAAAATTCCTGATGGATGCTTTAAAGGTGATCGACGATGAGGTGATCCACATCTATCTGGTCAACCCGAAAGCACCCTGTTTTATCAGGGATGAGGAGCGGCAGTATACCTATCTGATCCTGCCGGTGAATTTCAACCAGATCGGATGATGATGAATGAAGAAAGTTGGAGAATGGCCATGAGTGAGATATTAAAGATCAGATTAAAAGGAGAGTACATCCGATTGGGGCAGGCTTTAAAAGCTGTCAATCTGGCGGAGGACGGCGTGGACGCCAAATATAAGATACAGGATGGACTGGTGCGGGTAAACGGGGATGTGGACACCCGGCGCGGCCGCAAATTATACGCCGGGGATGAGGTCAGCTACGAGGGGAACCAGATCCATATCATAGGGTGAGCAATGTATATTGAATCCTTGCAATTAAAGAATTTCCGGAATTACGAGTCCCTTGACATCCAGTTCGATCAAGGGACTAATATCTTGTATGGGGACAATGCCCAGGGGAAGACGAATGTCCTGGAGGCGATGTATCTGTGCGGCACCACCAAGTCCCACAGGGGCAGCCGGGATAAAGACGTGATCCGCTTTCAGGAGGAGGAAGCCCATATATGCATGAAGATCGTGAAGAACGGCCTGCCTTATAAGATCGATATGCACCTGAAAAAAAATAAGTCAAAAGGAGTCGCCATCAACGGGGTTCCGATCCACCGGGCCGGGGAGCTGTTCGGCGTGGTGAACCTGGTCTTTTTTTCACCGGAGGATCTGAACCTGATCAAGGAAGGGCCAAGCGGCAGGCGCAAATTCCTGGACCTGGAATTATGTCAGTTGGATAAGATCTATCTCTCGGATATTGTCAATTACAGCAAGGTCGTCGACCAGAGGAACAGGCTTTTAAAAGACATCGCATTTGATCAGGGATTGGCGGAGACACTGGATGTATGGGACCAGCAGCTTTTACAATACGGAAAGAGGATCATCGAAAAAAGACGGGCGTTCATCCTAAAGCTGGGTGAGATCATACAGGGCATCCACGGGGATCTTACAGGCGGCAGGGAAAAGCTGGAACTGAGCTATGAGGCGAATGTCTCAGAGGGAGATTATGAGAGATCTCTGATGGAGAACAGGGAGCGGGATCTGAAGATGCGCACCACCGGCACAGGGCCCCACAGGGACGACCTCTGTGTGAAAGTGGACGGTTTTGACATACGCAGGTACGGCTCCCAGGGACAGCAGAGGACGGCCGCCCTGTCTTTAAAATTATCTGAGATCGATCTGGTCAAGCAGGTGATCCACGATACACCGGTCCTCTTACTGGATGATGTTCTCTCTGAACTGGACAGCCGCCGGCAGGATCATCTTCTGGAGAGCATCCATCACATACAGGCTTTTATCACCTGCACAGGGCTGGATGATCTGGTCAACAGCCGGTTTCCAATAGATAAGATCTTCCAGGTGACCGCGGGGCATATAAAGTTTTGACAACGGTAAACGCCCTATGTTACACTGAAGAGAAGTAGATAAGTATACATTGAAAGTTGGTGAGTAAATGGACAGAGAAGAATTTCACGCGAAGATGGAGATGATCGATGATCTTGTATATAGTAAAGATCACAGAAGCGCCCTGGAACTTGTGGAATCCATCGACTGGGCAAAAGTCAAAGATGCGCATGCCCTCTACACTGCAGGTGAAGTCTATGCATCAAACAGACGTTATCAGGAGAGTAAAGAAGTTTTTCTCATGGCCTATGACCGATTGCCAGTGAGAAAAAATATCCTGTACCGCTTGGTGGAGGTGTCTATAAAAACGGGAGAACTGGAGGATGCGTGGGAGTATTATGAGCGTTTTCTGAAAGTGTCGCCCAATGACGATGTGCACTATGTGCTGAGATATAAGATCTGCAGCGCACAGGGTGAGCCTTTAGAGGAACAGATCCAGATCCTGGAGGAATATAAGGAGCGGGATTACACAGAGCGCTGGTCCTATGAACTGGCAAAGCTGTATTATAAAGCCGGGGAGGAAAAGAAGTGCATCGAGACCTGTGACGATATCGTCCTGTGGTTCAGCGAGGGCGGGTATGTGAAAAAAGCCCTGGAATTAAAGCAGCGCCTGACGAACCTGACTCCCAGGCAGCAGGATATCTACGAGACGATGGTTGGACCGGAGATCCTGGGATCTTCTGGAGGGCAGGAGGGCGGACCACCGGCATTGGAAGAGGAAGTGATCAAAAGCGGCGGTATGGATGATGAGGACAATATGGTCCCCATAGTGGAAAACAACGACTCCCTGCAGGAGAAGATCAGCAAAGGGATCAAAGATATATTTGCCGGGATCGTGAAAGAGTGGGAAGAGGAGGACGACCTCCTGGAAAGCTACCCCGGCACGCCGAAGATCAATATCGCGGATGTCATACCTGTACAGCAGGTGGAGGAGAGCATCCGGGAAAAAGAGGAGGCAGAGCAGAGCCAGGATGGAACGGAAGAGAGAATGGAAGAGGGATCGAGCCAAAAAGAGCCGGAGGAAACAATAGGAGCAGGATCGATCCAGGAGGAGCCAGAAGAAAAAATAGGTCTGGGACAGACCCAGGACGGGACGGAGATAGATATAGAAACAGAAGCACAAGGGACTCAGAATGAGACAGAAGAACAGATTGAGACAGAACAGATCCAGAAAGAGCCGGAGATCTCAGGATTCGATACCAGCAAGCTCCCGAAATTAGAACTCCCGGAATTTAATCTGGAAGCCGTGATCCTCTCGGCTGCAGAGAAACAAGGGATCGAAGTGCCGGATGTGGATGTGAAAGAGGAGGGATCCGGAGACGGGAACGGGCCTCAGGAAGAACTGCAGACAGCAGATGCCAAAGCTGGGGATGAGATAGAAAAAGAGATCAGGAAAGAAGATGATGGAGAGCTGGGACAGGGATCTGATAAGATACCTGAACAAGATCCCGGGGAAAGATCAGGAGAAGATCCTGAACAAGATCCTGGCAAAGATCCTGGAGGATCTGAGGAAAAGCCTGAAGAGGGATCTGAAAAAATAGAAGAGGGATTCCAGTCGGCATCCGGGGAGGATGAGGAAGAAAAAAGCCCGTCCATCGCGGCTATGATCCAGCCGGAAGGTGAGATCCGTCCCCAGGAGGAGATACTCAGCGAGGAGGAAAGCCTGATCCAGTTCATAGAATCCAAGGACGCCCAGGCGGAGGCGGATCAGGATACGATCGTTCCCAGGAACCCGGTCCTGGACGACACGGAATTGAAGCTCTTCAGTTATTTTTCATCCATCCCGGGTATGAAGGAACAATTGGTAGAAGTCCTGGCCGATGTGCAGATGGCCGCTTCGGATAAGACATCCAGGACAGGCAACATCATCGTGATGGGAAATAAACGCACGGGGAAGACGAAGCTGGTGGATAGTCTGATCAAAGCCGTATGCCGTGAACTGCATATGCCGGCGGCGCGGATAGCTGTCGTGGAGGCCGCGCAGCTGAACGGTCAGGACATGCCGAAGATCGTCAGCAAACTCTCCGGAGGTTTCCTGGCGATAAAAAAAGTCAGCCAATTGGCGGCCGACAGTGTCTTCCAGCTGGACCAGGCCCTGGAATTCAGGACCGACGGGCTGACGGTCATCTTGGAGGACGAGAAGATCGGCATGCGCAAATTTATCGCGAAATACCAGAAATTTGCCAAAAAATTCACCTCCACAGTCAACATCCCCGTATTCACCAACGACGAGCTGGTCCATTTTGCAAAGATCTACGCGGATGAGATGGGGTATGTGATGGACACCATGGGCGTGCTGGCCCTGTACAACTTGATCGGGGATAACCAGAAAGAGGATGAACCCATGACGATCGGCACAGTCAAAGATATGATGGATACAGCCATCACAAAGGCGGAAAGCAGCCACCGGAAATTTCAGAGGTCCATCTCCAAGAAACGTTTTGATGATGAAGGGAAGATCATTTTATATGAAAAAGATTTTAAGTAGGGAGGACGGCTCCAGGCAGACCATGGAGATCTTAAAAAAATATGCATTTGTGCTCAAGAAAAGGTTCGGACAGAATTTCCTGATCGATCCCCATGTGTTGGATAAGATCCTGCAGGCGGCCCGGATCGGAAAGGAAGATCTTGTCCTGGAGATCGGACCCGGGATCGGGACGCTGACCCAGCATCTGGCCTGCGCGGCGGGGAGAGTGATCGCGGTGGAGATCGACCCGGCCCTGATCCCGATCCTCAAGGATACTCTGCAGGCGTATCCGAATACAGAGATCATCCACAGCGATATCCTGAAGATCGACCTGGAAAAACTGATCCAGGAGCAGAATCAGGGCAGACCGATCAAGGTGGTGGCAAATCTTCCCTACTACATCACCACGCCGATCATCATGGATCTTCTGGAAAAAAGGATCCCGCTCACATCCATGACCGTGATGGTGCAGAAAGAAGTCGCCAGGCGGATGTGCGAGGGGCCAAGATCCAAGGATTACGGCGCGCTGTCGCTGGCCGTGCAGTATTACGCCAGGCCCTCAGTCGCCGCCAATGTGCCGCCCAACTGTTTTATGCCCCGGCCGAAGGTGGGCAGCACGGTCGTCCAGCTTGATGTATACGATAAGCCTCCGATCCGTTCCATCGATGAACGTCTTATGTTCCAGATCATACGGGCCTCCTTCAACCAGAGGAGGAAGACCCTTGTGAACGGTCTGAAGAATTCACCGGAGCTCACCCTGGAAAAAGAGGAGATCCAGAGCGCGCTGGAAAAATGCGGCCTGTCCGCGGATGTGCGCGGTGAGGATTTGAGCTTGGAACAGTTTGCGAAATTAGCGGATATATTTGCACAAAAATAGAACGCCATAGCGGGGCGTTCTATTCTATAAAGGAAGGAGTGCCGAATCAAATCGGCATATGAAAAAGAAATTTGAAAAAATAAATTTAAAAAATGGATAAAAATAATGATGTATTATTTTTATGTTGATAAGTATATCCGTGAAATATGATAAAACAATGATGAACTTGTAACTAAATGATGAACGAACCTCAAATGTTTTGTGAACCGGATAAGATCCAGATGAACTTCTTAATATTTTATAAAATTATAGTGGTGAGGCGGATTTTGTGCTATACTCTGTCTATGAGAAAGAAATAGAAATAAATGAGGCATTTTCATAGTATGGGGGTTCTGGGCTTATGAATGGTAAAAGAATGATCGCTGTATTATTGATCTTCGGTGTCTTTTGTATTTTTTCTGCACAGGTCTTTTTAGTGCAGGCAGCTCCTGTGACAGCGGGGGGATCCGGCCGGGATCCGGGGGATACGTTCATCGCCCTGGGGGCGGATCTGACCGAAGCGGAGAAGGATATTGTCCTCGGGCTGTTCGGGCTGGATGAGACGGATTTAGATGTATATCGGACAATAACGGTCACGAACCAGGAGGAGCATCAGTATCTGGGCGCGCACCTGGACCGGGGCGTGATCGGCAACCGGGCTTTATCCAGTGTGGTGGTCACGTCCCGGGAGGAGGGGTACGGGATCCATGTGACCACGCAGAACATATCCTACTGCACAGTGGGGATGTACCAGAACGCCCTGGCCACAGCTGGGGTCAGGGACGCGGATATCATGGTGGCCGGACCTTTTTCCATCTCCGGTACAGCCGCCCTGGTGGGTGCGATAAAATCCTACGAGGGACTGACCGGACAGATCATGGACAGTGAGCAGATCGATGCGGCCAACCAGGAACTGGCGGTGGCCAGCCAGCTGGGCCAGACATTGGAGGATCCGGCCCGGGCGGAGCAGCTGATCGGTATGATCAAGAATGAGGTGATCAGCAGCGAGCACAGCCGGGAGGAGGTACGGGGGATCATCGACCAGACGGCGGCGGAGATGCAGATCAGCCTCACGGAGGAAGACAAGCAGAAGATCCTAGATCTGATGGATCAGGTAAAGAGCTTGGATCTGGATGTGGATGCCCTGAAGCAGCAGGCTGCCAACCTGTACAGCAGGCTGCAGAATATGGATCTCAGCGTGGAGAAGGAACAGTCAGAGGGATTTTTGGAACGCCTGTGGGAGAAGCTGGAAGGTTTTATCGTCGCATTGTTTTAAAACACATTTTAGAGCTCCATCCAGGCAGGATCTAGATCTCTGTCTGGATGGAGCTTTGGTATAATTTCATAGGGCCGTGGAGAAGCTAGAGATAAAAAGGAGCCCTTTAGCTATGAAGATTGCTTTTTACAGTACAAAGCCCTATGACAAGATCTGGTTTGAAACATTGAACCGGGAGAAGTATGGATTCACCATTGATTTTCTGGAAAGTCCCTGTAAGGAATCCAGTATCTCCCTGGCACGGGGATATGATGCTATCTGTATCTTTGTGAATGATCATGTAACAGCGGCCATGATCGAGGAACTGCATCAGATGGGCGTGAAAGGTATCCTTTTGCGCAGTGCCGGGTACAACCATGTGGATATCGGGGCGGCCCGGGGCAAGATAGAGATCTTGCGGGTGCCCAGCTATTCACCGGAAGCTGTGGCTGAGTATGCGATGGCTATGCTCTTGACTGTAAACCGTTACACCCACAAAGCCTACACCAGGACCAGGGAGTTCAATATGAACATCAACGGCCTGATGGGCCGGGATCTGTTCCACAAGACGGCGGGGATCGTGGGGACAGGGAAGATCGGTCAGGCCATGATCCGTATCTGCCAGGGTTTTTCCATGGATGTAGTTGCCTATGACCCGTATCCGGACAAAAATCTGTCTGTAAGATACGTTTCAAAAGAAGAGTTATTCAGAGATGCTGATGTGATCAGCCTGCACTGCCCTCTGACGGATGAGACGGAACATCTGATCAACAGGGAGAGCATTGGTCTGATGAAGGCGGGTATCTATCTGGTCAACACCTCCCGTGGAGGCCTGATCGATACGTCTGATCTGATCGAAGGTCTGCTCGGCGGGACGTTTGCCGGTGTGGGACTGGATGTCTATGAGGAGGAAGAAGGGGTCTTTTATGAGGATCGTTCCAATGACATCATGATGGATGGCGAACTGGCGCGGCTTACATCCTTCCCCAATGTCCTGATCAGTTCCCATATGGGATTCTTTACCAGGGAGGCGATGGAGGCTATCGCCCGCGTTACCCTTGAGAATGCCCGTGACCTTGAAGAGGGAAGGGTATTAAAGAATTCCGTACTTTCTTAAAAAACGATTAAAAACCCCCTTTTACCGCTGGATCATGCTATAATATCCCAGTAGTACAAAAAAGGATGTGATAAAATGTCGATGAAGGCATTGCCATTAAGGTATTTCAAAGAGATCAACAACTGGGATACGGTCATTTTCATATACAACGCGGCGTTAAAGGAGATCGGGACGAAGATCGATATCCTGAATGATGAATTTCAGCACAGGCATCGCTACAACCCTATTGAACATGTAAAATCCAGGCTGAAGAAGCCCGAGAGCATTGTAAAGAAGTTAAAGGACCACGGTTACGATACGACGATCGAGAATATGGTGCGTTACGTCAATGACATAGCGGGGATCCGCATCACCTGTTCGTTTACGTCGGATATCTATCGGATCGCGGAGATGCTGGCCAGCCAGAGCGACCTGAAAGTCATCTCTGTCAAAGATTATATCCAAAATCCGAAAGAGAGCGGATATAGGAGTTACCACATGATCGTGACGGTCCCCATCTTCCTCTCGGACAGCGTGATCGACACGAAGGTGGAGATTCAGATCCGGACTGTGGCCCAGGATTTCTGGGCGACCCTGGAGCATAAGATCAACTATAAATTCGAGGGAAATGCACCGGAGTACATTAAGAAAGAACTTCAGGAATGTGCAGAAATGGTCTGGCACCTGGATGGTCGGATGCTGCGCTTAAATGAAGCGATATCGGAGATCGTGGAGTCGGAAAGTGAAGATGTTTAAGGAAATGCGTGTGATCGATCGGAGGAAAACCCAGGCAGTCAGGCACTGTCCGGGTATTTTTTCTGTTTGGAATATATGAGAAAAAGTTTAACAGGAGTATATTCTGTGTTATAATAAGGAGAATGGCACAGTCATGTCTATGAATATAAAAAATAAAGGAGAACATAAGTATGTCTGAGACAATGAAAGATTTTGAAAACGAGCTGGAAGCTTCCTACCAGGAGATGGAGGAGAAGCAGAATATGTTTGCGTCCATGAGCGATGAGGAACAGGCTGTCTGGGAAGAACTGAAGCAGATGAAAGAGGATAAGACAGAGGTGGAAGTGAAGGTCAAAGAGATCGTCAAGGGCGGAGCCGTGGCCTATCTCAATGAAGTACGCGGTTTCATCCCAGCATCCAAGCTGTCTTTGAGCTATGTGGAAGATCTGAATGAATTCCAGGGAAAACATCTGAAGGTGCGGGTATTTGACATAGAGGTGGAGAACAAGAGACTGATCCTCTCCGCACGGGAGATCTTACGGGAGGCAGAGGAAGCCAAGAAGAAAGAGGAGCTGGAGAAGACAAAAGTCGGCATGGTGGTCAAAGGCGTGGTGGACAGCATCCAGCCCTACGGCGCTTTTGTCAAATTGGAAAACGGCCTCTCCGGACTGGTGCACATCTCCCAGATCAGCAACAGAAGGCTGAAGACGGTCCAGGAAGTGCTGAGCCTGGGGGATGAAGTGACAGCGAAGATCACCAAGATCCAGGATGGGAAGCTCAGCCTGAGCATCAAAGCTCTGAACGATGATATGGGCGGCCAGGATGAAGTGATCGATTATGAAATGCCAAAGAGCCAGCAGCTGACCACTTCTTTAGGTTCCCTTTTTGCAAACATTAAATTGGATGAATAAAAGAAAATATGGCTAGTCAAAGAAAAATATATGTGGTAGGGCATAAGAACCCGGATACAGATTCAATCTGTTCTGCCATTGCCTATGCGGACATCAAGAACCGGAGTACAGACAGGCGTTATGTGGCGAAGAGGGCAGGGCAGATCAACGAAGAGACGGAGTATGTGCTCGATCGGTTTGGGGTGAGTCCGCCCGGTTATATCTCGGATGTGGGCACACAGGTAAAGGATATGGACATCCGGAAGAGTCCGGATGCGTACAGTTATTTTTCCGTAAAAAACGCATGGGATATGATGCGGGAAAATGGCGTGGTCACGCTGCTCGTCAAAGATGAGAACGGTATGCTGGAAGGTCTTGTCACCGTGGGGGATATCGCCCGGATCTTCATGGAGATGTCCGATAATAAGATCTTGTCAAAAGCGAATACGCAGTACCGCAGCATAGCGGAGACGATCGAAGGCGAGATCGTGGTCGGGGATCACGAGGCCTGTTTCAGGAAAGGGAAGGTCAACGTGGGAGCGGCCCATCACGAGATCATGCAAGATCATGTGGAATCCCGGGATCTTGTGATCATGGCGGACCGGGAAGAAGACCAGAAATTCGTGATCGAGATGGGGGTGAGCTGCGTGATCCTCTGCCTCGGCGCAAAGGTGAGCGCGGATGTGCGGCATATGGCCGAGGAACGCGGCTGTGTACTGATCACCAGCCCGCTGGATACCTATACGGTGGCCACGCTGATCAATCAGAGCATTCCGATCCAGCATATCATGAAAAAAGAGAATCTGATCACATTCAGCACGGAGGATTACACGGACAATATCCAGGATATCATGGTCAAGAACCGGCACCGGGCGTTTCCTGTGATCAACAAAAAGGGAAAATGCATCGGGACGATATCGCGCCGGAATTTCATGAGTATGCGCAAAAAACAGCTTGTCCTGGTGGATCATAACGAGAAAGACCAGGCCGTTGACAATATCGAAAATGCGGAGATCCTGGAGATCATCGACCACCACCGTCTGGGGAGTCTGGAGACTCTGCAGCCGGTCCTGTTCAGAAATCAGCCGGTGGGCTGTACGGCGACGATCATGTACCAGATCTACGAGGAAAATAAGCTGGAGATCCCGCCGGATATCGCAGGTCTTTTATGCGCTGCAATCATATCGGATACGCTCATGTTCCGCTCACCCACCTGTACGATGTACGATAAGATGGCGGCGGGCGCGCTGGCACTGATCGCAGATATCAACATCGAAAAATTTGCCGCAGAGATGTTCCAGGCCGGCAGCAACCTGAAGGACAAAGCGCCGGAAGAGATCTTCTACCAGGATTATAAGAAATTCATGGCAGAGGGCGGCGTAAACTTCGGTGTGGGCCAGATCAGTTCCATGAATACGGAGGAATTGGCCGCGCTGAAAGAGAAACTGCTCCCGTTCATGGAGAACGAATGTGGAAAGCATGGGATCTCTCAGGTATTTTTCATGCTGACGAGCATCATGGAGGAGGCCACGGAGCTTTTGTATTACGGCGAGAACAGCGAGGAGATGGTGGAGGAAGCCTTCCACGTTCAGAAAGAAAATGGTTCTTATCTGTTAAAGGGCGTGGTGTCCAGGAAGAAGCAGTTGATCCCCGCGCTGATGCAGGCGGCTCAGAATATCTATGTCTAAAAAATGACGGATTGCTGATAGATCTGTTCCGATCTGTTACATAAAAAAAAATAATGATTTACAAAGCTTTAAGATCGGTATAAAATATACGTATGTTGTCTCGATACGATCTGTTTTTCTGTATGCGGGACACACGGACGGAGTATAAAAATAAGGCAGAGGTGCAGTATGGAACGATATGTGATCAAAGGCGGCAATCCCCTAGCTGGTGAAGTAGAGATAGCAGGAGCTAAAAATGCAGCATTGGCGATCCTGGCAGCGGCGATCATGACGGATGAAACGGTATTGATCGAGAACATGCCGGATGTGAGAGACACCAACGTATTGCTGGAGGCGATACAGGAAATCGGAGCAACTGTGGAGAGACTTGATAAATCCAGGGTAAAGGTCAACGGTTCCACAATTACAGACGTAAGCGTAGATTATGAATTTATTAAGAAGATACGTGCATCCTACTATCTGTTAGGTGCGCTGTTGGGAAAATATAAACATGCGGAAGTGCCGCTGCCGGGAGGATGCAACATCGGCAGCCGGCCGATCGATCAGCATCTGAAAGGATTCCGGGCCTTGGGCGCGTCAGTCGAGATCCGGCATGGCGCGATCGTGACACAGGCGGAGAGATTGAGGGGAAGCCATATCTTTCTTGACATGGTATCCGTGGGCGCAACGATCAACATCATGATGGCGGCATCCCTGGCGAGCGGGCGCACGATCATCGAGAATGCGGCCCGGGAACCCCATGTGGTGGATGTGGCGAATTTCCTGAACAGCATGGGAGCCAACATCAAGGGTGCGGGAACGGATGTGATCCGTATCAGAGGTGTGGAGAAACTGCATAAGACAGAGTATTCGATCATCCCTGACCAGATTGAGGCGGGCACGTTCATGTTTGCTGCTGCGGCGACCAGGGGGGATGTCCTGGTGAAAAATGTGATCCCGAAACATCTCGAGGCCACGACGGCGAAACTGGAGGAGATCGGCTGCGAGGTCAGGGAGTTTGACGATGCAGTGCGTGTCATTGCGTCAAAGGATCTGAGGAGGACACATGTAAAGACATTGCCTTATCCAGGCTATCCCACGGATATGCAGCCCCAGATAGCGGCAACGCTGGCCATGGCAAAGGGTACGAGTATCGTTACGGAAAGTATATTTGAGAACCGCTTCAAATATGTGGATGAATTATCACGGATGGGCGCCAATATCAAAGTGCAGGGAAATACGGCCATCATCGATGGGGTCGGCTGCCTGACAGGTGCAAGGGTCAGCGCTTCGGACCTGAGGGCCGGCGCAGCTCTGGTCATCGCCGGGCTGGCGGCGGAGGGGATCACGATCGTGGATGACATTGTCTATATTCAGAGAGGATATGAGGATTTTGAGGTAAAATTGCGGAATCTCGGCGCTGAGATAGAGAAAGTATCCAATGAGAAAGAAATCCAGAAATTCAGGCTGCGGGTCAGTTAGAATGATTAGTTGACTTATGATCGGTCCGCCTTTGGCGGGCCTATTTTAATAGAATCAGAGGAGAAAGATCAAAATGGAGAAGATATTATTTACATCAGAGTCTGTGACAGAGGGACATCCCGATAAGATGTGTGACCAGATTTCAGATGCGATCCTAGATGCACTGATGGAACAAGATCCGATGAGCCGTGTGGCTTGTGAGACCTGCACGACCACCGGCCTTGTGATGGTCATGGGAGAGATCACGACAAACGCCTATGTGGACATCCAGAAGATCGTCCGGGATACAGTCCGTGAGATCGGATACACCAGAGGAAAATTCGGCTTTGACGGGGATACCTGCGGTGTGATCACAGCCATCGACGAGCAGTCCGCGGATATAGCTCTGGGCGTGGACAGAGCCTTGGAGGCAAAGGAAAATACCATGTCGGACTCTGACATCGAAGCCATCGGGGCCGGGGATCAGGGTATGATGTTCGGTTATGCGACAAATGAGACCGAGGAATACATGCCCTTTGCCATTGCATTGGCTCATAAATTAGCTAGACAGCTGACAAAAGTGAGAAAAGACGGGACACTTCCCTATCTGAGGCCGGATGGCAAGACGCAGGTGACTGTGGAGTACACGCCGGAGGGAAAGCCATGCCGTCTGGATGCGGTGGTATGCTCCACACAACACGACCCGGATATCTCCCAGGAGCAGATCCACGCGGACATCAAGAAATACGTCTTCGACCCGGTCATCCCGGAAGATATGAGGGATGGGGATACAAAATATTTCATCAATCCCACAGGGCGTTTTGTCATCGGCGGCCCCCACGGGGACAGCGGTCTCACTGGCCGAAAGATCATCGTTGACACATATGGCGGGTATGCCCGTCATGGCGGCGGCGCATTTTCAGGGAAGGACTGCACAAAAGTTGACCGTTCTGCAGCATATGCTGCCCGCTATGCAGCGAAAAACCTGGTAGCGGCAGGTCTGGCGGATAAATGTGAGATCCAGTTGTCTTATGCCATCGGCGTGGCTTCACCCACATCTGTGCGCGTGGACACATTCGGTACAGGAAAGCTGGATGATGTAAGACTGGTGGAGATCATCCGTGAGAATTTTGACTTCAGGCCGGCCGGTATCATCAAGATGCTGGATCTTAGGAGGCCGATCTATAAACAGGTGGCAGCCTATGGACATTTTGGGAGGGATGATCTGGATCTCCCGTGGGAGAAGCTGGATAAAGTGGACGTCTTGAAGAAGTACAGGTAATGAAAGGAGCAGCGATGCTACCCATTGTATTGGCATCGGCCTCCCCGCGCAGGATAGGACTGTTGAGGCAGATCGGCCTGGATCCAAGGGTCATTCCCGCTGATATAGATGAACATATACAGTGGGATGATCCTGTCCAGGCCGTTCAGGGCCTGGCTTGCAGAAAAGCCAGGGATGTGGGAGAGAGATCTGCCAAAGACACGCCCGGACAGGACATGTGGATCCTGGGGGCGGACACGGTCGTGGTGTATAAAGGCCAGATCCTGGGAAAACCTGTGGATAAAAAGGACGCGGTGCGCATGCTGGATGCTCTGCAGGGGGATACCCACAGTGTATACACAGGTGTCTGTATGATAGAGAAAAAGGGAAAACACTCCCGGGAGATCATATTTGCCGAGGAGACTAAAGTATCTATTTATGAGATGGAGATGTGGGAGATCGAGGGATATGTGGACACACTGGAACCCATGGATAAAGCGGGTGCCTATGCGATACAGGGGATCTTTGCAAAATATATCCGCGGGATCTGCGGTGACTACAACAATGTGGTCGGGCTCCCCGTCTCCAGGATCTACCAGGAGGTATTGAAAAACGCAATGGATAGGAAAACTGTGGAGGACGGATAATGTTTGGGAAAAAGAAAGGTTCAGACACAGAGGATAAAGAGCTAAAGAAGCCAAAAAAAGAAAAAAAACTGAAAAAAGAGAAAAAGCCCAGGAAAGAAAAGAAACCGCGAAGGAAAAGGGGAGAGAAAACCCCGGAAGATCCACAAAATCCGGAAACTCCAGAAACTCCAGGGGCAACACCCCAGGAAGCGGAGGAGACTGAAGGAAAAAAAGGGAAAAAGCCGAAAAAGGAAAAGAAACCGAAACCACCCAAAAAGCCAAAGAAACCAAAGCCGCCGAAACCGCCGAAACCAAAAAAGCCGAAAAAACCGAAAAAGAAATTAAATCCCTTAATATTGGTGATCATCCTCCTTGTAGTGCTGGTGGGCGCAGCGGGAGGGGCTTTGATGATGATGATGAAGCAGCGTGAAGCGCAGGAAGATGACATGTACGGGCCGATGTTTTATTTTACGGAGGAGGACGCGATCGAGTCCGTCCGTGCAAAGATCGGGAATCGGGAGATAAAGGGTGGATATAAACCTCCGGTAGATCTGACCGCAGAGACAGAGGCGGCAGAGGAGGAGACAGAAGAAGAAGAGAGTCCGGAAGAGAAAGAGGAAAGGGAAGCAAAGGAAGATCCGGAGCTTGCCGAGGTAGATGTGAAACTCCTCACAGACCAGAAACTGTCCTATATCACGCCGGGTGACGGTGTGCAGGAAGCGCAGGCATACATGACGTATCTCGTCCAGGAAAAAGGCTTTAAGATCATGACATATCCGGAAGGCAGTGAGGGAGAGATACCGAAGGAAGCGCCCCAGCCGACTCCAGAGGCAAAAGAGGACGATAAAGAAGAAAAAGAAGACAAGGACGATAAAGACGACAAGGACAATAAAGACGACAAAGATAATAAAGACGACAAAGATAATAAAGACGACAAAGATAAAGAAACAGAGGATGCAGAAGGATCTGAGGATGAGGAGGAAGATGCATTCATCCCTCCGGAAGAGGGATATTACATTGCGGCCATAGACAACAAGTCGACCGTGGAGGAAGGCACGTCGCCGGAACTCAAGCGGGTCCGCATGGAATATACATATGACAGCTATACCCTGCGGCTATCCACGGCGAATGGTGTGACCAGCGACCTGATCCCGCCGGAACCGGAGGAAGAAGAGGAGACCGGCCCGACAGAGGTCACACTGACAGATGCGGTGAATGAGCTCAAGAAACTGCCGAATACGGTCCTCCAGCTCCCCAAGCCGACAGCGGAGTATGAGCTCACGCCCATACAGGGACGCGTGGTCTTGGAAGACATAGATTTCTACAATGTCAGGGCATACGAGGAAGGTCCGGAGAAGACGTTGATCTACGGGGGATCTTACTATGTATCCAACGATGGGCAGAGTGTCTATAAGCACGATGAGATGACCGGGGAGATCACCTGTATCTCAGGGGAGGATATCCTGGCTCAGGCAAGACAACAGAATAACCAAACGGAAGTAAATGAGAATGCTGCAGTTCTAAGCGGAAACCAATGAGAGAAAACAGTGCTTTTACAGAATTTGTAAGGGCGCTGTTTTTTTAATTGGAAAAAGAGGTCATCTGTGTTATAATAAACTGGAATGATTGTGTCTATATTTAGAAATAAATGGTAACAATTATAAAATAAACCTTCATGCGCCCGGCAGCGGACGCTCCCACCACACATGAAAGTCTGGCGGGCGCATTTGGCATCCCTGAATAATGCCGCCTATCCGGCGGCGGACTTTTAAAGTAACAGGAGGAAGAGGATGAACACAGAATATGGGGCAGATCAGATCCAGATCTTGGAGGGGTTGGAGGCTGTGCGGAAGAGGCCGGGGATGTACATCGGCAGTACGTCCAGCCGCGGACTCCACCATCTGGTATATGAGATTGTGGATAATTCCGTGGATGAGGCTTTGGCCGGGTATTGCGATACCATAAAGGTCACGATCGATCCGGGGAATTCGGTCACAATAATAGATAATGGTCGCGGCATTCCTGTGGGCATTAACCATAAAGCAGGTATACCGGCTGTGGAAGTGGTCTTTACGATGCTGCACGCGGGCGGTAAATTCGGCGGCGGCGGCTACAAGGTGTCCGGCGGACTCCATGGTGTGGGCGCTTCCGTAGTTAATGCTTTATCAGAATGGCTGGAAGTTACCATTTATCGTGAGGGAAAAGTCTATAAACAGCGTTACGAAAGAGGAAAGGTCATCTATAAACTAAAAGTAGTCGGGGAGTGTGACCCAGAGAAGACGGGGACACAGGTGGCTTTCATGCCGGATGCGACGATCTTCGAAGAGACGGTCTTTGACTACGATATCCTAAGACAGAGGTTCCGTGAGATGGCGTTCCTCACCAGGGGGCTGCGCATCTGTATCCGGGACGAGAGACAGGAGGAGCCTGTCGAGGAATCATTTTTATATGAGGGCGGCATCAAAGAATTTGTGACCTATTTGAATAAGAGCAAGGAAGAACTCTATCCGGAAGTGATCTATTGTGAAGGGGAAAAAGACGGGGTCTGGGTGGAAGTGGCCATGCAGCACAACGATTCCTACACGGAGAACACCTATGGGTTTGTCAACAACATCACAACTCCGGAGGGTGGCACGCATATCGTGGGCTTCCGCAATGCCCTGACAAAGACGGTCAACGACTATGCCCGCAAGAATAAATTGTTAAAAGACAGCGAGGCCAATCTGTCCGGGGAGGACATCCGGGAGGGGCTGACTGCGATTGTGAGCGTGAAGATCGAAGAACCCCAGTTCGAAGGCCAGACAAAGCAGAAATTGGGCAACAGCGAGGCCAGGGGGGCGGTGGACAGCATCGTGAGCAGGCAGCTGGCTCTTTTCCTGGAGCAGAATCCATCCGTAGCTAAGGCCACGATCGATAAGTCTGTGCTGGCCCAGAGAGCCAGGGATGCGGCCAGGAAAGCCCGTGATCTGACCAGGCGTAAATCTGCCCTGGACGGCCTGTCCCTGCCGGGAAAACTGGCGGACTGTTCCGACAGGAACCCGGAAAATTGCGAGATCTACATTGTGGAGGGGGATTCCGCCGGTGGGTCCGCGAAGACGGCGCGGAGCCGGGCTACGCAGGCCATCCTGCCGCTGCGGGGGAAGATCCTCAATGTGGAGAAGGCACGTTTGGATAAAATATATGCGAACAAAGAGATCAAAACCATGATCACCGCCTTCGGCACAGGGATCCACGATGATTTTGACATCTCGAAACTCCGGTATCATAAGATCATCATCATGACCGATGCAGATGTGGACGGCGCGCATATCGCTACGCTCCTGCTCACATTCCTGTACCGTTTTATGCCGGAGCTGATCAAGCAGGGTTATGTATACCTGGCCCAGCCTCCCCTGTACAAAGTGGAGAAGAATAAAAAGATCTGGTACGCGTACAGCGATGATGAACTTAAAGACATCATCGAGGAGATCGGGCGGGATGAAAGCAATAAGATCCAGCGTTATAAAGGTCTGGGTGAGATGGATGCGGACCAGCTGTGGGAGACGACCATGGATCCGGAACAGAGGATCTTGCTTCGGGTGATGATGGATGAGGAGACATCCACGGAGATCGATCTGACTTTCACGACGCTGATGGGCGACAAAGTGGAGCCAAGACGAGAATTTATTGAAAAGAATGCAAGATTTGTGAAAAATCTGGATATTTAAACGGAGGTATGTATGGAAGAAAATGTATTTGACAAAATCCATGATGTGGACCTGAAGAAGACCATGGAAACTTCCTACATTGATTATGCAATGAGTGTAATCGCGGCCCGTGCGCTGCCGGATGTAAGGGATGGATTGAAGCCTGTCCAGCGGAGGGTCCTGTACTCCATGATCGAGCTGAACAATGGGCCGGATAAGCCCCACCGGAAATGCGCCCGTATCGTCGGCGATACCATGGGTAAATACCACCCCCATGGGGACAGTTCTATCTACGGGGCCCTTGTGAACATGGCCCAGGATTGGTCGACCAGATATCCTCTCGTCGATGGCCATGGGAATTTCGGTTCCGTGGACGGAGACGGTGCAGCAGCCATGCGGTATACAGAGGCACGCCTCAGCAAGATATCCATGAAGATGCTCGCGGACATCAACAAAAATACGGTGGATTTTGTACCCAATTTCGATGAGACAGAGCGGGAGCCTTTGATCCTGCCGTCCAGATACCCAAATCTTCTGGTGAATGGCACGTCCGGGATAGCGGTGGGGATGGCGACCAATATCCCGCCCCATAACCTGCGGGAGGTGATCGGGGCTGTCGTGAAGATCATCGATAACATCGTAGAACAGCAAAAAGACACAGATCTAGAAGAGATACTGGAGATCGTAAAAGGGCCGGATTTCCCTACGGGAGCCGAGATCTTAGGGAACAAGGGCATCGAGGAGGCCTATCGGACAGGGCGGGGCAAGATCCGCGTCCGGGCCGTTACGGACATCGAGACGATGCCCAACGGGAAGAGCCGCATCATTGTCACGGAACTCCCGTACATGGTCAATAAAGCCCGTCTGATCGAGAAGATCGCGGAACTGGTGCGGGACAAGAGGGTGGATGGGATCACCGAGCTCAGCGACCAGTCCAACAGGGAGGGTATGCGCATATGCATTGAACTGCGCAAAGATGTCAATGCAAATGTGATCTTAAACCAGTTATTTAAACATACACAGCTCCAGGATACGTTCGGGGTCATCATGCTGGCCCTGGTGAACAACGAGCCAAAAGTGTTAAACCTCCTTGATATGTTAAAAGCATACCTGGCTCACCAGGAGGATGTGGTCACCAGGAGGACCGAGTATGAGCTGAACAAAGCCCAGGAGCGGGCGCACATATTAGAAGGGCTTTTAAAAGCCCTGGATAACATCGACGAGGTGATCCAGATCATCCGCAGTTCGAGGACGACAGCGGAAGCGAAAGAGGGCCTGATAGAGAGATTTGCGCTGACGGAGGCCCAGGCCCAGGCCATCGTGGATATGCGCCTGCGCGCCCTGACAGGGCTGGAAAGGGAGAAGTTGGAGGCGGAGTATGAGGATCTGATGGAGAAGATCCGCTATTACCAGTCCATCCTCGCGGACAGGAATCTGCTCCTGGGCGTGATCCGGGAAGAGATACTGGAGATCAGCGATAAATTCGGCGACGACCGTAGGACAGCTATCGGATTTGACGAGAACGACCTCTCCATAGAGGATCTGATCCCGAAAGAGGACACCGTGATCGCGATGACGAAACTGGGCTATATCAAGCGGATGACCATGGATAATTTCCACAGCCAGCACCGGGGCGGTAAGGGCATAAAGGGGATGCAGACCCTGGAGGACGATTTCATCAAAGATCTGATCATGACCACCACACATAACTACCTGATGTTTTTCACAAACACGGGGAAAGTGTACCGTCTGAAGGCCTATGAGATCCCCGAGGCGGGGCGGAATGCCCGGGGGACGGCGATCATCAACCTTTTACAGCTCCAGCCCGAGGAGAAGATCACCGCGATCATCCCTATGGAACAGAGCGCGGACAGCAGATACCTGGTGATGGCCACGAAAAAAGGCCTGGTGAAAAAAACGCCCATCCAGGAGTACGCCAATGTGCGTAAAGTGGGCCTGGCCGCCATCTCCCTGCGGGATGAGGACGAACTGATCGAGGTAAAATGCACAGACGGAGACAAAGAGATCCTTCTGGTCACAAAATTCGGCCAGTGTATCCGTTTCCAGGAAAAAGACGTGAGGAGTACAGGGAGGATCTCCATCGGCGTGCGGGGGATGAATCTGATGGACGGGGACACAGTCCAGGCGATGCAGCTGGATTCCCAGGGAGAGCATCTGCTCATCGTCTCGGAAAAAGGGATGGGCAAGCGCACCAGCATCAGTGAATTTACCTGCCAGAACCGCGGCGGAAAAGGTGTAAAATGCTATAAGATCACAGAGAAGACTGGAAATGTGGTGGAGGCCAAAGTCGTAAATGAAGATGACGAGATCATGATCATAACGACGGAGGGGATCATCATCCGTCTGCTCTGCACGGACATATCCACAGTGGGCCGGATCACTTCCGGTGTGAAGCTCATGGATGTCCAGGACGACGTGCTGGTGGCAAGCGTTGAAAAAGTGCGGAGGTCGGCGGAAGATCCCGGCAAGGATCTGATGGAAGACACCGTAAAAAACAGCCAGGAGGAGAGCGGGAGTGAAGAGGATACTTCTGATGGTGCTCCGTAATCTGCTGTTTGTCCCCTATGGGTGGATCAAGCTCTGTTATTATGCCGCCCATGTGGATAAATATACGGAGGGACAGCGATATGCGCTTTTAAAACTGATAGATGGGAGGGCTAACAGAGGAGGCAGGATCCAGATCGACGTTCATGGCGTGGAGAACCTTCCAGAAGAGGACGGTTTCATCTTTTATCCCAACCACCAGGGACTCTATGACGTGCTGGCGATCATAGAGGCGTGTCCCAGGCCCTTTTCTGTGGTCATGAAAAAAGAAGTGGCAGACACACCTTTTTTAAAACAGGTATTTGCATGTATGAAGGCGTATGCCATAGACAGGGATGATATCAAGCAGTCCATGAAGGTGATCCTCCAGGTGACAAAAGAGGTTATGCAGGGCCGGAATTTCCTTATTTTTGCCGAGGGTACCAGAAGCAAGGATGGGAACCAGCTCCTGGAATTTAAAGGAGGCAGTTTTAAAGCCGCCATGAAGGCAAAGTGCCCCATCGTGCCCGTCGCGCTGATCGATTCATATAAGTCCTTTGACACGGATTCCATAAAACCGCTGACGGTACAGGTGCATTTTCTGGAACCGATGTCCTATGGAGAATACAAAGAGATGAAATCTGTGGAGATCGCCGCGGAAGTCAGGCGCAGGATCGGGCAAGTCATAGCCGAGCATGGATAAAAAAACGCATCAAAATAAAAAAATAAAAAAATTTGGAAAAACCTGTTGACAATATGATCCTAATCTCGTATAATACTCATCGTGCCACGGAACAACGCGGCTGTCAAATAAATATAGGAAATGTGATTTAGGCATTTGGAGAAGTACTCAAGTTGGCTGAAGAGGTGCCCCTGCTAAGGGTATAGGTCGTTTATAGCGGCGCGAGGGTTCAAATCCCTCCTTCTCCGTTTTCCAGATTACAAGATATTATTTGTACAGTATGAGGTCCATGCACACAGAAAATCAGATATCGGATGTCTTTCAAAATAAAGTTGAAAATAAATTAAAAAAAGGTATTGACAACTAAGAAGAAAGGTGATAAGATATCAACTGTTCCGCTGAGGAACACAAGCAATAAAAAAACAAACAAAAGCACATTGACAACTGAACAGCGAAACACACGATCATACATTTGTGACGGAGATGTCGGAAGATATCTCAAAAGTATAAATGAGTTCCTGAAAATCCTTATCGAAGAGATTTTTATTTGAAGAACACAACCCAAACAGTAAATGGGATAAAGGTATAGACCAGAGAGTTTGATCCTGGCTCAGGATGAACGCTGGCGGCGTGCCTAACACATGCAAGTCGAACGGAGCGCCCGGACAGAGTATTTCGGTACAAAGACCGGGTGGCTGAGTGGCGGACGGGTGAGTAACGCGTGGACAACCTGCCGTGTACAGGGGGATAACAGCCGGAAACGGCTGCTAATACCGCATATGCGCACAGTGCCGCATGGCACAGGGCGGAAAGCCTAGATCTTATCTAGTACGGTACACGATGGGTCCGCGTCTGATTAGGTAGTTGGCGGGGTAACGGCCCACCAAGCCCACGATCAGTAGCCGGCCTGAGAGGGCGGACGGCCACACTGGGACTGAGACACGGCCCAGACTCCTGCGGGAGGCAGCAGTGGGGAATATTGCACAATGGGGGGAACCCTGATGCAGCGACGCCGCGTGAAGGAAGAAGTATCTCGGTATGTAAACTTCTATCAGCAGGGAAGAAAGAGGACGGTACCTGACTAAGAAGCCCCGGCTAACTACGTGCCAGCAGCCGCGGTAATACGTAGGGGGCGAGCGTTATCCGGATTTACTGGGTGTAAAGGGAGCGTAGACGGCCATGCAAGCTCGGTGTGAAAGGTGCGGGCACAACCCGCAGACTGCACTGAGAACTGTATGGCTGGAGTGCCGGAGGGGCAGGCGGAATTCCTGGTGTAGCGGTGAAATGCGTAGATATCAGGAGGAACACCGGTGGCGAAGGCGGCCTGCTGGACGGCGACTGACGTTGAGGCTCGAAAGCGTGGGGAGCGAACAGGATTAGATACCCTGGTAGTCCACGCCGTAAACGATGTATACCAGGTGTCGGGCATCAAGGATGGCCGGTGCCGTAGCAAACGCATTAAGTATACCACCTGGGGAGTACGTTCGCAAGAATGAAACTCAAAGGAATTGACGGGGACCCGCACAAGCGGTGGAGCATGTGGTTTAATCCGAAGCAACGCGAAGAACCTTACCAAGCCTTGACATCCCGCTGACAGGGGCGTAACGGCCCCCTCCCTTCGGGGCAGCGGTGACAGGTGGTGCATGGTTGTCGTCAGCTCGTGTCGTGAGATGTTGGGTTAAGTCCCGCAACGAGCGCAACCCCTGCTTCCAGTAGCCAGCACGTAGAGGTGGGCACTCTGGAGGGACTGCCGGGGATGACCCGGAGGAAGGCGGGGATGACGTCAAATCATCATGCCCCTTATGGCTTGGGCTACACACGTGCTACAATGGCGCACACAAAGGGAGGCGAAGGGGTGACCCGGAGCAAACCCCAGAAAAGGCGCCCCAGTTCGGATCGCAGCCTGCAACCCGGCTGCGTGAAGCTGGAATCGCTAGTAATCGCGGATCAGAATGCCGCGGTGAATACGTTCCCGGGTCTTGTACACACCGCCCGTCACACCATGGGAGCCGGAAACGCCCGAAGCCAGCGGCCCAACCGCAAGGAGGGAGCTGTCGAAGGCGGGTCCGGTGACCGGGGTGAAGTCGTAACAAGGTAGCCGTATCGGAAGGTGCGGCTGGATCACCTCCTTTCTATGGAACGGACGAGTAGGGATCGATCGAGAGAGATGTGTTTCGCTGTTGAGTTGTCAAGGACTCAAGTATTCCTGGTGGCGATGCGGCTGGGGGACACACCCGTTCCCATACCGAACACGAAGGTCAAGACCCAGCCGGCCGATGGTACTGCATCCGTGTGGGAGAGTAGGTGGCCGCCAGGATAAAAATGGGGATATAGCTCAGTTGGGAGAGCACCTGCCTTGCAAGCAGGGGGTCGAGAGTTCGAATCTCTTTATCTCCATCGCCCGATGGCACAGCCATAGGGCAGTATGAGGGCTTATAGCTCAGCTGGTTAGAGCGCACGCCTGATAAGCGTGAGGTCGGTGGTTCGAGTCCACTTAAGCCCAGCGTACCTTGAAAACTGCATATACGATATATCCTGCGTACCCCTTTATTAGGTGAAAGGGGACGTAGATAGAGATAGGAAAAGACATCGAGTAACAGATCATTTTTCAGATGATAGACTCCGTCTCCCCGACGCTACGGGGAGGCGGATGGACGGTCAAACAAAAAGGGCGCAGGGCGGATGCCTTGGCACTGGGAGCCGATGAAAGACGTGACAAGCTGCGATAAGCCTCGGGGAGGTGCAAATGACCTACGATCCGGGGATCTCTGAATAGGGAAACCTGTATGGACACACTCCATACATCCATATGTGAATCCATAGCATATGGAGGGGAACCCGGGGAACTGAAACATCTAAGTACCCGGAGGAAAAGGAAGAAAACTCGAACCCCTCAGTAGCGGCGAGCGAAAGGGGGCCAGCCTAAACCGGCGCGCGTGCGCGCCGGGGTTACGGACTGCCACAACGCATGTGTGGAGCCAGCCGGATGGCTTTGGGAAAGCCAGCCAGAGAGGGTGAAAGCCCCGTAGGCGAAGGCCGAGCACAGCAGGCAGGATCCAGAGTACCACGGGACACGGGAAACCCTGTGGGAAGTCGGAGGGACCACCCTCCAAGGCGATATACTACCCAGTGACCGATAGTGCAGAGTACTGTGAAGGAAA
>CAJTFD010000019.1 GCA_910575625.1 Clostridia bacterium
GTTGCCGCTTAAGCCTGTCAGTTAAGTTCAAAATCAACCTTTTTAAGTTTGACAGGGGCAGTCTGCGCTTTTTTAGTTACCCGAAAGGTTATGTTTCATAGTAAAAAAAGCAGCGGCATTCTTTGCGAAGGAAATCGATCAGAGGCTTATCGGTTTATCGAACAACACCATAAAGAATTCGGCATCCGCTGGCTGTTGCGGCGGCTGGGGATCTGCCCGAATGCCTACTATAACTACCGGAAACACCGGAAGGCGGATCATCATGCCCAAAAAGAGAAAGTCAAGGAACAGATCGAAGAGATCTACCACAGCCACAATGGAGTAGACGGGTTCCGCAGTATGACTGCCTATCTGGAGCGCAGGGGGTACAGCTACAGTCAGACAACAATCCATAAATATATGAACAGGGGATTGGGCCTGCGTTCCATCGTCCGCCCTAAGAGACCGGGGACAAAGCCAGGGAAGCCCCATAAAGTATTTGATAACAAACTGGATCAGGATTTCCATGCAGACAAGCCGAACCAGAAATGGTGTACGGATTTCACATACCTATCCCTACGGAATGGAGATGTACGGTACAATTGCGCCATCATAGATCTCTATGACAGGAGTGTAGTAGCCAGTGTAACAGACAAACACATCACCAGTGATCTGGCTGTACGCACCCTGCAAAAGGCATTGGATCCACAGCATTTAACAAAGGGAGGCCTGCTCCTGCACAGCGACCAGGGGAGCCATATACATCGAAGGCTTTCATAGGATTCTGCGAATCCGTCCATGTGACACAGAGCATGAGCAAAGCCGGATACCCCTACGACAATGCGCCAATGGAAAGGTACTTCAACACCCTGAAGAATGAATGTACCAATCTCTATGAATTCCGAACAGATGAGGAACTGTACCAGACCGTGGAGGGATTCGCTTATGTCACGTACAACCATGTACGTCCGCACAGCTATAACGGCTACCGCACGCCATACCAGGCACGAATGGCAGCATAAGGAGAGGCGGGAGCATGCTTCATCATTGGATTGCCTGATCAGCCAAAATCGGAGTTGGCAGGATTTGTCAATGGCATGGCCATGCAGCGGTGCGAAGCACCATTGATAAAAGCTGACAGCCCCGATAGACTCCAGGCAACAATCCAATAAATTTTTAGCCACAAATGTTACAAAAATGCTTGACCACTACAAAATCCCTGTATGACCTCTGGTACTTATACGATTTTTCCTGCGATTTCTCGCCTAAGCTTTTCAATACGTTGATAGGATTTCTCAATGCCTCACGCACCTTCCTTTCTTTGTATTTTCCAAACTTACTGCTTCCCTTCGCCATGTGGGCGGCTTTCCCGCATCTGGTTTTACAGCTTTCCCTGTCGATCCAGGTCCGTCCACCATAGATAGAGATAAAGAAAGAGATAGAGAAGGGACAGGCCGCCCGCACCTGCGGACGCTACCAGAATGTGGTCCTGTTGGAAAAAGACCTGGCAGAACTGAAAAGGGGACTGCCGGCCCTGTGGGAAAGCTACGTGGAGCAGCTGTCCGAATATATGGCATCTACCGGAAAGAGCTATAAGAACCATGCCGCCACGATCCGGCGATGGGCCACTGCGGACAGGAAAGGGGCAGCACCACCGGCAAGAAACCAGGATTACACCGTAAAGGAGGGAGAGACCATATGATCAAGATCAACGAGGCTGTCCGGGGCGACACCGACGACACCTTTAATTTCGTCGTGAGTATTCTCTATACCCATCCATCCAACCTCTTATGCGACAAGGCAGATGATGGATACAGCGGGCGGCTTCCCGTCCATGTAAGGTGTTTGCTTGATGAATTTGCGGTGCGTTTGTAAGCGGTAATTTATCCGAGAAATAGGATAAGTAGCTATATCCTTATTTCATAGTTGTTATCATTCCTTTCGCTTCGTTCAAAGCACAAACAAGTGGGATTTTGAGCCCGGACTCTTATCATTGGTAATAAACCATGTTTATCCAGTCACAGGATGACAGTCAATGTTGCTATTCCTTTTTATTTATAAGGTGGTGATACTTATACTGGAGATAAAATACCCTATCTGCTGCGGACTTGATGTCCACAAAAACATTATCGTTGCAACTATCGTAACTACTGATAAAGAAGGAATATCCGGGTATAAGCAAAAATCCTTTTCTGCCATCAACTCTGATATCCAAAAGTTTCACGACTGGCTTATCGAGAATGATCGCTATCATGTCTGTATGGGATCCACTGGAAAGTATTGGATCTCTATTTTTGATCATCTCGAAAACGACATCAATGTGTGCCTTACGCATCCTAAATATGTCAGGGCCATCAAAGGCAAAAAAACTGACAAAAAGGATCCCAAATGGATTGCCGACCTATACAAATTTGACCTGATCAGATGCTCATTTATCCCTCCAAAAGATTTCGGCAGCTCCGTGAAATCGCGAGATACCATTTCTTGAGGCCCAAGGTTATGATATATCGAGTTTAGTTAAATGCAACGATATTTAAACCACGAGTGATAAAACATACGTTCTGCACGGGGCCGTTTTAAGATCCTTCATTGTAAGTGCGTCTTAAAATCCACTTTATTTTTCACTCTTATCCCTTATACGTTTCTTTTATCCTATCTCGAAGTTATCGGAATCGCTCTTTTCTTGCAGATCTTGGTTCTTGATATACTCTTTGATCACATCATCCGTTACATTTCCACTGCTCGCCACAAACGTTCCGATGAAGTCGCCTACTGCAGCTGCCTGCTCTGGGGTATCCTCTGCAGTTTCCGGTTCAGCTGTGTTTTCCTCCGGCTCTGCCGTTTTCATTATCTGCGGTCCTTCCGGGATGATGGCCAGTGCTGTTTTCTCCGGTGCCGGGGTATCGGCGGCTTCTTCCTGCGCGGCTTTCTTCTGCGCTTTGGCGGCTGCCTTTTCTGCGCGGGTTACTTTCGCCTTCGGTTCCGGGAATGTCTCCGGAAGTACGCCGGATGCGTAATGGATTTCAAAAGTGATCTTGCCGTCCGCAGGTATGTTGAAATGGAAGTCGAGAAGTTCAACCTCTTTGATGCTGTCCGCCTTTCTTATTTTGATATTTTTGCTATTGGCTGCTTGCCTTGTGAGTGACAGCTTACGCATTTTTGGTGAAAAAGCAAGCCTTATTTCAAAGAAATTTTTCTTTTTTAGAATGCCAAAATGATAGAACCGTCCAGCCGTATTTGGGATGTTTCTCAATATGCAGGCCGTGGGCTTCGGCGGTGGCTTTGGATTTCATATTGTGGTAATAGCCGTTGTTGCTCACGTCCCGGATATCATGCTGCAGATTATACAAATGGCTCATTTCATGTAGAAGTGTGGCAGCTATTTCTGTAATGGGGCGGTCTAGGTACTCGGCGCAAAGGCTGATCTCCCGGTAAAGCTCATTACTCGCATTCCAGATTTCATGGATACTGCACCAGCCATATGCGCTGCGCCCGCCGTCCGGGGATACGGTGATGGCCGGACGGGTAAGCTCTCCTTGGTAAAAATACTTATTGAATAGGTCAAACATTTCTTCGGTTTTCTTTACAATCTCGGATATTTGAAGCATTGCTGTGTCCTCCTTAAAATTATGTTTTAATCCTGTGTGACACAGCTTACATGGATTTTGTGTAAAATCAAGCTTTAAGCAGTCGGTTTTAAGTCAAATTGATCAACGGTATATTTACTATGATGGGACAGCATCAAACTTATCCTTTAAGTATTCCAAAAGCCGTTCTGCGATAGGGGTAAATACCTGATATTTTTTCCAGATCAGATAAATTTTTGTTTCAAGAATTGGCGACAGCGGGCGGAAAACAAGTCCGCTGCCGGGGCTTGTATCAATGAGATGCTGAAAAGTCAGGAGATATCCGAGCCCTTCCTTTACAAATAAAGAGCCATTATAGGACAGGCGGAAAGACCCTTCAAGATGCAGCTCATCCAGTTTATTTCCGCACCATCTGGAGATATCATGGTTCCAGCCCTGCTCCGAGCAAAAGAGCGGAAGTCCGGCCAGGTCATCGGCACAGACAGCCTGTTTGTCTGCCAGGGGAGAGTCCGCTTTCATGACGACGCCCCATAGATCGGCTTCGGGAAAGGCAAGGAAATGATATTTTGCGGTATTTGGTCCTTCGGCCAAGACAGCGAAATCGATGACGCCTTTATCCAGCTTTTCCGTGACCTGCTCTGTATCGCCGCTTGTAATATGGTAACGCATATCAGAAAAGGTATTTTTAAATTGCCTGATGGCGGAGGCAAGATGCCTGATCTGGTAAGATTCCGCCATACCGAAGTAAACATCGCCCCCAAGAGTATCGTCCAGGGCAAGAAATTCCGTTGTGATCTTATCGGCCATTTTTACCAGATCCTCCGCCCGTTTCCGCAGTAAGATCCCTTCTTCCGTAAGCTGTATGCTGAAACTGTGGCGCGTGAACAGTTTTTTACCAAGCTCGTCTTCAAGCGCCTTTAACTGTTTGGAAAGTGTAGGCTGGGTAACGTGGAGCAACTCTGCCGCACGGGTCATATTTTCCTCCCTTGCCACTGCAAGGAAGTATCTCATGGTCCGCAGTTCCATATTGTCCTCCTCTGATATTCCAAAAATTTATATCATGATATAAATTATAGCAATTAGCGAAATGAAAATCAAGAAGATATAATACAGACATAGCAGGAAGGGAGGCGGTCATACGGATGATTTAATTCAAAATCTTAAGGATGCAGGATGTGGCTCACAAACCATTGAAGAAGTCTGCAGGCTGTATGGTAACGGTCAGGTTCAGGATGCCATTAAGACGCTGCGAAAACACCGCTGCAGTTTGATGGATAGTCTTCATGAAAGTCAGGGAAGGGTTGACTGTCTTGATTTTTTAATATGGCGCATGGAAAAAGAAAAGCGATAACAAAAAAATGATGAAAAGAAAGAGAGGTATTATAAAATGGAAAACACTGTAAAACTGGAACTGACTAAGGAATGGGATAAGACGTTCCCGAAAAGTGGAAAGGTGGACCACCGCAAGGTTACATTCCCAAACCGCTATGGGATCACGTTGGCAGCAGACCTTTATATGCCGAAAGAGGCCGAGGGGAAGCTGGCTGCGATTGCGGTATGCGGGCCGTTTGGCGCAGTAAAGGAGCAGGCAGCCGGACTGTATGCGCAGACAATGGCAGAGCGTGGCTTCCTCACTATGGCATTTGATCCTTCCTTTACCGGTGAAAGCGGCGGCGCACCCCGCTACATGGCTTCACCCGATATCAACACAGAGGATTTTCAGGCGGCGGTGGATTTCCTTTCCGTACAGGAAAATGTTGACCCCGACCGTATCGGCATTATCGGCATCTGCGGATGGGGAGGCCTGGCCCTCAATGTGGCGGCATTGGATACCCGCATTAAGGCGACGGTCGCCTCCACCATGTATGATATGTCCCGTGTCAATGCCAACGGATATTTCGATGCGGATAACTCTGCCGATGTACGGTATGCGAAGAAAGAAGCTATGAACGCTCAAAGGCTCATTGATCACAAAAATGGCGGCTATGCGCTGGGCGGCGGTGTGATCGATCCGCTTCCGGAGGATGCGCCTTTCTATGTGGCAGATTATCACAACTATTATAAAACGGATCGCGGATACCACAAACGCTCGTTAAATTCCAACGACGGCTGGAATGTGATCGGATGTATGTCCTTTATGAACCAGCCTATCTTAAAGTACAGCAATGAGATCCGCAGCGCAGTCCTCATCATGCATGGAGAGAAAGCACATTCCTGCTATTTCAGCCGTGATGCCTATGATGCAATGGTGAAGGATAACCCTTATACAGACAATAAGGAGCTGCTGATCATTCCCGATGCAGTCCATACGGATCTGTATGACGGAGGCGGAAAGGATGCGATCCCGTTTGATAAGCTGGAACGGTTTTTTGCGGAAAATTTGAAATAGTATTTAAAAACTTAGCATTACAAGGAGAAAAACAATGTTAGGAAATTTTACGTATTGCAACCCGACGAAACTTTATTTTGGCAACCGCCGTGGCCTACGCTATCGAAACACCAGACCGGATGTCCGTGAGTGAGATCATGATCCGTCCCACGAAGCAGGGGATCTAAAGGCGGCACAGAACAAAGCGTTATCATGCCGTATGCCAGGGCATCCCGCTTTTAATGAGACATTCTGGTGTTGGCAGGAAATAAGTATACAATATGGAGGTGATCATTATGCGCATTTTGGTATTGAACGGGAGTCCCCGTCCAAAGGGCAATACGAAACAGATGGTGGATGCATTTCGGGAAGGCGCCAAGTCCGCAGGACACAGGGTGGATGTGATCGACGTATGTAAGAAAAAAATTGCGGGCTGCCTGGCCTGCGAACACTGCCATACAAAGGGAAACGGAGCCTGCGTGCAGAAAGATGATATGCAGGAAGTCTATTCCCTGCTGGGGGAGGCGGATATGCTTGTCATTGCCTCGCCGATCTATTATCACGGTATTTCAGGGCAGTTAAAGTGTACCCTTGACCGCTTCTATTCTGCCGCCTATCCGAGAAAGCCCCGGAACCTGAAAAAAGTGGCTATGATATTAAGTTCCGGTGATCCTGCAATGTATGATGGGGCAATGTTCTCCTACAAGGGGGATCTTCTGGAATACCTTGGCCTTGAGGATATGGGAGTATTTACAGCATACGGCATGGAAAACGGTTCTGCCTCGAAGCTGAAAGATCTTCGGGATTTCGGAAGAAATCTGAAATAACGTAAGGGAGACTATGGAGTGAACAAGATATTCAGCCTTATATTTGTTTTCTTATTGGCATTTCCATTGACAGCGTGCGGGCAAAGCGGGGTGGGGGAAAACGGGGCTGCCGGAGATGCTGAAACAATCCCGGCAGCAGATACCGCTGGATCTGCAGGGGAAACCGGGACTGTATCCAGTCATACAGGCAGCGAACGGGCGGCAGGGGAAGAAACCATTGTAAAAGCAGAGTTTGATCTTGAAAAAAAGACGGTCATGCTAAACAGCGGATATGAGATGCCAATTAACGGCCTTGGGACGTACAGCCTTCACGGTGATGAGTGTATCAATTCTGTGAAATCTGCGTTATCGGACGGTGTCCGTCTGATCGATACTGCCTCTGCATATGGCAATGAGGAGGAGATCGGGCAGGCAATCCGGGAAGCGATCAGCGAAGGGATCATACAGCGGGAGGATATTTTTGTTACGACAAAAATTTATCCGGGCAGTGAGATGGAAGATCCAGCCCAGTCGATCCAGGCTTGTCTTGACCGGCTGGATATTGGCTATGTGGACTTAATGCTTTTGCACCATCCAGACCCGAATGATGTGGAAGCGTATAAAGCGATGGAGCAGTTTGTGGAAGATGGGAAAATCCGTTCCATCGGGCTGTCGAACTGGTATGTGGAGGAACTGACGGAATTTCTGCCGCAGGTGGATACTGTCCCCGCATTGGTTCAGAATGAAATCCATCCGTATTATCAGGAGAATGATGTGATCCCGTTTATCCAGGATTTAGGGATCGTGGTGCAGGGATGGTATCCGCTGGGTGGCAGAGGGCATACGGGAGAGCTGCTTGGCGATCCTGTGATCTCTGAAATAGCCGGGGCGCATGGCGTGTCTTCTGCGCAGGTGATCTTGCGCTGGAATCTGCAAAAGGGCGTGGTGGTCATCCCCGGTTCCAGTAACCCTGATCATATCAGGGAAAATACGGAGCTGTATGATTTTGAACTGACAGAGGATGAGATGGCGCGGATAGGCGCATTGGACCGTAATGAAAAACATGACTGGTATTAGAGGAAAGCGAGGTATTTTTGATGTGGAAAAAATGGATGGGGAGATTTATGGAAATACACAGTATGTCGCGTCGTTGATCGGACAGCATACTGGCGGGGGGATGTTCCTGATTGAAACAGAAGAAAAATATCCTGCTGATTATGACACTTAAAAATAGTGGTCGATATTGGAATGACGGTCATGCTGCTGTTTCTGATGGCTTATGGACTGATTGGAGAAGCGGCGCATGAATGGCTGGGGATAGGAATGTTTGTTCTTTTCATTGCCCACCATATCTTGAACCGAAAATGGAGCCGGTATGTTTTCAAAAGAAGATATACAATGTTTCGTATGTGGCAGACCATTCTTGTTATCGGGATCCTGCTTACAATGGTTGGTTCCATGTATAGCGGAGTGATTCTTTCCGAACACGCATTGTCATTTCTGCCAATCAAAGATGGGCGGGCTTTTTCCAGAGAGGTTCACATGGTTTCTTCCTATTGGGGATTTGTACTGATGTCGCTTCATCTCGGACTACGGCGTGTATGCTTTCATACAGAGGGAAATCGGACAGTATATGTTTTTGAAGAACCATTTTGCATTTTATGATCTTGAGGAACCGTTGATCTTCTTTCTGGCAAGGATCCTTGCCAGTTTCTTCAAGTCCATGCACGCAAAGGTAAGCCCGGCTTTCATCTCCATCCGCGCCTTCCCTATGTATTGTGTATAACGGAGTCCGTGCTGTTCTTTCGCAGTCCCGAAGATCCTCTCTATGATCCCCTTCCTCCGGGCATAGATATCCCTGTCCCCACGGGTATGGCGGATACTCCCACTGTCTCCATATACTCTTCCCACACATGCCTGGTGACCGTCTTGACATGGCTCTTGCTGTGGGTGCATCTCTCAAGGCTCGGACAGTGGGCGCAGTGGGTCCCACAACTCTTATACTCCCTATAACCCCGCCCTGTCTGTTGTCCGGTATCCAGCGTCCATTATGACCATCTCTGGAGCATATCCCTTTATCTTATCCTTATCATATAAAGGTTTAAAGGTGCGGCTGTCATGCTCATTCCCGGGATGGACGGTGTACCCCATGACCCATCCGTTCCTGTCACAAGCAGTCTGCACGGCATAGGCAGAGACGTGTTTGTGCTCCCCTTTCCTAAACCAGCCACTCTCCGGGTCTGTCGTGCTGCACTTACGGGTCGCTGCCCTATCCACACCAGCGCTCCCGCCGGATGGTGGTCATTGCGGTCTTTATCTTTTAATGGCTTTTTCCCGTGGCGTTCCCAATCCTGCGGGATCTCCTTTTCAGCTCCTCCTCATACCATAAGGCCTCGTCATGCACTGCCTGCTCCTGCATCTTTTTGTTGTCCGCACAGGCTTTTACATGGGCAGCATCCACAAAGATATGGCTGGTGTCTGCCAGCCCTGCATCCATACACTGCCCCAGGACATGGGCAAAGATCCGCTCGGAGATGTCCGTATCTCTGAAACGGCGGGTGTAGTTTTTACCAAAGATGGAAAAATACGGGACTGGATCCATCATGTCCAGTCCTAAAGACCATCTATAGGCGACGTTCACCTCAATCCCACGGATGGTCTTGGGGGACCATATCATCCATACAGAAGACCATCATCTGGTCCCTCTTCTTATCTATCTTTTTTGTCATCATAAAAAACACCGCCTTTCTGATATCGTTCATTATATCAGAGAGAGGGTCATAAATATAGTACTTTGTCTACAGTCTGAGGACGGCTCGTAAGCCGTCCATGATGTCAATACGGAATTTTGATCATAACCTGTGCGCCGCCAGTCTTTTCAGAGTTGCTTAAAATAAGCTGTCCGCCATGTTGGGCTATTATGGAGTTTGCTACATAAAGACCTATTCCATAATGCGATTTAGAATGTCTGCTTTGTTCCTCCATATAAAACTGTTCGGTTGCACGCTTTAACGCTTCGGGAGAAAAGCCGCTTCCCATATCAGTGATAGAGCATAGGATTGAATTATCTTTTTCATATACTTCAAAGAAAACAGTTTTTCCTGCTGGCGTATATTCTATTGCATTTGAAAGAACATTTGCAAAAACTCTTATCAGTTGTTCACTGTCTGCAAAGATATATTCCCGATCAACATTCTCCCTCCATTCCAAATAGATATTTTTTACAGCGCACAAACCTTTTGCCTGTGTACGGATTTCCTGCAATAAAGAAGATAATTTTACATTTTCACGACGAAAAGGAAAATTCTCTTTTGCTTTTGTCATGTCAATTAGCGTTTCAATATAGTCCTGCATTTGAACAACACTGCCCTCGATATAGTCCGCACATTCTTTCTGATCATCGGCAAGTATCGTATCATGCAGCAGCTCCGTATTTCCACGGATAATAGTCAGTGGTGTTTTCAGATCATGTGCCAAAGCTGAAATCTGTTCCTGCCGTAATTTATCGGCTTCCCATTGTTCAGCAAGCGAATTTTTTAGTGCCTGTTTCAAGTGCCCTAATGCGGATAAAGCGCGGTCTACTTCAAATATGCCACTGCTTTCAATCTTAAAATCCAAATCCCGCTTCTCAATTTTCTGGGTTACGATAAGCAGTTTGTCAATTTTCCTGCCCGTATATTTCCCAAACCAATGAGAAACAAGGAGCAGCAAAACGATGATCTCAATCATTATCAGCCCGATAAGGAGAAAGTCGGATGTCGGGCATATTCGCCGAAGCACTGGATTGCTAAATTGTGAAGTCAAACGATAGCGCAAAAGAATGACTTCATTTTCACGTTCAACAATCCGAATACGGTATGGGTGAACTACATTCTTTCCGTTTGTAACAGCTTTCTCCCAAAAGGTGTTGGCGGTATCTTCTGATAAAGAACCGTACTGGAACATACCTGTAGGAGAATAAACGCCATAATCGCAAAAGCTGGGAATGTCGGCTGTATCAAATAATTTATCTGCCTGTATTTTTTCCGCTGCGTCAGCAATCCTATCCTCAATATTCATGGCAGGAATAATGACTTCTGTATTTATACAGAGCATATATAGACCAACATTAGCGGCAATAATAAAAAGGATACCTCCAGCAACAGTGAATATATACCGCATGAAGATGGAACGCAGTTTTTTTACTGCCATTTATAACCCACCCCCCAAACCGTTTCAATAGGGGATAATTTGACAGCCGCTAATTTACTGCGGATATTTTTTATATGAGTGGCTATCACACTATCGTCACTTTCTCCCTCAAAACCAAAAACAGCTTCATAAATCTGCTCTTTTGAAAAAACCTGTCCCCGGTGCAAAGCCAGATATTCACATATTTCATACTCACTTTTGGTTAGAGGGAGCTTATTCCCATTGACTTCCGTTTCCTTTGCGTTGATGTGAAAGATAATACCCGAAATGGATATGGCATATTTCTTTTCTCTGGTATCTCTGCGTAAATGCGCATTTACTCGGGCAAGCAATTCATTTGTACCAAAAGGCTTTGTGATATAATCGTCGCCGCCAATTCCCAAACCACGAACAATATCGCTTTCCTGTGTTTTTGCAGTCAAGAAAATAATAGGGCAGTCCACAAGGGAACGGATTTGATCGCATAATTCAAAACCGTCCATATCTGGCATCATAATATCCAGCAAGATCAAATCATATCGTCTGAAATCTATATCAAGAACGGCTTTTGCATTTGCTTGAAGTGTCACGGTATGGGCGTCTTTTTCGAGAATGCGCTTTATCAGTTGCAGCATTGCGTTTTCATCATCAATAACTAATATATTCGCCATATCAATCCCTCCTGTCAGACTTCATTTACGGTCGCCCCAAAGGGCATAAGGGCGAGTTTTGCAATCTTAAAGCATTGTATACCAAACGGTATGCCGATAATCGTACAGCATAGCAGTATCCCATTTATGCACGCTGTTATGGCAAGCGGAATACCACTGATCATGAGCCATACAAGGTTTGCCAAAGTTGAAATCGCATTACCGCCGTACTGAATTTCTTTGCCAAAAGGAAAAAAGGTAAGAGCAGTAAATTTGAAACATTGCCGCCCAATCGGTATTCCAATAATGGTTATGCACCAAAAAATGCCCGATATTGTCCATGCCAAGCCCTGCCATAATCCTCCGCACAGGAACCATATCACGTTTCCCAAACAATCCATATTATATCATCTCCTCACTCATTTGTACACTTTCCCTCGTACCGCAAAAACCACACGAACAAAATTACAATAAACAAAACCGTCATGCCCGCGCACATGCTCATCCCGAATTTAAGTTCTGCGCTAACAGCAGTTAAATCCTGCAAGGCAAATTGAAGCGCGAAATCACTAAGACGTATTCCAAAGCCATATGGCAGCACAAACCACAAGCCTGTACCTAAGCCCGTTTGGAGCAACGCAGCTAATAAACTGCCAATAGCTCCCATTCCTATGCAGACCGTTCTTCCAAACCGAAATGCCAAAATAATAGAAAGAGCATACAGCAGTATATTACTGCTCCACAAGGTCAAAGCCGGTAATACAAGGGATGATGTCGGCAAAAGCAATTTTGTTCCTGTCGCCGGAAGTAACAAAGTAAATAGAAATATGCTCAATAATACCGCAAGCAATCCGGCGGCGATCAGTAACAGGAATTTAGACAAAATGGCTTTCGTTTTGGAACGCAACACTAAAATATTCTGATAATGCCCCGCCCGGTTTTCCTGTCCTGCGGTAATCTCACAAACGATACTAATAACAAAAGGATATGCGATCGCGAAAAGCTGAAAGAATACCGCAATTTTGTTTATATCGTTTACAGCCGCAAATGTCGCATACAATAAAACAAGTGCTGCTCCCAGAAATGGGGATAAAACATGTACCCAAAAGAACGAAGAATTGCGCAACTTGTAAAAATCGCTTTTTAGATAATGATATAACTCAATCATGTGTTCTGTCTCCTTTAGTGAAAAGCCATGCTGTAAGCAAAAAACACAGTACCGCTAAAGTCAAGCTGAGCAAAACGGCAGGAATGATCGTTCCAGTATCCAGCAGAAAAGAACCATTTTCAATAGGAATACCGTTAGGGTGCATTTTGAAAAAGGGGCATACAATGCGTGCTGGAATGGCAAATGGATTGAGATAAAACAAATCACTTTCTGCTCCGATCGTGGATAAAATGTTGCAGCTAAAGGAAATCAGTACAGCGGTAAGATAATTTGTTTTTTTCGCTAGAAACATAATAAGCGGAAGCTGCCAAACGTAAACAAAAAACAATAACATACAGCCGAAAAACCCATTAAGCGGGTCAATGTTCATCACGGTAAAAACACCAAAGAGCGTACAGCCGCCCCACATTACAAAATTGGTTAATAAAAGCAGCACGGCAACCGCAAACAGCTTTCCCATCCAGATTTTCTTCATGTCAACAGATAAGCAGAGAATATTCTGATACTGTGTGCGTTTTTCACAACTGATAAAGCTGGCACACCAAATAGCGATCGTAATCGGCAGTATCAAAATATACCACCAATTATAGGCTGTAAGCTGAACAGATTTTCCACTCAAGATGTATCCTAAGCTCAAAGTAACGATAGGAGCCGCAACAAACAGCTTTAATGCAAACGTATGACGTACTTTTAATAATTCAGAATGTATAAGATGAAACATTATTTTTTCCCCTTTCGTTATTAGCAGCTACAACACGCATAAAAATTTCTTCTAAACTTGTGCCTTTGTTTATTTTGCTTTCATAGCCCAGCTTCCCGGCAGAAATAATTCCAATGTGTTCTGCGATCTGCTCTACTTCGGATAAAATGTGACTGGATAAAATTACTGTAATTCCATGCGCCGGGAAAGAACAGATAAGTTCCCGTAACTCTTGAATACCAATAGGGTCTAACCCGTTTGTCGGTTCATCTAAAATCAACAATTTAGGTGATGATAACAACGCAAGCGCAATGCCAAGCCGCTGTTTCATTCCCAAAGAAAAATGTCCCGATTTCTTTTTTCCGGTGTCTGTAAGGTCAACAACCCGCAAGACTTCCTCAATGCGGGTATCGGGAAGTCCGAGCGCAAGGGTTCGCACTTTCAGATTTTCGTATGCAGTCAGATTTTCGTATAGGGGCGGCATTTCAATCAATGCACCAATAGATTGTAGATCGCTGCGGTCCCATGCGTGGCCGTCAAACTCAATTTCTCCCGATGTAGGGCGCAAAATGCCAGTGAGCATTTTAAGAATGGTAGATTTGCCTGCTCCATTCGGTCCCAGCAATCCGTAGACAGAATTTCTCTGAATATTCAGAGATACATTGTTTACTGCTGTCTGCCCTTTAAAATTTTTACAGAGGTTTGTTGTTTTCAAGATCATATCCATAATCATCATGTCCTTTCATTTAATTCTATCAATAGCATAAAGGATATTTTTGAAGATTTCATAAAGAAAATGGATTTTTGTTTATTTCTTATTAATATGAATAACAATCTCTCCAAATAAAGGAAACCATGTAACAATAACACTTTGCCAAGCAGCACTCCAATTTACATTTTTCGGAATAATCAAAACCTCCATTTACTTTTCCATAGCCAGTTATACGACATTTCCACAATGCCTGCGCCTGCGGAATCTATCTTATTCATGAAATCATTATTTTACAGATATATCCCTGCTTTCTCTGCAAAATCGGATTTTCGCCCGAATCCATTCTTTTGGGGTTTTCATACACGGAATCTTGTCAATGTTCTATAAATGTGCTAAACTGAACACAACAAATTGAAATTTACAGGAGGAACGAAATGAACGAAATATTGGAATTTAACCACAAAAAACAATGTGGTTTATGGTTGATCCTTATTGGAATTGTACTAATAGTAGCTGTCATTTGTGGCGGTGAATTTTTTGTTGATCCGTTTGTGTTTCTGATAGGTTATTATACCTGCTTTTTTGGAGTCAACGTAAACAAAAAAGTGAGAGAAAAACTTTCTCAAGGAGATATTTCTAAAAAGCAGATAAAGATGATTTATTTTTCGATCGCTACGTTGTTCATATTAATGTTTTGTATTGCTGGCCCGTTTATCCCCGGATGGCATTGGAGGCAGATATGGCTTGGCGTACTGATGGCAACATCAATACATTTCTTCTTATGGTTTTTTGTACATGGTTGGAGCATGGTAGTATTGGGGATTGTATGTATGGTTATCGTAACAATGGGCTATATTTTTACGGGCATACCAGTTTCAGTTATTTGCATTGCAGATGCGATGCTTAAACTGATATGCGGAATATATTTGTTATTTATTGCAAAACCATCAAAATACATTCCTAATGTGATAAGGTAGCGAATGAGCAAAGAAACAACTTCCCATTTGTCGAGCAGAACAACACATCATCACAGAGCCAGACGCATAAGACGCAGAGACGAAAGACTTGTGAAAGATCACAGTTATCGGGAGGTTATGGCAAGCGACAAATGGGAAGTTGTACTGGGAAAAATAAAATTACTTGGCCAATAGATAATAATGGGTGAAAATATTTAATATTTAAGATGATTATGATTCAAAAAAATAGAAAATTTATTGCTGCCGCGTTTAGTTTCTTTCAGGTTTTTGTTTTGTTTTAATACAGAACGGACAGGAAGAATAAATAACATACGTGCGTTGTGCAAGGGGGATTGTAGAAGGGGAAGTTATTTTTGCATAAATCCAATGCAGCGTTTAACATTTCAACGGAGCGTTTCTTGAATATGGTGTTTCTTGTGATATTATGAATTCGGAAAGAAGGTGAAAATATTGAACGCTCAAAAAACAGGCAGTCTGATTGCTGCTATCAGGAAAGAACAAAATCGCACGCAGCAGGATTTAGCGAATGAATTGGGAGTATCAAGTGCAGCTGTTTCAAAATGGGAACGAGGTATCGGATTTCCAGATGTATCTCTTATTGAACCATTAGCTGCATCCCTGGGGATTACCATAGCAGAATTATTCAAGGGCGAAAGAACAGAAAACAACGTTGATAACGAATATGAAAGTCTGTTGTCAGATGTTGTAAAAGTATCAGCAAATGAAATAACCAAGAAGAAAAAAATAACGAATTGGATGATCGCTATCACTGTTGCTGTTCTTTATTTGATGATTTCTGTAATATCACACAAGTGGGAAATAACCTGGGTGGTCTGGATTGTATATTGTTTTTATCGGATTTTTACTGAATATATCTATATAAAATATTAGCGATCTGCAGAAATGTAAGAGACGGAGGAAAAAATGGTCGATCATCCACAATTTGAGGCAAGTGTAAAATCCGGCATCCACGCAGATGTGAGCCGGATACGGCAAAAGGATGAAATAATAAAAGCCGTCGTCAAAAAGCGGAGAAGCTCTGCGATAATCTGTGTGTGCTTCCTATGTATGGCAGGAATTTCTTTGTTTAAAAGCTGGATTCCCGCCGTTATCTGTCTCCTTCTTGCATTGTTTTTCCTATGGCGGGCTGTTGGAAAATTTTCTGACGAATATTTACGTGAAATGTACGAGGAGGGGCTTTTGGTTCCCGGCATGATCGTGAAAACGGAACCCCTTACTATCATGGCAATCGCAAACATGACCGCGCGGGATGGCGCGGCAGTTCCCTGATTTGGGAAACGGAAATTTGATTTTATTGGATGAAAATTACGTTCCATTCGGGAAAAAGAACTACATGGACAGCAACTATAAGCCCCTCAACGAGAAAGCTGACACCAAGTAATATGTTCCATTTAGGGAAACACTGATGAAAGCGTTTCCCTCGCCGCAAATGCGGGATTTATAAGTGAGAAAAGAGTTCCTGATACGAATTTTCGGAGGTAATTTTTATTTTTTTCAGTAATATTAATCTTGTTGAGCGCCATTGTATTCAGGAATTTTCAGGCTGTTACTTTTCTTGCCTGCATTCTTGTTTGGTTACTTTGATGGTTTTAAAACACGCTCTAGAGCATTCATCTGAATACTCATTCCTCTCCTATCTCCCCTACGAATTTTATCCAGGAAAAATCGGTGAAGGAACTGTATTCGATGAACATCTTGGTTCAATAAGCCATGGCAATCCCGCCATACATAAAAGGATTTTCCAATGGATCGGATACTGCATCAGCGACCTACCTAATGTCAAAAAGATCGCACTCCTCATCGGAGAACGCGACAGTGGAAAAACCACTCTCGCACGACTGATATCTATGATAGTTGGAGAGAAAAACTGCCAGGCATTTTCTTTCGACCACATCACACGTTTCAGCAACGATGAGAGGTTCGGAAAAAAATCGGACTCTGCACTGATCTAAAAGGCAGTAAATCATCCCCTAAATCGATTGAATGGATCAAAAATCAGACCGGAGGGGACATCGTCCATGCAGAAGTAAAAAATAAACGCGACTCATACTCATATGTCAGCACTTGTAAATATATCGTCGCATCCAATTTCAGGCCAGACCTTGGTGAAGATGACGCTCTGGAAAATAGATTTTTAACAATCCCTTTTCCTAACTCGGTGCCCGATAGCCAAAAGAACTATCATTTATTGGATGATATCAATATTCCCCAAAGCGGAGATACAGCGGCGCGTCATCCATATGCTGCGCAACCCATTCAAATATATCAGTTACAAAGACTTCAAGAATATTTTCTATCTACAATCGACAAACCATTATATATTCTTCTTCATTTTCCATTACCACTGCAAAACCTACTTTCCGATACATATTAACGGCATAATCCGCCTTCTGAACGGATAAAGATGTCTGCTTATATCCCTTGTCTTTCAGAAATTGCAACATTTCTCTCATAAGTGCTGTGCCTAGCCCTAAGTTCCTGTATTCTTCATACAGCGATATGGCAAGCGAAGGCGTTTCATCATCAATATGTCCGTGATCATTCTTAATACGCACCCATACTGCGCCCACAATCTTTTCTTTCACTTCCGCAACTAAACACCAATCATCTGCTTTTCCAAAATCAGTGATATATACTTGAAGCTCTGGCTGTTCAATAATAGATTTTGGCGGTTTTTCCATCCCTTTTGGAATAAAAATCGCTTCATACAGAAAGTCAGATAATACTGAATGCTCACTTTGTTTGATTTCTCATATTTTATAGTCCATATTCTTTTCTCCATTCAACCACTATCTTGCAAAATGTTTTTCATTTGCATGGGCGTAATATATGACTTTCGGATGGTAACTCATTACAAGTTTCCGATCATTCTGCAAAGCGGTATTCTCCTCATTAGCGACAAGATATTCCCTTGGCTCTAAATCGCCCACCATACATTCCCCACTATCCAGAATAACAGATATACTGTCCTCGCTATGGCTTGCGGTTTGAATGATCTCTCCCGCAATCCCTAAATCAGCAAGAAAATCTCTGCTTTCATTACAGCCAATTATAGTGGTATTTTTTTCGCCAATAGGCTCATATCGCAAGTGTTTTTCCTGCTTAAATATAGCGTCAGCAAAATGCACATAGCTGCATTGAGTATCTATGAGTAACAATTTTATTCCCACTTTCTGCAGTTCACTAACAAGTCCGATATGGTCAGGATGATAATGTGTTGCCAAAATATAAGTAATATCGGTTATTGATATACCACTTTTCTTTAAAGCTTTATAAAAAGCCTGCATAGTTCCAGCATAATCTGTATCAATTAGCAAACCACCATTAATACCATGCACAAAATATGTATTTGTGTTTCCATATTTTAACTTAATTATCATAGTATTCCTCTTTTATTAAAGAATACATTTTCATATCAATAACTTTACCATTCTTCACAGCATTGCTTCTCAATGTACCCTCATATTGAAACCCTACTTTTTCAAGCACCCTGCAAGACGCTATATTATAAGCAAACGGCTCTGCGTAGATACGGATAATGTCGCTATCACCAAAAACATATTCGCAAATTTGCTTAACAGCTTCAGTCATAATACCTTTGCCCCAATATTCTTCGGCAATATAATATCCTAACTCGGCGGTTTGGCTATGAATATTGCCCTGCCGAAAAATACCGATACTGCCAACCACTTTATCATCTACCATAATAGCAAAAGCAAAGGTTTCGTTTTCATCTGCGGAAAGCATAGCAGAAATAAACTCTTTTCCATCCTGCACGGTGTAAGGATAGGGCAAACCATCACGAAGATTATCTTGTACTTTTTTATTTGAAAGCGCAGCCGCCAAATCTTTTGCGTCTGATAGTTCCCATTTTCTTATTCTGCATTTCATTTTTCATGTCCTCTCAATCCACATTTTCAATTATCTTTCAGTTTTTTCTCCATGATTTCATAAACCAACTTCACATCATTTTCCAATTCGTATATCCCATGCCCCACCGTTTTATAGCCTCTATGCTCATATAAACACACTGCTGAAAGCGAAGCGTCCAAAATGACCGTATCATATGTTTTGGAAATTTCCTTTTCCAAACAATTCATAATATACGATCCGCAGCCTTGATTTTGATAAACGGGCAACACATATACTCCTGTAATATGATCATCATCAAAACACCCCGTTCCAACAATCGCATCGTTATACACCAACACTCCCATATTTCCCGATGCTATTCCGTTTAGAATGTGTTCTTTACTATGATGTCTGCAAAAGAAATCCACTACTTCCTTTGGATAATATTTCGGATATATGATTTCAATAGCCGTATGTAAAACATTTTGAATATCATCCGCCATATCAAAAGTTGCACTTGTATAATTCATATCGTTCCTCCGACAAGCTGCCTCTCATTCTGAATTTTTTATCAATTATACACGAAAGCATAGGCTTTTTCAATTCGCCAAACTACTTTTATTTAGGCTTCTGCGGCACTCCCTTATACCACTGAAGCGCCACCCCATCTCCTATAAATAAATCATCTCACGCTCTACAACTCCCCTCACGCAAGCCTGAATATTATTCATTTTTTGAACCCATAAAAGTTGATTTTCTGTCTTTAACTGTTCCGTCACTTCCTGCCTGTCGGCATATTCCTTTACCAGCCGAGAAAACATATCCTCCGCCTGTTCATCCACACTTGCCAGATATTCATTCAGCCTGCCGCTTGTCAGCAGATTGAGATAAACGAACTGTTTATGCTCTTTAAGATACCGCAAATGCCGCTGTCCCCAAATACCAATCAGCTTTTCTTCTTCGGGAGGTAATGCAAGCTCTGGGAGGTAATAGTCGCCTTGCTCTGCATACCAAAGACCGTTACTTTCGTCATAAATCCTGTTTTCCATAGTGTTTCCTACCTTTCCTCTTTGCTATTTTTCAAATACTTTCCACGCTGTTTCGACTTCTGCGCCGCTTTTGCCTGCTCCAAAAGGCTGTCCATCTGCTTACTTCCAAATGCCTTACGGAGCAGCTTGTACTCTTTATTTTCCATGCATAGGTTTTTATTTTCCCCTTCTAGTTTATCATTGGTTCTCCTTGATCCGTCATTCTCATGGTGGAGGTTGCTGTTTATAACATTCAGCCGATAGTAGCTGTCCCACGCTTCAAAGCACCTTATAAGAGCTGTTTTAACAAGCGATTTCATCTTTTGCACCCAAGGCTCTGCCATTTTATTTTTGTATGACTTTGCAGACATAAACCCCTGCTGCTCTGGTAACTGGTATTCTGGCGAAGTGTCAAGCGCCTGTTCCAGAGTTTTTAGGTTTTCCATTCCTTTGTCGTAATTCTCCACCCTGTCCGACAATACTTGAAATTTCTCTTTTTTCTCTGAAATCTACCCCTCAAGCCTTTTTCGGACTGTACCCACTGGCTCCACTCTGTATCGCCACGGGAGCCGCCTTTGGATCCCTGCGCCGCTAACGCCTGTTTCAGAGATACCCTTGTATCTAGCCCACGCTTACTTCCAGTTGTAAACGGAACAAAATCAATATGCAGATGCGGCGTTGCTTCATCCATATGGATATGAGCGGAAAATACATAAAGGTTCGGGTTTCTCTTTTGGAATCCATGATAATATTCATCCAAAATCTGCCTTGCAAGCTGTCCGTTTTCACTTCCCGCACCCATATTTTCCTTGTCCCCAATCTGCAAAATCAACTCATGGAACGGCTTTTCCTGCTTTGAGTTCCGTATCTTCTCGTAATAATCGGCAATGAGGCGGTCTGCCCTCGTCCGTTTCTCGTTATATCTCTGTAATGCTTCATCAAATAGCTTATGATACACTTTCTTTATATTCTCATTGCAGTAATCTACATTGAGGTAGGAACGTTCACTATCCACATTTTCAGCCTTGAATTTGCAGCTATTATGGTTGACCGAGCCTTTCCTCACCATTGCGCTAATCGTCCGTCTTATAAAATCACGCCCTTTCTTTTCGGCTAGTGGCTTTGTTACTTTCCCGAAAGTAACCGAAAGTAAACGTAAAAGCACTTTTGTCGGCTACACCAACAAAAATACAACCTGCAAGCAGGTTTTGCGCTCTCCGAGGGGTGAGCGTGTGCCAGTGGCCCACAAGCTGCGAACCGACCGAGTCGGCAGACGAGACAGAGCCGCCTTTGAAAAGGCACTCTCTGCACTCTCCGCCAAACTTTAATATTGTCCACTCCCAACCAAAAAATATTGCAAAAATATACTTATCTTAAATATTTGCAATTTTGTAATCTTAACAGTTACTCGCTTCTTTTTCTTCGGGAAGTTCCCAATACCACCCGTTGCCTTCCTTTATCGACTTAACGCCGAGAGATTTTTTTGCTTCGTCAAGCACTCTTTTTGAGATATCGATATTCTGTGCTTTCTTTAATATAAGCTGCTGTTGATATTTCCCATCAGACAGGCAATCCATGATTAATTTCTCTGCTTGTTCGGATTTCTTTTCACGGCTGATGCCGTTCAATAAATCATCAATGGAAATGTCATAATGACCTTTCCACACAAATCCCATTTCTTTACTCAGTTCAAAATCAATCGGCTCGCCTTCAGGCGCACGGGAAGATTTTTCGTGCGCAACTACCCGCACTTCTTTGTTTTCCTTGAGCCTGCCGACAATGAGTACGTTTCGTGCCGTTGCCTGGAAGTCGATTGAGCCAAGCCCTCTGTAATTTGCTTTGCCGCCCTGTACTTTATTCAAGTGTCCGACAAAGATAACGGCGCACCCATATTTTTCTGCTACCCGTCCTAACTGCAAAAGAACATTGCGGACTTCGTTTGCCCTGTTCATATCAATTTGAGCGCCGATATACGCTTGTACGGGGTTTAAAATAATTGCCTTTGCGCCCTTTCAATAATTGCCTGTTCAATCCTTTCATCAAGCATTGAGAGTACAGCTTCCGACTCGTCAATTACCTTGATTTGCGTACAGTCGGCATCCCCTGCAAGCAGAAGGGGCTTAATTGTATCGCCAAGTCCGTCCTCTGCGGTTTGGTAAATAATTTTTATCGGCTCACGCTCCGTATCATCACAAGGAAGTTTATCTCCCCTTGATAAGATAGAAGCTAACTGTAAAATCATCATTGTTTTTCCATCGCCGGGGTCTCCGTGGGCAATGGTTATCTTTCCGTAAGGAATATACGGATACCAAAGCCACCCAACCTCGGTTTCAGGTATCTCATCCATATTCAAAATTTTAAGCTCAGCCATTGCAGCCACCGCCTTTTTCTGCGAAAATATTGAATTTTGCGCTTTTTGGGGTTATACTATTACTACTACATTTTTGAATTGGCTGCCTTTCATCTGTGCCAACAGATGAGTCGAAGGCAGTCATTTCTTTTTTATTTTCCATTCCCATCTTCTCCTTTCAGACCGCCGAGGATAACGGCAATCAGTTCGATCGTGTCAAGCAATTCCATATCCATACCGTTTCCCGTTTCAATCCTCTGCAATTCCGTAAGAACAGCGGCAAGCTCATTGCGGAGCGCCTTATACACCCTCGGATTGCCCTGCACTACCACGTCTTGGCATAAGAGCCGCCTTGTAATATAGTCCTGCTTGGTAAGCCCCGAAAGCCGCACCGTTTTATCAATCTGCTCACTTTCTTCGGGCGACACCCGAAACGCAACGGTCTTGTTCCTCCAACGGTTGCAGTTGTCTAAGTTCTTTGCCGACATCTCAAAAATCCCCCTTTATCTCTTTATCCCCCACAATCCGGCTGTGTAACGGTCTCCATCCGCCTGCTCGGACGCTCCTGCTGCCTCTGGGTCTATGCCTGCTCCTCTTAAGAACTCATGATCCCAGTCCCTGACAGTCTCAATTACATCATATAAAGTGTATGCTTCCCAGAATATATCATCAGCTCCATAGCACAGATCACCCCGATACAGTTTCCCATCTTTGTGACCCAATAGATACCCATGCCCTTCCATATACCCGACTAACCTGTCCCCTTCTGTTTCTGACATCGGGAATGCGGATCCCAGGAACTCTATAAACTCTTTTCCATTGTCAAGACACCTCGGACCTGCTCCATCAAGTTTCTCGGTAAACTCTATAGATCTCATCTTTCCTCCTCTCAGATAAACCATTTTTTGCACAACAAAAATAGGGTAAAAGATCTTGAAAGATCTCTTACCCCGTATCATGATCCAGACAACATTTAATCTATAGTTGCAATCTCGCTGTCAATCCATTCCCTTACTATCGGTATCCTAACTTCGAGAAGTTCAGCAATCATACTATCGGAATAACCTTTTTTGTGCATATTATAGGCCATTGCCCTCTTCGCATTGCGTTCTCCTTCTGTCCGGCCCATTTCCCGGCCTTCAGCATAAATCTTTTCACTGACTTCACACATGATCTCGTAGCCTCCTTCCTCACACTTCAAAAAATGCACCCTTTTTGACAGATCACCCTGGCTCATATCATTTGGGTCTGCTGTCTTAAAATATCGCATCAACTTTGCCGTCTCTGAGCCATCATCCACTGCGGCATTGATATATAATATATATTGACCATCATCATACAGCATTTCGGTGCCTTTAAAATATTTCTCCACTGGATAGCTCGTACGCCCCGCTTTCCATAAGTCTTTCTCGCTTATGTATATGATATACACATCCGGAAGGGCCGTATACGTTTTCCCTTTCATCAGATATTCACTGTCGATCGTCGCTCCATAAAATCTCGTACGCCGGGCGTGGTCTATGGTATCAGCTCTCTGTATCTCCAGATTGAAAAGATATCCGTTGCTGTCCTCGGCCAATATATCCAAGATCGCATCGTGGGATGTGACCTTTGACAACACGGTATTGTGACCGCACCTCCAAGACCGACAGATCCTGGATCCCTGTCAGGATCCTCAAGACATGCTGACAGGCCGCCTTATCATCCAATGCCACTGACATAAATACATTGCTCAGAAGATCGAATCCCCTTGCCTGCTCTACAAGTCTTTCTTTTTCGGCAATACGCCCTAACTTACCTACATCTCCAGGCATTCCAATCCCTCCATGTGTATCTTTTCCGCCTTTATTATCCGTTGCTCATCTCCCATGCCATCCTCTCTTTCTTATAGTCCGTTTTCTGCAGACAGCCTTTTCATCTTCATTATATATGGATCCTCAGAAAATGTATAGTTGTAATATTTCTCTGCTATTATATCTCATTATTTAATTTGTGACACTATTTCTATGGCCACCCCTAAATATATTTTTGAAAAAATAAGAGCATCCCCAATAGCAGGATACTCTTACATTTCATCTCAGTCATCTTATCTTCATTATGATATCCATGGTAATGTCCAGTCCATTTCACCCACCAGCCACACCGCTCCATAGGTAGGATATAGGATTTCTGACAAAAACCATTACCAAACCATTACCAGCACGGATACATTAATCTCACAAATGCTGTAATATCACAATGTCATTAACTGCAAGAAAGAGCAATACCGGATAGCTTTACCCCTATCCAGGGGTAAAGGACATCCGGTATTGTTTTGGAAAATTAATTCTAAATATTTGATACCATTCTACTATATTTATCATGCAGGACGTGCTCATGTTCTATAACTTTTCTGCTCAATAAGCTCTTTTATGCGTATTTGAATATTTCCCCGCAAGCTGCCCCTTTGTCCGGTGGTAATGGCGGTCTGGTCTTATTGGAACCAGATTCTTGCTGATGTCCTCATAAATCTGCTGGAACAGTTCATCCTGTTTCCGCGCATCCGTTTCCAACAGGATATAGATCAGGTCATTTTTCAGTATCCCAATGCTCAATGTCCGGTTTATCATCATCTTATGTTTCCTGTGTCTTTCTTTTTCGTCCAATTCCGCCTCGGCATCACGGATGATGTCCTCCGCAAGGTTGCTGATATAGATCGTGCTGTATATATCCTGCAGCAGCAGGATCCGCTTGGTCCCTGTAAAATTCTCTATCTGCAGGCGGTCTTTGAGTGTCTCATATGCCGTTTCAATCCCCCATCTTATATGGTACAGTTCGGCTATCTGCTGGCAGCCAAAGGGTTCCGATGGCAGATCTGTGAGGAGCACTTCTTCCTGGTTTTCCGGCAGCGGCACTTTGACCATCCGCAGGGTAATGTGCCCGATCCCTTCCATCCGCCGGCCCATATCCGTTCCTTTATAATGTCTGATCCGGCTTTTGTCCAGCTGGATGTCCACCCATGTGTCCGGCGCCGACAAAGCGGCCTGTTCTTTTTTATGATCACTGGATTTGAGACGCGCAAGGAATAAGATGCCTTTCTCCATCATCCGGATAAAAGCCGGGGGGGGTAGACGGGTACCCCCTGTCCATGACGACCAGGAACGGCTGTGATGAGCCGATTGTTTCAGGCAAACGGCCAATCTGTTCTTCTGCCAGCCGCATTTCATCAAACTTGCATTTACGGCAGTCGCTCTCCAGGACCATTCTATTCATGACATCATACAGACATCCAAGCCCTATGGATGCCTGGGGCTTTGTTCCTTTCCTGCTGGATGTCCCGAATTCTTCCAGGGTCTCCTTCGCAGTAGGGATATTGATCCCTGAGCCGTCCGCGGCAAGGACTAGATATCCGTGGAAGGTAGAGAATCCGGGTTCCGCGTAAAAGTTCCTGTTATGATGGCGGTAAAGCTCATAAAAAGCCAGTGGGTTCAGCTTCATGCGCTGCTTCAGATAGCCGGGCTTTGATATTTCCATTCCCGGATGTGCGGTCTTCATATAATTTCGTAGTTCCAGGCTCAAAGTAATCCCCCTCCGGTTGATCATGGTGAACATAAGATCCTTCAGCGGCATTTTTCTGTTCCTTATAAAAGAGGACGGATTCCCATTTCTGCAGAAATCATGAAATTCATCCTGATGGATCAAACTGATATCACAACAGGTACGTTTTTGAGAGTCTTTCATAAAATCACCTGCCTTTAAAAGAAAAACATCAGTTATCTGCTTCTATTATACAGTAAAAATACAGAAAAAAGGAACCTTTTACAATTTTAAATGTAAAAGATTCCTTAAGTTTATGACATTATGTAATATCAACGGTTTACAGGCTCCAATAATATGATTATACTATTCGAACTCCTCGGCGGATAGCTTGAACTGACTGTTTTTCCCTCATTTTTCAAGCATTTATTATCCATATTTTTCAAAAATCCCTCTCGTTTTTGTGCCAGTTCATTTTTTTAGAGCCAAAATAGAGCCATTCATTCTCTTATCCAATTATATATTCCAATACAGCATTCATAGATAAATTGTAAATATTTCTTGCTCTAACCGGTCCAATTAAATAGGCTCTTTGTAAATCCGATTCTGATGCATTTAAAATATCAATCAACTTACAAAATTCCTTTTTTTTGATTTCATTTTTTTGATATTCGTATATATCCAAAATATCTATAGGTTTATTTAATAGTGCTAATAAATCAATCCCTCCATCATCTAAATTGATATTATTTTTTATTTGCTCTAACTCTATAAATGCTACTGAATTTGCTCCATATTCAGTAACTATCTTTATTGACAAGCCTTTCCTTAATTTATTAATATAAGAAGACAAATCCAGTTCTGATGTACTTGCTGCAACAATCCCCATATTTATCTGATATCTATTATATACATTTCCTCTAATCTTATATCCTTCTGTGTGCAAAACAACAATTCCTGCATATTCTAAAATACTTATCGCTTTCTTTACTAATTCTGGGGCATCTTTATGTATTATAAAATATATCGTTTGTTTGTCATAATCTTTCTCATTCTCAGAACGTGCATTTTTATTTTGTGTTTCTACCAAAACTTTATCTTCTATAAACTCTCTTCCCCAATCAACTATTTCTTTATATGCCTTAAACTTTTCGCCTAATTTCGTATATTCATTCCACATTTGGGTTCTATAAAAATCTTTTAGGGTCGAATTAACGTTTGCCTTTTTTAATGATGTTAATTTTTCACTTGCTTCATAGATACTTTTTAGCAGTACACGAGGATTACCTGTTGCAGCAAAAATCAACGAATCAAGCAATTCTCCATTTTGACTCAAAATATTATAAGTTCTATTATCTACTTGACGTTCAATAATATCCCTCATTTTCTCCACATAATCTTCAGCTAAAATATCTTTCTCTACCCTTTTTACAATAGAATCATGGAAAACTTCAAATGTCCCATATGATGTTATTCCCGGATACACCGCAGCCTTGCAGCAGATTTTAGAATCTCTCAAATCTCTAAATAACGTAAAAAATTCCCTCTGTTGTTTAGGCAAAAAATTGTGACAAGCTTCATCAAACAAAAAAATAATACTTTTCATATTCAATTCATCACAAATTGAATGTATCAACTGCTTAAAATAATCAATATCATCTACAAAAGGCGTTGTTGATTCGTCATCAAATCCTCCTTTTTTCCATGACTTCTCCAATTTCTCAATCAGTTGGTTCATTTTTATTGCTAACTCGTCTGTTTCTTCACTCTCTTTTCCCAATAATAACGAAAAAATATTTTTTGTTTTTAATAAACCTAATTCTTTTAATTGCCCTTGAAGTGCAAATAAAATCTTTGACAACATCCATTTCTTAAATTTCTCTTCTTTATTATCCACCAATGCAGCCGATGAAAAACTAATAAAAACAGGAAGTATTCTATTTGTTTCAAAGTTCTCCAATAACTCCTTTTCCGCAACTTTAAGCAGCATGGTCTTCCCTGTTCCTCTGCTCCCTATCAAAAGCCCAGTAACATTACTTTTTAAAAATTCTATGTTCTCTCTATCATGTTTTGTATCAACATAGAATTTACTAATTTCTTCTATTGATAAATCTTCTGTTCTTAACGTAAAACTTATCATTATTCCCAGTACCCCTTTACCTTCTCTAATGTATTAGTTAATTGCAGCCTCTTTAAATTCTTTTCTATTGTATTTTTATACGTTTCATCAATACCTATGTTTAAATTACTGTGCCTTATAAGTAGCAATGCAATTATAACATTAGTTAAATCGTAAAACATATTTAAAAATTCCATCAATGTATTTTTATCATAATTTATTATCTGATGCTTTACCGTATACATATATTCATATTTTCCATGTACAAACTGAGAACAATCCCTATAAACTTTTCTACATAGACTAAATAAGTTTTCAAATTCATCTTCACAAAATAGTGCAAGATACTTTTTGTTTAGCACTCCTATATTTTCATTTTCTAGCACTGACCATTTAACATCATACTTATCTTGCTTCCAAAATAAATATTCATAATTATGATCCAAAAAATACACATATGTTAATGATAATTCTATTCCACTTCTCAAACTAATATAAGCATTCCTATATAGAGCTTGTAATCCCGAATATAAACCTGAAATCAAGTCATGTATTATTTCTTTTAATATGATTTGAGTATCATTATTAATGTGACTTGTAATTTCTTCAATTACTTCTATATTTAATGAAATCTCACTCAATTTTTTATCATTTTCTTTTATTGATTTTGATATATTATCATCCAACCTATTTTTAAAACTTTCTATTAAATCTCCTATCATGAATTTTCTTATTCACCCTTTCTCATTAACGTAATCGCAAAAACATATATTATAGTTTTGTATCGTGTAAATACTTCATTCGCAAAATATTTTTGCAAACATTATCTGCCCCTATGCTTCTCCTTCCTTTTTTGCTGTTTCAGTTCAAACTGTCGCTGTTTCTCTGCTTCTCGCTGCTCCCAGCTCACAATTTTGCGTTCAGTTTTCAACTGCTCCTGCTGTAATTTCAAAGCCTGTTGTGATTTTGTTCCTATTCCGTTATTCTGTACCTGTTTCCGCACTTCACGTTGTACCCGTTTAGGATTGTGCCCAGCTTCTTTTACATCCGTTGCCACAGCCGGACTAAATCGTAACCGATAGTATTTTTTCAGAACGAAGTCATATACCTCATAGTCTTTTGGTTCTGCGCCAAACGTAACCTTACACACAGATAGCTTTCCGTCTGATACACGTTCAAACACTCCCACCCAAAAAGGTTCTTCAAAAAATACTGTCAACTTTCCCAATACTTTGTCCATGACAATTCCTCCTTAAAATAATTGTAATGAACAAAGAGCGGACGACCCTAAGGAGAGAGGGCTACTTACACCCAAATGGTGCGACTGGACTACCTACCAGTTCTGCAAGTTTGCCTTGCCGTTGTGTTTTTATCTTTGCACCTATATATTACCACATAATCGCCTATTTTTCCATAAAAATGTGGCAATCCGCTTGATATTACAAACTGCCACATAACTATTTCCCTTATCTGCATTAACTTACATGGTGCTAGCACCATGTAAGACTGTAGACAAAGAGAGGTGCCGGAGCCAGACTCCAACACCTCTCTTTTATCTTGAGATATATCTTCTTTAAAATATACGGATGTTCCTGGGATGGCACCCCCCTCTCTCCTTTCTGGCAAGGATCCTTGCTAGTTTCTTTAAGTCCATACACGCAAAGGTAAGCCCGGCTTTCATCTCCATCCGTGCCTTCCCTATGTATTGTGTATAACGGAACCCGTGTTGTTCTTTCGCAGTCCCGAAGATCCTCTCTATGGTCTCCTTCCTCTGGGCATAGATATCCTTGTCTCCACGGGTATGGCGGATGTCCTCCACTGTCTCCATATATCCTTCCCATACATGTCTTGTGACTGTCTTGACATGGCTCTTGCTGTGGGTGCATCTCTCAAGGCTCGGACAATGGGCGCAGCGGGTCCCACAACTCTCATACTCCCTATACCCTCCCCTGTCTGTTGTCCGGTATGGCAGGATGTGCTCCTCCGGGCAGATATAACAGTCATAGTACTCGTCATATACATACTCATACTTCTTAAAAAACATCTCTTGTCATCGGTCGTTTGTAAGGCAGCAGCGGCTGGACGCCGTCTGTGAGCAGCTCATGCGCGATCGCAGGCGTCCGGTATCCAGCGTCCATCATGACCATCTCTGGAGCATATCCCTTTATCTTATCATATAAAGGCTTAAAAGTGCGGCTGTCATGCTCGTTCCCAGGATGGACGATATACCCCAGGATCCAGCCATTCCTGTCACAGGCAGTCTCTACGGCATAGGCAGAGACGTGTTTGTGTTCCCCTTTCCTAAACCAGCCACTCTCTGGGTCTGTCGTACTACATTTACGGGTCTTTTCCTCATCCCCACCGGCGCTCCCGCCGGATGGTGGGTCATTGCGGTCTTTATCCTTTAACGGTTTTTTCCCATGGCGTTCCCGATCCTGTGCGATCTCCTTTTTCAGCTCATCCTCATACCATAAGGCCTCATCATGCACTGTCTGTCCCTGCATCTTTTTACTGTCTGCACAGGCTTTTACATGGGTAGCATCCACAAAGATATGGCTGGTGTCTACCAGACCTGCATCCATACACTGCCCCAGGACATGGGCAAAGATCTGCTCAAAGAGGTCCGTATCTTTAAAACGGCGGGTGTAGTTTTTCCCAAAGGTAGAAAAATGCGGGACTGGATCCATCATGTCCAGTCCTAAAGACCAGCGGTAGGCCACATTGACCTCGATCCCACGGATGGTCTGGCGCATGCTGCGGATCCCATAGAGGTATTGTATGAACGGGATCTTGATCAGCATGGCCGGATCCATGCTCGGCCGTCCGTTGTCATGGCAGTATCTCTCCTCCACAAGGTCATAGATGGAGCTCCAGTCGATGGCCCTGTCGATCAGCCGGAGCAAGTGGTCTTGGGGGACCATATCGTCCATACAGAAGACCATCATCTGGTCCCTCTTCTCATCTATCTTTTTTGTCATCATAAAAAACACCGCCTTTCTGATATCTTTCATTATACCAGAGAGACGGTCATAAATATAGCACTTTGTCTACAGTCTGACATGGTGCTAGCACCATGTCAAAATAATAAATAAGGAAATATTTACCGTCCCTATTTCCACTTACCTACTTAATATCATATTTTTCAATCCATTCATACATTGCTTTAACTACAGGTCTTAACCCTTTTCCCATTTCGGACATATAGTATTCAACCTTTGGAGGAACTTGTGGATATTCCTTACGAACAATAAGCCCATCTTTTTCCAACTCTTTTAATTGACTTGTCAACATTTTATGCGTGATTGGCGCAAGCAAGCGTTTTAGTTCCCCATATCTTAACACTTCATGAAACGCCAACATATATATTATTCTTAATTTCCATTTTCCACCAATCATTCCCACAATCGTTTCAAATCTTTCATATCCAAAATTTTGAAGATAGCAAGGTTCTTTTTTCACAATATTACTCTCCTTTTTGATAGTATCATACAAAAAAGTTCGTACTTTTCAAAAAGTATTATATACCACTATAATAAAAAAGGTAGTGTCAAGTAATTTATGAAAAACTGAGCTGCAAAAAACAGGCTCAAATGAACCTTGAAAACTGTAGATATCGACTCCGAAAAGCTCTCCGAGGGCTTAGGGCGTTGCCCTAAGAATCCACAAGGGACCAGTCCCTTGACCCAGTTTCGGGCTTTGCCCGAACCCATCCTCGCCGGAAGGCAGGAAATGGGCGCAGTGGCCCCTTTTCTGACAGACAGGATCATCCGTGAGCCTTATGTCAATAGACTTTCGCGCCATATCCTCACCGCCTGACGGCGGCTGCGGTATTCCACGGTTCTATTGACAACAGCTCCGCTCCGGCGCAGAGCCGCCGTTTTTCTGCTGGTTTAGGATGGTCTGCTGGCCAAGGAAGATGAGAAGCTGCCATTTTCCAGGCATGTTGTCAGCGCCCCGCAGCATTTCTACTTCGTTAAGAACTTTGTAGTTCTTGTGTTTATGCGGACGGAGAAAGTTATAGTATGCGACCCAGAGGGCAAGGTCATAGTTGGCACCGTCGATGTGGTCAAAGCCGTTTGTGTGACGGTAAGATGCCTTATAAGTACGGTTAAGCCGTTCGATCATCTGTTTGTAGGGACGGTGTTCTTTGGAAACAGCATCGTCGTTGGTAAGTCCGATCACCTGAGTGATTTTGAATGTAAAATCGTTTCCCAGCTTTTTTGCAAATTCCATTGCGGCGAGCGGGTAGGCGCTGTAACCGTCAGCAATGAACTTAAAGTTTTCCGGCAGTTTTGCAAGTCCCCGGAAAGCCATACGCATAGCGAGGATACAGGGGCCGACACCACGGTTATCAGATATCTGGTAGCCAATGATGGATCGGGATGCGGCATTCATAATGAGCCAGACATAGGATTTGATCCCACGGATTTTGATATAGGTTTCATCGGCAGTAAAAACAGGCCCTTTTTCGTAGGGGTATTGGTCAACAAAAGGTTTCACGCAAATAGCTGCGGTCTTGCAGTGATCAGCGATCTGTTGGTGGGAAATGCCGATGTTGTACAGGTCTCTGAGAGCCTGCGAGGTTTTCCTAAGGGAGAGGCCAAGGTTGACGTGTAGGGTCAGGCACAAGGACATTACGTGGGCATTGTGCTTGCTGGATTTTAGGGATGAAGCATTTTTAGGCAGGGTATTGAGATCCATGCTGAAAAAATCCATCGTGAACTCACGGTAGATATAGTGGAGTTTATATTTATTTTTGCCGTAGTCCTGCCTGAGATCTTCTTTATCTACCTTTTTGAGGTTGTAGAGGTAATAAGGATATTTGGGATTGATGCACTTATGGATGATAAAGTGTTTGCGCTCTTTCTTTGGGACCAGGGTATTGCCACAGTGGGGACAGCGTAGTTTTACAGAGGAGAAGCGGCTTTCATCGGGTGAGGACCTTGCGCTGCAGACTTTGCAGAGAAGCTGTCCTTTGGAACCATTATTTTTATAAAGGAAAGGCTTCGGGGCATCACAGCGGGGGCAGGTACAGCTGTCCGGAATATCGCATTCTGACCGGCGGCTGACAGGGCGTATTTTCTTACCATAACGCTTTTCAAAGTAAGGGATGAGATCTTGATAAGTCCAGTCCTGCCGGAAGTCAGTGACAAGAGGGAGATCGTCAATTTTGAACTTCTGGTACTTTGGAGAATGGGAATCATCAAAAGCCCACTGTTTCAGGGGGGATATATCTGCAGATAAAATGAATCAGCCAGCAGTTTTGTTGGTAAAGAGATTGAATGAGAAAGAGTAAATAGGTAATAATATCCATAAGCAATGATTTTCCTTTCAGTGTTTGTAGGATGGTAATAGTATTGACACAAAAAAGGGAGGTCATTGCTTTTTTCTTTGAAAAAGTGGTGAAACCCTTGAAATAATAAGGTTTGTTAAAAAAATATGGTAGTTAACTTGACACTACCATAAAAAATGAAAGGGGAAAAGGAATGAAGATCATAATAATAAATGGAAGCTACAGAAAAAACGGAGCAACAGCATTGATACTACATGAAATGTATAAAAAATTGGGGACTTACCCTAACGTAGAAATTCAATTTTATAATGTTGCAGACTTAAATTTAAAATATTGTGTCGGCTGTTGCAAATGCTACGAAAGTGGTAAATGTATTTTTAATGATGACATTGAAAATTTATCAAAAAATATTGAAACAGCAGACGGTATTATAATAAGCTCTCCCACATATGCAAGCAATGTTTCCGGGCAAATGAAAGTTCTAATTGATCGGGGACATTTTGTGATAGAGCAATTACTATTCAGAAAATATGCGGTTAGTATATCGACATATGAAAATTATGGTGGCAAGGATACTTCTAAAGTATTAAATAGATTATTGTCTTATTCCGGGGCAACTATTTCTAATTCACTTTTCATTAAAGTACCCTTTTCTGCTAATCCATTAAGCGATTCTAAAACACAAAACAGAGTAAACAGGGCAATGGATAAATTTTATAATGACATATATAAGCAAAAACCTTATTTATACCAAAAGATTAAGCATTTTATAATATTCAGATTTGGAATTTTCCCTTTTGTTATCAAAAAAGGAAGCCAGTATCAAGGTGTTGTATCTAAATGGAAAAAGCAAGGTATTAAAGTGCTGATATGAGTAAATTATTAGTATTAGCACTTAACGAACAAGAGGAAAAAGCGATTGACAAAATCATAATGGCAATATCTGATTGTATACAACTTGAACCTATACAGGTTGCTCCTGTTTCTATCCTGTCATTTCCGGGACTGGAAATCAGACAGCACCAACGTCGGGTACTTCAAGACGGAAAGGAAATCCACCTTACCCACCTTGAATACAGTACCCTTGTACTCCTTGCCTCTAATCCCGGCATTGTCCTCACACGGACACAAATATTTGAAGCTGTTTGGAACATGGATAGTGATAGCTACCATTCAAGCGTTGTCAATGTAATTTACAATATGCGGAAAAAGATAGAGCCGGACAGCAGGTAGTGTAAATAAGTTTGTGTTTTTGGAAATAAATGGCTCCTTTTTGGTAAGGATTAGGATATGGAAATTCTTATCGAAAAGGAGTGTTTTGATGCCAGTAGCAAAGGAACAAATTCGACAGATCATCTCAGAAAACAACTTAAGCAGCGTCGCCGATGTCTATGCCCTCCTTCGGGACAGTTTCAAAGACATCTTGCAGGAACTCATGGAGGCAGAGCTGGACGCCACCCTCGGTTATGAGAAAAACCGTAAGGGGGATTTACAGACAGACAACAAACGCAATGGGCATTCCCCAAAGGACCTCAAGAGCCAGTATGGGGAGTTCCAGATTGACGTGCCTAGGGACCGGAATGGGGAGTTTGAGCCAAAGCTGATACCAAAATACCAGCGCGACATCTCCGGGATTGAAGAAAAGGTGATCTCCCTGTATGCGCGGGGGATGAGCACCAGGGACATCCACGACCAGCTGAATGACCTGTATGGGATCGAACTGTCTGCAGAAATGGTCAGCAAGATCACAGACAAAATCCTCCCGCAGGTCAAAGAATGGCAGTCACGCCCCCTGAACCCGGTATACCCGTTTGTATTCATGGACTGCATCCATTACAAAGCCCGGGAGGATGGGCGGATATCAAGCCGTGCAGCCTATGTTGTGCTGGGTGTGACGGCAGAGGGTTACAAGGAGATACTGAGCATTACTGTCGGGGCAAACGAAACGAGCAAGTTCTGGCTGGGAATGCTGAACGACCTGCATGACCGCGGAGTGAAAGATGTGCTGTTTTTCTGCGTGGACGGGCTGCCAGGGTTTAAAGAGGCAATACAGGCGGTATTCCCCAAAGCGGAGATACAAAGGTGCGTCATCCACATGCTGCGCAACTCATTCAAATATGTCAGTTACAAAGACCTGAAGAAATTTGCCTCTGAATTTTAAAGCCGTCTACAATGCCCCGAACGAGTCGGCCGCCCTTTCAGAGCTGGAAAACATAAAAGAGATGTGGGGAAAGAAATACCCTTACGCCATCAGCAACTGGGAAAACAATCGGGAAGATGTCAGCTCTTTCTTCCAGTTCCCGGATGACATCCGCCGGATCATGTACACCACGGACATCATAGAAGGGCTGGACCGCCAGTACCGTAAAGTGACCAAGACAAAAAGCGTATTCCCCAGTGACACGTCTTTGGAGAAAATGCTGTACCTGGCGAGCCAGAATGTAACAAAGAAATGGACCCAGAGATACCGGAACTGGGATCAGGTCTTGAACCAGCTGATCGTCCTATATGGGGAACGTCTCACGGAATATCTGTAAAAAAGACCGGGATGGCAACATTTGAAAACCCTGCCATCCCAGCCTTATTCCATCGGCATTTATATTATTGCCAGAATATCCCATCCTTATTCCGGAGGCCGGGTGTGGGCAGAACCCACGGAAAGGGCAATAATAAAATGCCTGTTTGCCATATAAAAAAACGAAAAAAATGTATAGGTTTCGTCTGAATGGTTATAGTATAAATAGAAGAAATAATTCGACAGTCCCAAAAACATAAAACCGACAAAAACCTCTTACATATCTAATTCTTATCAGGAAAGTCTAAAATCCATAGACACAAGATTTTTTACAGCCTTCATCATGGTCCATAAAGATCACCCCATCGGATAGCACATTCCCTGTATTCTGATGGGGCAGGATCCCACTCTTGCCTAAGACGTCACACATGGACCGTCCCAGATACTCTCCAACATCTATCATACCAAACGTATCCAGGCTATATCTTTTTCTATCTTCTTTTTTCTCTCCGTTTATCTTAGTGATCATATGTTGTCCTCCGTATATCTTTTTGATACACCATCCTATCCTACATATTTTTCCAACTGATCTTCATACAGCTGATCTCTTTATAAATGCATCTGGATCACCTTCCTCATAACGTTCTCTTTCCTGCCGCTCCCTCCATAACAGTTCCTTCAAGTCTTCCTGCTCATGTGGCAAGTAGCGGAGGGAAACGAGTTTACCATATTCCATATCTGGATAAGATCCAGGCATTGCATCCACTCCCATCATACGTTCGCCGCGTTCGTACTGCAACATTACTGTCTCAGCAGACAATCCTACAGACTGTATATGTCTATAATGCGCCTGATAGTCCAACACATATATATCCCCTATGACAGTATTTGCTACAACTCTTTTTACCTTGATAGCGAGAGCGAGCACAGGGTCGCTGGTCTGCTCCACATAAAAATTAAAGATATCATTTGCACTCGTGCCTTTCAGGAATACATCCCGTTCACATAAAAGCCACGTCCCTGCTGTCCTGCACAGCCATATGAAGAATCTATCCCGCACAGTCTGCTGGCCCGCAGCTTCCAATAAGATCTTTTTATCGATATCAAAGTCAGACTGGTAATGCCTCGTATGTCCCTGTACCACACGTCCCATGAGATCTATCATATCTATATCGCTAAATTTTATCTTATACATGATCCGTATCTCTTTTCATAATACGATTGATCTCCCTTTTCTCTTTATGGCAGATGCGCGCTGACAGTCCATCCAATATCTTTTTATCTTCCCACAATCCGGCTGTGTAACGGTCTCCATCCGCTTGCTCGGACGCTCCTTCCGCCTCCAGGTCTATCCCTGCTTCTTTTAAGAACCCTTGATTCCAGCCCCTGACGGTCTCAACTGCATCATACAAGGTATATGTTTCCCAATAGATATCATCTGCTCTATAACACAGGTCACCCCGGTATAATCTCCCATCCTTGTGTCCCAGTAGGTATCCATGCCCTTCCATATACCCGACTAACCTGTCCCCTTCTATTTCTGACATCGGGAATGTGGATTCCAGGAACTCTATAAACTCTTTTCCATTGTCAAGATACCTCAGACCTGATCCATCAATTTTTTTGATAAACTCCATAGTTTCCACCTTTCCTCCTCTCTGATAAACTATTTTTTTGCACAACAAAAATAGGGTAAAAGACCTTGGAAGATCTCTTACCCCGTATCATGATCCATATCATTTTTAAATAGATTTAGGTAACATTCACCTTACAGCCGCCATCTCACTATCGATCCATTCCTTTACTATTGCCATGCTAACTTCGAGCAGCTCCGCAATCGTACTGGCAGGATATCCTTTTTTGTGCATATTATAGGCCATCGTTCTCTTCGCATCCAGTTCTCCTTCTGCGTAAATCATTTCGCTGACTTCACACATGATCTCGTAACCTCCTTCCTCACATTTCAAAAAATGCACCCTTTTTGACAGATCACCTTGGCTCATATCATCTGGGTCTGCCGTTTTAAAATACTGCATCAGTCTTGCTGTCTCTGAACCATCGTCGACTGCGGCATTCACATACAAGATATGCTGGCCGTCGTCGTATCGCACTCCTGTTCCCTTAAAATATTTTTCAACCTGATAGCTTGTCTGTCCTGCTTTCCATAAGTCTTTCTCGCTTATGTATATGATGTACACATCCGGAAGGTCAGCATACGTTTTCCCTTTCATGAGATATTCGCTATCGACCATCGCTCCATAAAATCTCGTGCGCCGGGCATGGTCGATGGTATCAGCCCTCTGTATCTCCAGATTGAAAAGCCTCCCGCTGCCGTCCTCGGCTAGTATATCCAATATCGCATCATGGGATGTGACCTTAGACACGCGATATTGTGAGCGCACTTCCAATACTGTCAAGTCCCTGATTCCCGTCAGGATTCTCAATACATGCTGACAGGCCGCTTTATCATTCAATGCCATGACATAAATATATTGCTTAAAAGATTAAATCTCCTCGCTTGGACTACAAGTCTTTCTTTTTTTGCAATACTTCCCAGGTCATCTGTATTTCCAGGGTCCATAGATATCTTTTTTATATTTGTGATCTGTTGTCCGTCTCCCATGTCATCCCTCCGCCTTTTCATGATCCATCTCTGTGCGCATTATCGGAGCACATATCTTTTACATCCATTATATATAAATCCTCCGAAAATGTATAGCCTCAATATTTCTGAGCTTTCATCTGGGCATACCGTATTTTAATGATACGGATATATTTTCTATGTCAGTCCAGTGACAAGGCTCTTGATCCTTCATAAAACAGTTTTTAGGCCGTGTAAGCTCTGTGTAATGAGTCCTATCAATCCCCTTTGCAATATCATGATTTCTGGAATTTTACCAGTATATCGCTGCGGCGGAAAGGATATAAAGATCCGCAGGAGCAGCTTTCATTTATACTACCCTGCGGATTAAACTGTACCCTTTGTCAAGGACAAATTTTTTGACCCCATGGGTATAGGGTCATATTCCATGTCCATAAGTGTGGTATTTAGTTGTCGTTTGGTTCTTCGTATTCTGGAATGGGCGGAATGTTTTCCACTGGCAGCGGATATTCACCTGTCATTATATACTGGTAATACTCATTTGGCGCCAGGCGGGCAAGCTGCCACTGGTAACGTTCGTTATTATAATAATCCATCCAGTCGTCTATCACTGCCTTTACTTCATCAAATGTCTGGCATCCTGAAATTTCAATCTCGTCTTTCATATGGCCGAAGAAGCTTTCCTGCGGGGCATTGTCCCAGCAGTTCCCTTTCCTTGACATGGACTGCCGCAGGCTGCTGTCTTTCAATATATCTATATAGCTGTAGCTTGTATAATGGCATCCCTGGTCGCTGTGGAGCAGCGTTCTGGTCCTAAGCTCCGCCCCATGGTCCCGGATAAGGATATCCACGGTTTCCAGGACAAAATCAACTTCCAGAGAAGGGCTGGTGACATACGCCAGAACCTGCTTTGTGAATGCATCCAATACCGTTGACAGATAGGCAAAGATCCCATTGTATGGAAGGTATGTAATATCTGTCAGCAGGACCATCCGTGGCCCATATTTTCGGAATGCCCTTTTCAGCAGGTTATCCGCCACATTGCTTGTCCGCAGTGCTTTTGCCATCCTCCGGTATGGGTTTGCTTTCCGGATCGGGCAGGACAGGCCGTATTTATCCATGAGCCTCCGGATTTTTTTCACGTTCATCACCACTGGCGGATCCCTGTGCAGCAGGGACATATAGATGCTGCGTGCGCCTTTCTGGTATCCCCTGTGGCGGTATGCTTCCAGGATTGATTCAAAATCTTCACGGTCCCGCGTTTCCCGTTTTCCCTTGCCCCGGCTGCTGCCAGCCACCGGTAATAGCCAGACCTGGAAACCCCGGCAGTTTCACACAGTTCAGAGACAGTCAGGATATTCCCGTCACTGGAAAGGATGGAATGGATCGCCTCAAACCTTACAGATGGCTGTTCCAGTATCATTGCTTCCGCCCTCCCGTACTGTCCGTCTTTATAATTTTTTTTATAAACTCAAGTTCCTGGCGCAGGTATAGGACCTCGCACTGCATGGCAGCCATTGCATCTTCCGGGGGCATGCGGCTGTAATCTGCATCTTCCGGGTGTTTCCTGTGTGAATGGTACCCCTCATGCAGGCCGCCGGGTGCAGACGCCTCTTTTGGGATGCGCTTTGACAGGTTTTTGATACGGCTTGTGCCAAGGATATCCACGTCATAGCCTGCTTCCTTAAAAATACGCCTGGCAGTGATGCCCTGCTGTTTCCTCTCCATAAACATCTCCTTGAATTCCAGGGTGAACCGGATGGAGCTGTTACTTACAAATGATGTGTATTTATTTTCCTCTAAAATTTTCACTTCCTCATCGGTGAACGCCTGCGCTCTCATAAAAACCTCCTTTGCCACAGACCATCATACACCTATGGAAGGAAAAATTCGATTCCCGGCAGCCGGATGTGGACAACGAAGCTGGAAACATGAGCCACAGTTAGCCAGAGGGGCAGGGAGTGTGTCCACAATACGGGATTTGCTTTAACAGGGGTACTGTTTGGTGTCCACGAATTGGGATTGGGGCATTTTCCAGTGTCCACAAGATAGGATAGGGGTCAAAATTTATGTCCACATCTATGAGTACATTATACTGAGGACATCGATCGTGAATTCCCCGTACTGACTCCTGAGATTCTTTTTGGAATGTCCATTTCTTTTATTATCTGTCTGGACATCCCCTTTCTGATTTTTCTGATATCCCAGAGAGGCATCCAGTTCAGCCTCCATTAGTTCCTGGAGGATATCTTTGAAACTGTCTTTCAGGAGAGCGTAGACATCCGCAACGCTGTTTAAATTGTTTTGTGCAATAATCTGTCGTATCTGGTCTTTTGCTACTGCCATAAAAAACTCCTTTTCGATAAGAATTGTCATATCTGGATTCTTACCAGAAAGGAGCCATTTTTTACCAGAAACACAAACTTTTTTACACTACCTTCAAAAGTTCCTTTAAGCCTTCCTCCAGCTTGTCAGTGATCTCTTTTACTTTCTGTTTTTGCGTCTGCCATATCTATTTTCCTTTCTTTGCATGAAAAAAAGACAATCTGTTATGACTGTCTTTCTTCCCGAAAACAGAAAAAGCAGCGAATTGTTTTCTCTAACAAAAACAAATTCACTGCTTTACTGTTTGTGTTATTTAGTTACTGTGATTATGCCAGCACAGGCTCTCTTTTTCTAATGACAGCCTCCACTTCCTCTATGGTCTTTTCCACACATTCTGCTATCTGCTCTAACGTATAGCCTTTCCTGTGCATATTCAAAATAATTTTTTCTTCTCTCTCTGCTCCGCCTTTTTCTCTAATTCCCTGTGACAAATTACACATGGCGCTCACGTCCTCTCTTATTCTATCATCTACTACAATACTATACTCCTTTTCAATGATTCCTAATTTTTCATCAACGGTCAGCTCCATTGAAAGCAACGTACTCAGCAAACGATGTAGCTCGTACTTCTCATCATGCTCCGGAAGTTCATTTGATATACCTATCAGGACAATATTCAGCAGGTCAAGCCTGCCTTTCCACGAATAAGAACCTAACAGCTTATCATCCGTCAGATGCACATAATCCATACTGTTCTCGTCCATGCCCATACATACCCATATGGAGAAAACACGTTTTATGTCATTGTAGTTTGTCTTGACAAAATCCCGTTCCTTCTGCGAGGAAACAAGGCGGCTCACATAGAAAACTGCCCTGTTCAGGATATGGTAGCTTGTCGGTTCATCCTTCTGTCCTTCCACGTTCACGATAACCTGCGAGATACCGTCTTTCATCCTCACATAAAAGATAATGTCAAACCGTATAAGCCCCTCGTTTATCTCCGCATTTTCCGTATTCATCCCGACAATGCGCTGCCCGTTTTCTTCTTTTTCAATATTGGTCAGCCCCGGCTCCACCGGAACCACGCTGATAAATGGCTCTCCCTCGATATAGGATACCACATCTTTCGGGTTCATTCCCTTAAACTCATCAACGGTCTTTATCAGAATATGCGCCAGAATGATCTTATTTCCTAAAAGGCGTTTTGCCTTATCATCATACTGTGCGTCCTGGTCTGTTGCGCTGACCGCATTTTTTATTTCCGTATCCATCAGCCATAAACCTCCTTTTTGTATGGTAGGAAACGCAAAAGCCATTCCCAAAAGGTATATGACCTCAATGCCATTATACCCCGAAATCCCGGCTAAATCAATCGGAACTTTTTTTGAAAGCAACGGAACATCTTCTGAAATTTCATTGACCTTATGACTGTTACAGCGTTTCTTCCTTCCTTTTCGCTTTTTCAGTATCAGCCCGATCTGCCCCGGACGCTTGTGCCTTGTATGCCGCCAGCTTCTCTTTTAACGATGCCCGCCGCACAGGCTTGTCAGCCATTGCCGCAGCAACTCTCAGCCCACCATTCCCCATTGTATAATCACGCCTTGTGTTTTCTACCGGGTATGGTATCGGTGCATTGGCGGCTTTTTCGACTGTTTCTGGTTGCTCAGAAACGTTTTCCGTCTGCCCTGGCTTCTGGACATCATGTCCAGAAGTTTCCTGCCCTCCGTTTTCTTCCTCCGGCACATCGTCCATGCCAATCGCATCATCCCCCTTTTCGTCCATATTGAGCAAGGCATTTAATGCAGATAACCGTTCCTGTTTCTCCACAAGCTCCGCTTCCTGTGCGAACGGCTTTGTGACTTCCGCTTTTGCGGTTTCAAGCTGTCGCTCCACGGTTTCCAGTTTCGTCTGCGCTTCGGAAAGCTGTTTCGGCATGGATTCCAGGGCGTGGTTGATACGGGCAATGTTGCCGAGAGGGTCAGAACCGACTTCTAAGTTATGGGAGAGCTGCCCTTTTAAATTCATCACAAATTTGTGATTGAATGAATCAAAGGACACCGCCATTTTAAATCCAGCATACTCCCCGACCGTGGCAGGCACATTGACCGTTTTCATCTCCTTGCACATCTCCATAAGGGCGGTTCCGGCTTCTTTTTTATCCGTATAAGCCTTATCCCCGACTTTCATAAAAAACTGCTCTTTATCTGCCGGGAGATTTGCTTTTGCGGTCTGAATGTCAGCTTCCATGCCCTCTATCCTCTCTTTCAGAATGGCTATCTGCTGCGGATAGTGCTTTGCAATATTATCCTCAAGTTTATATTTCTGGCTGGTGTGGTTCGCCTTCATCAGTTTCAGCTTTGATACCTGTATGTCGAGATCCATCTTTTCTTTAATATACGGGTTCCCGGTAGCCAGGGCTTTCACCTCCGCATAAGTGAGCGCCGCCTCATCCACGTCCTCACAACTGCGCACCGGGGATTTGCTCGTCATGATCTGCCCGATGAATTTCTGCTTATTTTCGATGAGCTGGTCGAGTAGGTCAGCGGTATTACTACCGCTTTCCCCTCTAAGAACCGTGCATGAGAGTTTCCCCTCACACGGCTCAAGCACTTATAAGCCCTGTATCACCAGAGCCGGTTCAACAACTTCTTTTGAGTAATGTAGCTTTCTGTGACAGCCTGCGTCTACTAAGATTCTTGTTATCTTATAATCGTTCCCCGTGGCTTCATGGATTCTGTACCCTTCCTCTACTGTGATAGCACCGCCGCATATAGGGCAGATTCCTTTTTGCGCTTTGTAGAGGGCATTCAGCTTCCTTCTGTCCTTGATTTCACGAAACATTCTCTCTGTATCTCTTTCTTCAAAATATCCTGCAAACCTGCTGTCAAATGGCGTCGCTTCTGATTTTGTTTTCAGCCACCTTACGATTTTTGTATTAGTGGCATAAATCAGGTTGAGTTCAAACGAATCAGACGTTTTAACGCTGAATGTCCAGCTTCTCGTGCCAACCTGTCTGAAATATTTCTTTGCTATCCATTTATGGCTCTTTTTAGGGTGTCTGCGTCTGCACCACTGCCATAGACATCTCCACACATCAAAATCAAATCTTTCAAATGCCTGTGATGAGACATTGTACTTTTGGAAATTTACCCACCCACGGATAACCGGATTCAGCTTCCGTATCAAATCTTCCTGTTTCATGGACGGGTTCTTCTTGATCATCTCCCTTATCTTGCTCACTATGGCTTTATAATTCTTTTTGGATGGTTTCGTCAGAAGTTTGTCTTTGTACCACCTTATATTGCTTCCGAGAAAATCAAACCCATCTTCGATATGGGTAATGACTGTCTTTTCTTCTGACAGTTCCAGCCCTCTCTCTAACAAGAATCCACGGATAATGGGAAGCACACCATTTTCCAAAATCTCCCTGTTTTCGCCAGTGACAATAAAATCGTCAGCGTAACGTACAAAGTTCACTTTCGGGAAATATGCTTTTCCATTGACTTTCGTTTTGTGGTATTTCTTCTTAATCTGAATCTCCAAACCGTCTAACACCATGTTACAGATAATTGGTGAGATAGATGAACCCTGTGGGCTTCCCAAATCAGTCGGGAACAGCTTACCTGTTTCGATATATCCGCTTTTTAACCATTTCCGCAGAATGTCCTTATCCATTGGGATGTGGTTCAGAATCCACTCATGGCTGATATTGTCAAAACAGCCTTTAATGTCGCCTTCCAGCACCCATTTTGGTGATTTCCCTTTATTCAAACAGGTAAAGCACTGCTCGATAGCGTCCTGTACACATCTTTTCGCCCGGAATCCATAGGAATTCGGGTCGGCTGTGGTTTCCGCGATCGGCTCTAATGCAAATTTATATAATGTCTGCATTGCCCTGTCTTTCATGCATGGGATGCTTAACGGGCGCATTTTCCCGTTTTTCTTCGGTATATACACCCTTTTTAGTGGCAGTGGCTTGTAACCCCTGCGTTTCAAATCGAGAATTGCTTCGTATTTCAGTTTTGGGGTAGACCATAAAACTTTGTCTACGCCTGCTGTCTTTTTACCTTTATTACTCGTTACCCTTCTTACAGCTAAAGCACGTCCATAAAAAGAGTGTGTGAGCAGCCACTGCAAAGATTTCACTCTGCCTGTCCTGCCCTGTTGATGAGCCTTTACGATACGCATTTGCAGTTTTTTAACATATGCTTCGGCTTTGTTCCAGTCGATGGATTCCCATGCCTTTGCAATGTCAGAAGTCGCACACGTTTTACCGTTCATTTGCCTTACTCCTTTCAAAAATTCTATAAACTCTCTCGTGATCAAGCACCCTGCGGAATTGGGCACCCTTTCGGGTGGGGCAAATTTTGAACCCCTGTCCGTCCTCATTACAAGGTCGGCATTCGCTTCTTCCGCAATCCTATACCCGCATTCCCAACAGCTTCCCTTACGGTCGGCTTGCCCTATGGGCAGGAATACGGGCTTGACACGTTCCACTTAACCAACAATTATCTGATAGTTTAGGTTCCGCCTCTACTCCGGCAGTCATTATGTCCGTGTACTCCCAAGCGTGGAGAGGAGTAACCGACTGCACACCTTTTGGTCCAAGCCTGTCAGCTGCTTTGGCTTGTTCAGCTTAACGAAGCTTACGACGATTCAGTTAATTAACCATGCTATCAGTAAAAGCCTGCACCCTAACCGCATTGCAGCTCGCAGCTTCATCCTCCCCTCACGGTTTGGATTCCAAATAGGGTTACGTTTATGTCCGCTTCCGAACAGTGCCATTACTGGCAGAGCCGGGGACAACGGCTTCATCCAACGGAATGGATGGTTTGGTCGGCATTGCCGCCAAACAGTTAAATTAAGCGACTTCGTGTCGCACCCAACTGTACGAATCGAATGTCCCCTCCGTCACATACCGGAAAATCTTTACCTTGTCATTCATGTTGCCCTGTCTTAAAATCCGCCCTTCCTGCTGTTCAATGTCAGTCGGTCATTTTTTGCGGACAGTTCAATACATACCATCCTTTTTTGTTCCCTGCTCCTGCGTTTGCACTCGTTTGACTTTTCCCTCTGTATCTTCTTGGCACAAGCAGGGCAATACTTCGATATGCCAGAGCCGGGGACGTATTCAACGCCGCACACCGTACAATGTTTAGCGGGTAACGCTGTCCACCGCTTCGTGGGTGTGATATGTAATTCACCGACAAAGCCGATGAATTTATAGTAAATCTTGATTTCCTGCTTTACTGTTCCGTCCGCTGACTTCTCACGCTCCGAAACAAGTATCTTGTCTATCAGTGCATTTACCACTGTTGCGTCCAGTTCATTTAAGCCTTGATAGTTGCGGATAAGGGAGAGGAAGTCACGGATTCCCTGCGATTTCTCATAGCTTTCATTGAGCGTTTCCGTTACTTCCCTCAACCGTGCTTCTATTTCAAGCTGTTCTTTCTGGTATTTCCCCGACATCATCTCGAAATTCCGCTCGGTGATACGCTCCATGACCTTATCCTCATAGAGAGAGGAAAACAGCCTGTCAAGCTCCGCAAGGCGTTTGTTCAGCTTCTTTTGTTCTTTCTCCATTGCCTTTGCCTTGCTCTGGTCTGTTTCCGTGAGCCGCTTCTCAATCGTCCTTACCGCCCGCTCGTCATTCACCGCCATATCCGCAAAGCGGTTGATGTCGGCAAGGACGGCGTTAAATAAATCCCTCGCTTCAATGGCGTGTGCGGTACACATGACGTTGCCGTACCTGCCATAATTATTACAGGTGTATTGTACGCAGTCGATGATGTCGGGGCGTTTCCTCCTGTTTGCGCTCATAGCCCGCAGAGCATAGCCGCAGTCCGCACACTTGATAACGCCTGCAAAGATATTCTCAAAACCGCCCTTGTTCTCTGGCAGTCTGCGGCTTGTGATAAGCTGTTGGACGGTATCAAATTCCTCCTGCGTGACTATCCCCTCATGGGTGTCGGGTATCACTTCCCATTCTTCGGGCAGCTTAGAGGGGCGTTTCTTACTTTTCATGTTGGCGGCAATCCGCTTGTAGCCTGCAAGGTTTCCCGCATATATCGGGCTTCTTAAAATGCCCCTCACGCTGTTCTCGCTCCAGATATAGCGGTTTTCTTCGTTATCCTCAAAGTATCTCTCATAGCCTGCCGCCCCCTGCTCCGCCGCATATGCGGCAGGGCGTAAGACGTGCTGTTTATTGATGTGCTTGCGGATTTTGGAGATTCCATTTCCCGCAAGCGCAAGGTCGAATATCTCCCTTACAACGTGCGCCACCTTATCATCTATGAGCAGATGGTTGTGGTCGGCAGGGTCTTTGATATACCCATAGGGTGCATACGTCCCCATGAATTTCCCCTGCTGAAACCTCGCTCGGTATGCCGATTTTATCTTGACTGACACATCGGCTGAATACATTTCGTTTAGGATATTTCGGAAAGGCGTGATGTCCATCGCCGATTTATTGAGCGTATCCACGCCGTCATTGACCGCTATATACCGCACATTATGCTCTGGGAAAAAGACTTCCAAATATAGTCCGCAGTCAAGATAATTCCTTCCTAATCTTGATAAATCCTTTGTAATTACACAATTTATCAGCCCGTTTTCAATGTCCTTAATCATGTTCTGGAAGCTCGGTCTTTGGAAAGCTGACGTTAGATAACGATACTTTTGAAAACACTGAAAAATCAAGGTTTTTCGAGCGACGGACAAGCAGGGTATTGTACTAAAAACTGAATACGACGCAGAAGCGGCGTTTCTTACTCTCTACATGGGAGAACAGGAACGCCGCTTTTTTCATGCCCTTTGTTACGCAGTAGGGGCAGAAAAAGCCTTGCTACAAGCGGTTTTCCGGGCGCGTATCTGGCGCGGAAAGGGATTTATACCTTATCCCCCGAAACCGCGCTTCTACTGCGTAACAAATCCAAAGCAAAGGAGCTATGAACTATGGCAGTTTTCAGAGTGGAACGAAACAAGGGCTATACCGTAATGAGCAACCACCACCTACGCAACAAGGAGCTTTCCCTAAAGGCAAAGGGGCTGTTGTCGCAAATGCTGTCACTCCCCGAAGATTGGGACTACACCTTGAAAGGCTTATCCCTTATCAACCGGGAGAAGATAGACGCTATCCGCGAAGCCATTAAGGAACTTGAACGCGCCGGGTATATCGTCCGTTCAAGGGAGCGCGACGAGAAAGGACGCTTGCGGGGCGCGGACTATGTGATATTCGAGCAGCCGCAGCCGCCTACGCCGGATTTACCTACATTGGAAAATCCAACATTGGATAATCCAACGCAGGAAAAACCAACATTGGAAAAACCTACGTTGGAAAATCCAACGCAATTAAATAAAGATATACAAAGAACTGACTTACCAAAAAAAGAAAAATCAAATACAGATTTATCAAGTACCCATTCCATTCCTATCCTTTCCCCTAACCCCTCTCCTTGCAGAGAAGCGGCTGCGCCGCCGGAACGGAAAGGAACGGAAGCGGCAGCACAGAGCGCAGTTGATATATACCGGGAAATCATCAAGGACAATATCGACTACGACATTCTCAAACAGGACATGAAGTTTGACGGTGACAGGCTTGACGAGATTGTAGACCTCATGCTTGAAACGGTATGCACCGCAAGGAAGCGGGTACGGATTGCGGGGGACGACTACCCGGCAGAGCTTGTGAAGTCAAAGTTTATGAAACTGGACGGCGAGCATATCCGCTTTGTGCTTGACTGTATGCGGGAGAACACAACCAAAATCCGCAACATCAAGCAATATCTGAAAGCCGCCCTTTTCAACGCCCCGTCCACAATCGGCAACTACTACACTTCCCTTGTCGCCCATGACATGGCAAGCGGCGCACTGTCACCGAAAAAGCCGCAGTACGGCGACCCGGACTATTATTCATGCAATGAGGGCGAAAGCCTGTAACCACCCACAACCACAAAAGGAGGATTTTATTATGGCACAGAAAATGACAGGAGCATTGGTATTTGACGAGCGCACCGACCGTTACGACATCCGCTTTGACTTAAACAGCTACTACGGGGGCTTGCATTGCGGCGAGTGCTTTGACGTATTCGTGCGGGGCAAGTGGAAGCCGACCCGGATTGAGTACGGCGACAACTGGTATCTTGTGGGTATCAGAGCCGAGGACTTGAACGGGCTGCGGGTGCGTATCTGACCGCCGCCCCATAAAGAAACGCGAAAGGAGGACGCGACAAATTGCAGGACGAAGTAAACGAAAAGACCATAGCCCTTTACATCAAGACCGGGAAGCTGACCGCGCAGACGCTCCAAAAGGCAATGAAAGCCATACTGTCAAAGGGCAAAAAGCTGCTTGCAAAACCGCCACAGGGCAAGCAGAGCTTAAAGCAGCTTATGAAGCAGAACGCGGGCGTTTCCAACATTGAGATTACCGAGGGCAATATCAAAGCCTTTGAGAGTACGGCGAAAAAGTACGGTATCGACTTTGCGCTGAAAAAGGACGCGACGGAAAGCCCGCCCCGCTATCTGGTTTTCTTCAAGGGGCGGGACGCGGACGTACTGACCGCAGCCTTTAAGGAATTTTCCGCAAAAAAGCTGACACAGGAGAAAAAGCCCTCAATCCGAAAGCTGCTCTCTACCCTCAAAGAAGCTGCACAGGGCAGAAACGCGGAACGGGCGAAGGTCAAGAACAAAGACAGGGAGGTATCGCTATGAAGCCGGAAATCAAGAAGCTGCTTATCTTAAATCTCCCGTATCTGCTCTTTGTCTGGCTCTTTGATAAAGCGGGCGCGGCTGTCCGGCTCTCCCCCGGCGCGGACGCGAGCGCAAAGCTGCTACATCTTGGGGACGGTTTTACCGCCGCCTTTTCCAGTATCGCGCCGAGCTTCCACCCGGCAGACTTAGCTTTAGGCATTGCGGGGGCGGTCATTGTCCGGCTGATTATCTACACCAAAGGCAAGAACGCGAAGAAATACCGCCGCGGGACAGAATACGGTTCGGCGCGTTGGGGCGGGGCTGACGACATAAAGCCGTACACCGACCCGGTATTTGAGAACAATATCCCCTTAACACAGACGGAACGGCTCACCATGAACAGCCGCCCGAAGCAGCCGAAATACGCAAGAAACAAAAATATCCTTGTAATCGGCGGTTCCGGCAGCGGCAAGACCCGGTTCTTTGTGAAACCGTCGCTCATGCAATGTACGTCAAAGGATTTTCCAACGTCGTATATCGTCACTGACCCGAAAGGAACACTGATTTTGGAAACCGGGAAAATGTTACAGCGGTACAAATACCGTATCAAAGTGCTAAATACGATTAACTTCAAAAAATCCATGAAATACAATCCCTTTGCCTATCTGCGGAGCGAAAAGGACATTTTGAAATTAGTCAATACCATTATCGCCAACACCAAAGGCGACGGGGAAAAATCCGGCGAGGATTTCTGGGTGAAAGCGGAAAAGCTCTACTACACCGCGCTAATCGGTTACATCTGGTATGAAGCCCCGGAGGACGAGAAGAACTTCACGACGCTGCTTGAAATGATAAATGCGTCGGAAGCCCGCGAGGACGACGAGGACTTCCAGAACCCGGTTGACCTCATGTTTGAACGTCTGGAAGAAAAAGACCCGGAACATTTTGCAGTCAAGCAGTACAAAAAATACAAACTTGCGGCGGGAGTTATAAACTGTAAAAGACTTCTTAATCAAAATAAATACAAAATAGCCACAGCATAGCATTTATGCGATACTGGCGGAAAGGAGGGAATTGATTATGAGTCACGATTTAACAGCATTATACGAGAGATTGAGCCACGATGACGAGTTGCAGGGCGAGAGCAACAGCATATCCAACCAAAAGGCAATGCTTGAGGATTATGCGGAAAAGAACGGTTTTACGGGCATACGCCACTTTACCGATGACGGAATCTCCGGCACTACCTTTGAGCGTGAGGGATTGCAAGCCATGCTTGCGGAGGTAGAAAAAGGCAATATCGGAACTATCATTGTGAAAGATATGAGCCGACTGGGAAGAAATTATGTGCAAATGGGAATGTTGAGGGAACAGCTACGCAGGGCGAATGTAAGACTGATTGCAGTCAACGAGGGTGTTGACACAGGTTCGGGATTTGATGATGATTTCCTTCCATTCCGAGATGTAATCAACGAATACTATGCAAAGGACATCAGCAAGAAAATCAAGTCCACATTTAAAGCAAAAGGTGAAAGCGGAAAGCACGTTGCGAGCAGTCCGCCTTATGGTTATCTGAAAGACAGCGAGGATAAAAACAAATGGGTGATTGATGAAGTGGCAGCGCCTATTGTCAGGCGGATATTCCGAATGACATTAGAGGGTTACGGTCCATATCAGATTGCGGCACAGCTATCCAGTGAACATATCCCCGTACCTGCCTACCACCAAGCGCAGTTGGGCGTGGGATTGTGGCAGAACAGGGAAATTAAAAACCCTTACAAATGGGGAAGTTCCACCATAGCACATATATTACAGAAACATGAATATTTAGGGCATACGGTAAACTTCAAGACACGCAAGCATTTTAAGGACAAAAAGAGCCATTATGTAGATAAAGACCAGTGGTTAATCTTTGAGGACACCCACGAGCCGATTATCGACCAAGAAACTTTTGACAATGTACAGCGTATCAGAGGACAGGTAAGACGCTACCCTGACGGTTGGGGCGAAGCGCACCCACTCACAGGACTAATGTATTGTGCTGATTGTGGCGGTAAAATGTATGTCCACAGGGTAAATAACGGAAAGCGTGTTCCCATGTATGTATGTGGAAATTATGCGAAACAGCCAGTCGGAACATTGTGCAGGTCAGCACACCACATCAAAGCGGATTATGTCATAGAGATAGTGGCAAAGACCATAAAAGAGGTTATCCAATATGCCAGCCTTGATAAAGGACGTTTTGCGGAGGAAATTCAGTCACATATTGAGGAAAGGCAGACCGTAGACTTTACGGAACAGAAGAAACGTATGGCGGTATGTGAAAAACGTATCGGGGAACTGGAAATGCTGATTGCAAAGATTTATGAGGATAACGCATTGGGGAAACTGTCAGACAAGCGTTATACCATGCTCTACAACCAATACGAGGGCGAGCAGGAGCAGTTACAGAGTGAGGTAGACAGCTATAAAACAGAACAGGCGCAGTATGAAAATGACCGCAAATCCGCCGCACGTTTCCTAAAATTAGTGGAACGGTACGGCAATGCAGAGGAAATGACAACGCTCATGCTGAATGAGTTTGTGGAGAAAATCATTGTGCATGAACGTAACCGCAAAGGGAGTGCAGACACCACACAGAAAATAGAGATTTATTTTAACTTTATCGGGGAATACATACCGCCGACTATGGCGGAGAAAGAGCCGACACCCGAAGAACTGGAAGAGAGGCGGAAGAAAGAAGCGAGAAAGGATAAGTTACATCAAAATTATTTGAAACGGAAAGCCAACGGCAAGCAGAAAGAATATGAGGAACGTACCAAAGCGAAGAAAAAGGCACAGATTGATAATCAAAAGGAGCAGATAAGAGCCGAGGACAGAGAGAAAGGCGTATACTTCCATGCAGGAGTGCCGAATATACCGAGGGCAAGCAAAAAAGCTGTAATGTGAAAATGGGTTTTGGAAGAAAAGGCTATGACAGTAACAGTTATAGTCTTTTTTCATGCGGTAATTACCGTAAGAAATGAACCTCTATTTCCTAAAGCAGAGAAATACCCACCCACAATATCACGCAAGCCAAACTTACAACAACTAACAAGCGAAAAATCCTAAAACAGTACTGAAACGCAACCGCTGTCACTTACCGCACCACTTCCCTACCTGCCAACGGGCAGAGCAAAGAGAAAGAGGGATAGAAAAGCAAAAGAAAGAACCAAAGAAAAGTAAAAGACAGAGAGAAAGAGAATATATGTCAGTTATCAATCAATCATATCAATCAATATTTATACATCTAACCATAGATGTACTACCACAGGGAGAGCAAAGACTATGAATAAAAAGCAGGAACAACAGATTTTGGACTATTACAGCACCGCCGACAAATATATCCGTAGCAAGACACACTCCAATGCGCATCAGAATGTATTTACCAAAGAAAATGACAAATACCAGTGGATTGTGTTGGAGCAGAAAAGCCAGTGTGAAGTTGAGGTAAGGCAGACCGACAGTCATGGAACAATCACAGCGAGGGATAATTACGAACTGACAAGAAATCTCCCTAAATGCGTGGGCGTGGAGCGTTTATGTGAGGGCGCAAATTTTCAGATACCTTTTAACGCTGATGAAATCAACTTAATCTATCAGTTTGGGGAGCAGAGCAAAGCGGAAACATGCGCCAGTTTATCCGCTATTCTTCCGCAGATAAAAGATGATAACACAAAGCAGATAGTAAGCGACACCTTGAAGAAATTAAATGCCCTGTCAGAAAAAACGTGTGCGGAACTGATCGCCACCACCAAAAGACGGAAACTGACCGAGCGTGACCACTCCATAAAGACAAGGTTAGCCAGAGCAAAGGAACAGGCAAAACAGCCGACAGTTGCCGAGGGAAAAAGGCACAGAACCCACAGCAAGGGAAAGGGGGATATGGCACTATGAAACTTTCCCGATACGAACAGGAAACGATTGTCAATTACAATACAGGAGAACAGACCGCCACCCTCTACACAAGAGATAAAGCGGTCATGCGGAAACTTGACACGCTTGTTGCCGACTTCCCCGATACATACAAGCTGACAGGACAGGACGAGGTATCTAAGACCTATTCCTTGCCGAAAGCATACGTCAGTTACCGCAGACCAAGAAAAATAAGTGATGAGCAGAGGTTGCAGGCAAAGAATCGTATGCGGGAAATCAACCTTGCAAATAAAAGCTAATCATATCGGTAAGGAAGATACTCTAAGAATTTTTTGACAGCTAAAGAGGTATTTTTTTTACTCCGCATTGCCAAGCCGATATTGCGGTATGCAGGAACATCTAATTCCTTTATGATAATGCGGTACGGAATACGTTGCAAAATAAGCTGAGGAAGTATACTGATACCTAATCCGCTTTCAACCATTGACATAATAGCGTAGTCATCCCATGTTGTAAAATGGATTTTGGGGGCAAGGTTGCATTTTTCAAATATTTCTGATATTTCCGCCTTTGCTCCTTTTTCCAAAAGCATAAAAGGATAGTCGCAAAGGGCATTGACTGGAAAACGGTCACAGTCAGCAAGAGGGTGTGTTTCTGGTAACACTACAAGCAATTTGGTGTTAGTATATAAGTGTGGACAGGAAAAGTTGAACAATCTATACTATCAAGTGAAAGAGCAAAGGAGATGTTCAGCATGGCGAAAAACCAAAAATCCTACACCCCGGAATTCAAGCAGCAGATCGTGGATCTGTACAATGCCGGAGGAACTTCGTATCCACAACTGGAACG
>CAJTFD010000020.1:0-53152 GCA_910575625.1 Clostridia bacterium
GGACAAAAATTCGATCATGAATGAAGTTGTGGATAGTTGTGTCTGGGATGGAGAGACACTTTTTCTTAAACTCTAATCTTCATATTTTTATTACGCACTCTTTCGTGTTCGCATTAGAGCTTGCCGCCGCAAGAATATCCGCAAAATGTCCCGAATCCGCCGCCGACAGCCCCAGCGCCGTCAAAGCGTCCGTCACAATATCCGAAGTAGCAGCCAGGTCCTCCCCGGAAGCCGCGGCAAGGTTCATAATCCCCTCAATGCCGTCCAGCATGTCCCCGGTCTTCCATCCGGCCATAGCCATGTAGTTCATAGCCTCCGCCGCCTCGGAAGCAGAGAACTTGGTCTTGCTCCCCATCTCCCTGGCCTTGTCCCGCAGCGCCTCCAGGTCCTTCCCCGTGGCCCCGGACACCGCCGCCACCTGGCTCATGGCAGAATCAAAATCAGCCGCCACCTTCACCGCAGCCGCAGAAAGCCCGCCCACAGCCGCCGTGACCGGCATCAGCTTCTGCCCGGCCCCCTCAATGGCAGAGCCCACGCCCTGCAGCTTCTCCCCTGCTGCCCCGATCTTCTGCAGGGCCACCGAAGACTGCTCCGCCTGCCGCTCCAGATCCCGCAGGGCCTGCTCCGTCTCCGCAATCTCCCTCTGCAGGGCATCATACTGGCTCCTGGAAATCTCCCCCTTCGCCAACGCCTCATTGGCCTGCTGCCCCGCCAGCTTCAAGGCATCCAGCTTCTCCTTCGTCTCACTGACCGCCTGGGACAAAAGCCTCTGCTTCTGCGCCATCAGCTCCGCATTGCCGGGGTCCAGCTTCAACAGCTTGTTCACATCCTTAAGCTGTGACTGTGTATCCCGTATTTCCTTATTGACTTTTGAAAGTGCCGTGGAGAGTTTCGTGGTATCTCCGCCGATCTCCACCGTAATCCCCTGAATCCTGGATGCCACGAACCCTCACCCGCCTTTCTCCAACGAAAAAAAGAGCCATTTGCGGCTCCTGTAAAGTGCACGAAAAAAGACACCTGCCATTATAGCAAGTGTCTATGTACATTTATTATTTAATCTCAGAAAGTTATCCATTTTATTTCCCATTTTTTATCAGTATATGGTATTTCCGAAATCAATAAGTTATTATCTAATTCCTGTCCCAATGCATGAACAATAAAATATTCACAAAATTTATTATGATAAAAAGCACTCCAACAATATTTTTCCAGAATGTGTTCATTATCAATATAATCATTAATCTTTTGAATAACTATTTCTTTATGCTTCTTTATTCTTTTCAGATCTATGAATTTCTGTTCCCAATTTACTGTTTCAAAAAGGTAATTGACAAAATATATTTCATTCTCTGCTTCAAGTAATTGGGGGATTGTTGGATTGCCATAAATTTCATACTTCCTATTATATGGAAAAGGCAGCAAAACAGCCTTATTATATATCATTCTGTCAACCATTGTTTTTAATTTATCGCTAAGTATTATTCTTGGATAAATTGCTTTTATAGATTCTAATTCATGTGAATATATTAATGCATCTCCATATACTATATTAGAATCCATATATAGGCTTCCACTACTCCATCCACCCCTAACGAAAAAACTATTTAATACCATTTCCATTTGATAAAAAATCACTTGGTCGATAATATTATTAAAATATTGCTCATATATCTCAGACAAAATATCTCCTGATGCATAGCCACCATAATCATTTATTTCATCTTCTGGACACCATGATGATAATTCTGTTATTTTTTTGAACGGCACACCAATAACAATATTATCAGTAAAAACTTTCATTCCGTAATCATCATTATACTTAAACTTAGACATGGCACTTTTTAACGCCATTAAAAGATTAGATAAATGCTCTTGTGCATGATTACTTGCGCAATTATTCAATACATCACTACTAAATCCTAATAAATCCAAAAAAATGCAGTAAGATTTCTCTATAATCCCTTCCTTAAAAGCTGTTTTCATATTTAATATCCTTTCGTTATCTTAATTGAAATCTTTTATTTATGCATCCTCATAAGAATGTATTCTAAAACTGCTTTATACCGACCGTATGATACAACATAGGAAAATTCTGTTCAACATGAAGGTAAAATAGCAGAATACATCAATTTAAGGAACGCTTCACTAACTCCCATAAAATACTACTAAAAGATGTCTGCCACTTTTTCAAAAGCCTGTGTATATATTTAAATTATTCCTTTTTTAATTTCTCCTCATCATTGTAACTAACTAAAGTATTTTCAATTATTTTCACGATAGTCTCTTCTCTATTATTTTCCAAATCCTTTGCCATCTCAATTATTGTCAAAAATCGCTCTTTTTCATTTAATGACTTATAAAAGAAATTAATCTGCTCTATCGTCTTATTGTACACAACCAAAAATAATGTTGCAACTATTTCTGATATAACACCTGATACTCCCACTATTGAACCGCTTAAAACGCTATCCGTTCTAATAAAAATCAATAAAACCCCAATACAGATTAGAACAAACCCTATAACACACGCAGAAATAGCAGCAATAAATGCAGTGCTTGCTTGTTTCTTATTAATCACATAGTAGTCTGATATCTGATTTAGATTAATTCTCATTATATCCATTGCTGAATTAACATCTTTAATATCTTCTCGATAACTATTTTCAGCAATGTGGTCTTTAGTAACATAAATAAACTCATTTTTAATAACGTGAATAAGTTCATTTATTGCAAAAGGAGCGACTAAACAACATATAGCAATAAAAACTTGATCTCCAATATATTCGCTATGGCAATAAATAAAAAAAGTTTTTAGAAAAAGACCTAAAATAATAATGCCAAAATATTTCATAAACTTTTTCAAATATCCTTTATCTCTATTTAACGAACCAATGCGCCCTTGGAATTCATCATTCTTTTTTGCATTCTCCATTATATTTTCTCCTACTATATAATAAAAGCCCTTTTAATTATATCTCTGTAGCCTTTTCCCACTACCCATCATAGCAGAAAAAGGCCGCCATATCAATCAGATTTCAGAACCGGTCCATATCCTCCTGCGTCCCCAGCTCACAGTACCGATACCCGTCATTCACCTGCTCCGTATACATATCATTCACCAGCCCAATAGACAAAAGCTCCGTATCCGCCATAGACAGCCCCAACTGCACACACCTAAGCAGGAACAGCGGCGTGGTCATCTCCCGCTCTGTAGGGCGAAGTTTTTTTTAGCCTCCGCATCCGTCTGCACATTCAGCCCCCACAGCTTGATCAGCTCCGGCAGCACCTGGTAAATGGAAAACGTATTGAACCCGTCCAGCCATTCCTCCACATCGTCCGGAATCGCCGGGTCTGCGTGCTTCGCCATGGTATAGGCGATATTCTCAAACATCTCCAAAGAAAACAGGTCCAGATTGGAATGTTCCTCATCCCCTTCCCCAATGCTCTTCTCCAGAATCCGCAGATCCTTATAAATATCCCTCTGGAACTTCAACCGGTAAATCCTCGGGATCGCCGCCGAAGCCTTAAACAGCACCTCTTTCCCGTCAATCCCCACCTTCTTCACAATGCTCATACCCTTTCAGCCTCCTTACCCCTGACCTTCCGTATTGTCTCCACTGCCGCCCGTCTCCGCTTTCGGAACCGGCAGATACACGCTCTTATACCACCCCTCATACGTCTCCGCAGAAGTCCTGTTCCCCGTCTTCGCCTTCACATACCCGCTTGCCAGCGGCCTTGCCTTCACCGTCAGCGTCTCCGTCTGCACCTCCCGGCTTTCCTCATTGGTCTTCCCCTCGATCTTCGGCCTGCTGGCAGAACAGTTGTACAGCACATGCCGGATCTTCCGGACATCCCCGTCAAACTCAAACAGCAGGGCAAAAGCCCCGGTCTCCGAATTGGCATTCTCCACCAGCACCTCATTCCCGTCCGCTTCCTCCTTCAGCACGTCCATCCGGAAACTCTCCGGGATCAATGCCAGCTCCAGATCCCCGTCATAGCCCATATTGTTGGCAATGATATAATACTCAATGCCGTCCGCATAAAAAGACTCCGGCTCCCCGTTGGGGTCCAGCGCCAGCGAAACCGCGCCCGGCATCGCCACCGGCGTATCAAACGTCATCTTCCCGTCCTCCGCCTCCCTCTGCAGCGCATAATGGCAGTTACAGATATTAAACTTCACCTTGTTATTCATCCCGTCTAAACCTCCATCTCATACAGAACCTCATACAGCTTCTCTGACTCAATCCACACCTCGCTCTTCCCGTAGAAAACCCCATGCTTTAACAGCACCGCCTCCACAGCCTCTTCCAACTCCGGATCCTTCAAGTCCGTATAAAGCTCAATGTCCAGCTCACTCTTCTTAAAATACGCAATCCCGTCCGCCGAAAAATTGTCCGCCCTAGGATACAGAAACACCGCAAACGGCGGCTCCGGCGCCTCCCCTTCCACGAAATGGTCATAGGCAAAAGGAAGCCCCATTTCCTCCATCATTTCCAGCACATCCCCATGGCTCATTTGGACAGCCCCCTTTTTATCCCCTCTTCCAGCTCCCGGATGCCCTTTTCCTCCGCCGGGGCAATATGCGGAATGGCTCTCACCCTTCCGCCGCCCCGCTTCGCATGGCCCTTCTCCAAAAGATGGGTAAGCTGATACCGGTTCCTGCTGTGTACCACCACCTCCAGCGTATTGGAAGTCTCCCTCTGCCGCTTCACCGCCCAGCTCTTCTTATACTTCCCGGTCCTCACCGGGGCTCCCGCCTGCGTCTCCTTCTTCACCGTGTTCCCGGCCTTCTTCACACAGTCCTTCATCACGTCCGTTGCAAGCTCCGCATACTCCAAAAGCCCGTCCATAACGGCATCCGCCATCTGGTCCACAGACACCCTCTGATTATCCGCCATCCCGTCACCTCTTCGCCAAGGAAGCCCGCAGCTTCAACGTCCTATTCTGATATCGCACATTATCAATAAAAGAGAGATTGTAAATCTGCCCCCGAAACAGAATCCGGTAATGCTCCGTGTCCATATCAGCCACTTCCGAACAATACCGGATAATGAAATACATATCCTTCTGTGCGTTAATCTGCGCCGCCTCCCAGTATTCCTTCCCGGAAAGACTGTTCACAAAAGCAGAACAGGAAAAATGATCCTCCCAGGCCAGCACATGGTTCCCCGCCTTATCGTTCCCCAAGGAGCTCTTCTGGATCGTGATCCGCTCCTTCCACTCCCCCAAAGGATACCTCTGCCGGAAACCCCCGCTTACCCCGTTAGTTCCATTGCTTCTGCCCCATTCCTCCGCCATCAGAACACTTCCTTCCTGATACCAAACAGCAGGGAGCGCAAAGTCTGCACCAGTTCCTCATGGTCCGCCTGCTCCCTGTGCTCATACAGATAGGCAGTGACATACAAGACGGCAATCCGCGCCATGGGAAGATGCCCTTCCAGCTCTCCCGCTTCCATCCGCGCCATATCCGCACACATGCTCTCCCCGGTCTCCAAAAGCCCGAAGATAAACCCGTCCTCGTCCGCGCTGTCCACCCGGAGATACTGCTTCGCCTCTTCCAGCGTCACAACCGCCATTCTGCATCCCTCCCGCCTTTCATACTTTATTTCATGCCGGAGATTTCACACCCCCGGCACTGCCGGAACACCATACACCCCGGCATCACTCATTCATCATACCCCGGAACTTTACGCCCCGGCGCTGCTCCCCTTGATCGCCATAGTCTTCACAGCCTCCGACAAGATCAGCTTCCCGTCCACCCTCTGGCTTGCCAGGAATCCCACCTGCCCGTTTGCCGCAAACAGCTCATTCAGCCTCTTAAAAGACCTCCCCTGCCGGTCCGCGATCCAGTAATAAGAGAAATCCCCAAAAGCCATCACCTTCGCCCCCGCCGCGACCTCCGGCACATAGGCGGAAGTATGGTACGGACGGTTTAGGATCATGTCCGGCTGCCCCGCCTGCACGGACGGCTGCCAGATATAATTGCCGTTATTGTCTTTCAGCTTCCGCAGGGCCTTCACCGTGGTATCATTCAGCACCCAGACCGCCTTCTTCCGGTACGGGGACTTCACCGCATAGAACAGGTCCATCACATCGTCAAACGTGATACCGGCAGCCGCCGTGGTCACGCCGTCAGAAGCCCCGCCCGCGGCATTAAAAATACCCGTAGGCTTGCCCTTCCCGTCCCCGGTAAAGAACGCCTCTTCCTCCTTCGCCCCGATCCTGCGCCCGAACTCCTTAGAGATATACGCCTCCAGGTCAAACACGCTGTCATTCAGAAGCTCATCCGACACTTTCAGCATCGTCGCCACCTTGTACGCCCCGATGGAAACCTGCCCGAAAGAATCATCCGACTCCGGGTAAGCCCCTTCCTCGTCAATCCAGGAAGCCGTCCCCTTCGTGGCAACCACCGGGATCTTCCGGTCCCCGCTGGAAGTCTGGATCACCGTAGCGATCCCCCGGAAAAAATTCTCTTCCTCCAGAGCCTCCACCAGCGTATGCTCAAACTCGTCCGGCACCAGATACCCGCCCTCCGAATCCGTCCCCACCTGCAGGGCATTCTCCACATCATAAAAACTCTTCCGCCGCATGGCATTCCAGAAAGTCCTCCGGTACTTATCCGAAGCCCTCCCCTTCTTCCCGTCCCCCTCCGGGTCATTGTTCGGCTTATTCACAATCGGCTCCGAAGTAGGCCTGTTCAGCTCCGCATCAATCGCCGCCTGCCGTTCCAGCCTCTCAATCTCCTTCCCCAGATCCATAACCTCCTGCTCCATCCTCTCATAAGCAGCCGTATCCTCCGCCGACAAAAGGCCGTCCTCGCCCCTCTTACTGTCCAGAAAAGCCTTCGCCGCCTCCCATGCCTTCGCACGTTTCTCCCTCAACTCCAAAATCTTCTTCATCTTCATACCTCCATAAATTTAATGTGATAACAACTGTAACCGCTTCTCCAACTGCTCCACCGGAACTTTCTTCTCCGTTTCCTTATGCTCCGGTATCAGCTTAGACAGCAGCGAATTAGTCACCGCCATGCGCGAAAACATCACGCCCTCCGGCTCCCCGCCCCTAGCTTTATCCTCCGTACCGTCCCCACGCAGAACCCCGTCCGCAAACCCAAGCTCCACCGCCTTCCTTGCGTTAAACCAGCTCTCCGCATCCATCAGATGGGAAATCCTGGCCCGGCTCATGCCCGTCTTGATCTCATAGGCGTTCATGATACTCTCCTTCACCTCGTCCAGCATCTCCCCCGCCCTCTGCATCTCCTTACTGTCCCCAATGGCAATCGTCATGGGATTGTGGATCATCATCATGCCCACCGGAGACATCAGAACCTCCGTCCCCGCCATGGCGATCACAGACGCCGCCGAAGCCGCCAGAGCGTCCACCTTCACCCGCACATCCCCCTTATACTCCATCAGCATGTTATAAATCCGCGCCGCCGCAAACACATCCCCGCCCGGAGAATTAATCCAGACCGTAATATCTCCCGTCCCTGCATTCAGCTCCTTCCGGAACAGCGCCGGCGTCACCTCGTCCCCGTACCAGGTCTCATCCGAAATCTCCCCGTTTAAAACCAGGGTCCTCTCCCCGTCTGTCTCATTCCGTATCCAGTTCCAAAACTTCCGCTTCATCCCTGCACCTCACTTTCCGATTCTTCCAATACTTCCCGCCAATCCCCATAAATCAGCGCACAAAAAAAGCCGTCAGATATCTCCGCCTGTCAGCTTCCAAAACGCCTTTATTCTGCTTTTATGCCTTTATACCTTTATGCTTTCATGTTCCCATGCCTCACTGCCCCTGTCCGGGATAGCCCTGCCGGGACATCCTCCCGTCCGTCGTCTCTGGCTCCTGCAGGTTCTTTCCCGCAAACAGCCCTGCATCTTCCAGCTTGCACAGATTCCCGTTCACCAGGTACAAGTCCCCTCCTTCCTCCGCAGGGATCGGGTTCATGTCCTCCATCTCCCTGATATCATTCGCAGACAGCCACCCATTCTGCCGCCCCACAGAATACCCGGTCATACGGCTCTGGTAATCCCCCCGCAGAAGCCCGTCCACGTTCAGCTTCACAAAATACTCCCGCTTCTCCTGGGGCAGCAATAAGGCTTTCTGTAAAGACTGCTCCCACCGGATCACCCATGGGTCCAGCGTATACTTCACAAACTCCAGCGACTGCTGCTCAATGTTGGAAAAACTGCTCTTATCCAGATCCCCAACCATATGCGGCGGAATCCGGTACAGCCTGGCAATCTCGTCCACCTGGAACTTCCTGGTCTCCAGAAACTGCGCTTCCTCCGGCGGAATCCCGATCTGCTGGTACTTCATGCCCTCTTCCAGAACGGCAACCTTCCCCGCATTCTTAGAGCCCCCGTAGACAGCGTGCCAGCTCTCCCGCACCTTCGCCGGGTCCTTCAACACCCCCGGATGCTCCAATACACCGCCAGGCGTGGCCCCGTTCTCAAAGAACCCCGCCCCGTATTCCTCACAGGCCAGCGTCATCCCCACCGCATTCTTCGCCATGGCAATGGGAGAATACCCCACCAGCCCGTCAAACCCAAGCCCGGGGATATGCAGCACATCCTCCGGTGCAAGATACACCCTGCCGTACTCCCCAAAGTTCGGGTTCTCGTCACTGTACCGGTTATAGACATAATAAAGCTCCCCCTTACCGTCCCGGTCAACCTCCACCTTGTCCGGCAGCAGCGGGTACAGCCCAAGCACCCGGCCCCTGCCGTCCCGTATGATCTGCGCATAGGCATTCCCCCAGATCAAAAGATGGCTCATAAGCGTCTCCCGGAACACAAAAGAAGTCATCTCCGGGTTCGGCTCGTCATGCAGGAGATAATACAAAGGATGGTCATACACCCGCACCTTCCCCCTCCCCGCATACCGGTACAAATGCACCGGCAGGGAAGCAATCGCCTCCGACAGAATCCGCACACAGGAATAGACCGCCGTGGTCTGCATGGCCGTCCGCTCATTCACGACCTTCCCGCTGCTGCTCCGCCCAAACAAAAAGGAATAAGCCGTACCCCCGTAACTGTCCCTCGGCTTATCCCTCGCACCCCGGATACCTAAAATAGATGCCAGTTTCATACACGCCTCCTAAAAATCAGCAAAAAAGAAGCGCCTCCGAAGAGACGCCCCCCTATATGTCCAAATCAACACACTGCTATTTCTTTTTTACCGGAAAACAGACTTCCGTGACCATTTCCTCCGGGTCAGATGTGTCACTGGGGCTTACATGGTAGATACAGAATGACTTCCCGTTAAAATCATACCCATTCTCAACCACCCAGTTTGCAACAGCCGCATTCACCCTCGAAATCTGGTCATAACCGCCCTTATATGTGGCAGACGCAATCTGAATAGGCGGCACGGTCTTAAATTTCACATGCTCCGTATCCTGATATGTTCCCACAACCGTACTCTGAATCTCCACATCCGGGTCATGCTCCTTATGCCCTTCATCGTGGAAAATCGCCATCCCATAACACGGCGCTGCCTGCTGCACATTCTGTCCTTCCAGTTCCCGGCACATAATCTCCCATAACAGCCCTTCCTGGTCATAAGCAGGGATCACCTGCCGCACACTTGCAACGTACCGCTCCGGTAATGTTTTTAATGTCACATTATAATCCATAAGGTTACCATCCTTTCTCATCCATTTCAATGTACTGTCAAGAAACTGCAGCTTCTGCCGTATCTCTCTGGCTTCCCCTTCCGTTTCAAAATCAGGAACCGCTCCATTTCCTGTACATCCTCATATTTGCCCAGTATTTCTTTTATCATGGAAAGCCCGAAGCCCAGGCTTTTTAATGCCTGTATCTTTCCGGCCAGAGGAAGCTGGGACTCGCTGTAATAGCGGTATCCTGTAAAATCGTCCACGCATTCCGGGTGAAGGATTCCTATTTCATCATAATGCCGGAGCATACGGATACTAATCCTTGACAGTTTTGAAAAATCTCCTATCCTTAACATTCGTTCCACCTCACATATATGTGTCTTCCTGAGCTCAATCATACTTTAGAGTATACCATAGTGTGAGAGTCAACCCCATAATCAAAAGATTTTTTAATTTTTCAGTCCCATCAGGCTAAAAGCTCAAAATTCCCCTCTCGTCATACACGCTTCCCGTACTTCCGCCATGCCTAATCGCCCGGTCAAGCGCCATGATTGCCGCCACCGCACCGTCAATCTTCTCCGTGGACTTCTCCTTATCCGGCTTGATGTTCCCTGCCGGGTCCGTCCGGATAAAAATATTATCCATCATCCACCTAAGGACCGGATGCCCTCCGTGCGCGATATTCTTCTCCAGCACCAGCTCCATCAGCCTCTTGGACGGCGGCGACATATCCTTGAAGCCCTGACCGAACGGAACCACCGTAAAACCAAGCCCCTCCAGGTTCTGTACCATCTGCACCGCTCCCCACCGGTCAAAGGCAATCTCCTTTATGCGAAATTTCTTCCCCAGATTGTCTATGAAATTCTCAATGAACCCATAATGGATCACATCCCCTTCCGTAGTCTCCAGAACCCCCTGCTTCTCCCACACGTCATACGGCACATGGTCACGCCGCACCCTACGCATCATGTTTTCCTCCGGTATCCAGAAATACGGCAGGAACACATACTTCTCCGTATCGTCCCTGGGCGGAAACACCAACATAAAAGCCGTGATATCAATAGAACTGGACAGATCCAGCCCACCGTAACACTCCCGCCCCAGAAGCTCCCCCTCGTCCACCGGGAAAGCACAGGCATCCCACTTCTCCATCTGCATCCACCGTGTGGACTGCTTCACCCACTGGTTCAGCCGAAGCTGCCGGAAAATATTTTCCTCTGCCGGATTGTCCCTGGCACTCATACACGCATTCCGCACCTTACCAATGTCAATCGTATGCCCCAGGGACGGGTTCGCCTGATGCCACACTTCTTCCGAAGTCCAGTCCGCATCGTCAGAAGCCCCGTAAATCACCGGATAGAACGTCAGGTCTATCTTCCTCCCGCACAAAATGTCCTCCGCTTTCTGATGCTGTTCAAAACAGACAGAATGCCGGTCCGTCCCCGCCGTAGTGATCAGGAAGAACAAAGGCTGTGTCCTGGCATCCCCGGAACCCTTCGTCATAACGTCGAACAGCTCCCGGTTCGGCTGGCTGTGCAGCTCGTCAAAGATCACCGCATGGACATTCAGCCCATGCTTCGTATAAGCCTCCGCAGAAAGCACTTGGTAAAAACTGTTCGTGGGCTTATACACCAGCCGCTTCACCGACATCACCGGCTTGATCCTCTTCTTTAACGCCGGGCACTGGTCCACCATGTCCACCGCCACGTCAAACACAATGGAAGCCTGCTGCCGGTCAGAAGCACAGCCGTAAACCTCCGCGCCCCACTCATTGTCCCCGCAGGTCATGTAAAGCGCCACCCCTGCCGCCAGCTCCGACTTCCCGTTCTTCTTCGGGATCTCCACATAGGCCGTATTATACTGCCGGAACCCGTCCTCCTTCACCGTCCCGAACACGTCCCTGATGATCGTCTCCTGCCACGGCAGCAGGTCAAAGGCCTGCCCCCGCCATCTCCCCTTCGTATGTTTCAGGCAGCGGATAAACTCCACCGCCCTCTGCGCCTTCGCCTCGTCAAACACTATCCACCGCCTCCCTTGAACAACAGGAGCTCCATGGCGTCGCTCTCCTTATCCTCCCCGGCATCCACCACGATCCGGCTCCGGGAAGAAGGCGTAAGCCCGAACTGCTCACAGAACCGGTTCATGATTTTCAGGTAAGTCTGCGCAATGGACACCTGCGGGACCTGCTGGCAGTACCCCGAAGGCGTCTCCATGATCGCCCCATGCTCTGAAATATATTCCTCCGCTTCCTTCCACCTGGCATACGCTTGGCAGTATCCCGCAAAAGCCGCCATGTCAATCTCCGTCAGAATCCCAAGCCGCTCCATCTGCTTCGCCATCCGCTTCCATTCCTTCTTCGCCTCCGCTTCCAGCCACGCCGGGCATCTCGGAGCCTTCTTCTCCGGCTTCGGCTCCCCGGCATTCAGCCCCCGCTTCCCAGGGTTCCCCTCCAGCACCTTCACCGCCGTAGGCTTCGGCTTCCGCCCTCTCTGCGCCACCGCACTCACCTCCCTCCGTACCGGCTCACGCACAGTCTTTTTAATTCAGAAAATCAAAATCCTCATCAGGCCCCGTCCCGGAATCTCCAAGAACCTTTCCTGCAAAAATTTCCTTCTCCATGTCCTTAAAACCTTCATATGCTGATTCACACAAACAATCTTCAAAGCCTTCCTGCTCTATTTCCTCCGCAGAATCTCCAAAGTCTTCCCATGCCGTCCCCGGCACAAAGCCATCAGCGCCATTCCATTCAGCCTCCCGCACGGAATCCCCGAACTCTTCCCACACAGCCTCCATCTGCGCCAGAAGCTCCCGGCTCTCCGGCAGTGCCATGGCGACCGCATAAGCCACCGTCGCCGTGACCGCATTCCCGGCCTGCTTGTAAAGCTGTGTCTCCGAATTGACAGCCGCCGCCCGCTCATACAGCTCATCCGGGAACCCCTGCAGGCGGAAACACTCACGGGGCGTCAGCCGCCGTATCTTCCCGCACTTCGTCACCGTCCCCATCATGCACCCCGTATCCAGCGTCTGCGAACAGCCCTTTCCAACACGACCCCGCCGGGATTCACTCTTCGGATACGACAGGCACACGCCGTCCCCCGGATAAGCCAGGTCATACCCCTGCTTCGTGCCGTTCCTCACCGGCAGCGCCGTCTCCGCATCCCCGGACTCTTCTTCTGTCAGATAAACCCCATGCTGGTCCTGCGCCGTCAGCGTGAACATCGGCTCCCCGGCCTCCTTCATACGCCTGCCGTTCTGCCGCTTCTCCACCCGGCCCGGCGTCAGCACCGCCCTGGCTTCCGGCACACCGGCGTCCCCATCTCCCGGCTCTGCTCCTTCCGTCTCCAATACCCCGGAATTGACCGCCCGCCAGTTGATCAGCCTGCCGGTATAACATGCCACCAGGCACCGCGCGGTCTCCGTGACCTTCGGATGGTTCAGCGTCTGGTCCACAAACACCTTGCTCCCCTGCCCCTTGTTTGTAGTGACAGCCGGCGCAAGCCCCTTTGCGTCATAGACACATCCGTTCATCCCCCTCCCGCTGGGGTTCACATTCCCCACGCAGTACAGCCCGGTCTTCGCGCCCATGCCGCCGCCATTCGCCCCGATACTCACCGAAACCCCGGACGGGTCATACACCCGGTATCCCTGCATCCCGCCTATAACCTCTTTAAGAGCTCCGCCGTCTTCTCCGGTGACAGGTAATATTTCCCGTCCGCCTCTGCTTCTAAGAACTGCGATAAGGAATACCCTCTCCCGGTTCTGCGGGACTCCGAAGTCTTTAGAATTAAGCACCTGCCACCGCACGTCATACCCTGCCTCGTCCATTTCAGAGAGAACGGCGGCAAAATCGAATCCTGCATTGACTGATAACAGGTTCTTAACGTTCTCAACAAGTAGGTATGTGGGCTTATCACTTTCCTCTTTGCCTTTGATGAGGTCAATAATGCTGTAATAGATTCCACTTCTTTTTCCTCTAAGCCCTCTCTGCTTTCCTGCGATGGAGATATCCTGGCAGTTGTGGGCTGCCAGCCCTCCTGCTGTGTATGAATTGTCATCTTCCACCTCCATGTTGTAGACATATCCGTCAAACGGGACCTTCCTGCTGCCCCTGAAACGGCACCAGACATATCCGTCCATGAAAAAAGAGCCGTCCCTTTCAGACCGCCCTTCCTTGAACCTCACCGTATAAAAATCATGCTGCCGTACCGTCCTGCCCTCGATCACGCAGGTCTCCGGCATCTTATTTCTGTAAACCGCACAGGGCATACGGTACGCCTTATGCACACAGTCCCGGATTCCATAAGCAAGCTCCCTGGAAATCGTGGATGCCTGACGATACTTTCCCACAATGCACCCGTCCGTCTCAAAATACCCTTCCAGAAACGCCCGCAGCAGATCCTCCGGCAGATCGAAAACCGCATCCGTCAGCCGCTTTCCTCCCGCGCCTTTCCCAAACCGCATCAAAAACACCGTCAGCTCTTTATTCGTAAAATGCACCTTATAAGCTGTCCGCTCCTTCGCCACGCTGTAACGGAACATTCCGTCCACATGCCTTTTCAGCCGTTCCAGCTTTTCCTCGTTGCAGGCAACCACCACCCGGTAATTATCAGGCGCATTCTTCCTCTTGGTGACACGATACCAGCCGTCCCCCATGTAACAGCCCACGAACCACCAGAAATCAGGGCTATTCAAATCAAGATTATCCAGCTTATATTCTTTCCCATGCCGCTCATAAGTAATCCCGTCCCACTCTGGCAACTCTGCCTTGTTATTCACCGGAACCGCGATCAGATCACCTGCCTCCAGTTCCTGTACGGCTTTCCATTTGGCAGAATCCCCGTCTTTTACCAGAAACGGATGCTCCCCGGTCACTCTTAGATTCTCCACGCCGAAAACATCCAGCTCATAAATCTCACCGGCCCTATGCTTCATGGGCCTCACCACCGGACGGAACCGGCCCTTATGCGTCAGCACCCTGTCTCCCTCCCGAATATCCTCAATACATTTATACCCCTGGTCCGTCATCACCAGCGTCCCGGCCTCAAAGCAGGGGAACCCGAAGCACCACGCATCCGCATAAGGAATCTCTTCCGGCGTCAGCTTCGTCACATCCTCCGCCTTCCATTCTCCCTCCGTATCATACATGGCCTCATAAGAAGCCCTTGCAAATTTATCATACTCACAATACCCGATACACTTATGCCCGGCCCATTCCAGCCCCAGCCGGAACCCGCCGATCCCCGAACAGATATCCAGAAACGTAAGCCTTCCCATGGTCAGTCCACCTCCCCGCTCTTCTCTCTTCCGCTTCCTTCCGGTTCCAGGACAACACTGCTCTCCACCTCATTCCCCCACGCTTCCCAGCCGGGGACACGCTGCCTTGCAAACAGTTCCACCCTCGGAAGGTCTCCCATCAATTCCACGATCTTCTCCCTCGTCTCGTCCGGCTTCTTGCTGTGCGCTTCCAGAGGAGAAATGATAAACTGGTGGACACGGGCAGACCTACGCCTGGGATGCCCTTTCACTCCCAGCAGGCAAATCTCCGCATTCCCCCTAGTCCAGAACCCCAGACCGTAAAACCAGCCCGGAGACTTCCGGTTCTGTTTCAGCCACACGAAAGCCACCGTCTTATACCGGAACCCCCAGCTCTCCATCACACGCAGGGCCTCCGGCAACTGCGGGAACGTAACCCACAAAAACAGCGTACAGTTTTCCGCGCAGATATCCGACACAGGCAGCCCGCAGATCTCTTCTGTACTCATTGTCCCGTAATGCTTCTCCGCTCCGCCCTGCACCCGCTTATTATCATACCGCCACGGAGGATCGGCATAGACGATATTATATTTCTGCCCTGTCTCCATTTCTGCCCAACCTCCCATACAGCTCCTTAAAAAAATCCTTCCCCCGGATACGTTTTCCCTCCCGTATCCGTTCTTCCTCAAACCGGAACCTGACCTCCAGCTCCTGCACGGAAAAATCCTTCCGGAAATTCCGCCAGGTTTTGGTTTCCCATTCCAGAAGCCGGCTCCACAGCTCCGGAAACTCCCGGCGCAGCGTCCGCAGTTCCTCCAGCCCCTGCAGAGGGCAGCACCAGCAGGACACCCGGTCAAACAAACGGTACAGCCCGCCCCAGTCATACCCCCGCACATAGCAGTAATCCAAGCAGTCCTTCTCTGTCATCCCCCATTCCACCAGGGGATACCGGTACTCCCTCACTCTCTGCGGCTCATCCGCCGCTATGCCGATATACTGCACAATGTCATATTTCTTTCTAAGCCCTGACAGATACCTGCCAATCACCGCCGTCTTCAACACGGACGTACACCAGCGGTTCCTGGGACCTGCCCAACTCATCCCCGGCATACCCGCATAAGGAGAATCTGGGTCTTTCCGTTCCGGCGTATAACGGAGCAGGTAATACTCAAAGCCCTTTTCCTCTTTCAGACGCACCACCGGGACCGGCAGGGCCTTTTCCAGCCTTTCCACATGCTCATACATCTGGGGAAATTCCAGCCCCGTGTCACAGAACATCACAAAATCCAAAGGCCAGCCTTCCTCCACCAGCCGCAGGACCATGGCCGTGGAATCCTTCCCGCCGGACAGCGAAGCCGCATACAGCTTTTCCTTTCCGCCGTCCTCATGCACCCGGCATGGCGGCACCATTCTCCGCCATCTCTCTCTGCATGTTCAGCTTCGCGGCTTCCCCATAGCCTTCCATCCCGTTCGCCTTACAGTAATTCCGCACAATGTCACGGGACAGCCCCACGGCAGAAGCAACAGCCTTATAGCCCTTCCCCTGCATACGAAGCTCCCTGATCCGCTCCGCCTGTTCCTTCGTCATACCTTCACCCCCAAAACAAAAAGAGCCGAAAAACCACCTTTTTCCGATAGTTTTTCAGCACCAAAATGCAGGATTTACAGAGATTTCAGGTACGGAATAATCCGCCGGAATCCTTGTAAATCCCGCATTTATGTATGCCAGGATCATGTGCCGCCTATCCCCCCTGTCAATATCTGCGAAAATTCACGTTTGAGGGGGCGGCGGTGTCCAGGGGGACGGCTTCTGGAGATTTGCACCGCCCCTCCCCTCCGGCCTCAGGCAGAACCCACAGCTCACGGGAAAAATCTTTGTGGAAATCACCGGCCAGATTTCGCTGGAGATCCGCACGTTTCCCCGGTAAAATAATAGTCAGCACCACACCAAATCCAAAGGAGGCACATGTCTATGAAATCAAAGCTGATAAAAGTAATCACTTCCTCACGACTTACCTATCCCAAAAATCCTTTTGACGACACCAAATACATCCGGACACCTAAAATCCAGATAGAAGGAAACTGGCTGGAATCCCTCGGCTTCCACATCGGGGACCGCCTGCAGGTGGACTATGAAGAAGGCTCCATACACATCCACCCCGCGCCGCCGGAATCAGAATGTCCCGCCGAACCCGCATGATAAGAACAGCCTGTACCGCAAAAGCCCTGGAAGCTCCCAGGGCTTTTCTGCCGTCAGTACCTATATTCCTGATACCTGTCCTCGGTCATGGTCTTGCTGTCATGGCAGCTCTTACAGAGCGCCTGCCAGTTTCCCTCATCCCAGAACAGCTTCCCATCCCCTCTGTGTGGCACGATATGGTCAACCACTTCCGCTTTCATGAACCGTCCCTGCTCCTTACACTTCTCACACAGGGGATGCCGTTTCAGAAAAAGTTTCCTTGCCTTCCGCCACCTGCTGTCATATCCACGCCCGGAAGCGTCCGCACGGTCCGCTCTGTGCAGTCTGGCATGTTCCTCACAGAAATCACCGTCCGTCAGCTCCGGGCATCCCGGATGCTTACACGGCTTCTTCGGCCTTCTCGGCATAATCACCACCGCCTCACTCCGCCGTAATACTTATCCGCTATGGCGTCCTGCTGATGCTCTGGCAGGCTCCTAAGCCTCTCCCTTGCTTTCTCTAGGGACCGCTCCTGTTCCTCCTTCGTCTTATGAAAACCGCAGGGCTTCCCCTGGCACTGCCTTCCGATCACGCCGCAGTGCCCATTCCCGCACAACGCAAAACAATCCATCATGATCTCCCTTCCATCCTCTCAATCCCAAAAAGGGCGGCGGTGAAAGGATGAAGCCCGCCGCCCCGCAAAGACAAAAGAAAAAGCCCCATGGACATATCCACAGAGCTCCTTACAGTTCTTCGCATTCTAAGAATACCACAGCTTCCAATAAACTTTCAATAAACCCTTACTGTACCTTTACTAAACCATTACCCAACCATTACTAAACCAGACCCCGCCGGTCAGTCCAAAAGATACCGCCCTGCCGTCTTCTCCCGTATCCGGTACAGCTCTTTCATCTCCGCCAGCGCTTTCTTCCGGTACTTCGCTATCATCGTTTCGCTCACATTATACTTTTCCGCCATCTCCCGCCACGTCATATCCTCCATCACCATATCCCGCACCACCTCCGGCAGCCTCCCGCTCAACTGCCCCACGGCATACTCAAAAAATTCCAGTTCTTCCTTCACCGCCTGATACCTCCCAAGCAGGTAATCAAACCAGTCATCATCCAGACGCTCCTTTACCTGCCGGTATTTCACCGCCGCATTCCCGGTCTTATCGGAAGTCCCGCCGCCCTGCACCCGCTCCCCCTGGGACTGTGACAGGCACATGCTCCTTATCACGTCCTCATACGGCACACCCCGGAACCGGGAAATCTCAAACTCCAGAAGCCCCATGTCCTTCTTCCAGCTCTGGTATTCCTTAAACAGTTTCTCTGTCTCCATCCTTTTCGCCTCCAATCCTCGCCCTCACCGCTTCCACAAGCGCCGCCTGCCCGCAGTCCTTCCTCTCCAGAGCCGCCATCACCCGCTCATCCAGCGTTCCCTTCACAATCAGATGGTGGACCACCACCGTATCCTCCTGCCCCTGCCTCCACAGCCTTGCGTTCATCTGCTGGTACAGTTCCAAAGACCAGGTAAGCCCGAACCATACCAGCGTGGAGCCTCCCGCCTGCAGGTTCAGCCCATGCCCTGCGGACGCCGGGTGGATCACCGCTACCGGAATCTCCCCGGCATTCCACCTCCGCATATCCTCCGCCGTATCCAGCTCCACGGCCTCCACCCTCTCCCTTATCCGCTCCAGGTCATGCCTGTACCAGTAAGCCACCAGCACCGGCTTCCCGTTCGCCGCCTCCACCAAATCCTCCAGAGCCTCCAGCTTCCGGTCATGGATACGCCTCACCCTGCCGTTCTCATCATAGACCGCGCCGTTCGCCATCTGCAGCAACTTGTTGGAGAGCCCGGCAGCGTTCACCGCGTCAATATCCCCGTCCGCAAATGGCAGCAGCATATCTTTCTCCAGCTTCCCATACAGCTCCATCTCCCTCCCGCTCATGGCAACCTCCACCCGGTTATAAACACACTCCGGCATATCCAGATAGTCACACGCCCTCATGCTGATACAGATATCAGAGATCAATCCATAGATTGCTTCCTCCGCCCCGTCCCTGGGCTTGTAGGAGAACACCATCTGTCTGCTCCGCTTATCCGGCAGGAAGAACCGCTCCCGGTATCCGCCGATGAACCGCCCAAGCCTCTGCCCCATGTCCAGCAGCCCGATCTCCGCCCATAAGTCGATCAGCCCGTTCGGCGCCGGCGTCCCGGTCAGCCCCACTATCCGCCTCACCTTCAGCCGCACCCTCTTTAGCGCCTTAAACCGCTTCGCCTTATGGGACTTGAAAGAAGACAGCTCATCAATCACCACCATGTCAAAATCCCACCTGCAGAAATCCACCAGCCACTCCACATTTTCCCGGTTGATGACATACACCTGCGCCTCCCGCTCCAAAGCCGCCAGCCGCTCCTTCTCCGGCCCCAGCACCTTTGACAGCCCAATCCCGGACAGATGCTCCCACTTCTCCAGCTCGCCGCCCCAGGTATCCCTCGCCACCCGCAGCGGCGCAATCACAAGCACCTTACGGATATCAAAATAGTCAAACAGAAGCTCCCACACCGCCGTCAGCGTGATCACCGTCTTCCCAAGCCCGCAGTCCAAAAACAAGGCACTCACCTTCTCCCTGATGATAAACTCCTTCGCATACTCCTGATACTCATGGGGAACATATCTCATCCAGCACACCTCCGATCTGCTCTGCCTTATCTATCACATAAACCGGAAACCCCAGCCCCTCCAACTGCCGCTTCCTCTTCTCCTGCAAGGGCCTTGGCTTCTTCCCAGGGGCCTTCAACTCCACAAAAGCAATCTTCCTCCCCGGCAGTAAGACAATCCGGTCCGGCACCCCATCCAAGCCGGGAGAGACGAACTTCACCGCCATGCCTCCCAGCTTTTTCACTGATACGGCTAGCCGCCGTTCAATCTCATTCTCCCTCATCCAGACACCTCCGTCCCGTCACGGAACAAAGCCCGGAACATGGATACAAAAAATCCCTTATACCTTATACGTGTATATAACACGTACCTATATGCTTCTTTTTCTTATTACCCATACCCCACTAAGAGATTCTTGTTCCCTTGTTCCAGACCGCCCCGCAACCCTTGATTTTACGGAATCCCTTGTACGGGAACTACCGTCAGAACAAACTCCCTCTTGTTCCGCTCGTTCCCTTCCGGCTTGTTCCCATACAGGCAGACTTGTTCCGTCTATTCCCTGTCTTGTTCCCGCACATATGCCCGCTGTTTCCCATAGATTGGAAAGCCGGACATCCCGTTCTTCGTCTCCGTATATTTCCCCCAGCCCTCAATCTTCCGCATGATGCCGCTGATCTCATAGGAATCTATCTTTTTCAGCGCAGAGGACTCCCTCCCGAAGCACTCACACCAGATCTCCATGTTGCACACCACCATCCGGCGCACCGTACCCGTCTGCCGTTCCTCCCCAAACTCGCTGCCGTTCAAAAAATTCCTCCGGTCATATAAACTCATAGAGCCCCAGTTCTCCGGCAGGAGCGTGTCAAGGTACGTCCGCACCAGCCCTTCCCGGTCATCCGTCTCCATAGCCTCCGCCTGCTCGGATACAGCCATGGCCGCAACGTCCCCTTCCAGATACAGCCGCTCCCCGCTCTCATAGACGGCCTTCGCCTCCGCCCATACCTGCAGCACGTCCTCCCCGGAAATCTGCCACGGCTTCCTCTCGCTCTCACCGTTTACCCGCACCGGCCAGAAGCGCCGGTTCCCGGTAATGTCCCGTAAAAACCCGCTCTCCGTGTTCGTACTCCCCACAATCACGCACTGCCTTGGGTGGCTCTCCACATTCAGCCCATAGCTGGCCCGGTACTTGTCATCCACCCTGGAAAGAAAAGACTTCACCGTCTCCACGTCCGTCTTCTTCATCCCGGCAAGCTCCCCCAGTTCCAGAATCCAGTACCCCTGCAGCTTCTCCGGCCCCGACTTATCGCGCATGTCCGTAAGCGTCAGGCTGTCCGAAAACCACGCCCCTGCAAGCCTGGCAAACAGCGTGGACTTCCCGATCCCCTGCGGCCCGTTTAAAATCAGCACACTGTCAAACTTCGTCCCCGGCTGGTAGATCCTCGCCACGGCCGCCGCCAGCGTCTTTCTAATGACCGCCCTTGTATATGCGGAATCCTCCGCCCCCAGATAATCCGTCAGCAGCGTGTCAACCCGCTTCACCCCGTCCCACTCCGGCAGGGCATCCAGATACTCCTTCACCGGATGATACGCCCGCTCCGAAGCCACAGCCAGCAGAGCGTCCTTCGTCTTCGTGGGCGCATACACCCCGTACCCCTTATTCAGATAAACTTTCAAAGACGCAAAATCAGAGTCATTCCACCCCGGCTTGATCTGCTTCCAGGGCAGGCTCTCCCCGGCATCAATCCCATCCCGGTGCAGATTAAAAGCGATGGACTGCAGGCCCTCATCATGCCGGATTGCCAGTACCAGATTGTCCAGCGTGTCCTTCACCTTCCCCTGCCGGTCCAGTTCCAGCCCCTTGCGCCAGTCATCTTCCGAAGAAAACTCCTTCCGGGCAGACTGCGCCCTGTCCTCTGCCAGCGTCAGCTTCACCTTTTCGTCACTGACCGCAAACTCGCTCATAGCCTTAAAGGACGGCAGCTTAGAAGCCTCCGTATCCTCCGGAGCCCTCACGTCCAGCTCCCCAAACTTATGGATACGCACCATGTCAAAAGCATTCATCAACTTCCCGCAGGCCGGGTCCGTGGCATGGTGGGAATACGCAAACTTCCCCTCATAAACCACCACCCCCGCCTGGGAATCCGCCGGTACATAATCATACCGCCCCTGCATGGCGCTCGGCTTATACACGTCCGCCAGGAACACCTCCGCCGCTTCCTCGATGCTGTACGTCCGGCAGAACGCCCCGACCACGCCCTCCTTGGAGAGCGGGTCCGCCTGCTTCTTCATCTCCCTCAAGACCACCGCCTGCTGCCGCCCGCTCACCGGCCACTCCGAAGAATCCCGCCAGTCCTTATACCTGGAGAGCACCGTGTCCGGATCCAGTATCTCTCCTTCGATATCCCGGAACACAAACTCCCCGTCCGCAGACGTGGACGGCCAGTACATCAGGCGGGACGGCTCATAAGTGGTATCGTCAAACATCTCCATGCCGATGTCCTCCGCCACCTTCCGCGCCACCGCCGCATACTCGTCCGGCGACACATTCCTGGACAGCGGGACCACCAGCCGGAACCTGGGACTCTCCGGCGTATGCTTATGCGTGGAATAGATCAGGCACCGGAAGTCAAAGAACATCTCCATCCGCTCCGGGATATCCGCCTCGGCATGGTCCATGTCCAGCGTCAGGGCGGACCGGAACACCACGCAGTCCTTCTTCCGCCTGCCGCCTTTCAGCTTCCCCATCACAAAGCCGCCCACGTCCTTGATGGAATCCTGCCTCGCCTTGGACAGCTTCCGGTACTGCTCCACCGTCTCCGCCGTCCGTATCGTCCGGGAAATTCTCTGAACAAAATCTTCCAGCTCCATCTCCCCGCCGTTCCACCGCTTCTCCATCCTCGAATTGCCCGTAGAAACATAAACCTTCATACACACATACCCCCTGTCCTTCTTCCCATATCATTCCCGTACCCCATGAAAATGTCCTCCTACTGTTTCTGATAGAACGGGCACTCATACCCGTCCGCCCGAAGCGGCAGCCCCTCCGCCCAGGAAGGCCGGACCGCCATCACCCCACACATCTCTTCCACGGAACCCATGCCCTCCGGCACCTCCGCAATGATCTCATCATGGCAGTGCATCACAATGGGATAGCCCCTCTTCTCCACCCGCAGCATGGCTTCCGCCAGCAGGTCCCTGGCCGTCCCCTGCACGATATTCTCCACCAGCTTCGGCCCGTAGGTCTCAATCCGTCCCCACTTCTTATTTTCCAGAATCCCCTCATAAGTCAGGCCCGCCCGCCCGAACTTATTCACCGCCATCCTGGGCTTCACATACGCCAGCTTCCTGCCGGACGGCAGCATGACAAACAGAATCCCGCTCCGATACTCAAACCCGATCCTCCCTGCCCGTGTCCCCGCCCTCTTCGTCACGGCCTCCACAGCCGCCTTATCCACGTCCCACCAGAACTGCGTAATATGCGGGTTCGCCCTGCGCCATGCAGCCACCAGGGGCGGCAGATCATCCTCGGAAAGCCCCATATCCAAAGCCCCCATGGAGACCAGCGCCCCCGCCGCCCCGCCGTATCCCAGGCCAAGCTCCGCGATCTTCCCCTTCTGCCGCAGCGGGGAGCCCTTCGTCACTTCCTCCACCGGCACATGGAACATGGCAGCCGCCGAAGCCTCATAAATCTTCCCATGGGAAGAAAACACCTCCAACCGCCACGTCTCCCCGGCAAGCCACGCCAGCACCCTTGCCTCAATGGCAGAAAAATCCGCCACCACAAACCTGCACCCCGGCTCCGGCACAAACGCCGTCCGTATCAGCTCCGAAAGCACCCCCGGCGTGGAATCATAAAGCATCTCCACATCCTCAAACCTGCCCTCTTTCACCAAGCCTCTTGCCAGTCCCAAATCCTGCAGATGGTTCTGGGGCAGATTCTGGACCTGCACCAGCCTCCCCGCCCATCTCCCGGTCCGGTTCGCCCCATAAAACTGCAACAAACCATGCACCCGCCCGTCCGAACAGACAGACCGCTTCATGGCCTCATATTTCTTCACGGAAGTCTTCGCCATCAAAAGCCGCAGCCGCAGAAGTTCCTCCACTTCCCCGTCCGATTCTCCGATCATCTCCGACACCGCTTTCTTGGACAGGCTCTCCGCCTCCACTCCGTTCTCCCCCAGCCAGCCCTTCAACTGCGCCACGGAATTGGGATTCTCCAAGCCGGTAAGCTCATACGCCCGCCTCGTCACAACCTCCTTATGCAGACGCTCACAGACAACCGCCTGCCGCACCAGCCCCATATCCACCAGCACGCCCCGGTCATTGATCCTCTGATCCAGCCGGTACAGCTCCATCTCACCCTCCGGAATCGGGAACTTATACAGCTTCCTCCGTATCGCTTTCTCCACATCCACGTCCCTCATGCAGTAAGTCTTGAACAGCTCCCACTTCTCCGGCGCATGGCATGGCAGGTTCCGCCTCCTGCCGCCGTTGGCCTTCGTCGGCTTACACGGCACACAGAAATACCGGATCAGCTCCCTCCCCTCCTTCATCTTCTGCTCGTCCAGTCCCAGCACCGCGCCCACGTCCTCCAGGGATCGGGGCAGCGCCAGCACCGCCGCCTGGACTGCGCTGCAGTGCCAGGAATCCGGCGGAAGATACCTCCCGAAATGCTTAGAAAGGCACGTCCGCTCAAAATTCGCATTGAACGCCGTCTTCACCACAGAACCGTCAAAAACCGCCTCCGCAACTTCCCCCGGCAGTTCCTCCCCCTGCGCCAGATCTATCACCCTGGTCTCCCCACCGTCAAAGGAATAGGCAAACAGCAGGACTTCAAAAGCAGGGCTGTCCGCATAAGCGTAGACCCCGCACTTAATCAAATCCACATCCGAAAACGTCTCAATATCCATCTCTAAAATCCGTCCCATAACGCCACGGCTCCCTTCCTCCTGCATTTCTCCCCGCCGGGAAACGGGCGGCAGTCCCCCGCCGCCCTGATACATCTACCCAAGGAAATCTTCCTCTTCGTCCACTTCCACCGCGTCAAAATCATCCTCCGCGCTCGTCCTCCCGCCCAGGGATTCCCCGTCACGCAGCTTCTGGATATTTCCCAGCCCGGCCGCAATCCCACGGTTCCCATTGCTGTTGAACCCGTAAAAATTCACGCTGATCCGCCCATAACACCCGGAATACACCTCCGACTGATCCAGGATTGGCTGCACGTTCTTATCCACCACCTGCGGCGCCTGCCTGCTGTTGGCATTAAAGAAATAGCTGTCCGCATAAGCCTCATCCTCCGGGCGGTCAATATCCCCGTCCCGCAGGGGCAGCTTCAAATTCGCCGGGACCTTCCCGCCCCACTTGGAAACCGAATCCTTCTTCGCCTGCTCAATGGCTCTCTTGATCTTCCCAATGGTCTCCGTGTCCGACTTCGGGATAATTGCCGACACCGAATACTTCGGGTCCCCGTCATTCACCGCATTGGGCTCCCAGCAGTGCAGATAAGAAAATCTGCAAGGTACGATCACTTTTGTCAGGTTCATATTTTCGTTACTCATATATTCATTCCTCCTTAAAATCCGCCTCTGCGGTTGCTGCCATTACTTCCTGCCTCTTGTCCGATTCCGGTACCAGCGTGATCTTGCCCTGGGGCTTATACACCAGCTTCCCAAGAATCTCCGCAAACCTCTTTTTTCCCATCAGTTTCTCCATCTCCGTAATCCCGATCAGCGACTTCTTATAGATATCCGTGTACCCGGCAGCCACAGCCGCCTCCGCCGCCTCTTCCTCGTCCGTATACTTCCGGCAGGTTCTGCCCTCCACCAGCTTGAAGCCGTCCCACTTCTTCCCTCTGGTCACGGCCTCGTCCTGGGCATAGGCATACACGTCCGCAGACCACCTGGCAAGCTCGTCCGCCACTTTCAGCACCTCCGCGATCTCGTCATCCGTCAGAAGCGCCGGCGCCTTAAACTCCATCTGCGCCAGCCTCAAATATTCCTCCGCCCTGGCCCTGCAGGTATCCTTCGCCTTGCAGAAACGGCACCAGGAACCGCTCCGGAACTCGCCCTCACCGCTGATAGCAAGCGCCGCCTTCGGCTTCAATTCCTTCTCCACCCACTCCATCAATTCCGGTACGGAGATCTCCCAGGTGCTCACCGATTCCAGCCGGGGCTGATAAATCGTCATACGCACCGTATCAATATCATAGATAGCCCCGAACAGCTCCAGCGCCCCCAGGCCATACAGCATCATCTGCGGGTTCCGCTCCGCCTCCACGGCAACGCCCTTCCCGTACTTCAAGTCCACCACCGTCAGCACCCGGTCCGCCACGATCAGCAGGTCCCCCGTACCGAACCCCTCCGGCACATAGGCCGAATAGTCCAGCCTCTGCTCAATCAGCACCACCGGGTCCTTACACTCCTGCCTGGCAAGCTCCACCTGCTCCATGGCATAGGACACATACCCATCCGTGCATTCCTCCATCTCGTCACACTGATAATCCGACACCGGACGCTTAGAACGCCTTTTCAGGCTCCGTTTCAGCTTATGCTCCGCAAGGGCATGGGCGGCAGTCCCTTCCTCCGCATACACGCTGTTCCCCGTCTCTTCCGCAAACTGTTCTTCCAGCCGTGCGGACGGCGTACAGTTCAGCCACCGCTTAGAAGAAGAGGCCGATAATAACGCATGTCTTCCCATATCAAAGCACCTTCGCTTCCTTCAAAAGCGCCGGGTAATGCTCCGGGTCCACCGCCGACAGTTTCACCGCCCCGTACTTCTGCAGCAGCTCCTTGATTTCCTTCGACTTCCCCTCCTGGGTCTTCTGCGCCATCACAGCCCGCACGTCCTCAATGGCAACAGCCTTCTCTTTCTTAACATCCGCCGCCTTCTTATCCTCTTTCCCGGCCTTCTGCCCCTTCCCAGCATCCGAAGCGCCGGCCGCCCCAGAATCCGCTTCCGCATTCCCGTCCGTATCCACGGCTCCTGCGCTCTCCGACACAGCCGCATCCTTCTCCGCCATATCAACAGCACCATTCCACTCCATACCGGCAAGCCCTCTAAGCCCGTCCGCCACCATGGAAAACCCGTCCGCGATCCTTAACAATTCATTTCCCATCATCACAATCCCTCCATATCTTCCAGACGCTCTATCAGTTCCTCGGAATACATCGCGCACACCAGCAGCTCCTTCCCGGTCTCCGGATGGCTGAAATACTGCGCCTTCTCCCCGTACATCTTCCGTACCTCTGCCTCCATCAGCCTGCGCCGCTCGCCCCTCTCAAAGCCGAACACCCAGATCCCGTCCGCCTTCTCCATCAGCCGGGAGACCAGGATGCCCTCCACCGCGCTCCCAAGCTCATCCTTGAAAATGCCATGGAAACACAGAAACGGGCTCACCGGTATCTTCCCCTTATGGGCCGCATACCGGCAGTATTCCTCCGCCCTCTGCCGGTCCAGTTCCTCACTCCCCGTCAGATGCGTCAGCACAAGCACCATCTCCATACGCGCCGCCTCCTTCCAGTTCCTCCGGCTCCATGAACCGCACCCCGATCCCCTGCTCCACGGCAAAGGCGATCTCCGAAGCCATCCCTTCCGTGGCCTCCCCGAACACCCACACCTCGTCACAGCAAAGGAGCAGTTCCAGCCCCATGGCAAGCCCCGCCTGCCGCTCCGCCTCAATCCCCTCATTCAGAAACTGCGGGAACAGCAGATGCGGCGCAACAGGCAGAACCCCTTCTTCCCAGGCCGTCCGGCAGTACCCGGCCGCCTTCCTCGCATTCCCCTCCATGTCCCCACGGAAAGGGCTGCAGATAAACACCTTTTTCCTTTCAGACATACCGTCACTTTCCTTTCTTCATTTTCCTTCTGCCCCGGGTCCCTTCCCCGGCGGACTCATACGCCCTAATCTCCCGATCAATCTTCATCAGCTTCACCGCAAGGCTCTTCGCCACAATGCTGATCGCCTGCAGAATCCCGATCAGTTCCTGCGAATTTTCCATAAATCCCGGCCTCCTTCCTTCCCGTTTTGAAAGGCAGCAAAACTTACCCCTCTACTTCCCGTAATGACACTTTTTTCAAATGTGACGAACAATTTTCAAAACTTTTTCAAAAAACATTCGACATGCCTATCCCTTATTGTCGAACCGCCGGCCGGCTCACACATCCAGCCCCTTCCCCCGGAAATACGCCCGCAGCTTCCCCAGCACCGAAACCTTCCGGGAAGACACCGTTGTCCTGGGCTCTCCACGCTCCTTCGCAAACTCGCTCACCGGCACCTGCTCCCCGAACACTTTCAGGGCCAGCTCCCTTTCTTCCGGCATCAGGGAATCCAGCGCTTCCTCCAGCACTCCAAGCAGCATCTCCTTCTCCAGCAGATCATCCATATCCGGCTGCCCCGTATCCGCAATCCCCATATCCTCCGCCGCATCGTCCCTCCACGCCTCATAAGACTCTTCCGTATACCCCTTTTCCTCCATCGCCTCCCGGTTCCTCTGCTCCCTCTTCTTCTGCCTCCACCACGGGCGGAAATACCGCTGATACTCTTCCTCCCTAACCTCCATTCTGACTTCCTCGTTCCCAGACCTGATAGTAATGATCCTCTTTTCAGACATAAAGCATTCCTTTCTTTACGCCTTCGTAAAGCCAGAAACGCCAAAAGCTCTGTATGGGACATTACCGTAAAACCAAAAAAAGGCCGGAGTAAGCTACTTGATTCCTAGCTTTACTCCGGCCATTCGGTGACTCGACACTATGCGGTCCCACTCGCTCGGTCGTAAAAATACATTCAGTTTTTCAACCCTCACGGGCTGGCAGCACAATCCTCACAATCTTCCCGCAGTGCGGACATCGCAGTTCAAAAATGACCTCATATGCCCGGTCCCGCTTCACGTCCAGGAGCCTCCTGTTGCAAAGCGGACATACCTTCGTTTCTCCCACGCCGCCTCCTTCCTGCCACTGCAGGTACAGCGGCACGGCATCCATGCCATAATTTTCCATGCATAATCCAAGTATTCCCCATTCCTGGCAGGATAAACACCGCAGCGCAAAAAAAGAACGGCCCCGCACTTTCGCAGAAGCCGTCCCTCCTATGTACCTATTTTTTATCTTTCTCTTTCCTCTTACTCTTTGGTTCCCAGTACACCGTAACAATATGATTGCAGTTCGGGCATCTGGTCTGTGCCTCCACTGGCTTCGGGGATTCCGTGCGGATATCCATGACACGCTTTCCGCACCTTGGGCATTTCAGTCTCTCCATTCATGTCCACCTCCTCGTATACAGCCCCGGTTCCTGGCTGCCGGGGCTCTAACCTGGCGATTGTCTCATTGTCTACCTCCTGTCAAATTTCTATCAACACTTTCCCGTCAGGAAAGCCTTCTTCCTCATGTGCCTCCGTCTATCTCTTCCGTCCTATCACAAACACGTCCAGACCGTCGCCCATGCCCATAAACCTCCTGAACCTCCCCCTCCATCCCAGCACATATTTACGCGCTATCCCTAATCAAATCCGTATCCGAATCAGACCATGTTACCTTTATCTGTCCGTGTTATTAACGTAATCCTATTATACCTTTTATCAGTCTATTGCGCCACCTTGCTTTTTTTCCAGTTTCCTGAAAAAACCCGTGGCAAGCAGACCGATCACGCATACCACAATCCCTGAAGGAATCAATACAAGATACACAATTCCCTGGAACCTGTCAAACAAAAATCCATATACCATCTGTCCAACCGGCTGGGCGCACAACGTAACAGCGGATGTATATGCCATAATCTTCCCAATCAGCTCATCCGGCGTATTCTGCTGGATCATGGATACCGCAAAAATAGAAAAAATACTGATCGCAGCCTGCATACCACAGAAGGCAGCAACAATCACAGCATACCTGGTCATCACACCGGATGGAAAAAGAAATACAATCCCTGCCGGAATGATACAGACACCGATTGCCGCAAGCACATACGATAATCTGCCGGATCTTAACTTCCCCGTAAGAAGCCCCGCCGCAATACTTCCCAATATAGTGGCAACCGCCATCGCGCTCTCCGCCCCACCATAAAATTTTGCGTCCAGGCCAAGCACAGTCCGCACAAGAAAGGGCAGCCCCACCAGCGTGACCCCCATGACAAAAAAGCGTGAGAATGCCGCCAGAAGCAGCATCTTCATGATAGTCGGCTGCTCTTTCATGATAAAACGGATACTGCTAGAAAAATCATTTTTTACCATGGACAAAACATTTCCCTGAAACTCCCTGGCCTGATAGCCCAATTTGATAAAGCATTCAAATAACGCCGTGACAAAAAAGCATACAACACTTGCGTACATCACCGGCTTCAAACCGACAGCAGAATATAAGATACCTCCCAGCAAAGGCGCGATCAGATACGAAATGGACGCCACCTGGTTTACCACCGCGTTTCCCTTAATAATGTTATCGCCTGCCAGCATCTGCGGGATACACGCCTGCACCGTAGGCGTTTCAAATGCCCCAAGAACAGAGAGTATCACCAGCAGCACGCTAATCACTACAACTGCATTGTCCCCGGACAAAAAGACCGCTGCGCATAGGACAAATATTCCCGTCAGCGTGTCCAGCGCCACCATGATATTCCTCCGATCCGCCCTGTCAGCCAGGATTCCTCCAATGGGGGACAAAAGGATCGTCGGAATCGTCGCAATAGATAAAATCCCCGCAAACACAGCCGCCGAACCCGTCACCTCCAACACATACATGGACAGCGCCAGACGCAGGATATAATTGCCAAACAAAGAACTTGCCTGCCCCAGTACAAGGAGTGTAAAATTTTTCGTAAAAAGTTTCTGCTCCATCCGCTACTCCTTCCTTTCTTCCCTATAGCCTCCCAGTATCCTCTCTGTCCGTCCAACCATCTCATCCTCTATGATCGGAAGCCCCATTGCCGCAAGAACCTCCGCAACAAACCTGCACTTATGCCGAATCTCTTCCGCATCCGCCGGGAACACGGACGGAAGCAGCCAGAAATTGACAAGGGGCAGCAGTTCAGAAAGCTCCTTTGCGTATTCCGTCCGGATCGAACCGTCACGCCGCCCTTCCTCAATCAGTTCCAGCCATAAAGGAGTCAGCACACGCCGGTTCGCCTCCACCGCAGCCGCCAGAATGCGCGGGTCTTTCAAAATAGGAATAGCCTGCGTACTTATTTCTTCCCGTTCCCCATCAGCCCTGTCAAAAGCAAGCACTTCCCGAATCTTCTGCAGCCCGTTCAGGTCCGAACGCCCCCGAACCGCCTCAAAAGGATTATTCTCCCAAAACAGCCGATCCCCCAAAGCGTGCATGACCTCTTCCTTACTCTGGAAAAACCGATAAAACATCCCCTTTGCGCCGCCTGCCAGCTCCATGATATCCGTAATGGCAGTTTCCTCATAACCTTTCGATAAAAACAGCTCCTTTGCCGCATCCAAAATTTCTTTCTTCCATTGTTCCGGCTGTTTTTTCACTGGCCTCGCCAATTCCCACCGCCTCCTTCAATAGTTATTGACTTTAAGTCAATAACTATTATACAAAGAATTTACATCCATGTCAATCACTTCCGCAAACACTCTCTCAAATGCAAAAGAAATCCATGAAAAAAGGACCGAAAAATGCCACCTCAGCATTTTCAGCCCTTTATGTATACTTGCAAAATTTTATGATATAATCCAACTTCCGCCCCTAAAATGATTCCAAATATTTCTGGAGCCTATCTGCAAACTGTCCAACATGTATCCCATCCACAAAAGAATGATGCGCCTGGACCGATACAGGCATGAAAATCTTACCGTCCTTCTCATAATACTTCCCCCAGTCGAACAAAGGCGTCGCATTATCCTTTTTCCCAGAATTGGTATGTGAGATATGCGTATAGGTGACCCAGGGCATAGGCGAACACTGGAACACATCATTTCCAAGGGGACCAGTAAAATATTCCTTCTGCTCCCTTGCAATCCTTCCCGCCGTCTCCACATATTCCTGAATACTACCCCGAAGCGGCACATTGACCACTTTGAACAGCCCCGTATCCTGATTCAGATAAGTAAAGGCAGTATCAATATGCTCAAAAAGAACCACCTTCCCCTCCAGGAAACGATACCGGAACGCTTCAACCTCATCTGCGCATTTACATACCGCATACACAAACGCAAGCGTAAAAGAAAGATTCTGCGCCTTCACCTTCCGCCGGAAATTCGTGATATCCGCCTCAAATGTCACACAGAAAGCAGGTTCCACGCTCTCCCTGAAAACCATACAGTGCATGGCCCTCTCCCAATTTTTCTCGTCTATCACCTGATAAGTATTCATCCCAGCTCCTCCCTTTTTGTTTCCCCACACATTTCATTTTCTTTTGGCAAATTTCTCTTTTGCGTATTCATATGCTTCCCGGATATACGGCCTTAAAGCCTCAAAAGTCTCTTCCGATGGGTTCAGCACACACATCCACCCCATCCACGCATAGACCGGATGCGGCAAAAAACAGTCAACCGCAGAAAAATCATAATCCATTTCCACAACCCCGCCTGCCCCCGGACGTTTTGGCACAGCCCCGAACAGCTTCACAAACGTATCCTTACGGACACCCAGGTTCACCCGGTAAACCCCCGGCCTGTCCAGCCTAGAGCCTTTATCGTTATCCCCGTCCTTCTCCTTGACCGTCAATATGTACACGCCCCTTTTCAGCACATGTCCGGGATTATAAAAAATCCCCTTTTCTCCCCAGCTCTCCACAAGTATACTGCCCTCCAGATTCTCCAGGCAATACTCCAAAATCCCTTCCGGCTTCATATCCCACTCCCTATACTTTTCAGATTCCTTTTATAAATTTTCATATCTTTTAATGTATTTCACCCATTTAAGAACTCCTTTTACAACTCTATTACAAAATCATTTCTTTCAACTCTTCTATTTCGTTTTTGTATTTTTTACAATCAATATTTTCAATTAATTCCCTTGCATTCAAATCAACCAGCATACCATCCTCAAACGTTAAAAAATCTATATAATCATCTTTTATCATCATTGACAAATGGCGTGGAAGTCCAATATTTTGCAGTTCTATGATTATATCGTCAGTTGTTCCATATTCCACATATTCTGCCCAATTTGCACCTGCATTTTGTTTACCTACTTTTTCAGAAACAATCAAATAATAATTCAAAAAATAATTTTTGATTTTAAACCTGAGAACATTATCAATATCTGAAATCAAATTATTTATTATAAGATTAATTTGATTTCGATCATTAGGATTAAATATTACCATCTCATTTCTATCCCAGATTTCGCCTTTCCTTTTGTAATAATTAATAATATAAATAATCATCATATTTAGTGGTGTAGACTTCATCCATGAATACATTAAAACCGCAAAATATTGTAACCTTGTTCTTTGTTTAACCATCGGGTTTCTTCCCTTAGATTCTTCTTCACCCCAATTATAATAATCATACATCTTTTCCAATACTTCCAGACAAGTTTGAGTTGTGATTTCATTTGGGAATGCGCTCTCTGATTCTTTTATTTTTTCCCATACCTTATTTTGATATATAACTTTTATATTTGAACACTGCTCTAAAATATATAATGGAATGTGATTCTCTTTTTCCATTCGCTCTAATAATTTTTTCCCATCTGCATTTTTTCTCAAAAAATTACTCATTAAAATGGAATCTGTTTTTGATGCTTGATGAGAGAAAACAATATTAGCATAATGATCCCATACTTCTTTTTCTGTTTGACTGTAATTAGCTCTGGTAAAATCTTTATTTCTCAAAGAATAATCTAAATTTGTATAAAAATTTTTCTGACCGTTAATCACCAAAGGTTTAACAGCCTCTATCTTCTTATTCCTTACAACTTCTAAATCTTTGTTTGGATTATCCCATCTATTCTTTTTATCTTCTATTCGTACACAAATAATATTTCCACTCAATTCTTTACTCAATCTACCGGCTCTGCCTGCCAAATTCCAAAAATCAACATCCGAAAATTTAGAATTTCCGATAGCATTACTAAAAATAAAAATATTCTTTGCAGGAAGATTCACACCCTCTAAAAGTGTAGATGTACAAAACATATAGTCAATTACTTTTTCTTCAAATAATCTTTCGATTCTTTCCCGTATACGTTGTGGTAATCTTCCAAAATGGAATGCAACTCCTTTTTTTAAACAATCAATTAAAAAATAATCTTTATGTATATATGATTTTATCAATTCAATAAGTGAATCAATCCTTGCATCATTTTGTTCAGGCAAACCCTTAGAAAACTTCAAAGCAAAATCAATCGTATCCGCTACTGTATTGCAATATACAATATTTTTACAGTTTTTTCCCAATTTCCGAAGAAGTTTCCCTACATAGTCTTGTTCTTTCTTCCCCAAGTCTTGAAAAATAATGTCTTCTCCTGTCTCCGTAAACATCCTGCCTTTTCCCTCAACATAGTCTATAAAAAATCTGTTTTGAGCAACCGGAGATTCCTTAATAATCATTTGTTCATCTATACTCTTTTCAAATAATTGTAAAAAGACATGTGCATTCGGAATATTAGGCGATGCAAAATACAATTTAATACTTTTTCTCTCCGCCAAAAGAATGGCATGATAATACAAAGGTGATCTTGAATCTTTTTCAGCAATTATTTTATGTGCCTCATCGACAAACATATAATTGATTACAGGATTTTCCTTTTCACCTAAATATGAAATTAATCGCTCTGGAGTAAAAACAAATACATATTTTAACATCCTATTTCTATAAATCATAGGAACTACCGGATGTGCCAACACCTTATAATTTTTATTTGTGATAGTTTTCTTTAATCGTGCTGTGACCTGATTGATAAGGGCTCTCGTAGGTACTAAAATCACAATATTATCTATCCCATGTCTTTCAGTAATAATATATTGAATAAAAGCATCCATTATAAAAGATTTACCAAAAGAAGTTGGCCCCGAAAAACTATAATGATTACTATCTTTCATCGCTTCAAAGAGCTTGTACTGCGGATCTGTAAATACCAAATCATTGAAAGGCACTTTTTGATAAGTCTTTTTTATTTGCTTTTCCAATGCTGTCTCAATCGTGTCTACTATTTCAGAATTTCCAACTGCAATACTTAAAGACGCGAAATTCCCTAATTTCGTTAAAATTGAATTGGCATAATACTGAAACTGCACATTGTCTTTATATACGTCATATAATAAGCTAACAATTTTATATGCTTTATTTCTTCCGTCTGCTTTATCACTTCTCGATAAAATATCTGCAAATCGTAACACATCATCAAATTCTTTTTCAGTCAATAAAATATCATCTTTTTGGTATAAGAATATATGTGCATACTTGTATTCCAGTTTTCGTGTTAGTTCATCCAAATACGGATCGTTCAATGCCCGGCGAACCATAGCCTCCAACCATTTCATTGTGTAATGGCCTCCATTATCCTCTGTCTCTTTGAATTTATGTCAGTAAATGGCAAAACATATATGTAGAAATTATGACCTTGTAGCTTATTATCAATAATTTTCTGTTGTATACTCACAAGGTACTTACTAACCTCAATATCTACTCTCGATTTTATTAATTTCCTAAAATCTGATGTTGGCATTTCCTTTTCCTCATCGCTTATATCTATTTGGAAGCCAATAAAAATACCAAAGGCATCATCGACATCAAAATTTCTGTTCTTGGTAGGGTAAATTAAACTTTCTAAGAACTCTCTTTCTTCATCTGAAAAAGATTCCTTAAATAAGTTATCACTAATCAAACTTTTTTCATAACCTATTCCACTCTTCGCATTTCCTTTATCGTTTATACCATTTTTAAAATTATTTATAGATATGAACGCATCTCTTATAGCAGCATCTATTTTTTGGTAGGTTTTTGACTCTCCAAATATTAATTGATAATTCCCATCAGATAATTTCAGGAAATGTACACCATCAGCTCCATTTACATAGTGGCTTGTTGATGTTTTCAGTTCCAATTTTGTAAGTATTTTGGGAGCTCCTAAATGTGTTTCTAAAAAGCAAAATAAAAGCAGCTCTCCCAATTCTCCATTATTTCTTGTATACTCAACAAATTTTTCTCTTGCTTTTTTAGAAAGAGTTGCTGGTCTGTTTCTATATTTCTCTTTTACCTGCCTTGATATCGAGTAATCAATGACTGGATCAAGCAGCATTTCTATCAACAAATCATAATCAAACTCATTAGAATTAATCTTCAATACAAAAAGGTTCAATTTATTCTTTTTATACTTGTCCAAATCCTTTGACCACAGCAAATCGAATGATCCCAAGAAATCTGACTCCTTTAAACTTATTTCCATAATTCATTCTCCTTTGTACCAAAGCAATTTACTATATTTTACCACACTATTTCTCATTTTACTATCCAAAAGAGCCGATTGGGAATCAACATTCCTAACCGGCTCCTTGCTTCATCAACATAATACTTCTAAATCCGCTTCCGCCCATTCATCTGGAACACATCATGCCCCATAATGCTCCGTACCGCCTGCCCCAGACTCCTGGCCCTCCCATGCTGATGGTACGGCTGGGAAGCCCTGTGCTTATGGAAAATAATACACTCCCCCTCCCCCGGATACTCCGGATTATGGATATACCAGATATGCCCCGTATTCTTCGACTGGAGCGTCACATCATATTCCTCCGCCAGAATAATGTTAAAATAAGACCTATCCAGCCGCCCGATTTCTTCCGCCCGGAACATCAGACACTCCCCCTTTCCCGAACCACGCCGCCAGCGCGTCCTCCACGATACTCGCCACCTCCCCAGGCTTCACCCCGCCAAAATACCTCTCATACACCTCCGCCGACAGCCTCACACTCCTTCCGGCGGCCGCTTTCTTCCCTTTTCCACCATCCAGCGCCCCCAGCACAGCCTCTTCCGTCACATTCCCCGCCATGCCCCTGACGCACTTCGCCGTCTTCGCATCCAGCTTAATCTTCCCTGTATCCGCCAGCCCGGACACCACCTCCTGCTCCTTCTCCGACAGATAAGACAAGTCCACTGCCGCCACCAAAGGCAGCGTCCCCTCGTCCAGCCGCCCCTTCAAAGGCTCCTCCAGCTTCTGCACCCGCATGTACCTGGCAATATTCCTCCCGGTCATCCCATACTCTTCCCCAATGGCATCCCGGCTCTTCAACCTGTGGACATCATGTCCACAAGTCCCCGCCGTGTCCTGCCCATTCAGCCTTGCGATCTCCTCCAAAATATCATTCCGCCGCCCCTGGCTGCTGACCTTCTCATACCGCTCCGCCAGCACCGCCGCCTTCTCACTGGGCAGAAGCTCCGCAAATCCCCTCTGTATCACATTGGTCTCAATCACATACACATAAGCGTCCTCTTCCGTCAGATCCGTCTTCACAATGGCCGGAATCTCCGTCAAGCCTGCCAGCCTCCCCGCCACCTGCCGGTTATGCCCCGCAAGCATCTCATACCCGTCCCCCTCCTGCCACACAATCACCGGATTCAGAACCCCATGCTCCTTAATGCTCTCCACCATATCCTCCAGACGCTCCCCCTCATACAGCCGGAAAGGATGTTTCCGGAACGGGCGGATACTGTCAATAGGCAGCATCCTGATCCCGTTCTCCGGAGCGGAAACCTCTTCCGCCCCCGCCAGAAGATCCACAGCGTCATTAAAAATCTTCCTCTTCGTCCCATTAGCCTTCATACAAAACCAGCTCCTTTGCAAATTTTTTATAAGCCATCCCCGCGCTCGCCTTCGGGCTGTACTCCGCCACCGGCAAACTGTAATAAATGCTCTCCCCCACTTTCACCGTATTTGGAATCTTCGTTTCAAACACCCGTATCTGCTCCTGGAAACTCTCTGTCACTTCCTCCGTCAGAACCCTGCACAGCTTCGTCCTGGACTCGCACATGGTCATCAGGATGCCTGCAATCCCCAGCCCCGGATTGATCCGCTTCCTAATCTTCACCACCGTCCGCAAAAAATCCTGCATCCCCATCATAGCCAGAAGCTGGGGGTTCACCGTGATAATGACCTCATCGGCAGCTGCCAACGCATTTATTGTCAGAGTCCCAAGGGACGGACAGGTATCAATCAGGATATAATCATACTTCTCTCGCAGCGGCTCCAGAATCCCGGACAGCATCTTCTCCGCCCCCATCTCCAGCCGCAGCTTCGCATCCACCACCGACAGATAAATAGACGATGGGATGAAGTCCACCCCTTCCTTCGTCCGTATGTACTTCTTCGGGGACGGCAGCTTCATATCCTCAATCTGCGCCATCATCAGATGCCCGATAGTATCATCCAGCACTCCCGTTCCTTCCACGCCGAAGCACGTTGTCAGATTCGCCTGGCTGTCAAAATCCACAGCCAGAACCCTCTTCCCCATTTTCCGCAGGCAGTACGCCAGATTGAACGTAGTTGTCGTCTTCGCCGTACCCCCTTTTTGTGAACCGATCATATAAATCTTACCCATATATCAAAACCTCACTTTCCTCTCTGCCACCATGCTCAACTGCTGTTCCTCAAACACATCTATGTAATCCACCGACTCCCTCGGCTCAATTACCAGCTTCCCTTCCTCACACCGAACCGTCAGGAGCGTCCCCGCCCCAAAGCCCAATTCTTCCAGCCAAAGCCCCTTCAACATAATTGTAGGCGTCGGCTTATAATTACGCCCGCTCTGCTCATACACCTTAATCTTCCGAACATCCTTCTTCATCTATATCCCGCCCTTTCCACCGGCCCGCAGACCGGACTATCCATTGTTTCTCCGTCACTGAACTAACCCTGGGATTTTACAGAGACCGCCCCAGGCGTAACAGCCCGTGCCTCTCCCTGCAAAACAGAACTATTTGTTTCCGAACGAAACGATATGCCATCTACAAAAATCAAAAACTCCGCTACACAAAAACTTCAAAACCATCACAACAATATGGGCGCTGTAAGTTCCCCGGCTTTCCGTAAATAAATCTCATTTGTTCCCATGGTACAGAAACACAGGTTTAACCCTCCCATGGCGCCCGGTTCACATTAAACCCAGCCGAAACCTGTCAACCAATATTACAACGCCCCCGTTGCAACCCGTCAGCATTTATAAGGACTTCGGACCTTCAAATCCATCACCAGAGGATGGTATGGTTGCTTTAATCGCTATCAGACTTTCATACTGCTGGCCAGCAATATATGTACGGCTCCCAGACGGAAACCAGAAATGCGGTGATTCCGTTCGCCCTTTTAAGGGCAAAAAAATAAGGGGACAAGTTAGTGCAACCCCTTGATTTTACTGGGTTCCTCTAACTTGTCCCTATTATAACACGGTCATCTGCGTCTTTGCGTCTGGCTCTTTTATAACGGACATATTCATTTGTTGGACATTTATAAGAGTTTCCTGCCTGCACTTCGGACAATATAAAGGGAAATTTTCAAGTATCGTATCTTCACGCAATTTTAATCTCGTCTTGTTTCCACATACGGGACACAATAACCATTTTTCCTGCTTCATGCTGATACCTCCTGTTGTTCTTTTTCCATATTCTTAAAAAAACCCATTGCAGATAGTCCGACAGCACATACAATTATGCCAGTTGGAATGAAACATAAATAAATCGCATCGCTAAAACTATCAAACAGAAAACCGTACACCATTTGTCCTATGGGCTGAACACATAATGTAATTGTAGATGTGTAAGCCATTACTTTTCCGATTAAATGATTAGGCGTTCTCTGCTGTATAAGGGAAACCGCAAAAACCGAAAAAATACTGATTGCAATCTGCATACCACAAAGCGAAACAATGGTGACAGCATATTTTATAATGGGTCTGACTGGGCAAAGAAAAGCAATCCCAACAGGAATAATAAAAACACCCATAGAAGCAAGCAGGATAGATAACCTATGTATCTTCAGTTTTCCTGTAAGAAGTCCTGCAGCAACACTTCCTAAAATTGTAGCAACTGCCAATGCACTCTCCGCCGCCCCATAATACTGTGCATTCAAACCAAGGACAGTACGCACAATATAAGGCAGACCGACTATGGTGATACCCATCACAAAAAATCTTGAAAATGCGGTCAAAAGCAACATCTTTGATATGCTTGTCTGTTCTTTTGCTATGTACTGCATACTCGATAAGAAATCCTGCTTCACAACCGACAACACACCTCCTATTCCCTCTGAACGCTGATAATTCAGTTTTATGAAACATTCAAATAAGGCTGTAATAAAGAAACATCCGACGCTTGCATACATGACAGGCTTCAAACCTAACATCGCATACAGCACACCGCCTAACATCGGAGCGACTAAATAGGACAAAGAAGCTACTTGATTTACAACAGCATTTCCTTTCATAATATTTTCACCTTGTAACATCGTTGGAATACACGCCTGAACAGTTGGCGTTTCAAACGCACCCAGAACAGAAAGTATGATAAGCAGCGTACTGATTACGGCAAGTGCATTACTTTCAGATAAAAATAATGCAGCACACAAAACGGATATGCCCGTTAATGCGTCTAATGCCACCATAATATTCCGTCTGTTAGCTCTGTCTGCAAGAATGCCGCCCAAAGGTGACAAAATAATGGTCGGGATTGTTGCGGCAGACAAAATCCCTGCAAATATGGCGGCTGAACCAGTCACTTCCAGTACATACATAGACAAGGCAAGTTTCAATATAAAATTGCCAAATAAAGAGGTTAGCTGCCCCAAAATAAGAAGCATAAAGTTCTTAGTGAATAATTTTTGTGTCATGGCTCATTTCCTCCCTTTTCCTTGATTTTGCCTGCATTTTCTGGCATAGAGGTATGCCCGCAGGGTGTTTCTGAAATATCATTGATAAATTTTTCTGTGAATGACACGATTTCATCGTCAAAAAGCGGCAGTCCCATATGGTCTAATACTTTCATTACGAAGTGGTATTTATGATGCAATTCCTCCTCTGTTGCAGGAAATACCGACGGCATAAGCCAGAAGTTAATAAGCGGTAAAAGCTCGGAAAGCTCTTTTGCATATTCTGTCTTGATAGAGCCGTCTTTTTGCCCCTCCTCCAACAATTCCAACCATAACGGAGTCAGAACACGTCTGTTTTCTTTTATTGCTGTGGCTAAAATATGTGGGTCTTTTAGAATTGGGATTGCCTGCCTGTTCAAATGATTACGCTCTGTGTCGGATTGATTCAACACAAGTAATGACTTGATTTTCTGTAAACCATTTAAGTCTTTCCGTTCCTTGACTGCATCAAAAGGGTTATTCTCAAAAAACATCTGATTTCCCAATGTATGCATAACATCCTCTTTGCTTTGAAAACAACGGTAAAACATTCCCTTTGCCCCTCCTGCCATTTCCATAATATCGGAAATAGAAGTTTCCTCATATCCTTTAGAACTAAACAGTTCCTGTGCAGCATTTAGGATTTCCTTTTTCCATTCATCTGGCGTTTTCTTTACAGGTCTAGCCAATTTTCAATGCACCTCCTTTGTAATAGTTATTGACTTGCGGTCAATAACTATTCTACTACTATCCAAAAGTTTTTGCAATAGCGAAAAAAATACGATTCACCATTTCTCTTACCAAAATTCCACGTCATAAATCATCCACGGAACTCTGAGATAATATTGTCATACCATGATTCAAACTCTTACAGATAATCCATCTTCTGATTTATACCGCAGATTCTCATATATAGCATTTTTAGTTCCTGTTTATAGAGATTCTATCTCGTTTAATGAGAACTTCTATCTCTGTAAAATGGAACATATTAAACTTTAGAACAGGCGGTGGACATATGGAAATGGAAAAAAACAAGAAAAACAGATACGGATTCGACTTCACTCCGATAGGGCTTGACATCAAAACTTTTCGTGAAGCCCAGAAGATAACACGGGAGAAATTAGCGGAAACACTTGATATTTCGCCACGACATCTCCAAGCAATCGAACTGGAAGGGAAACACCCAAGCCTCGGACTTTTGGCATATATCGCTATGATATTCGATATGCCTATCGACCCATACATATTTCCAGAAAAAACAGATACCAAAAGTGCTATGCGAAAACGCTTGGATGTGATTTTGGATAAACTGAACGACAGAGATTTATCCATTCTCGAAGCGACCGCAACCGCTTTATGTAAGGCAAAAGAGCAGCCAGAGGATTGACCTCTGGTTTTTCTTTCACCCATTCTGTCATCAATAGGCAGGGCATCCGTAACCGTAGACAGAGCCACTCCCGACTGGATAGCTCTGCTGCTTGCAGACATCCCCAGAGTTGCCCTCCACGGTATAAACCATGCCATTCTCGCATTTCTCCACGATTCCCACATGGTCGATAGAGCCGTCATTTCCCCAATCAAAGAAAATAAGGTCGCCCGCCTGCGGCTCATAGTTCCTGTCCTGCCATTGTCCTTTTCCTTTGAACCAGTTTACGCCATCCGAGCAGAGGGAGAATTTCGGAATGATGCCGCTCTCCAGATAACCACACTGGTCGGCACACCAAGAAGCGAAGCAGGCACACCATTCCACACGTCCGTCAAAGCCGTACCAACTCCAATAAGGCTGTCCGCCCTCATTGCCGAGCTGCATCAAGGCGACCTCTACAATCGCTTGATTGCCGCCGCTTATAAATGCCCGTCCGTATGGGTAATAGCGTAACACATGGGCGGGGTACTGCGTGTCGCCGTACTTTTCCCAACCTAACCGCTGTGCCTGCATAGCGAAAAATTCCACCGCATTTGCATAGGAATAGCCACCGTAGTTGGTCTTTGCCCATGAGATATAGCCGTTGCCGAAGTTATAGCCCTGCAAGGCGAGCTTGATACGCTCCATGTCAATCGGGCTTTCCACCTCGGCTGATGTGAGGGCGGCTTTTAATTCCTGCACGCCGCATTCGATGGAATATTCGGGGTCTTTGATGCCGTTCGGCTCATGGGGGTACTTTTTGTTGAAGCTCCCCTCCGCCGCCTGCATCGGGTCGCTGCCCTTTCCCCCAGATTCCTGCATCATCACCGCTTTAATAAGCTCCACATATTCGGGGATGCCGTACTGCTTCGCATACTTCTGTATCAGCGGCGTGTAGGCTTCCACCTCCGCACTGACAGGGGTATAGGAAGTGCTGTCGCTGCCGCCGCCGAACAGGGAAACGGCACACCCAAGCAGGACAACGATAAGGATTATCAATACGGCAACCCAGCCGCCTGCGATTATCGCAGAAATAAGGGCTTTCGTCCCTGCTATGATTGCCTTAACCGCAGCAATGGTGGCTCTGACCGTGGCTTTCGTTGCTTCGGCTGTCGCCTTTGCCGTGGCTTTTGCGGTCTGTGCTGTTTTCTGGGCGGCTTTGGCAGATGCTTTCGCCGTTTTCTGTGCCGCCTTTGCGGTCTGCGACCTGGTCTTAATCGCTGTCTTGGATGTCGCCTTTGCGGTTTTTACGCCTTTTTCCGTCGCCTTGACCGTCCCTTTGGCTGTGGTCTTGACGGTTCTCTCCGCATTTCTGGCTGTGATCTTGATGGTCTTTTTCCCCTGCTGTCTTGTCTTTATCAACTGGCTTGCCCCTGTCTGGGGCGTTTCACCCTGCATGGGAGCATCGGGGACAGGAGAACGGCTCGCTGTCCCGTTTCGGATCAGCGAGCCGTTCTGTTCTGCAACAGCCTGTGCTTTTTTCTGCTCTGCGGCTTTTGCTGCACGTCTGGTCTTAAATTCAGCGATTTTATCTTTTGCCCTGCCGATATTCTCCTTTGTTGTTTGAACGCTTTTCTGCCCCTGTTTATTGAATTGGTGGATTCCCTCGTCCTTGATACGCCCAGAAACATGGGAAACCTTATCAGAAGCATAATCCGTGGGGGAACTTTCCTCTGCGTAATATCCCTGCTCTGCCTTATCCTTTGTCTTGGCATAGGCGGACTTCATGCGTTCCCCTGCAATGGCAGCTTTATCAAAGGTCTTTATCGTGCCTTTGACCGCATCTCTGGTCTTTATATCAGCCATAAACACCGACCTCCTTTCCCAGAGGATTTGCAGTCATGTCAGTTTATCTTTTTTGCCACGACTACGAGCCTGCCGTTCTGTGCGGAATATTCGCAGGTAGACAGGGTTATGAGTTTATCGCCGTATTCAGCGGTCACGCCCGTATCATACAAAGCAAGCTCCTTGCACTTCCCGACATAAGCATCAAATTCTTTTTCATTTTCCGCATTGACAAAATCATAATAGCGGTAGCCCTGTGAGCTGTATGCTACGGTCTTAAATACGGCGACGATTTCATACTCCGCCTTCTCTGTGAGAGTATCAAATTGAATCGTCTTATGCTTCTCATAAAAACTCTTGGATTTGTAATCTTCCAATGCCCCGAACATCTTACCGCCTTTGATGTGGTGTCCGTAAATAATTAGATTATCGCTTGCAGCAAAGTCGCAGTCCTCTTGGATATAAGGCACTCCCAAATCACTGTATTGCTTTTCAAAGTTGTGCTTCAGATAAAAATTCGGGCTATTCCTGCTCTGCATGACAGGATAATTGACAGTCGTACCATCAATGGAAATCCAACCGACCATATCCTCATTCTGCAAATACAACACCTTGTATTTCGCAAGAATATCCTCGCCCTCGCTGACAGGCGTATCTTTATCTTTTGGCGGTTCTTCCTCTGGCTCGGCGTTCTCCACGACCTCGGCAATCTCTGCAAAGGCTTCCGTCTGCTCGTCTATCTGCTGATAATGGCTGTAAATCTTGAAGCCACAAAAAACCGCCGCTCCCAAAAGGGCAACAGCGGCGGCGATGCAGATAATAGATTTATAGTTTTTTAAATTCATAGGCATATCCTCTCTTTGCTATTTTTTATTTACCGTGTATGCTCCGTCTGCTTTTTAGGGACAGGTAAATCCCTGCAATATTCGGGATACCTTACCTTGATGCCCTCCATGAAATACGGGGCAAACTCGCAGCAGAACAATTCCTCTGGCGTGGAATATTTCTCACGCCCCTCCTCTGCGTAGCCGTTCCAGAGGTTAAAGGCAAGGTTGCAGACTTTGACCGTGCCGCTTGTCTGCCACCCTGCGTGCATCCCCTCTGGCTCGATGCAGTCTGTCTTAAAGTTGAACATGGAATTGATATTTTTCCTTGTTTCCTCTGCAATCCCCATCACATAGAAAAATGCCCTGTGATAACAGTCGTTGACTTTGCATTTCATCATGTTTTCCAGAAAGAAATCACGATGTGCCGCATTACGGAATCTTATCTCTGACATAAAAATCTCCTTTCCTTAATCCCGCCCTGCTTTCTGGGCATAGAGGTATGCCCGCAGGGTAAATCCTAACACTCCCCAAATTTGGTCGTCATCAGCTTATACAATTCCGTATTGCGTGGGAACTTATTAACGAACGGCACGAGGGAGCTGCCCACTTTCAAAAGCCCCTGCCCCGCACCGACATTCGTGATATAACTCATCTGAAGGTCAGAAATGTTAAGGAGCTTCGCAAGCTCGATACGGTCTGTCGATGCCTGATTCAGCATGATGATAAATTCAGAGTTGGCAAGCATTGTCCTCGCCGTATGGCTCTGTAACAGGTCGTCCACATTCTGCGTGATTCCAGTACAGTACGCCCTATACTTACGCACACGCTTCCAAAGGGTAAAGAGGAAGTTTGCAGAATACTCATGCTGAAACAGAAGGTAAATTTCATCAATGAAAATAAATGTGTTCCTGCCTTTCGCCCTGTTCATCGTGATGCGGTTTAAAATGCTGTCGAGGACGACAAGCATACCGATAGGCTGTAACTGCTTGCCCAAATCAAGGATGTCATAACAGATAAGGCGGCTGTGGGTGTCCACGTTTGTATGCTTGGCAAAGGTATTGAGAGAACCGTCCGTAAAAAGCTCAATCGCAAGGGCGATTTCCTGTGCTTCTGGCTCATCCTGCTTTAACAGCTCTTCACGGAAGTCCTGCAAAGTCGGCGGCGTCCCCATATAATTCCCCTGCTGATAATAGCGGTACACGCTCGCCGTGCAGCGGTCAATGATGGACTTCTGCTTTGCCCCAAGGCTTGCACCTCCGATAAGCTGCTCACATAAAGACAAAATGAACTCTGATTTTAAGATGACGGGGTTTGCACCGTCGCCATAATCAGAGTTCATATCCATAGCGTTAATGTGGTTTTCAGAGGTTGCGGAAATGTGAATGACCTCTCCCTGCATGGCTTTCACAAGCGGGGAGTAGTCGGCTAAGTCGGGGCGATTACTCGCCCTTTCTCGCCTAAGAACCGTACGTGAGCGTTTCCACTCATACGGCTCAAGCATTTCATCACTCTTTCGAGCGGCTCTCAAGATAGATTCGTTGGCAGTCAGCGTGAACATACGCCATATTTGCCACTTCCTCTTTTCCGCCACAGGACTTCGGCACTTTGAAGAAAATCTCCCTCTCGTCCAAAATATCCAGTGGCATTCCACAGTGATAGCAACAGCCGTCTTGATTCTTCCAGATTAGCTTGAAGCGTCCTGTCAGTTTCTTCATTCCCTGATTGAACTTGCGTTGTTTGAAATATTCCGTATCAAGGAATGGGTTGGCTGCTTCCCTTACTTTTGTGTGTCGGACAATCGGCGTATGGTCTACCCGTATCAGCTCCTTTGTGTCCGTAGCGAACACCCAGTTTCGGTTTTCCCTGCGATGCCAATACCTCGTGGAAATCCACCATTGCCCTTTCTTCGGATGCCGCCTTTTCGCCCATCTCCACAATAATTCGTAGAGGATATAGTCCAGATGTGCAAATGCTTCGCTTGCCACTACGGACTGGTGGTAATTCGTCCATCCTCGGATTTGTTGATTCAGTTTCATAATCAGCACATCCTGATTCCATGCTTTTCCACGTTTCAATATCGTATCAGATAAATTCCTCACGATTGCCTGTATGGATTTCTTTGACGGCTTCACAATCAGCTTTCCTTTAAACTTTCGGAATGTCCAGCCTAACATATCGAATCCGTCATTGATGTGGGTGACTACCGTTTTCTCATCAGATAATTCCAAACCTCTTGTTTTCAGGAAATCCTTTATCAGCTCTTTTGCTTCTAAGGCGATTTCTTCTGTTGCCGCTGTGACGACGAAATCATCAGCATAACGCACCAGATTGACCTTATGGGCGTTTTTGAACCTCAAGTCCACCTTTCCAAGCCTGTTGGTGTGGAATCTGTCCGATAACACTTTCTGCATACCGTCCAATGCCATATTTGCAAGAATCGGCGATATAACGCCGCCCTGCGGAGTGCCGTCCTCTGTCGGGAACAGTTCTCCCTTGAAGATAAATCCTGCTTTGAGGAATTGTTTCAGAACAGATTTATCCAATAAGGATATTCTCGACCAGCCATTCGTGACTGATGTTGTCAAAACAGCCTTTAATGTCGCCCTCTAAAACCCATTCGGGCGATACCTTGCGTGACAGTGCCGTAAAGATATATTCGCAAGCGTCCTGACAGCAACGCCCCTTTCTAAAACCAAACGATTTCGTGTCGGCGGTTGTTTCTGCCACTGGCTCTAATGCAAGGGCGTACAACGCCTGCATTGCCCTGTCATACATGGTTGGAATCCCTAACGGACGTTTCTTTTTCTTATCTTTCTTCTCGATATAGACACGTCTTAACGGTTTTGCTCTGTAGTTTTTGTCTGTCAATGATAGGACAGCCCTCATCTTCATTGCAGGCGCCCGCCAGATTTCTCCGTCTACTCCTGCGGTTTTCTTGCCTTTGTTTGTGGTCACTCGCCTTACGGCAAGTGCTTTTGCATGAAATGAATGTGTCAACAAGTATTGAAGCCGCTTCACTGTGTTCCATTTCTTTTCCTGAGTTGCCTTGACAATCCTGACTTGCAGCCTATTAACTTCCTGCTCTGCTTTCTTCCAGTCAATGGTTTTCCATTGCATGGCAAGCAGTTTGCTGTCCGATAATCTCTCGGAAACTGGCGTTTCCGTCATTGAATCATTACCGTTCATAGGTTTACCCCCATTCTTTGTCATGAAATACCGTGGGATAAGTCTGCACCCTTTCGGGTCGGGGCAAATCTTGAACCCCTATGCCCCGCCATTACAGCAGAGCCGTTCGCTTTTTATCCCAATCCTTTACCCTCTGTGTCATTTATCCCCCTTGCGGGTTCAATACCTTGAATAAGGAACTCATAGGGCTTACCAAGTTCCGCATAATAAATAATTGTGGATGCCTTAGACGCCATCTTTGAGCCGGGAGGAATCATGTCCATTTGTTACGGCGTCGCGAAAGTCACCGCAACCACCTCCGCACCTTTTGGTGTAAGTGTATCAGCCTTATTTCACTTATTCCCTGTAACGACTCTTACAATGGTTCACATTACATTCGTCATAGCACTCTTATCCTAACAGTACGCCCGACTTAGGCTGTCAGGTTTCCCATATTGTCCCACAAGCTTCCCACCTGAACGTTGCCATTCACGCAGATTGTGGTAGGATTACCCCAAATGGATAGGGTAGCTGACGACCAGCAATTTATTATGCGACTTCTTGTCGCACCTCACGTTCGGGGTCTATAACCAAGACGTCAGCGTTGGGGTCAGTCAAAATTATATTTACCATTTCTTCTTTCGCCGTGAACGACTTGCCCGCACCAGACACACCGAGGATAAAGGAATTGCCATTTAACAGGTGGCGGCGGTTGGCAATAATCATATTTTTACTGATAACATTCTGACCGTAATACACGCCATCTTTATGGTAGATTTCCTGCACACGGAACGGAATAAACACCGCAAGGCTCTCCGTGGTGAGGGTACGCAGGGCATCAATCTTCCTCACGCCGAACGGCAGGGCGGTATTCAGACCGTCCATCTGCTGATACTTCAGTACGGCAAACTGGCAGAGATGTTTTCTCGCTGTCGTGAGCAGAGCTTCTGTATCATTGTCAAGCTGCTCTTTGGTATCTGCGGTATGCACCATCGTAAGCACCGCAAACATCATCCTCTGGTCACGGGTTGTCAAATCGTCAAGAAACTCCTTGCTTTCCTTACGTTGCTGCTCCAAGTCATAGGGGATAACAGCGGAAAAATTGTTGTTCTGGTTCTGCTTCCTCTGCCAGTTCGTGATGTTAGTTTCTACGCCTAAAAGCCTGTTCTCAACCTCCCTCACGGCTTCATCCGTAGGGACAGGGACAACATCAACGGAGAGCATCATGTTACGGTTTAATTCGCAAAGCTCCGCCACCATGCTGTCCTTGATATATGCCGCATACTCACGCAGGAAAATCACACGCCCATAACGGTTGCCAATGCGGAAATAGTCTTTCTCAAACTCAAAGGAGTCGGGGCAGATATAGTCCTTGAAATCATGACCTTTCCGCATGGTCTGTGCCATGTCAAAGGAAAACGCCGTTTCCTCGCCTGTGCGGTAAAAATCATGGAAGATACGCAGCTTGTCATTGGCATCCATTTCCGTACACTTTGAGCCAAGACGGTTGAAATGCCCGATAAGGTCAGCACCGACACGGGCAAAATAGTTCCTTGCTTCTTCGATGTTCTTCTTGCAGACGGAGATTGTCACATACTTATCCTGCACAATGGAATTTGCCCCTGTCGCTTTATCAAGCAGCATCTTGTTGTACTCCTTACGGTATTTGTCCAGATTATCCTCCGCCATCGGGATAAGGATGGTCTGCTCAAAGTCCGCCTTGTTGAGCCTGCGGTTGTTGATGGTGATTTTCGTGGTCGCCCCGCTGTCAAGGGCGTTTAAAAGCTCCGAGTATTCAAGGAACATGGCTTCCTTGTCCTCACGGCTCGCCACGGCATAGTTAATATCCTCAAACTTGAATGTCTTTGCATATTTGTTCCTGCCCACAAGGAAAATGCCGTCCTCCCACATGGTCTTTAACGGTATGACCGCCTGCACCGATTTCGGCACGACAAATTTCTCCTTGTCCTGCTTAAACAGATTCCTGAGCGTCTTAATCATAGTCTGCCTCCTTACGCTTTCTTTCTTTTTTATTCTGCTTTCTCACTTTTTCCGCCTGCTTTCTCCGTTTTCTTGCTTCCTTACGCCTTTTCGCCCTACGTTTCCGTTTCTTCCGCTTTTTCTGCACGGCGGGCGTTCCCTTTTCATGGGCTTCAATGGCGTTCTTCACTGCTTCGTAATATAAATTCTCTGGCACAAACAGGAGCTTCTTCGGCATGATGAACTCCGATTTTATCCATGCCCACACAAACTGCTCTGCGGTCATGCCGTTGTACCTTACAAACCCCATCACCGCAAAGGGCGAAGCACCCAGAACGCACATCCAGCTCACGGTTTCCGTCCCGAACCTGCCACGGAGCAGGAAAAACAAGCCCACCGCCACGCCGCAGGCAAGGACAGAAAAAAGGAACTGCCGCATAGACAGCCCGAAAAACATGGATTCCGTATAATTGCGGATTTCCTTATTTATCTTTACTTCCAATCATAAACACCTCCTATCGTTCCATTTCCTGTTTCTGGCGGGGCGGGGTCTGCTTCTGCCTTTCCCTCTGGGGGACTAAAAACAAATCCCCGTCGATTTCCCTTGTGCGGGTCGGACAGCCTAAGACTTTCAAGGCTTTCTGCAAATCTGGCACGCAATCTTTCTCTGGCTTGCAGACGCCGATTGCCAGATACATCTGCAAGTCCCCGTACCACGTTTCATTTTCAAAATTATCCGCCCGAAAAAATATATCCTCTTTGATTTCCTCAAGCGGCGTTTCAAATATCCTGCGATATTCCGCTTCAAAATCGTACAAAGCTGCACCTCCTATCGCTCCATTTCCGATTTTCTCTTTGGCGGCTTCTTCTGTGACGGATAGGGGATAAATTCTTCCTCGCCCACAATGATGCTGAACTCCGCCCGAAGCATCGGGTGTGTTTCCAGTTTCTGGTACTGGCGGATAAGGTCAACCGCACTTTCCCTTGTGGCTGTGCTTGCCTGCTGTACCCCGTCCTTAAAGATATAAACACGTTTCATACGCTCCCTCCCTTACAAGCCCATCATCTCACGCACGACACGGTCTGCCATCTTGACCGCACCGACAAGGACGAGCATATTGAAAACCAGTTCCCCGATATAGCCCCATACCATCGTGACCGCAGCGGCATCGGGGTTGACCACTGGCGGAGAAGCCGCAAACACCGAAAAGATGATGCAGGCAAGCACGATGATCGCCCCCTCAAGGCACACGGCACAATAGCTCTTGATAAAGCTCCTGCCCACATTCTGGCTCGGCTCTCCTGCAAATGAAGATAATGGCACGGGAGCGATTGCGGTATAAAGGTACAGCTTGAAAAACCTGCCGTACACCGACATTATCATAATGAACGACAATACCGTGATGAACAGCCCGCCTATCAGCGTGACCGCCCATAGGGGGATGCTCTCGAAAAAGCCGCAGTCCTCAACTGCCGTCACAATCTCCTGCGGGAGTACTGTCTTTTGTGCCGTGCCGAAGCCTGCGGCTTTCATAATCGTGGAAATCACGCCCTGCACTATCTGGAACAGAGCCATCATCAGCTCCAAGCCGTAAGTCACCGCACCTTTGGCAAGTGCGAAGCGGATAAAAAGCTTCAATGCGTGTTCGGGTTTCTTGACCTGTGCGAAGTCGCCGCAGGTACGCATCACGCCCACGACAAAGAACAGCACGAGCAGGGCAAGCCCTATCGCCTGCAACGCACCGTGGATGTCAACAATGACTTTCCATATCGCACCGCCTTTGAAATTCTCTGGGGACTGGGTGATGAGCTGCCATATCTCGGCTAACTTCTCATTCCAAGTGTTAAGGGCGTTCTCCAAGTTCTGGACTACCCAGTTATCTGACATTCAACCACCTCCGTTCTTAAAATTGGACAGTGGGGCAAGTTCCGCAGGGCGGATCTGCCCCGTTGTCTCTGTCTTATATCAGCCTGTTGTTTCTGTCTGCTGCCCTACTCTGCATTAGCCTGTGATGAGGGTCAGAATCTCTTTTGCAAAGGTAATCACAACGCCGCCTGCAAGGGTCAGAAAGCCGTTCGCCCTCTGGGACGGGTCGTGGGATTTCAGCGACAAGCCCACCTGCACGATGCCGAAGCCGAGCATAATCATCCCGACCGCCTTAATCAGAGCGAAGATAAAGTTTGACAGGTTGTTGACCACGGCAATCGGGTCATTGGCGGCAAAGGCTGTTGTCGTTCCAAAGACCATGCAGCATACCAAAGCGGCATACACGGCAAACGCCTTTTTTGCTTTTCTGCCCATCGGCAGTTTCTGGGTTGCTTTGTTCTGGCTGTTCTCGTTTTTCTTAAAAAATTTCATAGGGTAAATCCTCCTTATAAATTGAATATTTCTTCCAAGTCCTCATCGGACAGAAGCTCGTAGGAAGTGCTGACAGGGTTAAGCGTAACAGCATCTTTTGGAATATCCCCGTCAAACACAAGGGTTACGACCGCCTGTGTCGGCTCGCCGTGGATATACGGCGGTTTCCCTCCGTCAGCAGTCAGTTTCACATTCGGGTGTTTCAAGATGTCATACTTTAAATCCATGACGGGGCGTTCCCCACGCACAAAAAGAAGTGCGTAGCGGTTGTCAAGCATACGCACTTCGTCTGGGGTTAAAAGCTCACGCCCCGAAATCTGATAGTTGGTCGAGTAATTCCCGCTCCGTCCAGAGCTTTTCCCGTAGGTGTTCGTGTCGATGGTAGCCTTGCCTAAAAGCTCTGACACAAACTTATGGGTACTCTGCTCATTGCCGCCGAGATAGAGGAACTCATCGGCATTGCCGACAATGCTTTCCCACTGTTTCTCAAACAGTGCCTTGAGCTGTGCCAGATTTTGCAGGATAATCGAAACGGATACGCCCCTTGACCTCATGACCGACAATATCTTGTCAAAGTCATCGGGCAAACTGACGTTGTAGGCTAAGAATCCGACGCCTTACTGTCTCACGACAGCAGGTTTCCGAACCCTCGCCCTGGAACCGCACGTACACCTCTCGATGTATACGGCTCCCCACTATACATCCTCTACAGTTATTTATGGATTTTGTCATAGCAGTCTCCACACACTACAAGCGTTTTTCTTTTCTTCTTGTTCATAATCGCTCCCCATTCTGTATTAACATCAAGGTCGCTCATACTCTTTACTTGATACACCTTAACCGCTGGCACATATGCGCCGCACATTTCGCAGACATTCGCCTTATACCTGAAAAACAGTTCTTTCGGCTTGTTCATCTGCTCGTATTCGGGTATGATGTCTGCATAACTCCCAAGGGCGTACTTCACCCTGCGGAATCCCTCATTGTAAAGGACTGCATATTTTGTACCCTTCTGTGTTTTGTACGGCACTTTAAACTCTTTGTTTTTGGTATATTTTAGCTTTGCTTTTGTCATTGTGATACGGTATTTTGCCGCAGCGGTCTTGTACAGGCTGTATTCCATGACATAATGGAACT
>CAJTFD010000020.1:53534-53661 GCA_910575625.1 Clostridia bacterium
ACTGTCGTTGCATACCGTAATGTCATAGCCGAGAAACCTCGCTTTGTCGTCACTGTTCGTGATGAGCGTCTTTTCCACAGACAATTCCAGTTTCAGCGTTTCCTCAAAGAACCTCCCAATATCGGAC
>CAJTFD010000021.1 GCA_910575625.1 Clostridia bacterium
GGATCATAACATATATTGTCACGGATATGAAAAAGATCGTGTGTTATCATATCCGAAGGAATCGCCAGGCATATCTGTCGCATAGAAAGACCACACTTATAAAAAGTTCGCTGTAGTACTAGAGCGTGTCTGAAAAAAGTTGAAAGCTATGCTTGTGATGATAAATGTCTCCTTTTTTGATGAGGATCAGGATGCGCCGGCCCTCATCAAAAGGAGATCATTTTAGGATAGGGGATCTTTCTTGGGAAGTATTGCATAAATGATTTAGTTTGTTATAATAAAATGCAAGAATGAAAAATTGATAAGCAGATATGAAAGGCCAGGAGGGGGGCTCCATGTATTATATCGCAATCATAGATGATGATCTATCTGTTCAAAGGGAACTTAAGTTATTGTTGGAAAATGCCGGATATCGTGCAGATGTTGCGGAGGATTTTTTTAACATCCCAGAATATGTACAGAAAGTACAGCCGGATCTGATCCTTCTTGATGTGGCGCTGCCGGGAGCCGATGGGATCACCCTGTGTTCTAAGATACGGATGATATCGGATGTCCCTATTATCTTTATTACTTCGCAAAGTTCTTCTTCCGCAGAATTAGAATGTATGATGACGGGTGGCGACGATTTTATAGAGAAACCTTACCGTCCTGCAGTATTACTGGCACACATAGCCGCAATATTGCGGAGAGTTTCTGGAAAATCACAGAATAAAGTGCTTGTCTTTGGAGGAATAGAGCTGAATCTGCTTAATGGTACAGTGCGGTGTGAAAAAAAGGAAGTTGAACTTTCCAAAAATGAAATGCATATACTGTCCTATTTTTTTATGCATAAAGATGAAATAATATCAAGAGAAGATTTAATGAATAATTTGTGGGATAATGAAAGCTTTGTAGATGATAATACATTGAGTGTCAACATCAGAAGAATCCGCCAGAAGTTAGAAGATATCGGAGTACAGGATCTGATACAGACAAAAAGGGGAATGGGCTATCAGTTAAAAGCAAGAGAGGGGACGGTATGAAACTGAAAGATTACTGTAAGGATAGAGTAACAAGGTTATTAGGGACACTGGTAGTTTTATTTATTTTATCTGAATTTTTATATATCGTAGGTAATACTTTTGCTTCTATTTTTTTGATTGATTTAACAATTATCAGCATACTATTCATAAAGAATCTGATAGAGTGGTACAGAAGAAAAGAATATTTCAAAACAATCCGGGAGCGGGTAGAAGGTATGGAGCATCCTTGGCTGATCGCTGAGCTTCTGCCCGTTTCTTATCGTGCCGAGGACAAATTGTATCAGGAATTATTAAGGCTGGTGGGAAGTTCAGCTATAGAGCAGATTCATAAGATAGAGGATGAAGAAAGGGAGTATGAGGAATATATTGAAGAATGGATACATGAAGTAAAAGCGCCGATTACCTCAATGCAGCTTATGATAGAAAACAGGGCTGGAGATAATCCCGTCTTGAAAAAGGGGTTGAACATAGAATTGGGAAAAATTGAAAATGACGTAGAACGTGCGCTATATTATGCTCGTTCAGAACAGGTATATAAAGATTATTTGATTCAGAAGCTGAATTTACACCGTATCTTAGTCAGGGCAATTAACAGAAACCGTACTATAATTATGAATAGCTGTGTCGGAATAGATTTTAAGTGCGAGGATGATATTTATATTTATGGGGACGAAAAGTGGCTTATCTTTCTTATAAGTCAGATTCTTTTAAACTCCGTAAAATACCGGCGCAAGGAGGATGCAAAGATTATCCTGTCATCTGAAAAAAAGAGCAAAAAAGTTATACTGAAAATATGGGATAATGGGACAGGGATAAAGGAAGAGGAATTACCGAGGATTTTTGAGAAGGGGTTTACCGGGAGCAATGGAAGGGAAAACGAGCGTTCTACGGGAATAGGCTTATATCTGGTAAAAAAATTATGTCAAAAGCTGGATATGGAAGTATGGGCAGAATCTTTGTTCAAAGAATATACTTCTGTTTATCTATCGCTTCCGGCAAAACAAAACATCTGATTCTAAAAGGCAAATTCATCACAAATGGATGTGGGGAGTTTGCCTTTTCAAATGGAGAACAGCATATTTCCGGATATATGACAAAATTGTAAGATTCAGGTAATGAAAATCAATAGGTAATCTGTAGGGGGCAGTGTTATACTGACTACATCAGGAAGAGATATAAAGGAAGGATAAAAATGTTAAGCAAAAATCAGTTGGCCAGGAGAAATGTAAAGACTGCGATTATAAGAGAGCCAGTATATTTTTTTACAATGATATTGATTGCAGCGCTAATGTTTGCGTTTAATTCTCTGTTTTTTTCAGAAGATGTCAGGAGAGCCTGCGAAACGGCATCGGTTCTGGCTGTGTTTTTAGGAATAGCATCTGTACTGATTGTTATGATTACGGCGTGGCTGATCCAATATATGATGCGGCAATCGCTGAAAATCCGCAGCAGGGAATTCGGGCTGTATATGCTGTTTGGCATGAAAGGAACAGAGGTATTTCAGATTTTCCGAAAAGAAACGGTATTTATGGTTGGAATGGCATATATACCTGGAATCCTGGCAGGGGAATTGCTGAAACAGTTTTTGATGGTAATTTTTTTCCATATGTTCCGGACGGAATATGTGCTTAAAATGGATTTTCAGCTTGTAACGGTGTGTTTGACAGCAACTTTATATTTATTTTGTTATTTAGCCGCATTGCTTAAAGTGAGAAAACAATTTTCCAAAATGAATATCCGTCAGTTAAATGAAATGGAGAGGATAAATGAAGCCGATGAAAAAATATCTGGAAAGAAGAAGCAAAGGAAAAGAACTAAAAAATGGCTTTTGAAAGGAAACCGGCTATTTTTATGCAGGGCAATAGAATCTGAACTATATTCTATGCGGAAAATAATCATATTTGTTATGTCCCTTTTAGTTGTTTCTATTTCAGGAAGCGCAGTTGCCATGATGTATACCGATTATCAGAACCACCAGATTGATTCGGAATATCCGTTTGATGTCATGATATATCATCAAGCCCCCAAACCTGAATTCCAGCGTGAAAAAGATATATTAGAAAGTGAAACTGGAATACAGGAATCCCATGAATATGTGATATATCAAAATGGCGTCAGTATGATGAATGAATGGCTTTATACACATCTGATGTATTTTGGGGATCGATTTATCAGTGGAGAGGGTGCATTCGATGCAGAAAAGCTGGACGCTGATGAAGAGGGATATGACGTCTACTATGAATATGATACTTATATGAAAGTGAGCGACTATAACATACTTCGGAAAATGCTTGGCCAGAAGCCTGTCAAACTCCGGGCAGATGAGTATATTTTACAGATTAAAAGAAGGTTAGAACCTGAACTTACTAATGAAATCCGAAGCAGGACGCTGCTATGTGATACAAAAGAATTGCACTGCAAAGAAATCAGTACTGTAGATTTTGAACAGAATGGACATAATGGAGCTGACTATGTTTTGGTAATCCCGGATGATGCGGCAGATCATATGACACCATATTACTCTGTATTTGCGGCATCTATAAAGAAACAGGCTGCAGGAACAGTGTTTGATAAATTAGATGATGCGTCCAGTGGAAATGACGGGCTTTATTGGGGCAGTAACCACAGTATTTTATATGTCAGTCCGATTTTGCTGAAAAAGCAGGTGGAAACAGAATTGAAAGCAACGCTTGTGCCATTTATATTTGCGTTTGCCTATGTAAGTATCGTGTTTTTATGCGTGGCAATTTCTTTCCTTGCATCCCATCTGATCAGCACTTCGGAATCAAACAGACGCCGTTACCTGCTTTTAGAAAAACTGGGAATGAATCAAACAAAAATTGATACGGTGATACATGAACAGTTGGCAGTTAATTATCTGATTCCGCTTTGTATGGCGCTTATTCCCGGATGTCTGATTGCGAACCATGCAAGCAAAGGTTTTATTCTGGCTACGGGACTTCGTGCGGTATGGGTAAAATATGTGTTCTTGTCGTTATTGTGGATTTTAATGCTGTACATTATTTACTTTATACTTACGGATATATTTTTTAGGAGAAATATTCATCATCGAAAGGAAGGAAAACTATCATGAAACCATCTTATTACAATTACATTATTGAGAATAAAACAGGAAATGGGGAAGCGTTATATTACAATATGCGTACAGGCAGTCTTGCACATATAGACGCAGAAAAGCATAGACAGTTCCAGGAATATGCTGCAAAAAAGAAGGAAATTGTAGATGTTGATTTTTTAAAGAACCTAAAATATTGTGGTTTTTTGGTTGAAGATAATTTTGATGAAAAAAAGGATATCAAAATGCGTATGTTGAATTCAAAGTTTGATACATCGGTATTGTCTTTGACAATCACGCCTACAATGGCTTGTAATTTTCGCTGTGTATATTGTTTTGAAAGCGGACATTACAGCAATGGGAGCATGACGGAAGAGGTCAGTGATGACATCTGCAAGTTAGTGGAAAAAGAAGCCTCTCATTTGGAAAAACTGGTAATTACATGGTATGGCGGAGAACCACTGTTAGCAATCGAACCAATAGAAAGCCTAACAAATAAGATGAAAAGCATCTGCAGCAAATATAATATAGAATATTCAGCAAGCATTATTACGAATGGCTATCTGCTTACTGAGGAAGTCTGCGATAAACTGCTGGAATTGGACATTACAGATGTCCAGATAACACTGGATGGGGATGCCAATACACATAATGGCAGAAGACCATTAGTAAACGGTGGAAATACATACGATACAATACTTGCAAATTTAGAGAAAATTCATGGGAAAATTGGGATTGTAATCCGGATTAATGTAGATAAAGGAAATCAGAATGAAGTTCAGAATGTTATCGAGGAATTGAAGAAAAGAAATATTTATGAGGATGTTTTCTGTTATCTTGGTTTGGTAACATCTACAAACGGAATGTGTGAGGATCGCACATGTATGTCGGCAGAAAAGTATTCAAAATTTAATCTTAATTTTTGGCTGAACAATGGAATGCCTTTGGGATCCTTTTATCCTCAGCCGATGGGAAATTACTGTGGGGCAGATCATGTACAGGGCTATGTTCTTGACGCAAAAGGGAATATATATAAATGTTGGAGTGATGTTGGGATCATGGAACGCCGCATAGGAACTGTTGGCGAGTGGGTGGATCCTCAGGATTGGTCGGATATTACTGATCTGCAGTCACAGCGGGTGATATCGGAATATATGTTGTATGACCCAACGGAAGATGAGGAGTGCGGCAGATGTAAGTTTATGCCAATATGTATGGGCGGATGTCCTCATAGCAGAATAGAAAACAACCAATTATGCGAGCAGTACCGTTACAATATAGGTGAGTATATGCAGGCATATGCGGAAGAAATGTTGGATGAAAGGAGGGAAGTTGTGTGAATATCTTAGTTCAGCCTCAAAACCACAGGAGGGATCAAAAGTCCTGTAATTACACTTGTCCGGTATATAATACTGGAAGGAAAGGATTGAAAAAACTCATCAAGAAGTTAGTTAGGAAGAAATATAAGAATGGGAAACATCGAGGAAGAGTCTGCTGGTATGGCAATTAGAGAAGATCCTGTCTAAAAAAATTTTTTTAATGAGGAGAGATGACAGCATATTGGGAACCGTTCAATGTCCCATCGGGGCATTGAACGGTTTAGAGTGTGTCTTAAAACCCATTCACGCCACCTGCAAGCCCCACTTTGCGGCAGATCTGGCCCGCTTTCGGTCAGCGTAGCCCGCTGCGCCTTCCTCATTTGGGCCAGATCTTCCAAAAATTGTGACTTACAGTTGACATAAAGCGGTTTTCAGACACACTCTAGTCACTATCTGATAAGAGAATGAAGAAAAGATATGAAAGTTCAGATTCTTTTAAAAAAAGAGATTTTATCTATGAAGAAGGATATTGCCGCTTATTTGTTCGTTTTATTGGGAACATTGCTCTTACAGCTTTTGGTCCCATATGTGAGCGGTTCATATATTGATTCCTTAATAGGAAAGCAGCCTAGGATCTTAGCATTTGTGGGGGCGATAGCATTTCTCAATCTATTTTCTATACTGATGGAATATGGGATGACATACCTGATGACAAAATTGGATAATACATTTTTGTATAAAGTATGCAACAAAATGTTCCAACATGTATATGGTGCATCACTTTCTTTTTTTCAAGGTCATGATGCGGCTTTTTTAACAGACCAGATCACAGGGGATGCAGCTACTATTGCGGAATTTGTGTTGGATGGTATTCCGGATATCGCATACAATATGTTTCTTTTGATCATGAGCACACTATTTGTACTTCGTGCGGATCTGATATTGGGATCACTTGTTATGCTGACAATTCCGATATATTTATACATATATTGTAAATTAGAGAAAAGAATGTATGAAAACGAGAAAGAATATAAAGAAGCAGGGAATGATTACACATCGAAAGGGATGGAACAGATACGATGTACACAATTTGTAAAAGAAAATGCATTATCAAAAGAAATGGAGGACAGGTTTGAGCGTTCATTTCATAGGATGTTAAAAAGTGCAGTCGGTCAGGTGAAAACACAATATCTTTTTTCTAACCTAAATCGACTTAGTATGGTACTGTGTTATCTATTGATATTAGGGATTGGTGGACATAATGTTGTGATCGGGAAAATAACGATCGGATATTTCACGATCATGAATAGCTATGTAAATATGATACTGTCTGCTGCTTTGGATATTATTGACTTTTTTGGGAGTTACCCTGAAACAAAAGTTGCGGTAGATCGTATGAACGCATTATTGGCAGAGTGCCAAACGGAAAATTTATACAATAAAAGAATGAGAAATTTAGAGGAGAATGAAATTAAGACAGTAAGGCTTGCGGATATTTCCTTTTCATTTGGAAAGAAACGGCTATTTCATCGGTTATCTGCCACATTTGAAATAGGAAAAATATATGGGATCGTAGGAGAAAATGGTGCAGGAAAATCTACACTGTTGGATGTGATATTGGGATTGTATCCGCAAGAGTATGAGGGAGAGATTCTGTATAATGGGATCAATATAAAGGAATTGTGTAGTTCTAAAATATTGAGATGTAATGTTGCATTTTTGGGACAGCAAACAGAACGGATCGATATCTCACCTAAAGAATACCTGCATTTTGGACTTGAACAATATGATCCAGATATTGAGCGAGAATTGATCCATCAGTTCCTTTTAGACCTGGATCTTGATATGGATCAAGAAGAAACTATTGCGCATTGCTCTGGTGGGGAGATGCAAAAATTAGCCTTAGTGCGTACTTTTCAAAAGGATCGCATATTGACGATCTTGGATGAACCAACAAATGGATTAGATGAGGAAACAGTACAACGTCTCGTACAGCTGCTCATACGGGAAAAAGGACATCGCATATTTATCATTGTATCGCATGATAAAAGGATATTAGATATATGTGATGAAGAAATAGATCTTGACATATTGGGAATGCAGGGAGGAAAAATGGGATGGGAGCATATATAAAAGTAATAGATGTTGAGAAATATTATGGGAGTTCAGGAAGCATTACAAAGGCAGTAGACAGAGTTAGCTTTGAAATATCAAAAGGGGAATTTATTGGGATCATGGGAGGATCCGGTTCTGGAAAAACATCATTGCTGAATGTGCTTGCCACCATTGACACAGCTACGGCAGGGCACATATATTTTGATGGAAAAGATATTACAAAAATGAGCGAGGACGAGAGGAGTGGATTCAGAAAGGAAAATTTAGGTTTCATTTTCCAAAACTTCAATCTCTTAGATACCATGACATTGGAGGAAAATATTTATATGCCGCTGATCCTTAATGGAGAGAAAAGTAATGATATCATAAAACGGACGGAAGAGATCATAGATATATTGGGGATCCAGGAAGCTGGAGACAAATATCCATATCAGGTGTCTGGTGGACAGCAGCAGCGATGTTCTTGTGCCAGAGCGCTCGTAAATAATCCTAAATTGATCCTAGCGGATGAACCCACAGGAGCTCTTGACGCACAGAATTCAGAAAATTTAATGGAATTGCTTTTAGAGATCAATAAGAAATTTAAGACGACGATCTTGATGGCTACGCATGATCCATTTTCTGCAAGCTACTGTAACCGTATCTTGTTTTTGGAAAAAGGGAAAATATCTTATGAGATATATCGGGGAGCAAGGAACAGGGAAGGATATCTCCGGGAGATCCTGGATGCACAAAAAGTATGATGGAAGCGGCGTTTGCTGTCCAGATAAGATCCCAACCTGTCCGGGACAGGATTTTTTTATGTATGAACCGACAGACCGCCGCGATGGGACAGTACACCAGAGCGTGTCTGAAAAATGCTTTATGCAAACCGTGCGTCACAGTTTGTGCCCATAGGGTATGATCTGGAGCGGTGGAGGTCCTTGATTTTACAGCAAAAAAATGATATGATCAAGGTGCAGGGAGGAAGAAATGTGTGAGAGCAGCCTGCCAGATGGGAAGATCACGGTAAGGCTTTTTGAATACGACGCACAGATAGCGCTTGATGAGGGTGATATCACAGAGGAAACGCTGACTGTGACATTTCCCAATACGGCGGTCCTGTACCTCCGTACTTACAAAAAGACACCGGACAAAATGAAATATGTGATCGCCACATCGGGTGGGACGGTCCAGTACGATGTGCCGATCATGAAAGTGCAGGCCTATTCGCTGGATGATATTTTTGAAAAAAGCCTGCTGATGCTGATCCCGTTTTACATTTTTCACATGAGAAAAATTTTCCGGAGTATGATCGTAACGGGCAGAAACTGGCAGGATCAAAGGAGGAGTATCAGGAAATTTTGGATAGGCTGGACGGACTGGAACAGCAGGGAGTGATCGGGGCGTTTGACAAGCGCACGATCATCGAGTGATCGGGTGATGTGATCCGAGAGATCGCACAGAAGTATGAGGATGTGCAGAAAGGTGTAGGTGATATGATGAGAGGAGCATTGATCGAAACAGGTGCAAGAGCCATTATCACACCTGTAAAATAAGTATCTGCAGACAGGAGCGATCCTCAGAAAGAGGGCATCCCGACCATACCGTCCAGGAAAGGCATCTGGTCGAAAGATCCTCTCTCAGTCTGAGATCATACCGAAAATATCCAGGAGGTATCTATATGCAGCTGGCAAGAAAAACGGATGTTTATACAGTCGAAGATATCTATGCTCTGCCAGAAGGGCATAGGGCGGAATTGATCGACGGACAGATCTACGACATGGCCCCGCCCAGTACGATGCATCAGCGCATTTTGCTGAAGATCGCCCGGAAGATCGCGGATCATATTGATGGGCATGGGGGGCAGTGTGAAGTCTTTCCTGCGCCTTTTGCGGTCTTTTTGAATAAAGATAAACGAAATTATGTGGAGCCGGATATTTCGGTCATATGTGACAAAGATAAGATAGACGACCGTGGATGCAACGGGGCGCCGGACTGGGTGATTGAGATCACATCCCCGTCCAATCCTCAGATGGATTACGGCGTGAAACTGTTTAAATATCGGAGTGCGGGCGTGCGTGAATATTGGATCGTCGATCCCCGGAAAAAAACAGTCATGGTCTACGACCTGGAAAAAGAGGAAAAGACGGAGTTGTACGGATTTGAGGAAAAGATCCGGTCGTGTTTGTATGAAGATCTTGTGATCGATCTGGAAGAGATGCTGCGGTGACAGGAGATAGATGAGGTCAGAAAAAATCAGATGAAAGAGGAGGACGTCGATGCTAAAAACGTCCTCCAAAAGTCTGTACAGCGGCAGATACTCCGTTCCATCGTCCCCTTGGATCAAAGTCTCCTTTGAAGATCCTCTATTCCAGATTCAATTTATGCTCCAGCACATACCGGCACAGGAAGTAAAACCCGACCGTGCAGATCACGCTGAAAGCCAAGGAGAGTCCGATCGCGGAGGTCATGATATCCGTGGCCATGACCTGGACATAGGTAGTATCGGTCATCTTTCTGACCTGGTAGCTGAGATTGGCGATATGGGGTGCGGTGATGGCCATGATGATCAACGCGAGGACCTGCTGGATGAAGTCGATCCCGATAAAGGAGCCAATGGTGGCGAGCAGCTTGTGCCCGGTAAACAGGTTCCCGATCGCGGCGGCGACATAGACCTGTATGACCATGCAAAAAGGCGTGATCAGTGTAGTGGTGACCAGCAGCCAGGTAAAGAGCGGCATCTTATTATGGAACAGGCTGGCGACCGCGTGGGGCAGTCCGCGGAGGACTTCGGCGGCATCTTTTGGCGAGAGTACCAGGATACATATGGCGACGATGGCCCACAGGAAGTCGATGACGATCCAGATGACCGCGGTCAGCCCTTTTCCCCAGATGAGCAGATCGGCGGTGACCGGCAGCGTGTTGGTCAGGTATCCCTGCTGTGTGAAGACGGTTTTATAAAAGCGGTAGCCGCCGTAGAAATAGGTGTAAAACACAACGCATCCGATGGCCATGATCGCGGCAAGTAGGAGCATGATCGCCATTATGGATGCATCCGGTCTGTCCAGGCCGCCCATCAGATCGATACCGATCCGGCAGAAGATGGCCACGGCCAGACCTACGCCGTGGATGCCCAGCATCAAAGGCAGGATTGTCTTCCATTCATATTTGAATATTTTTCTTAACATTTGAATACCTCCCGGAATAACTCATCGATGGACTTGCCCTGGTTGCAGCGGATATCATCTACCTGCGCCTGCAGGCGGATATGGCCGCCCTGGATGAACACCACCTCATCCAAGATATTTTCCACATCGGAGATCAGATGGGTGGAGATCAAGATCGTGGCGTTCTCATCGTAGTTGTTGATGATCGTGGACAGGATATAATCCCGTGCGGCCGGGTCCACGCCGGCGATGGGTTCATCCAGGCAGTAGAGACGCGCCCGGCGGCTCATGACCAGGATGAGCTGGACTTTTTCCTGGGTCCCCTTGGATAATGTCTTGATGCGCAGGTCGGGGTCGATGTTCAGCCTTTTCAGCATATCCAGGGCGCGGCTGGTGTCAAAATCATCGTAAAAATCAGCGAAATAGGTGAGGTAGCTGCTGACTTTTAAGTTTTCATCCAGGTACGAGCGTTCCGGCAGGTAGGAGACGATCTTCTTTGTCTGCAGGCCCGGCGTGAGGCCGTCGATCGTCAGCGTCCCGGCGGTGGGGCTCAACAGGTCGTTGATGAGCTTGATCAGGGTAGATTTACCACTGCCATTGGGGCCTAAAAGACCGATGATCCGTCCGGACTCCAGTTTGAGGCTGATGTTGTCCAGGGCGAGCCTTGCGCCGTATCGCTTCGTTAGGTTTGCACATTCCAGAATGGTACTCATGACTGGTCCTCCTTTAAGATCCTTTCAATAAATGCTAAAGTGTCCTGGGGCTTAAAGCCCATGCCGGACATTTTTTCCAAAAATTCTCTGATCTGGTCTTCTGCCAGGTCTTCTTTCATCCGTTGTATCATCTCAGTATCCTCCGTGATAAATCTTCCGCTGGTCCGCATGGAGTGGACCAGGCCAGTACGCTCCAGCTCGGCCAGGGCTTTCTGCATCGTGTTGGGATTTACCTTCGCCTGGGCCGCCAGTTCCCGGACAGAAGGCAGTTTTGTCCCCGGCGCATAGAGGCCGGATATGATATCCAAACGCACCAGTTCCGCGATCTGCGCGTAGATCGGGCGGCTGGAATCTAGATTCCATGCCATAGAGTCACCCCTTCCTGTACTATTGTATTAAGTTCATAATACAATAGTACAATAGATTGACTGCCTTGTCAAGAGGAGATCGGATACAAATTATGAGAAAATTCTTGAAAAGGAAAAATCCCTACGGTATTATAGGGATGATGACAGTTTAAGAATGATATTTCAGTATGGTATTTATGAGGGGTTGTTTTGCAGCCGCCATGGAAAGGACGTTAAAGGAGACTGAATATGAAAGACTTACTGTATGAAAATTTATTGGATGCGATGAGCATGATCGATGAAGACAAGACACAGTATTATGCGAAAGAGATGATCAAAAAGGGGTGCAGCCCCCATGAGATCCTGGATTGTCTGAATGAGGGATTAAAGCGGGTGGAGGTACAATTTGAGAAAGGAGAATATTTCATCGCAGACCTGATGTATGCCGGGATGTTGTACCGTTCAGTGTTAGACATCCTTGTCCCTCCGGCAAAAGATGGGGAGAGAGACACAAAAAAAGCGCGCGTTCTGATCGGGGTCGTGGAAGAGGATATCCATGAGATCGGAAAAAATATCGTGGTCGGTATCCTGATCACAGATAATTTTGAGGTGATCGATCTGGGGATCGATGTAAAACCGCAGGCGTTTGTGGAGGCGATCGGAAAATACCATCCCCAGTTTGTCCTGCTCAGCGGCATGATGCATTTTGCGCAGGACTCCATGAAAAAGACGATAGAGATGATCACGGCCGCGGGTTTTCGGGACCAGGTGCATATCATATTGGGCGGCGGATGTGTCGACCCTGATATTTTGGAGAACATGGATGCGGATGCGGCGGCTTACATGCCGGAGGATACTTTAAGATATTGCAACGATCTTGTAAAACAGGGAGGGATACATGAAGAGCAATGCAGCGAATAAGCCTATTTACGAAGTGATCTTTTCAGATCTGTGCGATCAGATCATAGACGGTAAATTGGTCCCCGGCGAGATACTTCCCTCCGAGAATGAATTGTGCGCGCGTTATGAAACGAGCCGGGAGACGGTCAGGAAAGGGTTGAAACGGCTGGAACAGGAAAAACTGATCTATTCAAAACCCAGGCGGGGATATTTTGTAGGCTCTCCCCACAGGGACGAGATCATCTTATCGCTCCCTGAGAATACGGAGGAGACAGTGAGTCGGTTTAAGGACATTAAGATCATAGAGCCGGCGCCCGACGTGCAGGAAGCCTTGGAGATCTCATCGGATCAGCGGGTCATCGCCATTTATAGTGAAGATTATGCGGGGACATTTTTTCTGGGTGTCCGGATCAAGTATGTGCCATATGATAAGGGGTATCCGTCTATTGAGGATGAGATCAATTTTGCGGTATTTCCAGATGCGGCAAATGCAAAGCGTTCGTCTTTTAGCTATTATACCCAGCTGCGGATACAGGCGGTCGCAGCTCCGGAGGAGATCTTGCATCTGCTCAATTGTGAGGAAAATGAACCGCTGCTGTTGATATCCGGGGTTGATGTATCACAGACAGGAAGCCGGATCGGTTACACGAAACGCTATATGTTATCTTCTTATGGAGTGCTGAGTGGTACTTCAGGTTTTGTCTATAATAAGTAAGTCTATAATAAATAAGTTTATGATAGAGAGTGTGTGATATCACAGGCCGGCCGTATCCGTTATGCGGTCAGGCCCGGACAGAGGTCTGTGATATGGCACACTTTTTTGAGTTATGCAAATATATACAAAAAAAACGTTCCATTCCTGGTAAATGTAATATATATGACAAAAAGTATTGACAATAGGCCTCATCTTGTATATACTAGCAACATATATAAGATGTATACATTATTAATATATATAAGAAAAAGAGAGATTAAACAGGAGGTGGATCGAGCATGAAGCTGTATTATGGCATAGGTACAGAAAATGATGGAGAGATCCAGCGGATGCATGATTGCAGCCTGCGGATATTAAAGGAGATCGGAGCGGTCTTCCACTGCGGGGATGCGGTCGAGGTCTTTAAAAAACACGGAGCAAAAACAGACGGGCAGACGGTCTGGATCACAGAGGAAATGGTGGAAGATGCCCTGAGAGCAGTGCCGAAGACGTTTGACTGGTATGGATGCGGCGGAGGGAAGATCACGGTGGGTGATGGACAGACTTATAATCTGCCCGGGTATGGTCCGATCTATATCTGCCGACAGGATGGGACCTATGAGAAGACCTCCCATGAGCATCTGATCGATATGCATAAGCTGACAGAGACCAGCGATGTGCTGGACGCATCGAATGCAAATATCCTGGACGTTTCTTATGTGGACGCGGCACACCGGGAGCAGTATCGTCTGGGCATGGCGTTGAAATACTGCCAAAAGCCACTGATGGGGCTGGTCGAAGGGCGAGAGGCGGCAGAGTTTGGACTGGAGACGATGCGGCGGTTCTATGGGGTGTCCGATGAGAGGATCATCGCTCTTGGCCTGATCGACACATTGGGGCCTATGCGTCTGAGCACAGCGATGACAGAGGCGCTGATGGTCTATGCTGAGAATAAGCAGGCGCTGCTCATCGGGCCGGGACAGACTTTTGGGCTCACGACGCCCCAATCCCTGGCTGCGGCGCAGACGCTGGGGAACGCTATGATACTGGCGACGATCGTGCTGGCACAGCTCATCAATCCCGGGACACCTGTGATCTACAGCAGCAAGTACAGCGGCGATGATATGAGGCTGACCTCCTCGGCGTCCTATGGCGCGATCGAGGGGATGCTGGTAGGCGCGGCGGGCATCAAGCTGGCACGGTACTATGGCCTGCCGGTACATGCGGGGAGTGCGAATACGGACGCAAAAGTACTGGATTACCAGGCAGGCGCGGAGGCGTTCATGGGAACGGCGATCGCTTATCTCGGACAAGTGGACTGTTATTTCCAGTCCTGCGGCACACTGGATTCCTATAATGCCATGAGTTATGAAAAGTTTTTGCTGGATGAAGAGCGCATACGTGCTTTCCGCCGTCTGGCATCGGGATTTGAAATAGATGAAGATACGCTGATGTTTGAGACTATGAAAAAATGCGGACCAACGGGACAATTGTTCGAGAGGACAAAGAAAACATATTACCGGGATTGTTTTATGCCCAAATATGCGGTGCGTGACGGACATAATGCATGGACGGCCAGGGGATGTCCGACTTCGGCAGCGCTGGCGGCACAGGACTGCGAGAAGCGTCTGGAGTCCTATGCACCTGCAGCACTGGATAAAGAACAGGAAAAGATCTTACAGGAGATCATACCAGAACAGTATCAATGAGAGCTGACTTTCATGGATGGTGATGTCTGCGCAGGCAGACATGTCAGTTTAGAAAGGGAGGGACACAGATGATCATTATCGGAGAGAAGATCAATGGCGCGATACCTTCTGCGGCGGCGGCTATCGAAAGCCGGGATGAAGGGTTTATCCGGAGACTGGCGCGGATCCAGACAGAGGCAGGCGCCCAGTACCTGGATGTCTGCGCTGGCACGGCGCAGGAGAAAGAACTGGATACACTGAAATGGCTGTTGGAGGTGGTGCAGGACGAGTCGGACCTGCCGATCTGCATCGACAGCCCGGATGCGGATATCTTAAAAGAGGTATTTCCTCTGGTGAAAAAACCTGGCATCATCAATTCTGTTTCAGGAGAAGGGAACAAATGTGATGTGATCTATCCGCTGATCCGGGATACGGACTGGAAAGTGGTCGCACTGACCTGCGACGATAACGGGATCCCGTACACCGCGGATAAGAAAGCCGAGATCGCTTTTTCGCTCATCGAAAAAGCTGGGGCGCATGGGATCTCCCCTGAGCGGATCCTGGTGGATCCTCTGGTGATGGCCGTCTCGGCAGTCAACGACAGTATGGTGGTGTTTATGGAGTCGATCCGTCGGATCAAGGAGAAATATCCCACAGTGCTCACCACATCCGGGCTGTCCAACATATCATTTGGGATGCCTTACCGCAAAGTGATCAACTTAAATTTCCTGGCACTGGCTATGTCTGTGGGGATGGACAGCGCGATCATCGATCCCACCAACAGGGATGTGTATGCCACCGTGCTGGCCGTGGATGTACTCATGGATCATGACCGCTGCTGCAGAAAATATAATAAAGCTTACAGGAGCAAAAAGATCGGGCCGGTAAAGGAAAAATAGTAAAAGGAGGAATGTATCATGATGACATTGGAAAAAATGAGAGAAGCGATGGAGGAACTGGATGAGGATGTGATGATCAGCGCGGCAGAGGCGATCATGGAGGCAAAAGGAGAAGGCGCTGATCTGTGTATGCAGGCATGCCAGGAAGGACTGGAGGAAGTGGGGCGCCGTTTTGAGGAAGGCGAGTATTTCGTGGGTGACCTGGTGTTTGCCGGAGAATTGATGGGGCGCGTGATGGATATCATCCGTCCGGCGCTCTCAGGAGAGGACAAGGAAGCGATCGGAAAGATGATCCTGTGTACAGTAAAAGGAGATCTTCATGATATCGGGAAAAACATCGTCCGCGCTATGCTGGAGGCAGGCGGATTGGAAGTGCTGGATCTGGGGATCGATGTGGCGCCCGAAGAGGTGGTGCAAAAGGCCAAAGAGAACGGCATTAAGATCATCGGTCTCAGCGGTGTTCTGACGCTGGCGATCGATTCGATGAAAGATACCGTGGAGGCATTCAGAGCAGCCGGCCTGCGCGATGACGTACATATCATCGTGGGAGGAAATCCGGTGACTGCGGAAGGGTGCGGATTTATCGGCGCAGATGCGTGGGCGATCCTTCCCCAGGAAACTGTCCGGATCTGCCGTGAATGGGCAGCGGCATAAGGAGGGTCTTTGGATGAAGGTATTTATCACATGCGATATCGAAGGGATCACCACCACCACGCGCTGGGATGAAGTGGATATCACAGATCACGCCGATAAGACGCAGTACCATGCAGATCAGATGACCCGTGAAGTGGTGGCGGCCTGTGAAGGCGCGATCGCCGCCGGCGCCACCTATATACTGGTGAATGATGCCCATGACTGGGGGACGAATATTGATGTCACGAAACTCCCGGACTGCTGTGAAGTGATCCGCAGCTGGAGCGGACATCCGTATGATATGGCGGATGGCTGTGACCCGAGCTTTGATGCGGCGGTATTTCTCGGATGCCATGCGCCGGCGGGACATCCGGGAAACCCGTTATCCCATACGATGACGCGGAATCCATTCTGGATGAAGCTCAATGGCGTATCATGCAGTGAATTTTATCTTTACAGTTACGCATGTGCGCGGGAAGGTGTCCCCACAGTATTTTTGCAGGGCGACAAGGCATTGTGTGAAATGTCGAAAGATCTGCATCCCAAATTACAGACACTGGCTGTGAAAGAGGGAAAAGGCGCTTATACAAAGTCCATCGCTCCCAATCTTGCCATCCGACTCACAGGCGAAGGTGTGATGAAAGCACTGCAGCAAGACTTGAGCGGCGCTTTGTGTAAGCTGCCTGAACACTATGTATTTGAAGTCTGTTATAAAGAGCATCCGCAGGCGATGAAGATGTCATATTTTCCTGGGTTTAAAAAAGTGGACGATCATACGATCCGTCTGGAAACGGATGATCTGTTTGATATCCTGACAGCCTGCAAATTTATCTTGTAGATCTTAAAAGACATGATGATAGGAGGAAAAGAGTATGCAGCTTAGTTATTCGATCGGCACAGACCAGGAAATAGACCAGATCCATGAGATGACAGTGAAGATCTTAAGCGAAGTCGGAGCGACTTTCCACTCGGATGAAGCTGTGGAGCTGTTTAAGAAACATGGAGCGAAAGTGGATGGCCAGACAGTATATATCAGCCGGGCCATGTTGGATGAGGCTTTAAAGACAGTCCCCGGCTCCTATGATCTCTATGACAGGGATGGCGGGCATATCACGGTTGGCGGCGGCGCCCCTATGGTCTATGAGTCGTGCTATGGGCCGATCTATGTACGGCAGGGAGATAAGTATGAACAATCCAACCATGAACATCTGGTGAATTTCCATAAATTGAATGAGACCAGTAAAGTGATCGACATGTCGAATCCATATGTGTTGGATTTTCAATATGTGGAGCCGGATAAACGCCAGCAGTACGCGCTGGGTGTTGCCCTGAAATACTGCAAAAAGCCCATGGACGGCATCGTGCTGGGCGGGGAAAAAGTAGTGGCGGAATGTCTGGAAGCCATGCAGCAGTTTTACGGCACCACAGATAAAACGATCCTGACAGGGATGGCCTGCACAGTAGGTCCTATGCAGATGGCGCAGGATATGTGTGAGGCGGTAAAAGTCTTATCAGCGGCGGGACAGGCAATGCTGTTTGTCAGCGGCGTGACCCTGGGCGCTTCCGGGCCTCAGACGATGGCGGGAGCGTATACCCTGGGCAATGCGATGGTACTGGCCGGGATCGTATATTCACAGCTGGTCCGTCCTGGTGCGCCTGTTTTGTACTGTACCCGTTTTTCTTCTAACGATATGCGCCATCTGGCTCCGGCATATGGCGGCATTGAGGCGATGTGGGCGTGCGCGACCACAGAGCGCATGGCGCGTTTTTATGGACTGCCGTATCAGACGGGTGTGAGCAATACAGAATCGAAGGTGCTGGATATCCAGTGCGGCGCGGAGACATTTATGAACATACTCAGTGCGCACCTGCTCCATGCGGACCTTCTCCCCATGGCCTGCGGCTTGCTGGATTCCATGAATTCCATCGGCTACGAAAAATTCATCTGGGATGAAGAATGTGTCTTAAAGTGTAAGCACCTGATGGAGGGCTATGAAGTCAGCGATACCACGTTCCGCTTTGATGAGATCAAGGAAAAAGGTACGATGGGAAATTATCTCGGACGCGTACTCCCCATTTACCGCAAAGAGTTTTTTGAGCCGAAATACGATATACGCGATCCCCATAACAGCTGGTTTGCGAATGAATGTCCGATCGCAGAAGAACGCCTGACGCCAGTATGGAAAAAACGGATCGAAGAGTATACAGAACCGGATCTGGATGAAGACCGCAAGGCGATCCTGCGCCGTCTTTTGCCGGAAGAATATCATCCGATCATCTAAGAGAGTCGATCCGGCTTCCCGCTCTGGATCCGGGGGATCTGCGGCGGGGAGCGGATCTGTAAATGAAAGGAAGGGAGGATCCTTATGAAGAAAAAAATATCCGTTAAAGCGTGGCTGCAGTTTATCACTTGCGCACTCGGCGCGTTTGGGATCATGTATATTTTGTTTTGCCGGGCCAGTTTTTATGATGCATTTATCGAGGCGATGTCTGTGACCAATACCCAGTTTGGGGTCCTTTATGCGGTCTACGGATGGATCGCGGTCGTGGGGTATCTGATCGGAGGATTTATCGCGGATAAAGTCTCTCCGCGCTGGCTGATGTTTGTCTCGTTTTTAGGTACGGCCATCTGTAATTTTATACTGGGATTGTGGCCCAGCTATCAGGTCTGTCTTGTGCTGTATGCGGTCATGGGTGTCACGACCACAGTGACTTTCTGGGATACCATGCTCAAATGCAACCGTATCTTTGGGCGCAGCATCGGTGATGAGAACCGTGCATTTTCCTGGCTGCAGACGGTCCGCGGCCTGGGCGAGATGTTTATCAGTACGTTTATCGTATTCTTATTTACAAAGTTTGTAGATATGGTCGCAGGACTGCGTTTTGTCATCTGGTTTTATGCTGCTTTCTTACTGGTATTCGCGGTCATCTCTCTGTTCGTATTTGACGATAAGGTGGAGGAAGAGGACAAAGAGGGATCTGACGGTGAGACGATCATCTCTACGGAGAGCACACTGAAGCAGACCGTACGGCTGCTCAAAAACCCGGATCTGCTGTTGTGTGTGGCGATCGCTTTTGGCGGTTACAATATCGGTTCCTGTATCGGTTCTTATCTGGGCGACATGGCTGGGGTGTTCGGGGCTTCTGTGGCGACGATCGCATATATCGGAACGATGAATGCATGGCTGAAACCGATCGGTGCGTTTTTTGGATCCTTCCTGGTGAAAAAGAAAGGCCCGACGTTCTGTCTGGAGGCATGTACCTGGATCTATATGGTGATCCTGGCGATCTTTATCTTTTTGCCGAAGGAAGCGAAATACCTTCCGGTGTTTATCATCCTCCTGGGCGCTGAGATCATCCTGACGGGTTTATTCCGCAGTCAGAAATTCATCCAGATCCGTGAGGCGGGGATACCTATGCAGGATACGGGGAATGCTTTTGGTATCATCTCTACGATCATTTACAGTGCGGATGCATTTATGCCTACGTTCATCGGGATCTGGCTGGACCAGATGGGCGAAGAGGGCGCTTATAACCGTCTGTATTACATATTGCTGGCTTCCGGAGTGCTGACACTGGTCGCATCGATCATTTTCCGGCGTCGAAATAAGGCACGCATCCAGCAGCTGCTGGAGGATGACAGACTGGCGGCTGAGGCGAGATAGAGAGCGTTGTTTTTGATGGAGGTAGGAAGGGATCGATGATCACAGATGTAGTAGGTATCCTGATCGAACGGAGAGAATGGTTTTTTGGATTGTTATTGCAGCACATCATGCTTGCGGGTACGGCGATCCTCCTGGCCGGTTCCATCGGACTGGTGATCGGTATCCTGATAAACCGGTACCGGAAATATGCGCAGCTTGTCTTAAGTCTGATCAATATGCTGTATACCATTCCAGACATTGCCATGTTCGGATTTTTGATCCCGATCACCGGTATTGGGGAAAAAACAGCGATCATTGCTCTGACCGTCTATGCGCTGCTCCCCATGATCCGCAATACATTCACTGGTCTGGACCAGGTGGATGCGGATATACTCGAAGCGGCTGTGGGAATGGGGAGCACGAGATGGCAGGTGCTGCTGCGCATACAGCTTCCGATGGCGTTCTCTATGATCCTGGCAGGGGTCAGGAACATGGTGGTCATGGTGATCTCCATTGCCGGCATTGCCTCCTTCATTGGCGCAGGCGGTCTGGGTTCGGCTATCTACCGGGGGATCGCGACAAATAACAGTGTCCTGATGATCGCCGGGAGTATCATGATCGCGCTCATGGCGATCATCATGGATATCGTATGCGGTGTATTGGAGAATCAAGTAAAGAAAAGGTGGAGAGTATGATGAAACGAAAGATCCCATTTATAGGACCGGTGGCTGTTGCTGTCTGTATATGTCTTTTATCCGTCGCCTGTGGAAAAAAAGGAGATACGATCGTCCTTGGCTACGACAATACGGCTGAGGAGGCGATCCTGGCCAGTATGCTGGTGACTCTCATTGAACAGGACAGCAATCTTACAGTGGAAGTCAAAGGGGATCTCTCCGGGGGCGAGACAGTGCTCCACCCGGCGATCATGGAAGGTGAGATCGATCTGTATCCGGAATACACGGGCACTGCATGGCTGAATATCTTAAAACATACAGATATCCCGGATACAGATACATTAAACGCCCAATTGTTCCAGGAGTACGAAGAGGGATTTGGCTTGTGCTGGGTGGGACTGTATGGTTTCAATAATTCATACGGCCTGGCAGTGGCAGAGGATGTGGCAGAGACTTACGGACTGGAGACATACTCGGATCTGGCGGATGTATCGGGAAAGCTTATTTTTGGGGCAGAGCCGGGCTTTTTTGAACGGGAGGACGGATATGAGGGGTTGTGCAGCACGTATGGCTTTGATTTCAAAGAGAGCCTGGATATGACTTTTTCAGTGAAATATGATGCGTTGGCGGAGGAGAAAGCCGATGTGATCAATGTATTTACCACGGACGGGCGTCTGGCGACATCTGGTGCGAAACTGCTCAAAGACGATAAAAGGTATTTTCCGGAATATCTGTGCGGCAGCCTGGTACGAAAAGACACTTTGGAGAAATACCCGAAGCTTAAAGGGATCCTTTTACAGATGGAGGGGATGATCACAGACGAAGACATGGCGTCATTGAATAAACAGGTAGAGACAGACGGGCAGGAGCCGGAGGAAGTGGCAAGGGGATTCTTGTCAGAGAGGGGGCTGCTGAAAGAATGAACAGTGTGCAGCCGATGATCGGATTTAGGGGTGTATCGAAGACGTATGGGGAAAACTGTGTTCTGGATCATGTGGATCTGTCCATCGGCAAAGGGGAATTTGTGACGCTGATCGGACGTTCTGGCTGTGGGAAGACCACACTTTTAAAAATGATCAACGCACTCATCCGGCCCGATCAGGGAAGTGTATGGGTGGATGGCAGGGATGTCTCACAGGTCGATCAGATCATGCTGCGCCGGAACATTGGTTATGTCATCCAAAACGTGGGTCTGTTCCCGCATATGACTGTGCAAAAGAACATTGGATATGTCCCCAGCCTTTTTAAGCAGCGTCCTAGTCCGACGGTGGAGCCTGAAAAGCTGATGGAGATGGTCTCTCTGGAAAAGGAACTCCTAAAGAGGTATCCCGGCGAACTGTCCGGCGGGCAGAAACAGCGTGTGGGGATCGCGAGGGCGCTGGCTGTGACGCCATCCATCCTGTTGATGGATGAACCTTTCGGAGCGGTGGATGAGATCACCCGGAAACAGTTACAGAGCAGCATCCAGAAGATCCACAGGGAGCTTGGCATTACGATCATTTTTGTGACGCACGCGATCGACGAGGCGCTGCTTCTGGGAACGAAAACGGCAATCCTGGGCGATCGAAATGTCCTCCAATATGATACACCTGAGCGGATCCTCACTGCGCCGGCGGATCTGTTTGTAAAAGAGCTGACCGGCGGCGTCAGCCTGCAGGCGATACAAGAGGCGAGACTGGGAGAAGAGCAATGAGAACGACGATGATCGTATGTGAGACTTTGAGGGATGAATTTCTCTTCTTATATAAAGACATAGGGCTTAAAGCGAATGTGAAATGGATAGAATCCGGGCTGCATAATTATACGCAGAAACTCCATGACCGTCTGCAGGAGGCTGTCGATGGGATTACGGATTGTGACAGGGTCATACTGGTATTTGGGAGATGCGGGGATTCTGTCTTAAATCTCAAAAACGGCAATTTTGAGATGATCATCCCCAAAGCCGATGACTGCATCTCACTTTTGATGGGGTCAGATGAGCGCAGGAGAGATTATTCAAAAGAACATGCAGCGTATTATCTGACGGAGGGATGGATCCGCGGAGAACGCAACATCTGGGTGGAGTATCTGTATTCTGTTGAGAAATATGGAGAAGAGACAGCCAGGAGCATCGCGGATATGATGTACTGCAATTACCGTACACTGGCTCTTCTGGATACAGGGGTCAATCCGATCGGGCAGCTGATGGAGAAGACTCGGGAGATAGAAAAAACATTAAATCTGGAGCGCAAAGTCGTTCCGGCTGAACTGACATATATGCGTGAACTCCTGACAGGTCCCTGGGATGCGAAGAGATATGAAGTGATACCTCCCTTTGGGGTCGTAGGGAAAATGCCGGAAAATATATAAAAATCTTCAAAGGGTGTGTTTGGATGATCTTTCAGACACGCTCTTTTTCTGTGATCTCCCAAAGATTCTTGAAAAGAGAGGTTTTATGAGGTATCATGAAGAGGATCGTTGATAGGAGGTGCCGCCATGCAGTTGGCAAGAACAGATGTTTATACGATAGAAGATATCTATGCTTTGCCGGAAGGGCATAGGGCGGAGCTGATCGATGGACAGATCTATGCGATGGCTTTGCCGAATACCATGCATCAGCGTATCCTTATGGAGTTATCTGCTGAGATACGGGGATATATCATAAAAAAACAGGGACAATGTGAAGTTTTTCCGGCCCCATTTGCAGTTTTTTTAAGCGGAGACGACAGAAATTACGTGGAGCCGGATATTTCTGTCATATGTGATAAAAATAAAATAGATGACAGGGGATGTAATGGCCCGCCTGACTGGGTGGTCGAGATCACCTCTCCATCAAATCCACAGATGGATCATGGCATAAAACTTTTTAAATACCGCACCGCGGGGGTGCGTGAATACTGGATCATAAATCCACAGAAAAAAACGATCATAGTCTTTGATTTTGAAAAAGAGGAGCGGACGGAAGAATATAAGTTTGAGGATGATGTACCGGTATGTGTATATGAAGGATTTGTCATCAATATAGAAAGACTGCTGAAAGGAAGGGTTTTATCGGATGAGTGAGAGCAGAAAAAATCCCAGACGGGAGGAGATGGACGCGAAAGACTGCTGGCGCATGGAGGACCTCTATCCCAGCGACCAGGCATGGGAGGAGGATGCCAAAGAGTTCCAGCGGCAGTTAAAAGACTTTGCCGCATACCAGGGAAAGATGGGCCAGTCCCCAGGCATGCTCCTGGAAACGCTCCAGGCCCAGGATGCCTTGTCGCTCAAAGTCGAGCGGCTGTACGTGTACGCCAGCCAGAAATCCCATCAGGATATGGGCAATGCCTCTTACCAGGATATGGCGGACCGGGCGCAGATCCTGATGGTGCAGGCGGGTGACGGGACCTCTTTTGTGGAACCGGGATTGCTGGAGATCACGGAGGCGGACTGGGCGCGTTATCTGAGGGAGGAGCCGGGGCTGGCCCTCTATAAAAGATATATGGAACAGAAACAGCGGAAAAAAGCCCACATCCTCTCAAAAGAGATGGAAGCGGTCCTGGCCAAGGCCGCGGAGTTGGGCCAGTCCCCGCAGAATATCTTCATGATGTTCAACAACGCTGATATAAGATTTGGTACGGTCCGGGATGCGGACGGGATCGAGCAGGAGCTGACCCAGGGCCGCTACGTGCAGTTTTTGGAAAGCCAGGATCGCCGGGTGCGACGGGAGGCTTTTGAGAGGCTCTACGCATCCTACGATAAATTTCGTAATACGTTGTCTGCAGCATTTTCAGCCAATGTAAAACAGGAACTGTTTTTTGCCCGGATGCGCAACTATGGCTCCTCCCGGGAGGCGGCCCTGGATGCAGCCGACATCCCATTGGCGGTGTATGACCGGCTGATCGAGGCGGTCCACGATCATCTGCCGGCTATGTACCGCTATGTGTGCCTGCGCAAAAAGATCTTGGATGTGGAAGAGCTGCATATGTACGATCTGTATGCGCCTCTGGCAAAAAATCCTGGCCGGACATATACTTTTGAACAGGCAAAAGAGATCGTAAAGGAGGGCCTTGCACCTCTGGGGGAGGACTATATCGGTCTGCTGGATGAGGGTTTTGCGGGCGGCTGGATCGATGTGTATGAGAACCAGGGAAAGAGGAGCGGCGCGTACTCTTGGGGTGCGTACGGTACGCATCCGTATGTGCTCTTGAATTACAACGGTACTTTAAATCATGTGTTCACCCTGGCCCACGAGATGGGCCATGCCCTGCACAGCTATTATTCGGATGAGGCCCAGCCGTACATCTATGCCGGATATAAGATCTTCGTGGCTGAGGTGGCCTCCACCTGCAACGAGGCCCTGTTGATCCACCATCTGCTGTCCAAGGCTGCAGACCGGGACGAGAAGGCGTATCTGATCAATTATTTCCTGGATCAGTTCAAGGGGACGTTGTTTCGGCAGACCATGTTCGCGGAGTTTGAACGGACGGTCCATGAGATCGTGCAGGAGGGGGGCTCGCTGACGGCGGAGAGCCTGTGTCGGATATACTATGGACTGAATGAGCAGTATTACGGCCCGGACGTCCAGGTGGATCGGGCCATCGAGATGGAGTGGGCCAGGATCCCGCATTTTTACAACGCTTTTTATGTATATCAGTATGCCACCGGATTTTCCGCGGCAATCGCGATCAGCAGCAAGATCTTAGCAGGCGAGCCGAGGATCGTGGAAAAATACAAGCGGTTTTTGAGCGGCGGGAGTTCCATGGACTGTATCGACCTGCTGAAGATCTGCGGTGTGGATATGACAGCGAAAGAGCCGGTGGAAAATGCACTGCGGGTGTTCGAGGGATATTTAGAGCAGTTAGAGCGGTTAAAGGAGATGTAAGGGTGAGATGATGAAGATCTGATAAAAATCTGTGTGGATGCCCAAGGGCGTGCCTGAGAGTTTTTGTGGACAACTTTCAGGCACGCTCTGTTTTTTGTTTTTTCTGGGTCTTGTTTTTTTTCTTGGGCGGATGTTTCCGTATCTGGCTGTACTGGTATTTGATGCCCAATGCCGCCAATGCCGCACCGACTAAGACGGCCGCGACCGTAGACTCCCAGTGCAGCAGCAGGAACGCGGAGCGGACAGCCGCCAGCCCGCCGCAGATGCCGGTGATCCAAGTCACCACCATGGTCTCCCGCTCAAAAGCGGCGATCCCGGCCACCAGTCCCAGGGCGACGAAGCCCATATGTACGCTCATGGAAGCCACGGGGAACAGAAGTTCCAGCGTGGCAAAGACCACACCGCCGCACAGGACCACCAGTCCCACCCGATAGATCACAGTGGCCGCGATGGCCACGGCGAACGCGCAGACGGTGGCGGAGAGGAAGATGGCGTTCTTGTCATAAAACTGCCGCAGCCCCAGATAGCCGCCGATGCCTCCTCCGATCCCCAGACCGATCACGGTCATCCACAGCCGCATCAGCTGATGGCCCAGGAAACAGTTCATCAGTGCGAACAACAGTACGCCCAGTGTTATGATCGTCATGATGGTGTCCAGGTGGGCCATCAGCCGGTCCCAATAACCCAGGTACATCATTTTTTCTTGAAAGATCTGCCATTGAAGAATGATATTTTCCATGTGTCTTAGTATAGAAGATTTTCAAGGATTTTGCAAGGAGAGTTTTCAGCCTTCCATAGAGTCTTTCATAGATCTTTTCATAAATCCGTCCATGAGCTGTCGGATGCAGGCAGCGGTCTCCTGTGGCGAGCAGATGTAGCTCTCATCCAATGTGGAGATATAATCTATGAAAGCGGACAGTGTGCTGGACTCCTGGATGATCAGGTAGATGTTTTTTCCGGTGTGGTCGCTGAAGAGGATGTATCCGCTGTTCAGGTTGAAACTTAAATGCAGGTTCAGGGGCAAGGCCGCCAATGGCCCTTGGAGCATATGGTGGGTGCCGGTCTGGCTGTCACGGGCCAGGTCCGCCAGCATCTGCAGCCGCTCCTCCATCGTAAAAGGTGTGTAGATATCTGACGGGATCTCCTGCAGGCGGCCCGTCTTAAGGAAATGCCCGATCCCCTGGCGCGTATGGTAGATGTGCATATTCGGGTTGGCGATGCGCAGCTGGCAGTCTGTGATGTATTTCTGGAGTTCATCCATGAGCGCGTTCCGCCCCGGGATCTGGCTGTGGAGGGCACGGCCGAGGGTCTCCGGGGTTATGTATGGGATCAGACAGGGTTCCGCCTGGACGACGTAACAGGGGGCCAGTCCCCAGCCCATATCGCCCAGGGCATTGCATTCGTCGAGGACGGAATCCACGATGTGGAAGAGCGGGGATGTGTTTTTCTTCATATCTTCATAGGAACGCCACAGGAATTTCAGCGTGTCCGCATCGTGGTAGACGATCCCCTGCCTGAAGTCCGGAGAGCACATCAGCGCGCCTGTACTGGTCAGGAGCAGATAGGGGAACATGTTCAGGTTGTAAAAATGGGCGTTCACGTCGTCATAAAAATAATGGGGCGCATAATCCAGTCCCGCAAAGAGCAGGGGCAGGATCTTCTCCAGATACAAGAGGCGGCGGATCTTCTTGCGGTCGGTCAGCTGCTCGGAGTTATCCAGGCAGAATACATGGTCGATCCGAAGCGGCGTCTGCGCGGGTTTCAGGCTGGCCAGCAGATGGAACAGGAACTCACAGTCCGGCTGCAGCAGCATGCCCAGATGCCCGTCCGGCACATGGCTCTCCTGGAGGATCATCCAGTGCAGGTGGTCGTTGACCTCCGTCTGCGTGTAAAGCGGTGTGCAGGCGGCCTGTGCAGCCTGTGCGGGCTGCGGCGCGTAGCTGAGTGCGGGCGGTCTGGGCGGGGAGAGGTTCTCTGGGAAAGCCAGGATGAAGTCTTCCACGTTCTGCCGGCAGTAATAGGCATACTCCCCGATGTTGTTGATGTGGTAATCCTCAAGGAATGCCCGGTACTCCTGGGGGGAGAGGCGGATGAACTCCGTGATCTTCTGGAAGAGGGTGAAATCTTTCAGCTTTCGTTTGCCGCTTATATATTTGTACATGGTGGAACGGTCTGTATTGCAGTATTGGACCATGGAATATACGTTGATATCTTTTTCCTGGATCAGTTTCTTGAAAGATTCTGAAAATCTAGACATAGTGTATCCTCATCTTTGTTATCTTTGCAAGCGATATTTTTTATATATATACTCCATATTAACAGTTTTCAAATAGAAATTCAATGGATCCGTGTAAAAATAAAAAAATGGAACAAAAAAAGTCCCCGATATTGCTTTAAAAGAAAAATATGTGGAAAGAGCCCGATCAAGTGGAAAAGAACTTTACGCCCCGTTTATCCTGATATATACTATATACAATGAGGGAAGGGGGTGATGACATGGGCATGACAAATAAGCAGTTTCAGGGCTTCATACGGCTTGCGCTGGGATGGATAGAGAGAGCGTTGGAGGAATCACCTGAGAATAAGAGCCTTTTGGCGTTGAAAGATATCTTCCAGTCGATGCTGGAGGATGACTAAAATTTTTTGATAAGGGAGATAGGGTCCGCAGATGGGAGCGCTGGCATCAACAAAAGGAGATGCCAGCATCTCACACATAAAGACTATCCTTTCATCCCGCTCAAGGTCATCCCCTCCTTAAATCGTCCCTGTATGAACACATAGAAGATAAAAGGCGGCAAAAAATTGATGACAGCGCAGGCCATCGTAAGCCCCACGTCCGTATTAAATTGTGTCTTCATCATACTCAGCGCCAGCGGCAGTGTCTTCATCTCTGTCTTCGTGGAGGCCACGAGAGGCCATAGGAAATTATTCCATGCGCCGACAAATGTAAATATCGAGAGCGCGAGCATAGAGGACTTCACCAGTGGGAGCACCACTTTAAAGAATATCTTCAGGTTTCCGCACCCATCGATCTTGGCCGCGTCGATCAGGTCCTGGGGCACATCCAGGATCGCCTGGCGCATGATAAAGACGCCGAACGCCGTTGGCAGCGGCAGGATCAAAGCCCGGTATGTATTGAGCCATCCCAGCCCTTTTGTGATCAAAAAAAGCGGGATTATGATGACTTCCGACGGGACGACCATGGTCATGACCAGGAACAGGAAGATCTTATCATTGCCTTTGAAATCCATCTTGGCGAACGCATATCCGGCCAGGGAGCAGACTCCGACGGTCAAGATCACACCGGCCGCAGCCACAAAGACACTGTTGAAGATATAGCGTCCGAAATGGTCCATGGAGAAGATCTTCTGGTACTGCATCAGCGACAGTTTTTCCAGGGAAAAGTCAAGGTCATGGGCGTTGATCGTAGACTTAAAGGACATCAGGAACATGTAGAGGAACGGGAAAATGCTCGCGATGATGATCCCGATCAATAGAAGACTGGATGCCACGCGGCCCGCACCTTTTTTTAAAATCTGCATATCCGTTTTCATCATATCTCCGAAGCCTCTCTTTTCATCAGATCGCGTTGCAGCAACGCCACGGCCAAGATCACCAGGAACAGTACATTGGAGATCGCCATGGCATACCCGGCAGTGCCTGCGCTGAAGCATTTGGAATAGGCGTAGACCACCAGCGTGGTGGACGCGTTGTTGGGTCCGCCGCCTGTCAGGTTGAAGATCAGGTCAAAGCATTGCAGGGACGTGGTCATGGACAGGAAGACACCCAGGATGATCGTAGGCTTCAAAAGGGGCAGGGTGATCGACAGGAAGCAGCGTAGCCTGCCTGCGCCGTCTACTTTTGCTGCTTCGTAATAGGTGTCGGGGATCGAGAGCAGCCCGGATGTGTAGATGACCACATAGTATCCCATCCATTTCCAGATGGCCACCATGCCCACAGTGATCAATGCTGTCTTGGCACTCCCTAAGAGCATGGACGGATCGATCCCGAAGAGGCCGAAAGATCTTTCCACAACTGCGATCTTTCCGTTGAGGAGTTCCCGCCACACCACACCGGCGACTGCGGGGGCGCAGATGACCGGGATAAAGATTACGCTGTTGGCCAGCCTTCCCAGGAGGCGTTTTCGGTTTGCCGCCAGGAATACGGAGATCGCTACGCTGAAAATGGTCTGCAGCGGGACAATCAGGACCATCAGCTCCAGGGTGTTTTTCAGGGCTTTGATGAATTTGCTGTCAGACATCAGTTTAGAATAATTTTTCAGGCCCTGGAAGACGGGTTCTGTCATGATGTTATATTTTGTAAAACCCAGTATGATCGAGCCGGCCACAGAGCCGATCACGAAGGTGACTAAGATCAGTGTGATCGGGGCGATATAACAATATGGTGCAACTTTCGCTGCACCATATTTCTTTTTTACCCCGGCCATTATTCTTTATCTGCCCAGTACTCATCCAGCAGGTTGTTGGCGTAATCTTCCGCCTCTTTGAGCCCCTCTTCTACAGAGAGTTCATCACTCATGATACCCTGGAAGTCTGCGGAGAGCTGTGTCAGGATGTCCACGCCGCAGGGGCCCACCTGCAGACCGTGCCATTTATCCAGGTCGTCGGTGTAGATCTTCTCCATCTTCTCATCCCCCACGTATGGTTCGCTGACGGTGAGAGCCGCGCCTGGGCATTTTGCATGGTACTGTTCCATAAATCCTGCGCCTGTCACATATTTGATGAGATCCATTGCAAGGTCTGGATCCTCGGCGGCGCTCATCAGTGTCAGGCAGTCGGTCGCGCCGAATGTTCCGAATTCTTTATTTTTCAGGGATGTGATAAAATCCCATTTTACATCCGGGTATGTCTCTGCAAAAACGGTGCCGTCTGTCTGTGAAGATCTGTACACGCCGAAGGCTGCTTTTCCTTCGCCGAATACGGTGGCAAAAGCATCAGACCAGGACAGGGACATGAAATCAGGGTTCATATACTGGACCATGTCTTTGATCCAGGTGACGGCTTCTGTGCCTGCCTCATCTGCAAAGGCGACTTTTTTCAGGTCATCTGCATAGATCTGTCCGCCGTTCTGCCACAATGCACTGTAATAATATGCGTTTAAGATCTGCATTGCGCCCACATCGCTGGTGCTCATGCCGCAGGCATAACCGTACTGATCGATCTCGCCGTCGCCGTCTGTATCTTTGGTGGCTGCTTTGCAGATCCGCTCGAAATCTTCCCAGGTCTCCGGGGCGGATTCGCCCAGGTCGGCGAGGATGTTTTCATTGTAATATAGGACAAAAGGCACGCCGGTGACTAAGGGCCAGCCGTACTGTCCGTCCATCATGAAACCGTTTTCCAGGTATTTGTATTCATCCCTGTCCTCGTCGGTCACGTAGTCGGCCATGTCAGCGACTGCGCCGGCATCGATGTAGGTGGGGAACATTTCATTGTACATGTAGCCTACGTCCGGGCCTTCGCCGGAATTTAAAGCTGTTGTGTAGGTCTCCTCGTATTTATCCCAGGGGACTACGGTGATGTCGACTTTACAGTCGTTTTCCTCCTCCCACTCGGACATCAGGCCGCCCCAGTTGTTCACTGTGTCGTCGTCAAGCGGCGGGACCCATACCTTTAGCGTTTTTGCAGCGGACCCTTCATCGGTATCGGCGGCATCTGCCGCCTCTGTCGTGCTGTCTGTACTGCTGTCGCCGCTGTTTCCGCCGCCGCATCCGGCCAGTAATGTCATGGACATGGTGGCAGCTAAGAGTACACGCAACATTTTCTTTTTCATGTAAAAAACTCCTCCTATGTATAGATTTTCAAATAGTCTAACATTTTTTGGGGTTGTATACAATAGATTAGACAAATAAATATTATTTTTTTTGATGAGTGGATTCCATATACTAATATTTATAGTCCCGCGCGGCCGTCATAAAATGGTCGATCTGCTCCGGCCGGGTGGCATCCGGGATATCACATCCTGTTGCCAGTGTGAATCCTTTCTTGGAACCGAGTCCGATCCGGATACAGGTATGCACCGCGGCTGTGATCTCCTCCTTTGTTCCGTGCAGGATGACTGCCACCGGATCTACATTCCCCGCCAGCGGGAGGATGTCACCCAGTTCGCTCACTGCCCGTGTTAGATCGACCACGTTGTCGAGGCTCAGTTCGTTTAGGGGGTACTGGCGCAGATACTCCCAGATCTTGTAGGTCTTTCCGCACATATGGAGGGAGACTCTGTGACCGGTCTGTACATGGACATAGTCTGTCAATTCTTTTGTATAGGGATAGACGAATTCCTCATACAGCCGCGGACCGATCAGCATCGGGTTGGCGACCGGGTCGGCCATGGCGATCCCCAGGCTGTATTTTGCCGCTTCGTCGATGCAGCTCTTCTGGCTGTCGGTGATCACGCGCATCAGCCGGTGGATCGCTTGTGGATGCCGCCGGCAGTCCCGCATCAGGATCTCCACACCCCGCAGATTGGAAGCGATGGTGAACGGGCCGCCGATGCTCATCTCGATGGGGACGATCTGGGCCGCCTGCCCACATAAATATCCGGCCGCCTGTAAGAAATCCCGGATCCTGGGATGTGTCCCTGCGCGGATCGGATCCATTTTATCCAGGAGGCGGTAGTCTGTCAGGAAGGGGGTGGAGAGATAGGGAACGCCCTTTTTGGGATAAATGAACTGTCCGCCCAGAGCCTCCGTGATCCCCCGTGTATTCGGTCCGATCACGATGCGGTCGTATCCGAATCTGTTAAATACTATGATCTCCGTTTCGGCCATCTTCATAGGATCATGCCAGTAATCCCAGATGGAGATGCCGGAGAGGATGGATTTTGCGCCATCCATGAATGGAATACAGGGAATGCGGTCGATATCCTCTCCTGCGGCAATGGCTTTTTTTCGCTCGATCGGCGTCATCTGGTCGGATGTATGTTTTCTTATCTTCATATATTACAGATCGATCCTTTCTGTGTATGTTTTCTTGTATTATACACCGTGAGAGGGGGATGATACAGCCAAAAAACACCCCAAGGAACGGGGTGTTTTTTAAAGATATGGTATCTTTCGCCTTATATTTATCTTATGTGATCTATATCTTTGTGATAGATACGCCGCTGCCCTGGCCTTTTCCCTTCAGAAGCCTTGTATAAGACGCTAATTTAGCGGATCTTACTTGGATCGCAGCGGCTGGGTTGATGCCTAAGAAGGCATTTGCCTTCACGGTCGTCAGGTCGGTGGACTTGATGATCACTGTGGAAAGCGCGGAGCATCCGTGAAAAGCTGTGCGGCCGATCACTCTTGTCCCGTTTCCGATCGATACAGAGGTCAGTCTTGTATTACCGCTGAACGCGTTCATTTTTATTGCCGTGACCGAATTGGGGATCGCGATGCTGCTGAGTTTTTTACAGTTTGCGAACGCTTCGATCCCGATCGTCTCCAGACCTGCTTTTAGATTGACGACTGCGAGAGCGGAGCATCCCTTAAAAGCCTTTAACGGTATAGCCGTGACAGAGGCTGGGATGGTGATATCGCTCAATGACTTGCAGTTTACAAATGCACGGTTTTCGATCGTCTTCAGACCTTTTTTGAGAGCGACGGAGGTGAGGCCGGTACACCCGTAAAAAGCATATTGCTTGATGCGTGTGACAGAGGCCGGGACCGTGACTGATGTCAGGGCCGTGCAGGCTCTGAATGCGCCGCTACCGATCGTAGCCAGACCGGAGCTTAAGGTGGCGGTCTTTAATGCTGTGCAGCCTCTAAAAGCCCGTGCTTTCACGATCGTGGTGGTCTTTGGGAGTGCGACCGCGGTGAGTGATGTACAGTTTGTAAACGCTTCGATCCCGATCGTGGTCACACCGCTGCCCATTGACACAGTCTTTAATTGTGTACATCCCGAAAATGCGTACATTCCGATCGTCTGCACATTTCCTCCGATCGTAACGGAGGTGATCGCTGTATTGTTTTTAAAAGCGCTCACTGCAATAGAGGTCACTTTATAAGTGATATCATCAATGGTGACCGTTGCAGGGATCTGGACCGTGCCTGAAGCTGTAGTACCCGTATAGGACACTTCGCTCCCGGCTTTTGTTACTTTATATTTTGCGTTACCGGAGGTTAAAGCAGTACCAGCCGGCGGCGCTGAGGTCTGATTGCCGGAGGTGTTGTCCGGGTCAGAGACGGACGGAGCATCCGGATCAGAGACGGACGGAGCATCCGGGTCAGAGACAGACGGAGCGTCCGGGTCAGAGACAGACGGAGCGTCCGGGTCAGAGACAGACGGAGCGTCCGGGTCAGAGACAGACGGAGCGTCCGGGTCAGAGACAGACGGAGCGTCCGGGTCAGAGACGGACGGAGCATCCGGGTCAGAGACAGACGGAGCGTCCGGGTCAGAGACGGACGGAGCATCCGGGTCAGAGACAGACGGAGCATCCGGGTCAGAGACAGACGGAGCGTCTGGGCCGGAAATATCCGGGGCATCCGTATCAGAGACGGATGGGGCGTCCGGGCCGGAGATATCCGGGTCAGAGACGGACGGAGCATCTGGATCGGAAACATCTGGAGCGTCCGAGTCAGAGACCACCTGCGTGTCCAGGTTTGCTATGGTCATTTCTTCTGCATATACAGTGGCGTTTAAACAGTGTGCCTGGATGGCTGTGACCGAGACGGCCAACATAAAAGCTAAAAATTTTTTTCTCCTCATTTAATCATCATTCTCCCTTCTGAAACGATCTCGAGTTACGTTGAAAAGCGAAGATACCACATCCTTACAAAAGAATATTACATAATTAATGTGATATAATTATGAAATTATTACAAAATATTTAAAAAAATTAAAAATAAGATCCGATCCAGGATATCCATGAGCAGGCAGATACTTGACGTAGTGACCCTGCTGATGTAAGATTTATGGTAAAACATATTCTGTGGAAATGAGAGGCGGGATACGCGATGGGACAGGACAGGAGGATCATTCTCTGGATCATCTTGATGGTCATCATAGGGAGCGCCAGCGTATGTACGGCAAAATGGATCGGGCAGCACACCGGAGAGGAGCCGGAGGATCTGATCGTGGAGTATATGGGGCACATCAAGGAAAAGGATTACGCGGCCATGTACGCCATGACCGATCCGGAGAGTTCTTCGGATATCGGGAGAGAAAGGTACATAGAGCGGCATTCCAAGATCTACGAGGGCATGGAGGTAGGGGATGTCACTCTGCGCGGCATTGTGGCAGGAGAGCCGGAGGGCGGCAGGGTCACTGTCTCCTATACCACATCTTTTGACACGGCCGCAGGCGCGGTCACGTTTAAAAACCAAGCTGTATTTGTCGAGACGGAAGAAGGATACAGATTATCCTGGCAGGACAGCCTGATCCATCCGGATCTGAGCGCGGCAGACAGAGTCCAGGTGTCCACGCTGCAGGCAGAGCGGGGGCGGATCTTAGACCGGAACGGGAACGCGCTGGCCGGTGCGGGCACGGCGTCTTCCGTGGGGATCGTGCCGGGACGGCTGGCGGATGAGGCGGATGCATACAGGCAGTTAGCCGCTCTTTTGGAAATGGATGAGGAGACGATCCGGGAACGGTCAAAAGCCTCCTGGGTAAAGGAGGATTCCTTCGTCCCGCTGGCCACGATCCCGAAGATCCAGGAGTTGGATCTGCTGTCACCGCGGGCGGATGAAGCTTTGCAAAAAGAATACGCGCGCCAGGAGCAGCTCCTGGCAGTCCCGGGTGTCATGCTGACGGATGTGGAAGTCCGTTCTTATGGAGCGGGGGCCGCTGCGGCTCATCTGATCGGGTACGTGCAGGAGGTGACCGCTGAGGATCTGGAGGAACATGCAGGCGGAGGGTATAGCTCTGGCAGCGTGATCGGGCGGACAGGGATGGAAGGGCTGTTTGAGGAGGAGCTGAAAGGAAAAGACGGGTGCGAGATCAGTATCCTGGATAAAGAGGGCAATACGAAGACAGTCCTTGCAAATGTGCCAAAAGAAGACGGGCAGGATATCCGGCTGACGATCGACTGTGACCTGCAGCAGTCTTTATATGAACAGTTTAAGGAGGTCAGGGGCTGTTCCGTGGCGATGGATCCCTATACAGGCGAAGTGCTGGCATTGGTCAGTACGCCGTCCTATGATGATAACGACCTGATCAAAGGGATCTCAGCAGAAAAATGGGCCGCACTGGAGAACGATGCGGACAGGCCCCTGTATAACCGGTTCCGTCAGGTGTGGTGTCCGGGGTCCACATTAAAGCCCGTGGTGGCGGCGATCGGCCTGAAGACCGGCATGCTGGATCCAGATGAAGATTTTGGGAATGAGGGCCTGGCCTGGCAGAAGGATACATCCTGGGGCGCCTACCAGGTGACGACCCTGCAGGCCTACGAGCCGGTCGTCCTGCGCAATGCGCTCCTGTACTCGGATAATATCTATTTTGCAAAGGCGGCGCTGAGGATCGGGGCCGATCGGATGGCGCGGGAATTGGACGCGGTGGGTTTTGACAGGGAACTGCCCTTTGAGATCGCGATGGCGGCCTCTCAGTATTCCAATGGGGACACGATCGAGACGGAGATCCAGTTGGCGGACAGCGGCTACGGACAGGGGCAGATACTGGTAAACCCGCTGCATCTTACCTGTATGTACACGGCGTTTTTAAACGGCGGCAATATGATAAAGCCCTGTCTGCGGTATAGGGAAGGGGCGGCCGGTGAGATCTGGATCCGTGAGGCGTTTACGGCGGAAGTGGTCAGTGAGGTCCTGGAGGGTATGAAAAGCGTTGTCAATGATCCAGGCGGCACAGGGTATGCCGCACATCGGGACGATCTTATATTGGCAGGAAAAACGGGGACCGCCGAGTTAAAGGCAACGCGGGAGGACACGACGGGGACGGAGATCGGATGGTTTGCGGTCTTCACGGCAGAGCGGTCTGTGGATAGGCCGATCCTGCTGATCAGTATGGTGGAAGATGTAAAGGATATCGGCGGCAGCGGCTATGTGGTGGGGAAGGATAAGGCGGTTCTGGATCAGTATCTGGCAAGTCAGTGATGGGCATATATGATCAATGAAAGAAAGGATTTTATGTTATGAGAAAGAGCATGCTGTTCATCGTTTTATCATTTATCATAACAGTCTCCTGTTCCTGTGCAAAAAAGGAGGATCAGCAGCCTGTGGAGAATGGAGCAGAGCAAGAGGCCGCATATGAAAAAGGATATGATCTGCCGATCGAAGACGCGGCGAAGGAAGAAGCGGAGGGAGAATGTATAGAGGTCATGGGAGAGATCCGGGAGATCTATATACAGGAGGATAAAGGGGAGGATATGAACGCGGTCATATCGGATGCGGCGATCTCCCAGATGAGGGAGAAGATCAGGGAGATGGGAGAGTCCGTCACGGGTTCGGAAGAATATCCGGCCATGGACAACCATCAAAATATGGAAGATTTTCTGCTGGATGCCATGGAGGGCCAGGCCGGGGATGTGATCTTGTATGTGGTGGACCAGGACGGCGGGATCAGGAGAAAAAAATATGTATACGACGGAGCGGACATGTATGTCCTGTCCGCACGGGCACAGTGGGATGAGGAGGATGAGCCCATGGTCACATCCTATTCATATACGAGATTGAAGGAATGGCGCTATACGGAAAAAGGCTGGTTCCTGTATAACGTATGTGTGCCGGAGCCGCCGGAAGTGTCCGAAGTCGTGGACGGGAGCTATGCGATCAGGATCCGTCCGCTGAGTGATGCGTGCCGTCAGTCATCTGAGAAGTATGTGCGTCCCCTGGGATACCAGGGCAACAATCTTTTGTGTATAGATTGGGACGGGGAGGACATGGAGGACTTGGATTACAATGGGCTGTATGAATATCTGTATCGGATAAAATACCAGGATAAATTCCGCGCGCAGGATCATTGGGAAGGCATCCCGGCAGAGCAGTTTGAACAAGTGATCACGGACTATCTCCCCGTGACAGCCGAGCAGCTCCGCCAGTGGGCGGTGTTTGACGCCGAGCAGCAGACTTATGGGTGGGCAGGTCTGGGGTGTACCGAATATGTCCTCACATATTTTGGGAACTCTCTGCCAGAGGTCACAGAAGTTGAGGAAAATGCGGACGGGACCATCACCCTGACCGTGGATGCGGTGTGCCGCAAGGGAGGCGATGACGCTGCCCTGACCCATGAGCTCACGGTGCGGCCCGAGGAGGACGGCAGCTTCACATACCTGGGAAATAAGATCGTGGGCCGGGGCCTCAGTGACATCCCGACGTATCAGTACCGGGTAGGATCCACGACCTGAAGATCTGGGAGGATGGAGGCGTTGTTCGGGGAGCATCTGCAGAAGAACTCCCAGGAGTACATGATAGGGAAAAGGAGTTTTTTATGGACGATAGGACAGAGCGCAAAAGGCCGGCCGTATGTTCCGGGGAGATCCCGGTCAGTGACCTGAAGAAGATCCCGGGGGTGGGCGCAAATATGGAACAGCATCTGCACAATATCGGGATCCGCTGCATCGCAGACTTGGTGGGGAAGGATCCGGAGGAGCTGTATCATCTGGACTGCCTGAAAAAAGGTTTCCAGGACGACCGGTGCGTGCTGTATGTATACCGCTGCGCCGTGTATTTTGCAGAACATGAGGAGCACGAGCCGGAAAAATTAAAATGGTGGTATTGGAAGGACAAAAAGTATCCCGGAAAAGAATGAACAGATAGTCTGTCAATATAAAAACAGAAACAGCACAAGGATCAGCCGATCGGTCTTCGAGACAAAGACCAGTCGGCTTTTTTTTGCTCAAAGACCAGTATCTAGCCATTTCTGTCCTGTGCAGAGTGGCTATTAAATGTTATATGGGGCATTTTCTCCAAAAAGGCTGCGGGCGCTTTTCCGGCTGCCGCCTCCCTCATACAGATCAAATCTCCCACAAATTGTGAAATACATCTTGCAGAGAACAGTTTTCAAATGTACTCTAATATATGCGTATTAAAAACTTGCTATTTCAGAGTATGTTTTCTGATCACTGCTATGACAGACATAGAGCGGGATCATATCAATCAATATCAGGGAGGATCAAAATGACAGGAACAGAAAAATTTACAGATATCTCAGGGCTTTTTGCGAGCACAGCAGAAATGATCGGGACGTGTGAGGGGACTGTTTACGGCTATCTGCGGGTTTCTACAGCTATGCAGTCCCATGAGAGGCAGATAGACGCCATGAAAGAGCTGGGTGTGAGAGAGGAAAACATGTTTTTTGACAAGCAGTCGGGGAAAGATTTTGAACGCCCTGCATACCAGAAAATGAGGGATAAACTGCAGGAAGGGGACCTTCTTGTCATCAAAAGCCTTGACAGGCTGGGCAGAAATATTACAGAAGCGAAAGAGCAGTGGTGGATCCTTACCAAAGAAAAGAAAGTGAGCATTGTGGTGATCGACACGCCCATCCTCAATGCGGGCAAGGAACTGGGGCCGCTGGGGCAGGCAGTTTCGGATATCATCTTCACGATATTTTCGTTGATCGCGGATTTTGACAGGCACTCCATCTGGCAGAGGATGCATGAGGGGCTTGTGGTGGCGATGAGGGAACGGGGCGTGAAGCCAGGGCGCAAAGCGCTGTCCATCCCAGAAGACTTTTCTACTGTCAGAAAGGAAATAAAAGAAGGAAAGATCTCACAGAGGGCTGCGGCGAAAAAGTTAGGCGTGGACAGAAAAACACTTAAAAAATGGATAGAACAGGGATTTGAGACAGAAGAAAAAAAAGCCCGGCCCATAGAACCCGCGTCAGATGGGACGACAGGCAGCAGGGGAGAGGCAGCCAGGGGAACGGATACAGAGAAAACTGGCAAAACAGGGAAAAGGAGGCGGACCCATGGGGATAAGGATAGACCGCCGAAAAAAACAATGAAGATCAGCAAAGACAGGGCAAAAACAGAAATTGCAAAGAACAGCCAGACGGCAGAGAGAAAAATAAACAGGGAGAACTTCCAGAAGGAAAAGGCGGAAGTAAGCATGGAGTTTAAAAGGCGGCGGAGGGAGGCGCTGCGCCGCCCGCATGCGGAGCCAGATCGTCCATAGATCGTGGCATGCGGTCGATATAAAGTGATCTTCAAACACGCGTTAGAGTGTGGGGCGGCGGAAAGTTTGCCATGAAAATAAAAAATGGGGAAAAATTCTTGAATTTTCCCCCACATATCGACAAGATCCGGCTCGATCTATTTTGTGCAAAGCATATAAAAAATAATGATAAGTTATAGTAATAATAGTACAGACCTAACTTGTAATCAAGAATACCATATCTCCTTTTACTTGTCAACAGATGTGGAGATTTTTTCAAGAATTAATCCCCAATAGATATGTTTGAGGATGCAGGATCCAGAGATGTTCTGATAAAGAAAGGCGGGGGATATATTGGGATGACAGAAAAGGAGATCGATCTGCTGGATCTGGCCTTGGAAATTCTATCCCATTGGCGTGGGATGATCCTTTGGACGCTCATAGGCGGGATCGTATTGACAGCTCTGAGTTTTTTTAAGCTGCCGAACACGGACGCAGGAACACAGGCCGGGCAGAGCGGAGAGCTTAGCGTGTCAGCATTGAAAGATAAAATGACACAGGCAGAACTGGCTAAAGCAGATCATGTATTGGTCAATGAGTATGCCTGCAGGCAATGGCAGTCTCATATTGAAAATTCCGTATTTATGAAGATCGATGCGGCGCAGGTTTATCGGGCCGACCTGGTCTACGCGGTCGACACAGACAGAGAGAAAGTGGATCTGACAAAGCTGTATGAAGACTTACTGTCTACCAGTCCTATGTATGCTTTTGTAGTTTCTGAGACAGATGATATCACAGCATTTGATGCCCGCGAGATGATCAGTGTGGCGGCTTCCAGCGGCTCGGTACAGGGGCAGGCAGATCCTTCCTTTTGCATCAGGATCACTGCAGGGACGAGAGAGGACTGCTGGGTCATGATGGAAGCAGTGCAAAACTACATAGAGAAGGTATATCAAAATGTAATACAAAACTATGGTATCAGCCATGATATCACCCTTCTGCAGGATCATATAAATGCCACGAGCAGCACGGATCTATTGCAGAAGCAGATCGATATCAGAGCCAGGGTCGACGCCCTCCAGTCAGAGACGGCAGACATGATAGGGAATTTTTCACAGGAGCAGATGCAATATTATCAGAAGATGTCGGAAAATGGAGGGGATGTGGCGGATGATGCGCCCGATCCGCCTGACAGGGTCAGATATGCTGTATTGGGGATGGTCCTGGGGATAGCGGTCTTTATATTCCCGATAACCGCAAAATACATTCTGGAGGGAAAACTCCGCTACAGTGACGATTGTGAAGTCCTATTTCAGATACCCATATTGGGGTATATATCATCCGGACAGGAGGCAAAAGGGGCATTTGCAAAAATTGATAATGGGCTGTACAGACTGCGCAATAAAAAACGCTGTGCGATCCCCATAAAAAATGCCAGAGAACTGTCGGCAGCGGCAGTTCTCATGGCAGCGCAGAAAAAGGGGGTCGGCTGCGTACATATCGTGGGCTGCGATCTTACAATGGAAGCTCCTGCGAAAATGGAAAAAGCGGTCCGCCGGACGTTGGAGACAGAAGGGATAGATGCCCAGGCTGTGGATGATATTTTATGTCACGCAGACACCAGGCTTTTATTGAGAAATGCTGAAATGGCAGTGATGATCGAGAAGGCGGGATGTCCCTTATATATGATCTTTCAGGAGTTAAAGATATTGAAACAGCAAAAGATCGAGATATCCGGCATGATCATCATAGAATGACATGTCCAGGCACAAAGAGACTCCGGGAGTATATGAAATGAAAGAGGAGGATAGTTTTTATGAGTAAAAGATCAAAAAAGATATGGGCTGTTGTTGGGGTATTCTTGCTGCTTTTGCTGATCGCGGCATCTTACTTCTATCTGTCCCATAAATACATGAAAGACGACGATCTGGAATACGATGACAATGCCATGACAGGCATCCTGCCGGGGGTTGACATTGATGAGAGGAGAAAAGAATTACAGGAGATCGTAGACCGGAATATGATCGCTTTTTCCGTCAATACATCCCCGGTTTTTCTCAATGGGACATCGAAAGGCAATCTGCTGATCGAGAATCCCGGCAATAATGAGAAGCTTCTCAAGGCCAGCATCACGATCGATAAGACGGAGGAAGAAGTCTATGCGAGCAAGTATCTAAAACCTGGGACGTATATCGAAAACGCAAAACTGGATAAAGTCCTGAAAAAGGGGAGATATAATGCCACTGTCCATATTTCTGCCTACGATGAAGAGACGGCTGAGTATATCGGGCAGACAGGGGCACAGATCGTGCTCACAGTCCAGAATTAACTGTTTTTATGCTATATCCATACTATGAACAGGCGCGGAGAGGAGTTGTCTATGAAGAAAACATCAATGCTGTTAACGTTTGTATTGAGCATATCTATGATCTTTTCCACCGCTGTATATGCCGCCGATACGACTGCAACGAAAGATATCCCCATCGGCGGTTCCGGGGAGATGGAAATGGTCGGGAGTATTGAGCCTACCGTCCTTTCTGTCACGATGCCGTCTGTTGTTCCCTTTAACATCAGCAATAGCCTGACTACGGAGAATAAGGTTATTTCACCGAGGATCAAGATGAAAAATAACTCCAATATACCGGTGAGCATTGTTGTCTCCTATACAAAAGTGGACATCAGCAAGCTGAGGAATACGACCTGGTGTAACGACGCCAATGTGGGGCCAAACCAGATCGCGATCGGGTTAAAGAAGGAAGAAGTCAAAGATGAGATGCCGACAAGTTTATCGCAGGCTCAATGGCTCTGGTACAACCAGTGGCAGTACATGGAGGTCTTAGCATTAGGGGCCAATCAGGAAGATGCATTGTATGTTGTGGGCGCCATGGGGCAGGATGTTATGGAAGATACCACATTTAATGTCACACCGACTTTTATTGTGAGCAGGACCTATTGATCTATAACCTGTTAGGAAATATTGATTGAATGAATGCGTCTGTTCGTAGTATGTGTATATAGAAAGAAGGATATCACTATGTCTGTTTATTATTTTGCGATGATCATACTTTCTGTGATGGGATATATTTTTAATGCCAGGGGCAGGCAGGCAAAGAATACGGCGTTTTATCTGGTTATGGCATTTTGTGCCCTTGTCTTTATCGTCTCCTTCCGTTACGGGATCGGTTTTGATTATTTTTCTTATGAACGGATATATGAAATGGTCTCAGCATGGTCGTTTCGTGATATCCTTCGTTATTATTGGTATGAGCCGTTTTATTTTCTCATATGTAAGATCTTTAGCCTGGCAGGATGCTCTTACCCTGTGTTCCTGCTGGGCATAAATATATTTTTGATCGCTGCGGCTATGTGGTTTATCTACCGCTATTCGAAACTTCCATGGGTGAGTGTCTATCTTTATATTGCCCTGCAGTTTCTGGCATACAACATGAATCTGGTCCGCCAGTCGATCGCGGTTGTTTTTTTTCTTTTTGCCTATCCAAGTCTGAAAAACCGGAAGATCGTCTTATATACAGTATGGATATTTATCGGTGGACTTTTTCATAATTCTTTATGGTTTGTGTGGCCGTTATTTTTTTTGCTCAGGATAAAGATCACGAAGAAACTTTTTGTGGGTTTTGCTGTGATGGTGGCTTTAGTCTATTTCTTTTTTGAACCGCTTTTTGCCTTTTTATCTCCGTTCCTTCCGCTAAAGTACGTCCATTACCAGGCAGGTTATTTCTGGATACCGAGCACGTTTGGATATCTGGTGCCTTATGCGTTGTACTGTCTGATCGTGTATCTGTTCCGGGACCGGATCGCGGATCCCAAACAGCGGTGCATGTATCTGGACAGTGCTCTTTACAGTGCGGCCATCAGTTTGTTTATTACAAGGCATTTTATATTGGAACGGTTTGCGGTCTATCCATTTGCCCTCTCCTTGATCGCGCTTCCTGAGATCATTGTTTCTTATGAAAATGACAGAAAATGGAGCGGCAGATCCGTACCTGGCTATTACCGGGTTTTGATCTTGATCCTGGTGTTTGGCGGAGTATATTTTTCGTTTTCGGCAGCGAAAGGTGTCCATTCGGTGTATCCGTATGTGAGTCTGATGCAGAAGGGATATTCCGCGCCGGATGAGATGTTTGACGGGGGATGACCGTCATCCATCGATAAGAAGGATAAAGCCGATGAAAAAGACATACATATATTATATATTAAACTGCTTGATCAACGAAAGGGCTGCTGATGGGTGGGAACCGGTAACATACGATCACATGGCAATATCAACACAGATTAAAGGGGCATTTGATATTACATTTAGAAAGCAGCAATAACTCTATATAAAACAAATTCCAGTTTATCTATCAAATCCTCTGAAAGCCCTATATTTTCAAGGTATTCCGCTTGTCTAATGCTCACCCCTTATGTATCTGCCCTTGTTTTTGCCCTTATGAGCCGAAACAAGGGCAAATTTTCATTCCCCGCCGACTACCTTATCCAACAGCCTTGCGGAAGTATGCTTCGCCTCCCTTGTGGCGTGAGCGTAAATGTTCATCGTGGTACTTACATCGGCGTGTCCGAGAAGCTCCTGCACATCTTTGGGCGCTGCCCCGTTGTAGCGCATACTGCGGCGCACCGTAAGATACTGCTTGTCAAGGTTAATATCCTGCCAAGTCAAACCGCAGACCTCGCCAATGCGAAGCCCCGTGTAGTAAGCGATCTGAATGGGCAGCAATGCGGGATTGTCTTTCTTTTTCAGAAATTCTTCCAGCTTCAAATACTGCTCATGGCTGAGTGTAGGCGTGGAAGCTGTATCACCGTCCTTGTCCGAGAACAGGTCATAATCCTCTTTCTTGCCCCGCCATACTACATACTGCATAGGATTGAAGGAAATCAGCCGCTTCGGGAATACCGCAAAGCGGAACGCCCCTTGCAGGACAGCCGAGAATAACCGCAGATACCCTTTGCTGAGTGCCTTTACGGTTGTGCCGTCGGGATTTGTCCCGCCGAAGCTGAGATGATCCATATACGCCTGTAAATGGTCGGCGGTAACGGTTTTCAGTTTTCTGATATTGTCACTTCAGCTTTTAGCTGTTCCGTAATGCCCTGCGCCTGCTTAAAGCCCTCTACGAGCCATTCAAAGCGTTCCTGCGCTTGCTTGTCAATATCGGCAAGATAGCTATTCACCTTTCCGTTTGTCAGTAGATTGATGTAGGATGCCTTTTTATACTCTTGAAGATACTGCTTGTGTCGTTGCCCCCATATGCCGATAGGTTTGTTTTCTTTTTCGGCTGGTAAGGTAAGGCACGGAATATAGTGATCTCCTTGCAGTTCATACCAAAGCCCGTTATATCTATGCAACATTGTCAAGTGATGAATTTAATTTTTACACAGATCTATATAGAAAAATTTTTAACTTACACGGATTTTGACATTATAGAATATTACTATCTTGACAAATGAATAATCTTGGTGTATATTATTAGCACTCATGCTGCTTGAGTGCTAATAATAAGTAAGGTAAATTATTATGTCAAAAACCGTCAATAGTGCTTTTACAAAATTTTTGAATGAAACCGTTAATCTTAAGCCAAATAAAACATCAATAGCCAGAAAAAGTAGAGATAATCTAATAAACAATATAGCAAACTTTAGTGGAAACAACGATTTTTTTACTGTTTATTCAGAAAAGAATCTAAAGTTTGGTTCATTTGCTAGAAAAACTAAAATTCGTGAACTTGATGATATTGACCTAATGTTGTGTTTGTCAGCAGAAGGAACTCGTACTTATACCGAATCAGCATCTTGTATTTATATTTATGGAGATAATAATGATAAAAGTAATAACTTATTATCATACGGAACTTATTATCTCAATTCCACCAAAGTCATCAATCGCTTTATTTCAAAATTATCTGAGTTAAATGATTATGAAAAAGCTGAAATGCATAAGAACCAAGAAGCTGCTACACTTAAAATGAAATCATATACATGGAACTTTGATATTGTTCCCTGTTTTTATACAGATCAAGGGATTTATTTAATACCAAATGGTAGTGGTAATTGGAAAAAAACCGATCCCCGAATTGACAATGATAGAACTACATCTATCAATCAGAAGCATAATGGAAAACTTTTAAATCTTATTAGGTTGGTAAAATACTGGAATAAAAGAAAAATAACATTAACTATCGGATCTTATTTACTTGAGTGTATGATTTTAGAAATTTATGAAGGAAAAGCCATTGCTGATACTTGGTGGATTGATTTAGAATTTAAAAATGTTTTAGACAGCTTGTCTACTCTAATCAAATATGATGTGGAAGACCCCAAAGGAATCCAAGGAAACATAAACAACTTTTCTTGGGACGATCGGTTAAAAATTAGTAATGCTCTACATGAAGCTTATAATAAAGCCTGTGATGCCATAAGTTTTGAAGTGAATGATAAAAATCAGGAAAAAGCCATAAATAAATGGCGAGAGGTTTTTGGAAGTGCTTTCCCAAAATATGATGAAGAATGAAAGGAAAAAGTATTATGGATAATGAGATTGTTAGTAGACAAAATGAAGATACTTCTATAAATTATTTGGCTGCCCAAAGACAATTATATAATGAAGCAAAGAATTTAGATAATTTAGGGATTTTATTTTCCGTTTTTTTACCATTGTGTTGTGCGATATTACAATCAATTTTTCATGATAATATATATCTTAATTCAGTATCATATATATTATCTATTTTAAGTATGATAGTTTCTCTCTTGTTAAATTCATATGTATCTCAAAAAAAAGAAATAGCAGCCCAAATACAACAATATTTTGATACATATGTTTATAAAATGCCTTGGGATAATAAATTATTTGGCAAGAAAAAAGACGTCACACATGATGTAGCTGAAAAATCTCAAAAATTATTTAAAAAATCCGGCGAAAGAGAAAAACTTATAAATTGGTATACGTCCACTGTTGGAACAGTTGAATTAGAAAAAGGAATTGCAATGTGCCAAAAAGAAAATTTGAATTGGGATGTTGCTTTGCGAAAACGCTTTAGACTATTAAGTTTTATTATTATTGCCTTGTTGACAATTTTGGTTTTTGCAATTGGTGTGATCAGGAACGAATCCGTTCCAACATTATTATGCAGAATTGCTTTTATTACTCCAATGCTTCAATGGTTATTTGAAACTGTAAAACAGCTTAATGCAGATATTAAAAATTTAATAGAATTAGATGATTTATCAAACTCTGATAATTCTTTAAATATGGACTGCTTACAAGAAATCCAAAACAAAATTTATATACATCGTAAATCCTGTTTTCCAATTCCAAATTTGATATATAAAATATTCAAAAATAATGATGAAGATGTTGCACATCGTACTGCTCTAATGAGTAGATAATATAACTCTAACCCAGATAAGGCGGAGGCAAACTTTTGCTATTTTGTGCAAAAAACGTTAGTAAGTACTTAATATATCTTAAACCAAATGCCCCTAATTTGAAGGGCATTTGGTTTAAGACTGTAGACAAAGAGAGGTGCCGGAGTCAGACTCCAACACCTCTCTTTTATCTTGAGGCATATCTTCTTAAAAGTATGTGGAGGATCCTGGAACGGCAGCCCTCCGTTTTCCTTCCTGGCGAGGATCCTCGCCAGCTTCTTTAAGTTCATGCACGCAAAAGTGAGCCCGGCTCTCATCTCCATCCGTGCCCTTCCTATGTATTGTGTATAACGGGATCCATGCTGCTCTTTCGCAGTCCCGAAGATCCTCTCGATGGTCTCCTTCCTCCGGGCATAGATCTCCCTATCCCCGCGGGTATGGCGGATGTCCTCCACCATCTCCATATACTCTTCCCATACATGTCTGGTGACTGTCTTGACATGGCTCTTGCTGTGGGTGCATCTCCCAAGGCTCGGGCAGTGGGCACAGTGGGTCCCACAACTCTTATACTCCCTATACCCCGCCCTGTCTGTTGTCCGGTATGTCAGGATATGATCCTCCGGGCAGATGTAACAATCGTAGTACTCGTCATATACATACTCATATTTCTTAAAAAACCCATCTTTTGTCATCGGTCGCTTGTAAGGGAGCAGCGGCAGGATGCCATCCGTGAGCAGCTCATGCGCGATCGCGGGTGTGCGGTACCCCGCGTCCATGATGATCATCTCTGGGGTATATCCCTTTATCTTCTCATATAAAGGCTTGAATGTACGGCTGTCATGCTCATTCCCGGGATGGACGGTATACCCGAGGATCCATCCGTTCCTGTCACAGGCAGTCTGCACGGCATAGGCAAAGACGTGTTTATGTTCCCCTTTCCTGGACCAGCCGCTCTCCGGGTCAGTCGTGCTGCATCTGCGGGTCCTGCCCCCGTCACCACCGGCATCCCCGCCGGATGGTGGGTCATCGCGGTCTTTATCTCTCAACGGCCTTTTACCATGGCGTTCCCGGTCCAGTGCGATCTCCTTCTGCAGCCCGTCCTCATACCATAAGGCCTCATCATGCACGGCCTGCTCCTTTATCTTCTTACCGTTTGCACATGCTTTTACATGGGTAGCGTCCACAAAGATCTGGCTGGTATCTACCAGGCCAGCACCCATACACTGCCCCAGGATATGGGAAAAGATCTGTCCGAAGAGGTCCGTATCCTTGAAACGGCGGGTGTAGTTCTTTCCAAAGGTAGAAAAATGCGGGACTGGGTCCATCATGTCCAGACCAAGGGACCAGCGGTAAGCAACATTGACCTCGATCTCGCGGATGGTCTGGCGCATGCTCCGGATCCCATAGAGGTACTGTATGAACGGGATCTTGATCAGCATGACTGGATCCATACTCGGCCGTCCATTGTCATGGCAGTATGTCCCTTCCACAAGGTCATAGATAAAGCTCCAGTCGATGGCCCTGTCGATCAGCCGGAGTAAGTGGTCCTGGGGGACCATATCATCCATACAGAAGACCATCATCTGGTCCCTCTTCTTATCTATCTTTTTTGTCATCATAAAAAACACCGCCTTCCTGATATTTTTCATTATATCAGAAAGACGGTCATAAATACAGTGCTTTGTCTACAGTCTGAGGCCACAAACAATGTTTTGTTTGTGGCCTTTTGTTATACTTACTATAAATGAGCAAATTTGAATTTTTACCAAAACTGCTTTAAATGTCTTAAAACTAAAGACACCATACCTTTTTGGGTGTATACTGTTTTTGTCTAGAAAACAATAACCTGCAAAGGATGATGTCTTATAGAAAACAGTATATACCATTCAACGCTACTTTACAACTGCTTTAAGAACTTAAATTTATGCCGTATCTTTCCCCAGACCGTCATGGAGCATATCATGGCCATACTGATATCCGTCTTTTCCCTTGGATATCATGGGAAGACTATCGATTTTGGAAAATACAGCCCCTGCCACCGTACCACGGTTGCACATTTCCTTAATAAAGGGAAATGGGATGACGCCAAACTGGAAAACATACTGAAAAGCACTGTCATCCAGTCCATCTATAAAGAAGCCCAGCGATCTGGAAAGCCTGTGTTCTGCATCGTGGACGACACCATCTCATCCAAGACAAAGCCTTCGTCACGGGCTCTGCACCCGATCGAAGATGCGTATTTCCACCAGTCCCACCTCAAGGGGAAGCAGGACTATGGGCACCAGGCCGTAGCCGTCATGCTCTCCTGCAACGGCATCGTCCTCAATTATGCCATCGTCATGTACGACAAGTCCAGATCAAAGGTGAAGATCGTACAGGAGATCGCGGAGGAGCTGCCCGTACCGCCGGTTGTCTCCTATTTGGTGTTAGTATATAAGTGTGGACAGGAAAAGTTGAACAATCTATACTATCAAGTGAAAGAGCAAAGGAGATGTTCAGCATGGCGAAAAACCAAAAATCCTACACCCCGGAATTCAAGCAGCAGATCGTGGATCTGTACAATGCCGGAGGAACTTCGTATCCACAACTGGAACG
>CAJTFD010000022.1:0-1171 GCA_910575625.1 Clostridia bacterium
GGCTTTCCACCACAGACGCGCAGAAATCCTCCGATATGTTTGCCAAATGCCGCTACATGGACGAGATCACCGGCAGCCGGGGCGTTGTGTTCGCCACCGGAACGCCAGTCAGCAACAGTATGACCGAACTTTATACCATCCAACGCTACCTCCAGTATGAGTGGCTCCAGGAATTGAACATGACCCATTTCGACTGCTGGGCCAGCCGGTTCGGTGAAACGGTGACAGCCCTGGAACTGGCCCCGGAGGGGACGGGCTACCGGGCGCGGACAAGATTTTCCAAGTTCTTTAACCTGCCGGAGCTGATGAACCTGTTCAAAGAGGTGGCGGACATTAAGACCGCCGACCAGCTGGACCTGCCCACCCCGGAGGTGGAATACCACAACGTCGTGGCAAAGCCCACCGAACACCAGCAGGATATGGTGAAGGCTCTCTCCGAGCGCGCCGCCAAAGTCCATTCGGGGACCGTTGACCCATCAATCGACAATATGCTGAAAATTACCTCGGATGGCCGCAAGCTGGGGCTGGACCAGCGCATCATCAACCCCATGCTGCCGGACGAACCCGGCACAAAAGTCAATCAGTGCGTGGACAATATCCTGCAAATCTGGCGGGACGGACAGCCGGAAAAGCTGACCCAGCTGGTGTTTTGCGACATTTCCACACCCCAGGCGGCTGGCTCCAAAAAGGTGGCCAAGACGCTGGATAACCCGATGCTTCATGCGCTGGAACAAGCAATTCCAGAGCCGGAGAAACCGCTGGCCTTTACGGTCTATGAGGACATCCGGCAGAAACTCATCGCACAGGGTATGCCCGCCAGCCAGATCGCGTTTATCCATGAGGCCAATACCGAAGTCCGCAAAAAGGAGCTGTTCTCCAAAGTCCGCTCCGGCCAGGTGCGCGTCCTGTTAGGCTCCACCCAGAAGATGGGGGCCGGGACCAACGTGCAGGATTTGCTGGTGGCCCTTCACGATCTGGACTGCCCCTGGAGGCCCGGAGATCTGGCTCAGCGAAAAGGGCGGATCGAGCGCCAGGGCAACCAGAACCCGCTGGTCCATGTTTACCGCTATGTGACCGAAGGGACCTTCGACGCATACCTCTGGCAGACGGTGGAGAACAAGCAGAAATTCATCTCCCAGATCATGACCTCAAAATCACCGGTCCGCAGCTG
>CAJTFD010000022.1:1333-42369 GCA_910575625.1 Clostridia bacterium
AAAGGCTTTATCCAGGGCTTGGAAACGGATATGGAAACCCTGGCGGCGCACCCCCACCCGACAGACGGATTTACCGGCATGGAAGTCCGGGGCGATACGCTCACCGACAAAGAGAACGCCGGAGCCGCCCTTTTGGACGCCTGCAAGGAGGTTAAAGGCTCCGAGCCGGTGCAGGTCGGCAGCTACCGGGGATTTGCTATGTTTGTAACCTTTGACGCTTTTCAGAAGGAATATATGCTCCAACTGAAAGGCAGGATGACCCACCGTACCGCCCTGGGCGCGGACCCGCGCGGCAACCTGACCCGGATTGACAACGCGCTTTCCCAGATGCCCCAGCGGTTGGAAAGCGTCAAAGTCCAGCTGGATAACCTTTACCAGCAGCAGGCCGCCGCGAAGGAGGAAGTGGGCAAAGCCTTCCCCTATGAGGAGGAATTGCGGGTCAAGAACGCCCGTCTGGTGGAGCTGGATATGGAGCTGAACATGGACAGCAGGGGGCAGTCCCGTCCAGAAGCGGCGATTGCCAAACGCGAAAGGCCTTCGGTGCTGGAAGGGCTGAAACGCCCCATCCCGCCCCGCAGCATGGAAAAGAAACCCAGACAACAGGAACAGGAGGCAAGATAATATGAACAGCAATGAAAAGAATACGGCCCTTTATGAGAAGATGGCCGCTGAACAGGATACCTTCCGGGATTGGCTGAAAAGCCAGTCCCCGGAGGAGGTCTTAAACCATGCCTATGAGTACACCGTCCGGGAGGACATTGTGATGGCGATGGAGGAACTGGAACTCTCCGATGCACAGGCACAGGCGCTGCTGGATTCCCCCTCCCCGCTGGCTGATGTGTACCGGCATTTTGAAAAACTGGAAACCGGCTATATGGATGTGATACGGGAAAGCATTGAGGAACGGGCGAATGAGATGCACAGGGCCAAAGAAGAACAGAGAGCCGCCCCGGTCTATCCCCACTCCGCCGCCTATGCGTCCGAGCATGGGGAGATGGCGCAGTACCGCGCCTCCCTGCAAGCCAGTCTTGCCTGCAAAGAAGCCATTGAGCAGGCCATCAGCGCCCACTATGGGGATAACCGCCTGAATACCGAGGCCGCTGTCAAAGAGGTGCTGGAACAGTTCGGGCCGGAGCGTATGCAGGTTATCCTTGCCAATACGGTGCTGAAAAAGGAGCATGACGGGCGTATCTCCCGCGATAACAAAGCCTGGGCGAAAACAATCCCCATGCCGGAGGATGGCGGCGATCCCCGCCACAGCTATGCCCTGGTGGTGGATAAGGTCAACCCCGGCCTGACCGACCTGTTCTTGAAGCAGGCGCGGAAAGTCCTTCAAGCCCCGGAGAAAGGCTCCGTCCTGGAAAAACTCAAACAGGAGCCGCCGGAACGCAGACCCGCCGCCCCTAAGAAACGGGAACCGGAACGATGAGCGCGGCAAAGCGGAAACGGGAGGTACAGGTGAATTTCCGGGTTTCCCCGGAGGAGCTTGCTCTGATCGAGCAGAAAATGTCCCAGCTTGGAACCGTCAACCGGGAAGCCTACCTGCGGAAAATGGCGCTGGACGGGTATGTGGTAAAGCTGGATTTGCCGGAGCTGAAGGAGCTGGTGTCCCTGATGCGCTATTCCAGCAACAACTTAAACCAGCTGACCCGTAAAGTGCATGAAACCGGGCGGGTTTATGACGCTGACCTGGAGGATATATCCCAGCGGCAGGAACAGCTTTGGGAGGGTGTGCAGAAGATACTGGCCCAGCTTTCCAAGCTCTCCTGACCGGATAGTTTGCCCCATCTGCGGAGGGAGGAACGGCGTTCTTCGCCGCGCCTTCCTCCGCTTTTTCTTTTTGACGGTAAACTTGCCGGATGTGCCGGAATCATGGATAATAGCGGCAGAACAGGGTTTTACGAAAGGAGTGGACTGCTATGATGTCATTTGAACAGGTGATAGACATTTTTGGGGACTATCTGGCATTGGATACAGAAATGGAAGTCTGCAAAAGCCGGTATGGGTATATCCGGGTGGAGTTTCATGGGACAGGGGAATTACCCGGCTATTGCAGCGGCATGGTCTGCCGTACCCCAAAGGAGCTTTTTGACCTTCTGCTTTCCGATTATGAAAGCTATCTGGAAATCCAGCGGACAAAAGGACGCAGAGATGTGACGGAGGAAGATAAAAACGAAATTACCGCACTGTGTCAATCCCGTTTGGAGAAGTGGGAAAAAGGAAACGCCAGATAGCTTTGGGTGATTTACTTTTGGCATGAAACAGGATAATCCGATATAAAAATGTTGAATAAAAAGAAACAAGCGGTCTGCGTATGCAGGCCGTTTTGTTATGAAGGGAGGATTCCATCATGGCAACCACACGCATCATGCCGCTGCACACCGGTAAGGGCCGCACCGAAAGTCAGGCTGTCAGTGACATCATCGACTATGTATCTAACCCGCAAAAGACAGATAATGGCAGGCTTATCACCGGCTTTGCGTGTGACAGCCGGGTAGCCGACGCCGAGTTTCTGCTGGCGAAACGGGAGTACATTTCCACCACCGGACGGGTACGGGGCGCGGACGATGTGCTGGCCTACCATGTCCGGCAGTCCTTTGTCCCCGGCGAGATTACCCCGGAAGAAGCCAACCGGCTGGGCGTGGAGTTTGCAAAGCGGTTCACCAAGGGCAATCACGCCTTTGTGGTCTGCACCCATATCGACAAGTCCCATATCCATAACCACATCATCTGGAACGCGGTCAATCTGAACTGTGACCGGAAATTCCGAAACTTTTGGGGCAGTACCCGCGCGGTCCGGCGGCTCAACGATACTATCTGCGTTGAGAACGGCTATTCCATTGTAGAGGACCCAAAACCGCATGGAAAAAGCTACAACAAATGGCTGGGGGATCGGGCAAAGCCCTCCCACCGGGAACAGCTCCGCATGATGATTGACCAGGCGTTGGAACAGAAACCGGCAGACTTTGACGCGCTGTTAAAGCTGCTTGAGGAAATGGGCTGTGAGGTGTCGCGCCGGGGACAGGCAATCCGGCTCAAAGCCCCCGGCTGGAAGAATGTTGCCCGCATGGATGAAAAGCTGGGACAAGGGTACAGCGAAGATGAAATACGGGCGGTACTGGCTGGGGAAAAAGAGCATACCCCAAGAAAGAAAGCGGCTGTTCAATCAGAGCCGCCCAAGGTCAATCTTCTGGTGGATATTCAGGAGAAATTGCAGGCCGGAAAAGGCGCTGGCTATGCGCGCTGGGCAAAGGTATTCAATCTGAAACAGATGGCGCAGACAATGAACTATCTCACCGAGCATGGCCTGCTGGAATACGCAGTCTTGGAAGAAAAAGCGGCTGCTGCTACCACCCGCCACAATGAGCTGTCGGCACAGATCAAGGCGGCGGAAACCCGCATGGCGGAGATAGCCGTACTGCGGACCCACATCATCAATTATGTGAAAACTCGCGAGATCTATGCGGCCTACCGCAAGGCGGGGTATTCCAAGAAATTTTTAGCGGAACATGAAGCGGATATTTTGCTCCACAAGGCGGCAAAGCAGGCTTTTGACGATTTGGGTATCAAGAAGCTGCCCACCGTCAAGAGCTTGCAGGCCGAGTATGCCCAGCTGTTGGAAGGAAAGAAAAAAGACTATGCCGAGTACCGGCGCTCCCGCGAGGAAATGCGGGAACTGCTGGCCGCAAAAGCCAACGTAGACCGGCTAATGGGATATGGGGAGGAACGCCAGAATGACCGGGAAAAAGAACCGGAGCAGGATCGCTGACGCGCCCGTTTTTTCGTATTTTCTCACCGCCGCAGGCAGGTGAAAAGCGTTCCGCAGGAACGCGCAGCCACAGAATGAAATTCTGTGTTCAAAAGGGGCTTGGGGAATCCCCAACAAGCAGCGCCAGGAGCCGAATGGCTATCCTGGGGCATTGCTTGCCACGGTTATCCCGGAACGGGATAACCTTCTTTTTCTCGAAAAAGAACAAAGCCGGTGAGGAATTTGTTAAATTCACTCACCGGCTCAATTCGTTTCAAATTTCTCGGATAGTTCGGTTAGTTCTTTCATGGTTTCCTGCGTATGGTGCAAGAGTGTTTCACGCATTTCTGACGGGCAGCTGCAATACAGCATCTTCATCTGACCGGCTCCCTCATCTTCCGGGGAAACATCCGGATTGATTAAAGAATCCAGAGAAATCGGCAGTACTTTTGCCAGTGCCTTCAAAATCAAGAAAGACGGATTCATCTGCCCTTTTTCAATCTTGGCAATCTGCTTGACAGATACATGGCTCAAATCAGAAAGTTCCTGTTGTGTCAGGCTTTTTCTTTTTCGGGCTTCCCGCATTTTTTGCCCTAAAGCGGTTAAATCATCAATCGGCATAATCATTCACCTCGAATATATTCTATCGTGCCGATTTACACAAAGGAATAACCTTATTATACCGACTAACAGGTATGATTATGCTGTTTTTTTAGTGAGATATAAACGCTATCCTTGTATCACTAACCAAATCAAATTATAATAGAGGTGGATATTTTTTTGAAAAAATCCGTCCGCTGTAACATTTCGCGGACATTTGCTTGTTATACTATCTGCAAAAAGCAAAGGAAGTGAGGATATGAAACAGATTTTAATTGTCGAGGACGACAGTTTTTTGAATAAGATGTTGGCCTATAACCTGACCGCAGACGGGTACGGCTTGACTTCTGCCCTAAATGCCAGGACCGCAGCCGATGTCCTACGCCAGCGGGAATTTGATTTAGTGCTGCTGGACATCAACCTGCCGGATGGGAACGGTTTTGAACTGTGCAAGCTGATAAAGCCCCAGCACCCGGACACCATTGTAATCTTCCTGACCGCCAACGATCAGGAAAGCGACCAGATACGGGGCTATGAGGTGGGCGCGGTGGACTACATCACAAAGCCCTTTGTGATCGGGGCCTTGCAGCGGAAAATCAAAGCCATGTTCGCCATGCTGGAACACCACAAACCGGCCAAGGACATTTACGACGACGGGCGGCTGTTTCTGGACTTCTCGGAGCAGACAGCTTCCCTAAACGGCAAGCCCCTGACCCTATCCCCGATGGAATACAAAATGCTGAACCTGTTCCGTAAAAATCCCCGGCAAGTGCTGACCCGTGGGCAGCTTCTGGAAAAGCTGTGGGATATAGACGAGAAGTTTGTGGATGAACACACCCTGACAACCTCCATCAGCCGGATTCGCAGCAAGATCGAATCCGACGGCGGCACGCCCTACATCAAGACCGTTTACGGCATGGGCTATCAGTGGACGGGAGGCGAGGCGAAATGAAGTTTCAAAACCTCTCGGTAAAGCGGCTGTTTGGCCGGGTGGCAATAGGGCTTGTCCTCTCTATGTCCGGGATTACCATAGCCCTGTTTTTTGTGACAAAACAAACGGCGGCGCTGCTGACTGGCGGGGCGCTGCTGCTGTGCGCCCTTGTGGGGATTTTTGTACTGACGCAGGTGTTTGGAAAGCGGCTGTCGCAGTTTACCGCTGACCTATGCCAGACCTTAGACCACATGATCGCCGGAAATGAAGCGCCCCAGCGCCCGGAGGACAGCGAAACCCAGCTTGCCAGAATCGGACACCGGCTGGCAAGGCTTTATCAGATCATGCAGGAGAACCGCCGTCTTGTGGACGAGGAACGGCAGGAGTTACAGACCCTTGTATCGGATATTTCCCATCAGGTGAAAACGCCGGTAAGCAATCTGAAAATGGCGGCGGACACCCTGCTGGAAAAGCCCATGACCGAGGCGGAGCGCACTGACTTTATCCTGGGAATCCGCAGCCAGACGGATAAGCTGGACTTTCTCTTTCAGGCCCTTGTGAAAACCTCCCGGCTGGAAACGGGCGTGATCCAGTTGGATAAGAAACCTGGCCACCTTTTTGATACCGTAGCGCAGGCTATGAGTGGGATTGTATATGCAGCGGAGAAAAAAGAAATCGCCGTGTCTGTGGACTGCCCGGAGGATTTGGCCGTTTCCCATGACAGCAAATGGACATCCGAAGCTCTCTTTAACCTGCTGGACAATGCGGTGAAGTACACTCCGGCAGGCGGGAAAATCGCTGTGTCGGTGGTGCTGTGGGAAATGTATGTGGAGATCAAAGTGACCGACACCGGCAAGGGCATTTCCGAAAGCAATCAGGCTGCCATCTTCCGGCGCTTCTATCGTGAGGAAGAAGTACACGAACAGCAGGGCGTGGGCATTGGCCTGTATCTGGCCCGCGAGATCGTAACGCGGCAGGGCGGCTATATCAAAGTGGTTTCGGAGCTGGGAAAGGGTTCGGAATTTTCCATTATGCTGCCGACAAAATAGAACGCGGCGGACGGCCATTTCCGGCGGATCGCCGCAAATTTTTTTGAAATGTCCGAGCTTTGTAACATTTCACCCCGATTTTCAATGAAATTTTTTGGCCGCTGTAACATTTCGCGGACATTTGGGTTTTACAATAGCCTTATCAAATATGGAGGTGATACAACTATGACATGGCCTTTTGAAAACGATACAAGCGCCATTACAAAAAAGTTGGCAAAACGAAACTTAAAAGCAGATAAAAGCAGAAACATCCTCATTATCATTACGATTGCCTTAGCTGCCTGTTTGATAATGACAACGACCTTGTATTTTTTTGCTTCGCAGCGAAAATCATTAAATGATGCGGCTGGGCGTTATCAAGCAATCATCAATGAAGTCGATAATGATACCATTACGAAATTAGTAAACGACGATAGGGTTCAAGTGGGTGTAAGTCATTTGTTGGGTTTAGTATCTTATGGGGACTACAAATTAACCGTTCGTTCAATGGACGAAACGCTGATGAAATTAGCAAAATATCCTGATTTAGAGGGAGAATTGCCCAAATCCACAAATGAAATTGCTATCACAAAGGCGTTTCTTGATAGAACTGGATTGTCCAAATCCATAGGCGATACTATATCGTTAAATCTGGGAGATGGAGAAAAAGATTATACCTTATGTGGTATTTTGCCTGTCGAAAATTCAAATTATTCCGTATTCGTGTCGCAGTCCTATATTGAAAACAAGCTCAGCGAACCGGCATACTCCGCTTATATCCGTCTGAATGAATCTGATGGTTGGTCTAAGGCCGCTATACAAGCTGAATTATCAACATTGTGCAGAGAATTGGAAATACAGCCGGAGCAAATGCAGTTTTCAACATATTATTTTTCTCTCATTGAACAGAGAAGCAGTCAATATATCGCTGTAATAGCATTTATCAGTCTTATTATCGCTTTGGCTTGTACCCTTGTTATTTACAGTCTGTTCTATGTGTCCATAGCCAGAAAAACAAAAGAATATGGGAAACTGCGGACAATAGGGGCAACTGGAAAACAGATGAAAAAAATCGTTTTTAGAGAGGGATTCCATCTTTCCGGAATTGGTATTCCGATTGGAATATTAGCCGGTGCAATAGCGGGGTATGTCCTTGTCCCACAAGGCTGGAACACTTTAATGGTATTTGTAATTGCCGCTGTCACAGCTCTGTTTGTGTATCTATGCGTTATGATTGCTGTAATTAAGCCAGCCAAAACTGCTGCTCATGTTACGCCTATTGAAGCAGTCCGTTATATGGCGGGCAATAATGATGTAATGTCCAACAGTACAAAAGTGTTGCATCGTTCTCTATCCGCGAAAAATTTAGCTTTCCTTAATTTTGCAAGGAACAGAAAGAAAACCGCTTTAACGATCCTGTCGTTAGGGGTATGTGGAATTTTGCTGATGGCAAGCTCTGCATATTTTAATTCCATTGATCCTTTAGCGATGGCGCGCAGGAGTTTTCCTTACGGAGAAATTCGCCTTGAATTAGGCGATTACGGGCCGCAGGCACATAACAGCGAACAATATTCAGAACTCCAAAAATCGAATCTGCTCACAGAAGATTTTAGAGAATCCATTTTGGACATAGATGGTGTGGAAGAAATAAAAGAATACCAAGGCACCGTTTTGAATGTTCGTATGCCAACAGGAGATATTGAACCGATTGTTTCAGACGCATATATGCCAAGCTCTCAAAAATTACTTGAAGAATATTTGATTGATGGTACAGCAGATTTGCAGGAACTACTTAATAATAATGGCATTATTATTGAAAATGGCCCACAGTGGAAAGAAACTTTTGGGTGGGATGCAGCGATTGGGGACGAACTTCTGATTGAGGTTGGCGGACAAACATTGGAAGTAAAAGTAATGGGAGTTGTGGACGCTAATATCCCGTATGGCGGATATGATACGCTATTTATTCCTTTAGAAATGCTGTCAAAGATCGTTCCTATTGAAAACCTCAATTATCAATTTATTGTAGATACAGATGACAGTAAATGGGCAGCTGCAAAAGATGAAATCCAAAAGATAATTCCACCGACTTCCAGCGTCTATGTTAGTACCTTGAATGATTGGGTAGAGGCATACAACGAAAAACTATTGAATTATCGTATGCCAGTTTACATTTTTGTTATGTTTATTGGGGTTTTTGGCATTATCAATCTGCTAAACACACTGATAACAAACATCTTGACCCGGAAGCGAGAACTGGGTGTTTTGCAAGCGGTTGGTTTGAGCAGTAAACAGCTTTCAAAAATGTTATTGATAGAGGGACTGTTCTATACATTAGGGGTACTGCTTCTTTCCATATCATGCGGAACTCTTGTCGGATATCTTCTCTGCACCGTCTTTAGTGCAATGAGTATTTTTGGAAAAGTAAGCTATCATTTTCCGACAGTTGAAATGTTCAGTTATTTTATACTGATGCTTGCTGTCCAAATGCTTTTCTCGTATTTGGCAATCCGGCAGATAAAAAAACAATCTCTGGTAGATCAAATACGGGAATTATCATAGAAATTTTTGAAATGTCCGAGCGTTGTAACATTTCACCCCGATTTTCAATGAATTTTTTGGGCCGCTGTAACATTTCGCGGACATTTGGGTTTTACAATACCCTTATCAACAGGCAGAAAGCCTTGAAAGGAGTTTTGAATATGAGCATTTTACAGACGATTGACCTAAAAAAGCATTACGGTGCAGAGCCGAACATTACCCGCGCCCTTGACGGCGTGAACTTCTCCGTAGACGAGGGCGAATTTGTGGCCGTTGTGGGAACCTCCGGCAGCGGCAAGTCTACCCTGCTTCACATGATGGGCGGGCTGGACACTCCCACCAGCGGAACCGTGATTGTCCGGGGCGAAGAACTGGCAAAGAAGAACGACGAACAGCTCACCATCTTCCGCCGCCGCAACATCGGTTTTATCTTCCAGAACTATAACCTTGTTCCGATCCTGAATGTGTATGAGAACATAGTCCTGCCGGTGGAGCTGGACGGGGACACGGTGGATCAGAAGTTTTTGGACGAAATCGTTCACCTGCTGGGGCTGGAAGATAAACTGAAAAATATGCCGAACAATCTCTCCGGCGGCCAGCAGCAGCGTGTGGCGATTGCCCGCGCCCTGATTACCAAACCGGCTATCGTGCTGGCCGACGAGCCGACCGGCAACCTTGACAGCAAGACCAGCGCCGAGGTGCTGGGGCTTATCAAGCGCACCAGTGCGGAGTTCCGGCAAACTGTTGTGATGATTACCCACAATAACGACATAGCCCGTCTTGCAGATCGGATTGTCCGCATTGAGGACGGAAAGATCGTGGAGTAAGGAGGTGGCAGGCTATGACATGGCCTTTTGAAAATGATACCAGCGCCATTACAAAGAAGCTGGCAAATAAAAGTTTGAAAAGCGAGAAGCGCCGGAATCTGATGGTGGTGATCGCCGTTGCGCTGGCGGCGTTTCTGATCTGCTTTACGGGAATTGTGTCTACCTCCCTGACACAAATGCAGCGCAATCAGGTTGTCGATACTTATGAGGCGGTCTGGCTGGGCGTGGAGGAAAACGACATTGAAACCCTGAAAGGACTGCCGGAGTTTGAGCGCGTAGGCGGCTACTATATGCTGGGTGAGGAACTTTCGGAACAAGGCTATCATGCGTCCTATGTGTATTGCGACGCGCAAATGATGGAGATTACCAAGGCACAGATGAAGTTGTTAGAGGGCCGGGTTCCTGAAAAAGCAAATGAAGTTGTCGTAAGCGAATACTTTCTTTCCACCTATGGAAACAATGCCAAGATCGGGGACACTGTGACCTTAGATACCGAGAGTTTTCATGGTGATTATGTCGTTACCGGCATTATGGACAGCGTAAATGAAAAAGAAGCGAATACCTGCGCTATCATTCTTTCCAACGCTGCCCTGACAGAATGGAAAGGGTTTGACCCGACTGGCTATCGCGCCTATGTCCATTTCAAAAACAGCGACCAGTTGGGCGAAGAACTGATAACTTCTTATTGCAGGGAGATTACAGAGGAATATCAGCTTCCTAATCTCCGCATGAACAACAGGTATTTTACTTATGTTTCTAAGTCCTTTAATTTTGCACTGATGGCTGGCGTGATTGCCATTGTGCTGATCGGCGGCTATATTGTGATCCAGAGTATCTTCCGTATCTCCATCAATGACAAAATCAGGAGCTACGGGCAGCTACGGACGATTGGTGCAACGCCAAAACAAATCAAGCGGATTGTAAAGCGGGAGGGACGCAAACTCGGCAGTATCGGAATTTTGATTGGTACAGTGCTGGGCGTATGCGCTGGTTTTCTCCTGTTTTCCAAGGGATTTAACGCTGTTTCCTATGTGATTATGATTTCCCTGACACTCATAAGCTGCTGGTTTATGGTGTCTATTTCCATCCGTAAGCCAGTAAAGATTGCGGCAGGAATTTCCCCTATTGAAGCCGTCCGTTTTACCCCGGTGCAAAAGGACATCCGCAGCCGGAAAAAGAATATCAAGCTCAATCCTGTTTCAATGGGAATTGCGAATTTTAAGCGTGACCGAAAAAAGACCGTTGCTATTGTAACCTCATTGAGTTTGGGCGGAATTATTCTGCTTGTGGTATCTTCCATTGTATTAACGCGCTCCCCGGAAGCGCAGGCAAGGTCTTATTTTCCAGATGGAGACTATAAAATTTATTTGGATTCCGGCGAGGTGTCAAAAGAAAAAATTATGGCAGCAGGAAATCCACTGAATGAGGAATTAAAGCAGGAAATACTGGCTATTGATGGCATCACAGATGTAATTGTAAAAAGACAAGCAGTTAATACAACTTTTAAGACGGACATCAATCAGAACACTGGAAACTGTGATATGCTGACCGACCAGAATTATGCTAAGGTTGAGGCTGCATTGACGGAGGGAACGATGCCGACAGATTCTCATAGTATCGTAATTTCACGCTCGATTGTAGATTCTTATGAAGATATGGGAGTTGGTTCAACGGTCGAAATATCTTTCAGAGAGGGGCAGTCATCCGTTCCTGTTACTATATCAGGACTATTTGGAGCAGGCACATATACCGGGCATGGTAAATTACTTATTGATGGGGCTGTTGCATTTGCACCACATGATTTGTTCCGTGAACTACACCCTGAAATTACCTCTTTTGACTATTCATGGAGTATTGTAAGTGATCCGAAGAAAGCGGACTATGTGGAAAGTGAATTAAAAAATATTGTAGCCAGCCATAGCAACCTTGCTTTAGACGAAGTGAGTACGCTGATTGAAGTTAAAAAGGCGGAAGATAGGGCAGCATTTGGGAGTATGGAGGTACTTTCATGGCTGGTATTCCTTTTTGGTGTTATCAATCTTATCAATACGACACTCTCTAACCAGATGTCCAGAAAGCAGGAAAACAGTGTTTTGCGTTCCATCGGTCTAACACAAAAACAGCTATGTAAAATGAACATCTGCGAGGGCCTGTGCTATGCGCTCTTTGCAACATTGGCGACGCTGATCGTTGGGCTTCCGGCTTCCATCTTTGCTTGCAGAAAAATGAGCATTGCCATTTTTGCCGGAAAAGTAGTGCCATATCAATTCCCGGTTTTGGAAATGGGCCTGTTCATTCTGGTGTTGTTCGGAATGGAGCTGATCTTGTCTGTATGGACAATCCGCAGACAGAAAAAGCAATCCCTGATTGAACAAATGCGGGCTATGGAATAAGCGTATGGGATCGGCGGGGCGGCGTGTGCTGCCCCGCTTTTTTCGCCATTTCTCAAAAAAATTTTTGAAATGTCCGAGCGTTGTAACAATTCAGCCTGTTTTTCTGTCGAAATCAAAGACCCCTCGGACATTTGTGTAACATTTGTAGTTTATGCTTGTAGTAAATCAATATTGTGGGTGAGGACATATGAAAAAGATACTGCTGATCGACGACAGCGACACCTATATATGGTGTCTGCAAAAATATTTACAACGGCGAGGCTACCCGGTAGAAACGGCTTCCACACTGAAAGAAGCTCGGACAGTCATCCAAGAGGAAATGCCTCTGGTAATCTGCTGTGATCTCGACCTGCCGGACGGTTCCGGCATAGACTTTCTGGACGAGGTGCGGGCCACAGACAAGGAGCTGCCTTTTATTCTGGTGTCCTGCCATGATAAAGAGGACTACGAACAGGAGGCCAAGCAGCGGGGCGCGACGCTGTGTATGGACAAAATGAAAGGGATGCTGCTGCAGGATATGCTGGTGGAATACGCCTGCCGGCAGCTATCCGGTGAAAAGGCGCCGACTTTTCATACGCTGCTCTTTGTCCATGCGGAAGATACCAGCGCCGGAGTGTTGCGGGCTGCTATGCTGCAAAAGGGCTTTGACCTGATTCTGATTCCCTCGATTGGGGAGGCCAAGCGCCGGATTTTTGAGGATAAGGAAATAGAACTGATTTTGTGTGATGTGGAACTGCCGGACGGTACAGCAATGGAGTTGTTTCATGCGTTGCGGCGGGTGGCGGGGATGTTCCAAATGAAGAATCCCCCTGTCCGGCTTCTGCCGTTCTTTATTCTCACCGAGAACAGCGACCTTGCCACGGAATATGAATACCGGCATGAGGGCGTGAACGACTATATCACCGCCCCGGTCAATATCCCGGAGCTGATCCGGCGGGTTCTGTTCTTTGTGGAATGAAACGAGCTTACATATTCAAACATCTGCCTCCACAGTGGGGAAAAGAAAAAAACCGCTGACGGGCAGAGGATTTTGTACGCTTTCTTGCACAGCTGATTTTTTCGGCGGTTTTGAGTAATCAAGGCCGCCATTTCTTTTTGCTAAAAAGCAGACCTCCAGATGACCCTCAGCAATCAGCAGGGGCGGTATATAGGAGGATACCGTCATGTCTGCAATATTCATTTGTAATAGCTATGATATATATCAATTAAAAAAAGCATAGGCCCTCCTCCGGGATATTATAGTTATCTATCAGTATTATCAATCCATATAAATCAGCATAATCATGGTCTTTTTTGTTGCGTCAGTTTCTTATTGCGAGAAGCTGGCGTTTCTTATTGTCGATTTTTAGGGAAACCTCCCGATGTGTACCGCTGCCGGTCCCCGCCTCCATTCGATTCACCCGTCAACCACGCCTGAATCGAAATGGAGGAAAACTATGGGCTTTCACTATGGATACGAAAAAAGGAAGTTTGATGCAGAATGGACCCGGCTGGAACAGGAATACCGCGCAGCCGGTATGGACGATAGGCAGATCGCGGCCATGAAGGAATATGACTGGACCTGGTTTTGCAGCCAGCGGACCTATCAGAACCGCGTACAGGCCCTTCCCAGCGAACAGTGTGAGGACGAGAGCGAGCAGTCCTGCCTGTTCCGAAAATTTGAATCCCTGTCCTGCACCTGGGACACCGGCGATGTGGATTCCCGGCGGTTTGGCTGGCTGTCCTCCCTGGAGGATGAACTGCTGTACCGGCGGCTCTGCAAATTGCCGGAGGACGATCTGGAACTGCTGACCCTGCTCATTGTGGACGGATACCGGCAGGCTGATGTCGCAAGGCTGTGGAACTGTTCCCGGAGCGCAATCACACAGCGAGTAAATAAAATCAAGATTTTTTTGAAAAAGGCTTAACAAATCGCCTTTCCCAATGCCTACACATTGAAGGGACAAGTCCTCTTGCCCCTCATTGCAACTTGACAACTGAATATACGGCATAACAGGTACATAACCCGTATCGAAGCGGAAAAGGCGCGCCGCCAGGACGGTTGCTTGCAGGAGGTGATGACAGACAGGCAATTCGAGCGATCTACGTCCAGCCTTAAACCCGGAGATGGCGTTCCGGGCGCGATGATGGTGCGGGGGCTTAAAGATACTTCCTCACGGCCCGCCAAAGACTTGGGGGGAACCCTGCGGCGCGCGAGTAAAACGGCGCTGCGGAGTTATGACAGCTCTGCCGGGAGCGGCCTGTTATGTCCCTATCGTCAGGGGGCGTGGCAAATATGACGAACCATCCAAACAGAATTTCAGCAGCCGTACCGGACGGTATCCAGCGGCAACCGCCGCCCTTATCTTTCGATATGGCTGCTTTTTAACCATAGACTAAAAACAATTTTTGAACGGAGGTGCGTCTTTATGACCAAACAGACAACCCCGACAAGCTCCTACAAAGAGGTGCGGATCGGGAAAACCATTTATCGCGTCACCAGCTTTTTTTCGGGAGAAAAGGACCTGGGAAAGACGCTGGAACAGCTGGCAGTCAGACGCGCCATGTCGGAAGCCATTCCAGCTGCCAGCGGTTCCAAATAACAGAAAGCCTTGCGGCCTGCCGTATCATTGCGCGGCGGTGGATTCTCCGGTAAGATATTCATGCAGGGTAAAACCTGCGGAGCCATTTTGCCGCACGAGGTATGGATTCTGAGATGGTCGGGAGGTAAAACAAAGATGATGGATACAACATACAACGTGGGCATCTACTGCCGGTTAAGTAACGACGATGAACGTGATGGGGAATCGGTCAGCATTGAGAACCAGAAGCTGCTGCTTCAAAACTATGTCAGGCAGCGCGGCTGGAATGAGGTCGATGTCTATATTGATGACGGATACTCCGGCACGAACTTCAACCGCCCAGGCGTCAGGCGGTTAATCGAGGACGCAAAGGCAAAGCGGATCAATGTGATTCTGGTGAAAGACCTTTCCCGTTTTGGCCGCAACTACATCGAATTTGGACAATATACGGATTACCTGTTCCCCTCTCTTGGGTGCCGGTTCATCGCGCTGAACAACGGAATTGACACCATGAGCGACAACGGAAGCACCGATGTCATGTGCTTTTTGAACTTATTTAATGAATTTTACAGCCGGGACACCAGCAAGAAGGTCAAGGCGGTCAAGAGAGCCTGTGCTGAAAACGGAAAATTCATGGGAACCTACCCCGCCTATGGCTACCGGCGCGACCCGCTGGATAAGCATCATCTGGTGATTGACGAGGAAACCGCGCCGGTTGTGCGCCGTATCTTTGAAATGCGGGCATCAGGCATGGGATTTCACGCCATCGCGGTGGCGCTCAATGAAGAAGGGATTCAGCCGCCCGGTGTGCTGTACTACCAGCGCAAGGGCCAGAGCGACCCCCGCAGGGTCAACCACAAGTGGGCCGACCAGACGGTTAAAAACATGGTCCGCAACGAGGTCTACATCGGGAATATGGTACAGGGCAAAAGCGGCACACTCTCCTATAAATCCCGCAAGCTCGTCAATAAATCGGAGGACGAGTGGATTCGGGTGGAGGGGACCCACGAGGCTATTATTTCGCGGGAATTGTGGGACACCGTAGCCAGTATCGGCAAAAAGAAGGTGCGGAAAAGCACTCCGTCCGATGGCTGCAAGAGCATCTTCACCGGCCTTGTGTACTGTGCCGACTGCGGTTTCAAAATGCGGAACCATATCGAAAAGTTCACCTATAAGGATGGCAGGCCGGGACGGTACAGTTCTTTCATCTGCGGCAACTACTCCCGCAGCGGAAGGGGCGCGTGTACCATCCACACCATCTATGAAACGGTGCTGACCCAGCTGGTATTGGAGGACATCCGGGAAAAGGCCCGCTTTGCGGAATATGACCCGGACCGGCTGATGGGCGAGATTCTCCGGTTGAAGGAGAAAGAATCCCACACCCGGCTTTTCTCCTATGAGCAGGAATTAAAATCCTCCTTAGCCCGTATTTCCGATTTGGAACGTCTGATGCAGAATCTCTACGAGGACAAATGCACCGGCTCCATCCCGCAGACGGTATTTCAGACCCTGATGCAGAAATATGAAGCGGAACGGGCAGAAAAGGCGGAGGCAGTCCCGGAACTGGAAAGGAAAGTCCGGGCGCACCTGGAAAACCAGGTGGATACCGACCGCTGGCTGGAAATTATTCGGCGCTATACGGAAATCTCGGAACTGGACGAAACCATTCTCTTTGAACTGGTAGACCGGATCGAGGTTGGCGATACCCAGAAGGTCAACGGGCAGCGGATTTGTGAGGTCAAGGTGTACTACCGCTATGTCGGGAATGTGGACGGGGCGCTGGCACAGGAAAGGGGGCGGGATTATGGCGAAGCAATATAAAGTCGGTATCTATTGCCGCCTGAGTGTGGATGACGCCTCCAATTCCGCAAAAGCGAAGGGCTATATTCCCAGCGATGAATCGGTGAGCATTGAGAACCAATATGAAATCCTCTCCAAATTCGTCATGCTCAACGGCTGGATCGAGGTCAAGACCTATCAGGACGATGGGTACAGCGGGGGCAACTTCCAGCGGCCCGGATTTTTGGAAATGCTGGAGGACGCAAGGCATGGCCTGATTAACCTGATTCTGGTAAAGGACCTTTCCCGTTTAGGCAGGGATTTTGTGGAGGTGGGCCGTTATACGGACGTCATTTTCCCTTCCCTCGGATGCCGGTTCGTGTCGGTTCTGGACTGCCTGGACAGCGAGGGGGACAACACCGATATGCTGCACTTCCGCAGTCTGATGAATGACTACCATCTCAAGGACCTGTCCAGCAAGGTCAAGTCGGTGCTTCATGCAAAGAAGAAAAGTGGCCAGTATCTTGCTGCCTACGCTCCCTACGGATACCGCAAGAGCGAGGAGGACAGACACAAGCTGGTCATTGACGGGGAATCCGCCGCTGTTGTGCGGCAGATATTCCAGATGCGTCAGTCCGGCATGGCCTATGGGAAAATCGCTGCCGCCCTGAATGAGAAAGGGATTCTCCCTCCCCGCTGGTACTGGGCGGTCCATTACGGAAATGGCAGCTGCAAGTATTCCCGGCTGTGGGCTTACGCAACCGTCCGAAGCCTTCTGAACGATGATATTTATGTCGGTACGCTCACACAGAACTGCACCGGTTCCCGTTCCTATAAAGACAAGACCATGATAAGGAAACCGGAATCGGAATGGATTTCCCATGAGGGTGCGCACGAGGCAATTATCGGGCCGGAGCTGTGGGAGGCTGTCCAGAAAATCAATCAGGCGGCGAAACAGATTTCCGCTAACAATACGCCGCCCCAAGCATCTCTGTTTACCGGAAAGCTGGTTTGTGCGGACTGCGGGCATCCTCTGGTTGCCGCCCGCGAAACACAGCGCCGGAAAAACGGAACTGTCAAGCACTATACTTCTTATTTTTGCTCCCGGTTTGCCACTACCGGACACAGCATCTGCTCCTGGCACCGGATTTTTGAGATCAGCTTGAAAAACTTGGTGCTGAGTGAAATCCGGGCGCATGGCAAAGCGGTTGCAGCCGATGAAGCCGCTGTACTGGATAAGCTGAAACAGCACATCCAATCCGCAAGCGCCGCGCAACAAGAGGACTGCCGACAGGAAATCAGCCGTTTGCGGCGGCGTTTGGAGGAGCTGGAACAGATCACCGCAAAACTTTATGAAGATAAGGTAAGCGGGGCAATCAGCGGTGATTCCTTCTCGGTTCTGATTCAAAAGAACGAGCAGGAACGCATCCAGAAATCGGAACGCCTGGACAGTCTGTTAGCCGGGGAACGAAAAGCCCAGCAGGACATCGCCAATATCCACCAGTGGGCCGGAACCATCCGGCAGTATCTGGACTTGCAGGAACTGAACCGGGAAATCATTGAGGAACTGATTGACCGCATTGAAGTTGGAGAACGAACCGTCATAGACGGTCAAAGACACCAGGACATTAAAATTTACTACCGCTTTGTTGGGCTGGTGTGATCGGGCAAAAAAAGCGCCTGACCGCATCAGCAGCCAGACGGAAACATTCTGTAACAGCAGCGATATTTGATTGTTGCACACTGATTTGTCGAATTGGAGAGAAATTAGCAGTTTACCCCTCCCAAATGCCTCGTGTTCTTCAGGATATTTTTAAAGGGCGCAATGTCGTTGTTGTCCCGCATGGTGTCGATACCGTCATTCATGGCGATGTAGCGCACACCGTTTCTTGGGAAGAAGTCCTCGATAAGCTGCCCGGTCTGCAAGTAGTTCCGTCCTAATCTTGATAAATCTTTCGTAATCACAAGGTTTATCTGCTTCCGCTCGATGGCTTTCAACATCCGTTTCAGGTCGGGGCGTTCCATGTTCAAGCCGGTAAAGCCATCGTCCTGATAGACTGCCGCAACCTCCCATCCCTGCTTCTGGCAGAACTTTTCCAGCATATCCCGCTGGTTCTCGATACTGGCACTCGTCCCGTCAAGGTCATCGTCCTTGGACAGCCTGCAATAGATAGCTGCCCGGAAGCTTCCGGCAAGAATCGTGTCCATCCCTGTATATCCAAAAGTGTTCATCATAACCGTTTACCCGCACAATCCAGACGGAACACGGTCACTTGGAACCTCATCTTTATTATACCCTATTTCTTGTGATTTAGCAAGATATTCTTTATCTGTTTTTCTGCTGTGTTTCTGTGCGATAAGGCTCACGAAAACGTCCGTAGCGTCCAGTTCGCCGTCAAATATTGTGGTGACATGAATCTCTGTTTTATTTTTCGCCATAGGCAGTTGTCCTCCATACATGAAAACAGCCAGACAGGGAAGGTCGGCAACGAAGTCCGGCAACGGGCTTCAAAAAACCATGAAACGAATCCTTGTCTGGCGGTTGGGTTATTTTATACTTTTTCTTTTATTTTTCTGTTGCTTTGGTTGTTAAAGGGGAGAAAAGCCCGCAGTTACGGGATTTTCCCCGGCAACGGGACAGCAACGAAGTGTGCAACGGGCTGTCATTTGCCGGATTTTTTCAGAAGGGAAGCTCCATCTGCTCCGGCACTGGTGTAAATCCCTCCGGGGTTTTTCCCGCCCCGTTGCCGGTGTCCGTTGTCAAGGCGCAAGCGTCAGCTTTTGCCTTTTGTTCCCGTTCCCATCCTTTCTGTCTGCCATATCCAGTAAACATCCGGGGATTGGAGAAATACTTCCAGCCGGTGACGCACTGGTTCATTATCTCGTTGATTTCCCGGATTTCCCATTGTTTCGGCTCGTCAAAAGCGTGGTTTAAGGCTTCTTTGTAAAGCTGTTTGGAGCAGACGGTATCGCCGGGGCAGCTGTCAAGGAAAGCCTGAATCATCCCGGCCTTGGTATCCTCCGGCATAAAGTCCCGCTGGCGTTCCTTTAGGTAGCGCACCATTTCCGGGCTGAATGTCAGCTTCCATCTGCCGCTTCTGTAAATCTCCATCGCTTCCGCCCACACTTGGCTGATATAGGCTCTGGAAGCGGCTTCGTCCTCTAAAATGTGTGTTTTCGCCTGTTCCGGGCATACCTGTATGGGGATGAAGCGGCGGTTGCCGGAGCGGTCAAGGGGCAGGAAGTCAAGGGCGTTGGACGTGCCGCCGAACACGCACTGCCTTGGGCGGTCTGCCGGGTGGGTTTCATAGGGTATCTTGTAAACCTCCTTCTGGCGGCTCAAAAATGACTTGATTTCCTCTATGCTCTTGGCGTTTGCGGTGGCAATCATCTCCGACATCTCGATTATCCAGTGGCCTTGCAGCTTCCGGTATACGTTATCATCGTCCAGCTTCCGCAAATCGTCCGAAAACCACTCGTCTTTGACTGCCAGCAGGCGGAAGAAGGTGGACTTCCCGGCTCCCTGACCTCCCACAAGGCAGAGCATGACTTCAAATTTACAGCCGGGGGAAAATGCCCGGTGGATGGCTCCCAATAAGAACAGGCGCAGGGATTGGTAAGTGTAATCGTCCTCACTGGCTCCCAGAAAGTGCCGCAGGCAGGAGCGTATCCGTTCGGTTCCGTCCCATGTCAGGCTGTTTAAATACTCCCGGACGGGGTGATAGCTGTTCTGGTGGGCGGCAAGGTCGGCGGCGTCCTGTATCTTCTTTTCGCTTGTCAGGCCGTCGGTTTCTTCCAGATACAGCCGGATATATTTCATGTCGGTGTCGGTCATGGGGCTGTCCGGGGTTCTTTTGTAGCCGATAGGTTTTAAAATGTCGGTGCGGTCGGTCAGAAGGTTATAAGCAACCGCCCCGGACAGGAGAGGGTCGCACTGGAACACGGTCAGGCAGTTACGGATGCTGTTTCGGAAGCCGCCTTTTTCGGTGGTTTCCAGCAAGGCTTTGACGTCCTCAACGCTCCGGGGCGGCTCGGTGTTTTCTGCCATGTTCTTTAGTTCCTGCCGTATCTGGGGCGGTAAGTTCTGCCATTCGCCTTTCAAGGTTCCTCACTTCCTTTCCGTGTCCTGTGATAAGGGCTGCCCGCTCTGAAAGTTCCCCCGATAGAAGCACGTCCATCAGGTATTCCACCCGGCTCATGTTCTGCAGGGCTTCCACAAACCGGGGATTCCATGCTTCATCCGGCTGTCGTGGGGCGTATTCTTCCTTCCAGCGGCGCAGGAGATGGTAATAGTCGGACAGTACCCGGAAGCAGTGCCGCTCCATGCGCTTAAATTTCTGTTCCTCCGTTTCCCTGCGCAGGCGTGGTCGGATGGGCTGCTTCCTTGCGTTCCTGCCATCCTCATAGGGGATGGAGAAGTCCTGCGCCAGCATGAGGGCGGCTTCCTTACTGCCGATTCCATAAAGACGGGAAACAAAGTCAATCACGTCCCCGGTGGCTCCGCAGCCGAAACAGTAAAAGCGGCGGTCAACCTTCATGCTTGGGTTCTTATCGTTATGGAACGGGCAGACGCACATCCCATTCCGGTTTACATGGATTCCATAATGCTCCGCAGCCTGCCTTGTGGTGACGGACTGCTTCACGGCTTCAAATACGTTCAATAGGCGTTTCCTCCTGATAATCCCAACGTGAGCGGCACAATGTCGTTCACGTTGTCTGTAAATCCATCTTGTTCAAAATGAAAAAGCACCTGCCAGCGATTTCCAATCACAAAACAAGTGCCTGTTTAAAGTTCCATATTCTGTTGTTTCTGTGTCCGGGGCGGCTGGTGTTTCTCTGCCTGCTCCTGCCGGATGCGTTCCTGCCGCCCTTTCAGGTTCCCCTGTACGGACGGTTTCTTCCCCGGCTCGGCGGTCTGGCGGTACTGCTCGGACGGCAATACCTGATTGAGCCAGCGGCGCACATCCCGCAGCACTTTTACATCTGCCTGAACCGCTTCCAGCTCCTCCCCCTGTTCCGGCAGGGCAGAAGCAAGCTGTTCCCGTTCCGCTTCCAAATCTTTGCGGGAGTAAGAGTTGCCTTTCAGGTTGGCTTTCAAATACCGGATGGCGGCATTGTAAGCGTCCAGTTCCTCCCGGTGGCTCTCCGCAAACTGCTCCTTTTTCTTCTTCCAGCCGATGGCGGCGTACTCCTTATGGACTGGCTTGTTGGCTTCGTATTTGTCAATGTAGGACAGCATGGTGTCGATGGCTTTGATACGCTTCTCGCTTTTTTTCACGCCCTCCATGACAGAAACGGCGGTCTGGCTGATTTCGTCCAGCCGGGTGTCAAGGCTCTCCACGGTGGAGATTCCTTTTTCCCGCAGAAAATCCATTGCCGCCTGTACCTTGTTGAAGTCGGCAACTGTGCCTTTGAGCTTCCCTCTGGAAGTCCAGTCGGCACGCTGTCCGCTCCGCAGTTCTAAATACTGTGAGAGCAGCTCCGGTATGGTCGGTTCCTTCGTCTGCTCCAATGCTTCCATCAGAGCGGCTTTTTTCTCTTTTAAATCGGCAATCCAGCCTTTTAAGTGGCGCACCATCTGGCGGATGGACTGCATGAGGGAGTTGGCGGATTTGATGTCCCGGTTCAGGTTGCCGATGTTGGTCTGGATTCCCTTCTTCTCCATCTGACAGACGGCAGGCCCCATGTGGACGGTGGGGATTTTATCAATCCCCTGTCGGGCATAGGAGCGCAGGTCAAGCCGTTCCGGGCGGCTGTTGGCTTCCAGATAGCGGTTGGCCGTGTCCGCCCATCCCTGCCGCCAGATTTCAGCGTATTTCCGGTCGTTCCAATCTACGGTGTTCTCCTTGTGGCTTTTCCATCTGCCGGACGGGAGCCGGATGCGTTCCCCATTCTCATCAAGGTCATATACTTTTCGGCTCTTGGGGAGCCATTTCCCTTTTTCGTCCATCGCCCGCATGGTGAGCAGGATATGGGCGTGGGGGTTCCCGTCCCCTTTGTCATGGATGGCAAAGTCGGCTATCATGCCTTTGGAAACAAAAAACTCCCGGCAGTAGTCACGGATAAGGTCGGCGTGCTGTTCCGATGGGATTTCCCTTGGGATGGCAAGCACGAACCTCCGGGCAAGCTGGGAGTTCCATTGTTTTTCCTGCGCTTCGGCGGAGTTCCACAAGATATTGCGGTCTGCAAACTCCGGCGGCGCATGGGGCGGGAGCATGATTTCTTTGTGGGTGACTTCGGTTTTATAGGGATAGTATTTCTTCTCTTGGTCATATTCAGAGAACAGCTTCTCGCCGCTCTGGTAGGCAGCGGCGGAAACAGCGGATTCATTGTTGCTCCGCTTAATGATGGTGATTTTACAGTGCGGGCATGGCAAGTGTGCGCCCTCCTTTCTCCCGGATTCCAGGCAAAAAAATAGCAGGATACCTTTTCAGATTTCCTGCTTGGGTGTGCCGCCGATGGGCGGCAGGTATTTAGTTTTTTGATAGGCTGTCAGTTCGTCAAACTGGAATTTTATTTCTTATCATTTTTCTTCATTCTTACTTTACCAGTTACGTTTTTTACTACTAGCTTAAAAACTTTTGTATGCGGCATTACTAACTTGTTAAATGGAAAATCCTCTTGATGATAATGCCTCATCAAAATATATAAAGCATTGTATTTTTCGTCATCGGAAAGCATTTCTATGTATCCTTGTCCAATAACGCTTTCATATTCCATTGTACAACTCCCACGTTCCATTTCTGTTACTAATTTATGCTCACAATCCATTTCAAAGCTGGCTCGATTATCTTTTTTGATTAATTCATACTTAGTACCCTCCATAGCCCCATGAAAATACAATTCTATTTTATCTTCTTTTATATCCATTCCAAAATTGAGTGGTAATATATACGGGTAGCCATTATTGTTTAAAGCAATCCGGCACACATCACATTTTTCCATGATAGCTACAATATCTTTAAATTCTTTTACTTCTCTATCCGAACGACGCATTTTTTATCCTCCCTCGTATAACCACGATTTATCGCTGGCACTATTATACAACTTTAACTCGATAAATGGAATACGTTTTCTGAAAGATTTTCGGGCGACAAGTCCACAAAGGGGTAGCTGGCATAGCCAGCGCAGGGGAAGGGCAGCTTCCCCTGTGATGATTGGAGCAGATTGAAAATCTACGGAAATCATCTGCTGTCCGCAGGACGCTCCCGGCAGGGCGCAATGCACCACTTCCCGAAGTGGTGTATAATTGCGCCCTCTTTCAGAGGGGGATTTTCCAGCTTGTCATTTTGGAAGCCGTCAACGTGAACGCGCCCGGCGCACTTTGATTTGTGAACACGCATTTTTACCGTTCCTGCTGTTTCGGTTTCTTATCTGGATAGAGCTTTCCGTCAACAACGGCGGCATGGCTTTTTATTTTGATTTCTCCCTCCTGCTCGCTGCGCTTTGCGTTCCTGTAGCCTTCATCGGAGAGATAAAAGCGGAACCGCTCCCCTTTAAAGCCAACAAAGCATTGTTTCTGTACTTCCACCATAATCATGTGGCGGGTTTCCGGGCGGAACCGTTCTTTTCCTGACAGGTCATGCCCCTGTAAAATCTGTTCCTGTGCTTTTGCCGCCGCAAGCCGCTGACGGATAGAATTGTTGTTTTGTTCTGTCGGGAACTGTGCTTTTACACTGGCAATAAACTGGCTGCACTCTGGTTCTGGTATTCGTTCCAGTCTTCGGATGGCGTTCTCCATGATTAACTTTGTCATTAAATCCGCTGTTACCGATACGATTTCTTTTATGCCTGCAAGAGTTTCCGCCTTGGTCGGTGCGGCATTTTGGCAAATAACATTCAGCTCATTTTTTGAAAATTTCATTTCATATCCTCCTTCTGGTTTTCTGCAAGAACCTGTTCCAAAAGACATTTGGTGTCGCCCCGGTGGAACAGTACTTTTAAGATGGTGCTGACCTGCTCGTCTGTCACGGATTCCGGGTGGGGGAGATGGCTTTCCAGCATTGCCCCTCTGGTGCAGAGCCGGTGCGTCCGTTCCTTCCGGTTCAGTGTCTTTATCTGGTGTTCCAGCATTTTCTCCTTATGCTGCGCCCGCCGCAGCCTTGCTTCGGTCTTTTCAATCTCCTGATTCAGTTTTTCCAGCTTCTCATTCATGGGCGGTGTCCTCCTTGGGGAGCAGGATATAGATGTGGCTGACCTCCCCGATTCCCTGACGGACACGCATAATCATCCCTGCCTGTTCCAGCTCGTTCAGGGAACGCTTGCAGGTCTGGGGGCTTCGGGAGAGTGCCGCCGCTATCTCCATGACGGGGAAGCGGATGAACAGAATCCCGTTGCTGTCCTCGGTTCCTTTCGTCAGGATTTCATCCAGCAGACGGGCATACATGACCTTTGCTGTGTTGCTGACCTGTAGCCGGAGCATTGCCTTTGGGAGCGGCATACAGGGCGGCAGGGGCGTACTGGCTATCATAAATTCACAATTCATTGATTTGTGTCCTCCTTTTGGCTCGTTTGGATAGGTAGCGGGGGCAGTCGATAATGACAGCCCGGAAACTCTGCTTGCACCCATGCTGGCATTTCCGGCAAAGTCCGTTGTAGCTTCTGCGCCCCCGGTCGTTCAGGAAGAAAGCAAGCTCTTTCTTCAACTTCTTTGACATTCTCGGCATAGTGCCTCCTTCATAGAAAAACCGCCCGATTCAGCAGGTACAGCCGGAATGGGCGGGCAGTGGTTTTTTGTGTATCGTTTCGGGGCGATTTTCAGGGGAAATACAGCCGTAGAGCCGCCCCAAAATCCCCCTTGGTATTACGGGCAGGGCAGACTATGCCCTGTGAGATTGTTGTGTTTCGGTATCGTTTCGGTGTTCATTTTTGCCGGTTCTTTCTGCTGTCGTTCCTGCCCCCCGTCTTTGGCGGCGTTTCGCTCTCCTTGGTACGCTCGTTGCGGTCAGGGTTCCTCCGTTTCCCTGCCGGAAGTCGTTGCGTTACATCGCCGGGGAGCATATCCCATACAGGCCGGTCATTCGATTGGAATAATCCATCGATGAACTGCCTATATCATATGACATTTTTGTACCATGCGCCGTATGTCCACGAATCAGGAATAAAGCCCAAAATCTGAAAAATTCCACGATTGCGGAAAAGGCTTTCTGCTGGACGGGTGCAAAAATCAGATGTGCATTTTGCACTTCTGAAAATCCGGGCAAATCAAAAGCGCATTTTGCGCCTTTGAAAAAATAGCAAAGGGAAATGCGCCCGGCATGGATATGTGGTACAATGGGGATGGCGGCAAAAGCTGGCCGCAGGGAAGGAGCAGGAAGCTATGAAACAGGGGATAACGGTTCAGGAGCGGTTAAAGGATTTAAGGACGGAGCGGCATTTAAAATTAGAAGAACTGGCGGCGGTTACAGGGATTTCCAAATCAGCCTTGGGAAGCTATGAGAATGACGAACTCAAGGAAATCAGCCACAAAAACCTTGTGGAGCTGGCAAAATTTTACGGTGTGTCAACGGATTACCTGCTCTGCCTGACAGAGAACCGGAACCATCCGGGCATGGAACTTACGGAGCTGCATTTGAGTGACAGCATGGTGGAGCTGTTGAAAAGCGGGCGTATCAACAACCGGCTGCTGTGTGAGATTGCCACACATGAGGACTTTGTTACCCTGATGACGGACACGGAGATTTATGTAGATGGTGTGGCAACCGCCCACTTCCAAAACTTCAACAGCCTTCTGGAAGTCCTGCGGGGGCAAGTCCTTTCCCAATATCAGCCGGTGGAGGAAGATGTTGCGTTAAAGGCGTTGGAAACCATGCAGGTACAGGAAGAAGATTATTTCTGTCAGGTCACGCACCGGACTTGGGACACTATCCTCCATGCCATAAGGGAAGCGCACAAGGACGATACGGACAGTGCGCCGGACGGCTCTAATGGCATGAAGCTAATCAAGGACGCAAAGAAGGCGCTGGCCGTGCCGGGTTCCTATTTGGATGTGTTCACCGCCCTGATGTGTACGCAGCTACAAATCCGGTATGAGAAGCTGTCGGAGCAGGAACGCACGGTTTTGAAGAATGTTATGAAGAAAACTCCGGCATATAAGGATTCCCCGTTGAGCAGGATGAAGCGGAGATAAGGAAATGCCGTTGCTTGGGATTTTTCCATGCAACGGCATTTTGGGTGGTTCTGATTCAATTTTCAATACATAAGCCGGAAAGTCCGTGGTGGTGCGCCCTTGATTCGTAACAGAATTTCTATGCGTTCTTCTTTTTTCTGTTGCGCTGTGCCACGGAACACCTGAACGCCTTAAACATTGCCGGGGACAATTCAGGAGAATCTTCATCAAATTGAATTTCCCGCTTTGCCGCTGCCCTGACTTCCTCCAACTGCTCCTGCGTAGGAGCCTGGCCATCCTTAATTGTAAAAGTTTTGGTCATAGTAAAGCCTCCTTTCACTTTCTGTTGCCAATCTTGCAGAGATTAACCGGATATTTTCCCCTCGCTCGGTAAATACAACAAACAATAAATCGCCAACCATACCGATTGCAATATAACGGTCTTCTTCCATACTATGCTCGAAATCATACATCTCTATGTAATATTCATCACGAAAAACGTATGAAGCCGTTTCAAAAGATATGCCGTGTTTTTGGCGGTTAATACGGTCTTTTTCCTCGTCCCATTCAAATTTTAGTTCCATAAATTTTTCCTCTCTCAAGTAAACAGGACACCGTTTGCAGAAATACGTCCTTTCTTTAGTAGTAGGATTTCCAACTTCCCGACAAATTGGAATTGCCTTTATTGTAAATCATCTTTAGAAATTGCTATTGAAGGATAATGAGAAAGTTCCGTCAAATCAACATTTAGTGGCACACTATAAACCATGTAATAATTATTAGGATTGACGGCAATCAATTCATTCATTTTCTGTTCTGCTAAGTCTTTATCATTTGTAGCATACACAACTGATACAACACCTACTTTATCATTTTCCGTCCCCTGTATATTTCCGCATAATATTAATTTTAATGGGGCGTTCCCATTCAAGCCTTGCTTAATATAGTCCTTATATTCCATAGTTGCCCTCCATCAATCCCGATTTTTCGCTCTGTTTATCTGCTCAATAAACTGGAATTTATAGATTAACGTTCTATTGGTTATCTATTTTATACCTCAAATGTAACTGCGCTCCAATAGTTTTGCACAATCTTTTTCTTCCAAGCAAAAAAAACACAACTAACCAAAAGCGTAATAGCACCCAACACCACTATCCAAGGGGCTATACCAGAAGATACTATAAACTTTGACACATCATCTTCTGCGGGTGCCATGTCAAACAAATATAATATAGGAACAAAAATCCATGAACCGATAGCTCCTATTGGCATAACCAAAGCGATAAAAGAGAAAATTCTATAAAATTGATTAACACTTGTACTTCTATAAAACATCATATACGCTATAGATAATAGAACTGGCAATAGCATACCAGCAATATTAAAAAGCGATAATGACGTTTCTGTAAATACGCCACCATCATAATTCATATACGCTTCAAAAATGCTGAATTTCGTTATTTTTGCACCACAAAGTATAGCCACCAGAGAATGTCCCGCCTCGTGCAAGATGATATATGCAGGAACGCTGAATATAAGGCTTATAAATAAAAATATAATTTTTTTTACTTTTTGATTCATAAATTTTACCACCCCTACAAATCCCGATTTTTCGCTTTCTTTATCTGCTCAATAAAGTGGAACTTGAACTTTTATATATTTACATCAAATACCGCCTTTATTTGTCCATTCTCTATGAAAAACTCTATTTCAAACCAAAAATCCAATTCTTCTCCAAAACTCGTTGGCCTGTAACACACTATATCCCTATTATCAATTTCAAGCCTTGCTTCATCCATAGCATCTATATCCTCCATACAGGATTTTTGAAAATGGTCTACCGCAAACTTTTTATCTTCATATTCTTCCCACATAGCCAATTGCTCAATTAACCATTTTCCAAATCCCAAGCAGGCATTTTCTGATGTCTGTTCTGTGTCAATAAAAGAGGCCCATGAAGATTTCGGTGGAATACTGGATACAAGTTTTGTATATTCTTTGTCTGCAATCGTATCTACCATTAACTTAATCAATTCCTGTGCTTTTGTTTTAAATTCCGATTCTATCATTTTATCTCTCATCCTTAAATCCCGATTTTATTGCCCAAAATGATTCTACCACATTTCTATAAATAAATCATCTCACTTTTTATGATTTCCTCTGCCCGGCTGCGGATATTGTTTATCCGCCCCACCCATTCAAGCTGGTTTCGGGCTTTCAGTTCCTCCGTCACTCCCTCGGCTGCTTTCATCTGCTCTATGATTAAGTCAAGCCGTTCCTCCGCCTGCTCATTTAAGTCGGCAAGGTACGTCCACAATTTCCCGGTCAGGATAAGGGAGCTGTACCGTGCCGGATGTTCCTCTTTGAGATATTTCTGGTGCAGCCGCCCATAGCGTCCGATGGGGCGGTTCTCCTCCGGCAGCTTCAAGTCCGGGATATAGTAATCGCCTACCAGAATATAATCAATGCCGTTCTCTGTGATTCTTTCTTTCAGTTTTTCCATTGTCGTTCCCTCCTGTGGTGGAAGGCTCGTCACTGGCCAGCTCAATCACGTCCATAATGCCACAATCCAGTGTTTCACAAATACGGGCAAGTGTGTCCATGCTGATATGTTTCCCTTCTTTGCCCATGTTGGCAATCATATTTGTGGTCAGGCCAGCGGCAAGCCTTAAATCCTCTTTCCTCATGTTGCGCTCTATCAGTGTGTGCCAGAGCGGTTTGTAGCTGATGTGCATTTTTCTCCCTGCCTTTCTGCCCCGGATGGGCGTTTATACCCATTATATCAGGATTCTTGCTAACTCACAAATATTTCTTGACTATACCGCCGGTTCCGTCTGGATTGTGCTTTTCCTTTCCTCTTTTGATTACCTCTAATTCGCCGTGACCTGTTTCATGCCCTGGCTTTTTTCTCATGTGAGATAAAGAAGTAAAAGAAGTGTAAAAAATTTTGCCGTTCCCTGTCCGGCTGACTGCCGGACGGGTCGGGCTTTAGTCGGGCAACTCTACCTTGCCGACAAAAGAGTAATAGATTTCGATTTCCTGTCTGCGGAGCTTCCCCCGGCGTTTCCCGTCAAGGGCTTCCGGTTCGTGGATAACGATTTTCTCCACAAACTCCCGTAACAGGGTAGGGGTGAGTTCCTCAAAGCTGGTGTACTTGCGGACTACTTTCATAAACTTTTCAGCGTTTGCCGTGGCTTCCAGTGTCCTTGAAAGCTCGCCCTGCAGAACGGCGGCTTTCTCTTTCAGTTCCTTTTGCTCGGCTTCGTAGTCTGCCGAAAGTTCCGTGAAACGCTCGTCCGATATGCGCCCCGCCACGCTGTCCTCATACAGCCGCTTGAAGATAGCGGAGAGTTCCGCAATCCGCTTTTCTGCCGCTTCCAGTTCTTTCTTCTTGGCGGCGTTCCGGCGTTTGCTCCCGTCCTCGGTCTGCTCGGTCAACAGCTTCATGAACCGGGCTTCGTGCTTGGCGGCGTAGCTGGTGACTTTCCGTAGGTTCTCGGTCACTCCGGCGGTTAAAAGGTCGGTGCGGATAAAGTGCGCCGTACAGTCTGCCGTGCGCTTCTTGTAGCTGCCGCAGATATAGCAGTCCTGCCGCCGCTTGTCCGTCTGATAGCGTTGCTGGTACATGACGCTGCCGCAGTCGGCACAAAAGAGCAAGCCGGAGAACAAACCCACTTCATCATAGCGGTTAGGGCGTTTGCGCTGCTTGCGTAGCTCCTGCACACGCTCCCATGTGTCCTTGTCGATTATCTGCTCGTGGTGGTTCTCAAAGATTGCCTGTTTGTCCTCGCTGTTGTAGATAATCTTGCTGCACTTGTAGGATTGTGTGGTGGTCTTGAAGTTCACAAGGCAGCCCGTGTATTCCCGGTTTTCAAGGATATGTACCACGGTGTTCGCCGCCCACTTGCACTCGTAGCCGGGGTGGTAGCGGCGGGTTCTCCCTGTCCGGCGGTATTCCAGCGTTCCCGGCGTGGGGATTTCCTGCTCCGTAAGCATACGGGCTATCTTGGTCGGACCGTTCCCGGCAAGGCATAGGCTGTAAATCTGCTTTACCACGGGGGCGGCTTCTTCGTCAATGATGAAATTTTCGTCCTCGTCCATGAGGTAGCCGTACACGGGCTTGCTTGTGACGGGCTTCCCACTCATGCCTTTTGAGCGTTTTACCGCCCGGATTTTCTTGCTCGTATCTCTCACCAGCCATTCGTTAAAAATATTACGCAAGGGCGCAAAATCGTTGTCGCCCTGTGCGCTGTCAACGCCGTCATTGATGGCAATGAAACGGACGCCGTTCTGTGGGAAAATCATTTCGGTGTACATTCCCACTTGAAGATAGTTTCGCCCTAACCTTGACATATCCTTTACGATAACCGTTCCCACAAGCCCCGCTTCAATGTCGGCAAGCATGGACTGGAAGCCGGGTCTTTGAAAATTTGCCCCGGAGAATCCGTCGTCCGTGTACCATTTGAGGTTGGAAAAGCCGTTCTGTTTTGCGTAGGCTTCAAGGATTCGCTTCTGGTTGCTTATGGAGTTGGATTCGCCTTGGAGCGTGTCCTCGTGCGACAATCTCGGATATAGGGCGGTAATCAGTTTTTGGGTGGTCTGTCTTGGCATAATGTCCTCCGTTTCCGACAGCCAGCCCCACTATTCCGTAGGTCTATTATACCATAGGGCGGGGCTGGCTGTACAGTCCTTTTTGCTACTTTATGTCGAAAAATATCACATTATTTTATTAAGGCTTATCGCATTACATAGCGTGTGCGGCTGTTCCCCCGGCTGCGCTTTCCGCTTCCAGCACTTTCATCATCTTGTCGGCGGCGGTGGCGGTAGTGCCTTGTTTGAAATAGCCGGAAACCACAAGGACGGTGTTCCCCCGGCGTACTTCTGTCACGCAATCCGGGCGGCGGGCGGTAGTGGCGGTGCTTTTCTTGGGCGTGTCGGTCATAGGCAAATCTCCTTTCCGTTCAGCAGCTTTTTAAGCTGTTCCATTTTCTCCCTTGCTCTGGCTTTTCTGAAATTCTCCCCGGTAATGCGGACGGGGGTACACATTTCCGTAAGGCGGTCATATATCCGGGCATGGGCGGTGTCCTCCGGGTTCTGCAATTCCTCCAGCGTCAAATTTGTTGTGACAATCAGCGGCTTTCTGCTGCGGTATCGGCTGTCAACCACGTTGTAAACCTGTTCAAGCCCGTATTCCGTGCCACGCTCCATGCCGAAATCGTCAAGGATAAGCAGAGGGAAGCTGCAAAGGCGGGCTATGTACTCGTTCCTGTCCTTATAGCTGGCGGCAAGGTCGTTGAGTATCAAGGCAAAGTTTGTCATGCACACGGAAACCTCTTTCTCCATAAGGGCATTGGCAACACACCCGGCAAAATAGCTTTTGCCTGTGCCGACATTCCCCCACAAAATCAATCCATAGTTCCCGGTGCTTACCCGTTCCCATTGCTCCACATAGGAATAGGCTTTGTGCATTTGGGGGCATTTCCCGTTGTCGTTTTCAAACGTCCATTCCCGCATAGCCGGGTCTGTAAATCCCTTTCGTTTCAGCCGTTCCACTTCCTCCCGGTGCTTGTATTCCCGGTGTCTGGCTTCCAGCGTTTCCCGGCGTTTGCGCTGGCAGTCACATTCTTTCGGGTGGCGGTCACGTCCGAAAAGGTTTTTCCCCTCGGTGAAGTAGGCTTCTTTGGGCTGGCGGCAGCTCCCGCAGTACAAAAGCCCGTCCTCGCCCGTGTAGTCCTCCGGCTGTGGCTCTGCTTCTGTGGCAAGCCGGAAAATGGCGTTATCATAATCACACATAAAATCGTCCTCCTTGTTCATGGTCTTTTACGCCCTGTTTACGGGGCGTTGTGTCTATGCGGTCAAAGGCTCTCGCCCTCTTTGTAGGAATAATCGGGGATTCCTTTTTTCGGCTTCCCCTTTGCCTTGTCATCAGCCGCCCAACGCCGGATAGTGGCGGCATGGTTCTTGTAGTTCTTCCCGCTGGAAGCGATATAGCTGGATAGACGGTCAATGTAATACTCCCATTTGCCGGGAAGCTCCTCTTGCAGCTCCGCAAGCTCTTTTTCTGACAAGAATACGTTTTTGTATCTGCCAAAAGGGGCGGGGGCTGTCTGTCCTTTCTTTAGCTCTCCCTCTCTCTTTATCTCTAACTCTATATCTATCTCTTTCTCTATCTCTATCTCTGGTGGACAAATGTCCGCCCCGTCTGGTGGACGTTTGTCCGCCACGGCTTCCGGCAAGGCTTTCTGTTCCTGTAAAGCCAGCCTTGCACGGCGTTTCCTCTCCCCCTCGGTAGAGGACTGACCGATTAAGAGTTCTATGTTGCTCATGTACAAAGCCCCGTTCTGCAAGGGTTCTACAAGCCCCAGTTTCATAAAAATCTGCAAAGCCCTCTCCACTGTGCCGACTTGCTGGCGGGTGATGGTGGCTATCATCTGTGCGGTGTAGGGGATATTCTCGGCAAGCTGGAGCTTTCCCCCGTTTTTCAGCGATTTTAGGTACATCTTCAAGAGAATGTTTGAGTAGAGCATACCGTCCTGCATACTTTCCAGCAGCACGATAGCGTCCTCGTCAAAATAGCTCTCTTTCAGCTTTAGGTAGTAATATTTGCGGTTGTCTGCCATTCGTTCCTCCTTTGGTCTGTTTTGGGCTTCTGTTACGCTTTAGAACGCCGTTTTCGGGGGTAAAGGATATAACTATCGCCTACCCTTTGAGGGCGGTCAAAAAAGCCTTGATTTACGGGGGTTTGGAATATCCTAAAGCGTGACATTTATCCCTCTGTTTCTGCTTGCGCTGTGCGGCTTTGATTCTTTTCATGCGTCCGGCGCAATCTGGGCAGTATTTCCCCCGGTTTGATTTGGGGAGAAAATACCCGCCGCACTCGGTACAGCGTTTCCTGTCTGCCCGGTGGAGTAGGGCGGCTTCCAGTTTCCCGTCCAATGGCAGCACGGCGGCAATGAACCAGCGGCATAAAAGGGAATAGCTGATACTCTGGACGCATACGCAAGGCTCGCCGTTATCCAGCAAGATACAGTTGCCGTTATCGTAGTTGCAGCACTCATGCACAAGGCGGCGGGCGGCTCTGTACTGTGGGTAGTCCATGTAGGGGCGTTTACCGTTCATTTTCCCGCCCCTTTCCCCGTTCCGGCTCACGGCGCAAGATTTTGTCAAGATTGCTTTTCACGGTCTGCAATTCCCGGACGTTCTCTTTCTTCTCCCGGTACTCGTTGTAAAGGGCGTTTTTCGCTTTGGTAAGCTGCTCAATCTCCGCTTGTAAGGTCTTGGAAGCTGGCAGCTTTTGGATTCCCTGTGCCTTGAAATACCGGGCGGCAGATTCGGAAATGATAAACTCGCTTTCGTGCTGCTCCCGGTAGCTCTTGCGGGCTTTCTCTGTTTTCTGCGCCCGCAACCCGTCACGGGCTGGCTTGGTCTTGATGTACGCTAATAGCTGCTTCTGCAAGTCCTTTTTCTCCCGCAAGGTGCTTTCCACGGCTTTCAGTTTCCCGGTCACTTCATGCAGCCCGGCACTGGCGGCGGCAAGGGCGGCTTCCAGTTCTTCCGGGGAAGAAAAGCCGGATTCCTCGTAAACGCTCACGGTAGCCGCCATTTGCTTCAGATTGTGCAAGGTCGCCCATTTCTCATAGCCTTTCCCCTTGCCCTCGGCTTTCTTGGCGGCTATGTCTACCATGCGCTGTACGCTGTCCTGTTTCGGGGCGTTTATGGCGGCTTTGTTGCGCTGTAAATGGTCTTTTATGCTCCGGGGGTATTCCTGTCTGGGTAGGGGCTTTTCGGCGGCTCTGGCGGCGTTCTGTGCGTTTTGGGTGAGTGTTTCCAGTACGGCGGCACGGTCAAAATCATCACCTAATCTCCGGGCGGTGATGGGCTTCGTCCTGTCCGGCGTGAGATACGATAATCTCCCCCGGCTCTCCTTGACGGTCACGCCCTGTTGTAGCAGTTTCCCGGAAAAATCCTCAAAGGAAACGGCAGAGGACAGGGCGGCTCGGATTGTGCGCCGTAGTTTCTCCTTGTCGGTTTCAAACTTGGTCTGTTTGGGCGGCTCTCCCGTGGCGGCTTGGGAAGCGTTCTCCTTATCCAGTGCGGCTTGTCCTTTCCGTTTCGCCCAATACTCACGCTCGGTAATGCGGTTCTTGCTCCCGTTCAGCAAGTCAATCTGATAGAGGTTTTCCCGGTGGCACATCTCCATGACTTCCGCTTTGAAGTATTCCATAGCTGCGTCCGTACAGCGGTGCTTGCAGCCCTCTCTTGTGTCGGCTGGTCTTTCCATGTACGGCAATAGTGGTACTTCCGCAATCCGTAGGGAATTGATTACGATATGCACATGAATGTTGCCGCTGTGGTTATGCCCGTCCGGGTGGGTGCATACCAACGCTTGATGTCCGGGGAAATGCTCTTTACAGAACTGCTCGCCCAACGCTTGCGCCCGGTCTACAGTCAAGCCGTTGTCTGGTGCGTCACGGGGGTCAAAACTGATAATGTAATGGTGGCTCTTTACGTCCTCCCGTTTTTGGTTCTTGCCGTATCGGAGATTGGAACGCATACAGGCGATTGCAAAATCTTCCTCACCGCAATTCAGAGAGGAAATGCGGTAATCATCACGGAGAACAAGCCGCCCGTTTCCGTCCAGTGTGGGCTTCATGGTAAACTCGTCATGCTCAAAGGTTAGGTATTGCTCGGCAGCTCCATAGTCGGCATTTTTAGAGCTGATATGTTTGAATGTTGCCAACGGCTTCACCTACTTTCTGCAAGACTTCAAACTTCAAGGCGGCAAGCTCCGCTGTGGCGGCTCGTACCTCTTGGGAGAGGGCGTTATAGGGTGCGCCGTACTCGTTCAGACAGCGGGCAATCTGGTTCAAGTTGCCGCCGATTTTCCCGTATTCGGCTGTGAGTTTTCCAACGGCAGAGAGTAATTCATCATTGACCGGGGAAACGGTAATGACCGGGCGTATGCTTGATTTGACAAGGGCTTGCCGGATAAACTCGGCTTGGCTCATTTTGCAGAGGGTGACACGCTCGGAAAACTCGGCGTATTCTTCCTCGGTCAAGCGTGTCTTGATTACCCGGTGGCGGTGGGGCGTGTTGTATCTTTTCATGGCTGTGAACCTCCTTTCGTGGGTGGATTTTTTCAAGCGGCGCAAGCCGCAAAAGGCGGGCTTGGGGTGGCAACCCCAACAAGATTCCCATAGGACAAAATGAGCGATTAGCGAAATTTGGTACTGTGGTAGAATCTTGCTCTAAGAAAGTGGCGGCTTCCTCTGTGTGAGCTTTTGCTGATACCCCAGGCTTGTCCGGCGTGGATTCTGCCAGCTATGCGGCGTATTTCTCCCCTTACTACCTACAACACCACACAAAGCAAAAATGACGGAGATTTCCGAAAATTTCTCCATTTTCCTTTCATTCCCTACACCACCAGAAAACCGAAAACTGCCAAAAATGGGCGTGTTCTGTTTCTCCTTTCGTGGGGCAATACGGCGCTTTTTCAAAACGCCGAACATAAACGCAAAAAAACAGGAAATCTTTTCTTGATTTCCTGTCTTGGTGTGCCGTTCTATGCGGCGGTTATTCAGTTTTGGGGTATGGCTGTTCATCAAAGCGGAACTGTAACAGGGCAGCGATAAGCCGCCGTTTGATGTTGTCCTCGGTGTCCTTGTTGACCTGTCCGTTTTCAAGGGAAGCAAGCCGGATTCGCTTGCCGTAATGCCGTAAAACCTCGTCCACCGCTTCCGGCTCTCCGCTGGTCGCTCTGATAATGGTTTCATACGGCACAAGTTTAGGATTCCTCATTGAAAAGCACCTCCATTTCTTCATGCAACATTTGTAAAGCACTGTGTATGTGATGCCATGCCGTACTCCGACAGCGTCCGTATAGTTCCCCGATTTCCTGCTGTGTGTAACGCCCGAAAAAGTAAAAATAGATGATTTCTCTCTTTTTCTCTGGCAGAGAGGACAGGGCTTCGGCAAGTTCCCCGTTCGTAAGGATAACTTTCTGACCGCATATCGTAACCGGGTATCGCTTACAGGGGTCTATAAAATATTTATCTGTTGTACTGAATGGGTAAAACTTTTCTTCGGTGAGGTATTCAAAAGATATTTCTCTTTGCCGCCTCCTATCCCTGTCACGCCATGCGTTGATAGCGGCATAGCGTATAACTACTCTGCAAAAGGCATTAAATGTGTATTCGATATGCTCCTTGTATGCTTCTGTGCAAGCCATAAATAATTCCCCCTCTCTCCCACATGTGCCGGTGCATGGTTTACGGTTGCATTTATAATTCAAAGGAATAGCAGTAATTTGGGTTGCTATGCCTTAATTACCTATTTGCGAAACAGAGTGAAGAATTTTTTTACCTAGTCGTAAATTCACAAGATAAATTATAAGCATCGTAATCCCAATCTCTCTCATTTTCAAAGAAAGTAAATTGTTTAATCAAGCGATAGTGTCCAGCAGGCAATTCCCCATAAAAACTTTTAACATCAATTTCTAATGTTAGTCGTTCATCAGGCTTAATAATACAATCCTTTTCATTGCTCTTTGAGGGGTCATCAAGTTGCTTAAGCTGATACCAAGTACCGGATTGTTCAGCTTCTATTTCAAAATAATTTGGTGAATATCGGTATTCTTTATCAGAATTATTTTCTATTAAAAACGAAAGGTGCTTTAGGTCTAAATCCTTTTCTGTATTCATTGAAATCTTTAAATCCTCCAAAGTGTCAAGTTCTTCTTCATTTCCATAAGGAGAAAACTCATATTCTTCGAAATAGTCTTGTACTACATGATTATCACTGTCCTCTGTTTGACTACACCCGACAGTACACACCAGTAACGATAAGGTTATAAACATACTCATTATTTTTTTCATTTGTCCTTATCTCCTTTCTTTTGGATATATCGTAGCAATAAAATGTCTATTTTCAATCAACTTTCACTACAATTTATTTTTACCGTAACACACGCTCCCCCTGCTTTATTATTAGCAATTTGAATTTTTCCACCATGTCTTTCACATAGAATTTTACAGATATTCAGTCCTAACCCCAAATGTTCAGTAGATATATCTTTTGATAATTTATAAAATGGTAATGTTGCTTTTTCAATATCACTATTTTTAAAACCACAACCATCGTCTGAAACTGATATAACTAAATCATTATTCTTTATTACTACGCTAATAGCAATATCATTTTTTGCATATCTAATACTGTTAGAGAGTAAATTTTCATAAATTTGCATAACTGCATCTAAATTGATAAATATGGCTACATTTTCTCCATTTGTTGTAATCGAAAAATGTTTGTCACAACAAAGTAATTCTGCTGTATCATTCAAACTGTCGATAAGTGAATAAACAGTAATACGCTGTCGTGAAATTTCAATATCTTCTAATCTGTATAAGTTTGTCATAGCATTTACATATTTTTCAAGCCGCGAAACATTTTTTGACATTATTGATATTTCTTCTAATATTTCTTCCTGTGATACCAAGCCTTTTGGAATAAAAGAAAGCAACATAGTAGCATGACCTTTTAATAAGGTCAAGGGAGTTCGTAAATCATGTGAGAAAGCTGCATTTAGGCGGCGCTGTTCAGCAAATTGCCGAAACATAGTTTCATTATTTTTTGCCAAACATTCTTTCATTTTTTCAAAAGCATGGCAGAGTTTCCCCATTTCATCATTTAATGGATATGATAATTCAAAATCTAAATCGTTTGCTTCAATTTTACGATATGCATTAGTCAATAGCTTAATAGGTTTTGATAATTTCTTTTTATAAAAAAATGTCACGCAACATATCATACTAATAGATAGTATGGTAGGAATTATTACAATATTTAGTGAGCCTAAAACACTGTCAATCAGTCTGTCCCGTTTCGTAAAATTAGGTGTAACTTCAATATATGAAACATGGTTCGGATAGACATATTCGTGTACTGGACGTTCTTTTTGATAATCAACATTGAATTTACATATCTCATTACCTTTAGTGTCGAATATTGTGTATTTTGTTTGGTCGTTGCTATAGGCGGCAGTAAACGAACCATTTTCCGGTATATCATACCTTGCTGTCATATTTTCATACTTATAATTTAGATTTATTCTATAGTTGTCTATTATTGAAATTAAAAAGATACAAATAATTATTCCAATCAACAACGAAAACAAAGCATAAAGAACAAAGGACATTCTGATACTCATGTTATTTAACTGATTGAACAATTTGCTTTGCTTTAATTTTCCCATTTATATCCGCACCCCCAAACTGTTTCAATGTAAGGTCTATCGCCTAAAGATAAAAATTTTGCCCTAATACGTCTGATATGCTCTGTGACAACTGTATTATCGCCAATCCCGTCTAATCCCCAAACTTCTTCATAAATAGTTTCCCGATTGAAAACAATCCCTTTGTTTTGTGAAAGGAAAGATATTATATCAAATTCCTTTTTGGTAAAAGATATATCCGTATTATGATAAAACACAATACGCGAGGAATAATCTATAACCATATCATCGTCAAATTGCACTTTTAAAGCTATATTGTGCCTTTTTTCTCTACGAAGATGTGCTGCAATACGAGCTTCTAATTCATCAATAGAAAATGGTTTTATTACATAGTCATCTGCTCCAATAGAAAAACCTTTTATTTTATCACTATCTTCAATACGTGCTGTTAAAAAAATAATAGGGCATGAAACATAATTCCGTATTCTTTCACAAATAGTAAATCCGTCTATATCCGGCATATTAACATCTAACAAAATAATGTTAGGATTCTTTTCTACTTCTTTTAATGCAGTTTTTCCCGCTGTTGCAGTATATACTGTATATCCAAGTTTGCTGAAATAACGATACAGCATTGATACAATTTCATTTTCGTCATCTACAATCAGTATGCTTTGTGCCATAAATATGTCCTCCTATTCAATGTCTTTCTTAAGATTATCAAATAAAAATCTATTTCTAATCAATTTCTTTATTTTTTGAATGCCATTAGAGATTATATATGGCAGTATAAATTATAGCAATATTGTTCTGCATATTTTATACTTTATCAACAAATAGGCATATAATATTTCTTGCCTTTTATTTAACAGGAACAAGAGGGATTCCGTAGTAGTCGGCATTGTGGGAATGTGTATAACTGGCTATCTTATGGAATTGTGGGTAACTCTGTTTGCAGGACGTGGGAAAGCTGCTCTTTAGCTTTTCCATGTGCTGTGAACAGAATTACCCATGATTCCATAGCCTGTTATGCACATTTCCATAATGTTTGTCTTTTGGTCTTTGGTTCGGAATAGTGTGGTGCTGGCGGTCTATCTCTTGTTTTCGGTTACTTGCTTCTTTACCGTACATGAGCATTGGAGCCGGGGTTGTCCGAGCCGTAGCCCTCCAGCAGATTGACAACGCCCCAAACGCCGAGGCCCGCGCCCAGCGCGATAACAAGGGTCTGCAAAGTGGTGATAGCGGATGCGAAAAATGCCATATAGTCCTCCATTTCTCCGGGATTTTCCCGGGCACAGGAAAAGCCGCCCGGTGTAGGCGGCAGGTGACACTTCGGGACAAAATGTCCCAAAGCTATACAAAAGCGTCCGGGTCGTCCAAATCGTCATAGTTGAGGATGTCCTCGTCCTCGTCTATGGGCGTTTTGTCCGGCACGTCCGCCTCGTACACGGTGTACTGCTCGTTGGGATTGAGCGTTTTCATGCGGCGGCAGATAAGCCGCTCCAGCGAAAAGGCGTTTTTCTTCTTGTCCGCCTCCGCCGTGTATCGGTAGTTGGGGTGCTGTTTCAAATCATATTTCCGGGAATAGAACGGCGGCAGGCCCCGCAGTTGCAGGATGCACCTGTCGCCGGGCATGGTAGCAAGCTCGGCGGGGGTCATAAGCTCCCGGCCCAGCCGTTGCGTGTTCTGGTTGTAGCTTTCCGACTGCCCACGGGAGCGGCCCTCGGTCTGCATGGAGATGGTGGCCTTGCCCAGCCAGTTCTCCGATATTTCCTTGATGGTGCTGGCCTCCCGGCCCCCGAGGAACACCACGCTGTCCATGTTGCCTAAAATGGTTTCCGCGTTTTTATCGTAGATGGCCTTACATTGGGCCAACTGCTGGTAGAACAGCGTCAGGCTCACCTCCCGGGAGCGGATGACCGCCACCAGCTTTTCGAGGTTGGGCACTTGCCCGGTGTTGGCGGCCTCGTCCCACAGCACCCGCACATGATGGGGCAGGCGGCCCCCGTGTACGTTGTCCGCCCTTTCGCACAAGAGATTGAACATCTGCGAAAACGCCAGAGCTACAATAAAGTTGTAGGTGGTGTCGGTATCGCTGATGATGAAGAACGCCGCCGTCCGTCTGTCCCCCAGCTTGTCAAGCTCCATCTCGTCATAGCTCATAATCTCCCGGAGTTGCGGGAATAGCGATAGGTAATCCTTTGATGTTATCTCCGGATTTTCCCCCGCCCTAAACCGGGCGTGAACCTTTCAGCTCACCCGGCTTGCCATCAGGAACAGATTTTATT
>CAJTFD010000023.1 GCA_910575625.1 Clostridia bacterium
AGGGCTGCCGTTCCAGGATCCTCCACATACTTTTAAGAAGATATGCCTCAAGATAAAAGAGAGGTGTTGGAGTCTGACTCCGGCACCTCTCTTTGTCTACAGTCTGAGGCTATTTTCAAGAAAATAGCTGTAAGACCCAATAAATGATTCTTGTAGTATATTAAAGTGCAAAACCATATTGTGGGGGTGATATATATAAGCAAAAATTGATTTATAATATGCTTTTACATATCAAAAATATATTATCGCTATAAAAAGCATAATTATAACATGATATTGTAAGGTATTTATTTTCATATCCGTTCTACCGGCAGTTCACATCATCGCATCTGATCAGTAAAGATCTGTTAAGACAGTTTGCCGCATAACAGAACGTTAGTTTGGATGGCCATTTTGAACGATAGCGGTAAACAACCTATGTGCCTGACGACTGGACATGGCTAAAAGGAAACATATGGGATATACGCAATGCACATTGACAACTAAATATCAACATAATATCCATTTCATCGTGGTTTGGGACTATCTCGGATCTACTGATCAATATGTATGAAAATATGATATATAATATTATATTTATCTATTAGAAGGTGGAATAGTGTATCTGACAGAGATCATCAGAGAAAGTGGTCAAAAAGTAGAGGAGTGGGGAGAAGGAAAGAACATGATTCTTTTGGAGGCCCCCACTGGTTCAGGGAAAACATACTTTGTACAGAGGATTTTACCCGAGCTGTGCCGACAAAATGATAGCCAAATGGCGATCATAGTGAACCGCAGGATACTGAGAGAACAGATGGAGCGATACGATAAAGAATATATGCTTGAAAACAATCTGACCGTATCGCCAGTCAAAATCATGACGTATCAACAGATCGAAAGTGATCAGGATAAGAAGATATTAGACTATTTAGAAAATTGTGAATTTGTTGTATTAGATGAAGCACATTACCTGGTCAGTGATATCCGCTTTAATCCAGCTGCCCAAAAATCATTTTTAAAGCTCATGGGATTAATGGATAAGACGTGTTTGCTCCTTATGACGGCCACACCAGGAAATCTCAGACTATTGCTTAATGAATACCTGGACTGGTGGAACCAGAAACGAGAGGATGAATATTCCCAGAAAAGTGCAGAGTATAAAGAAAGGGAGGCACAGCATATCGCTGATCTATCAGATGGATCGTTGTCTGGAGATGTGGAGGCATTGGAATCTTATCACGAATCAGAGCTATATGAAGATGGATGGTTTGATCCTGACCCACCGCCAGAGCCATACCATTATAAAGTGATCGGGCAACCGATTCAAGACTATAGCTACGTGACCTTGAATTGCTATAGCTCACAAGAAGATCTTATAAATGAAATCATCAATTCACCCCAAAGGCAGAAATGGCTGATTTTTGTTGCTTTAAAAAAAGAGGGAAAAGAACTAAAGAAAGAGATTGAAAAAGCATTTAAAAATAATGGACCTGATAAAAGAAAGGTGGCATTTTTGTCGTCAGATTTTAGAAAAGACGCTGAAATGCAGAAGATCATCGAAGAAATCGTCAAAAAGGGGTCCTTCAAAGAATCTGTCTTAATATGCACATCTGTACTTGACAATGGAATTACAATTTCAGACAGTAGGGTCAAGAATATCGTTATAAACGAATCTGATGAGTGCGAATTTAAGCAGATGTTAGGAAGACGCATAGTAAAAGCTGGTGAAACGATAAATCTTTTTATATGTGAAGGAAAACTATCCTATTTTAAGAGATGTAGGAAACGTGAGTACAATGATTTTATCAAAGCAGTCCCGATCCTCGGAAAGACACCCTCTGAGATATGCACTGCGATCTTACAGAAAGAAGTTACCTGGAAAGCAGTAGAAGAATTTACATATATCGAAAGATCCGATAGACATTTTAGCAAATTGGCTTACTGGGCACATAGCAAGCATTATGTGAGGCTGAATGATATGGTCCAGGCAATGGAAAACGACGAAAGAGCTTATGTTAAAATAGTATGTGGATGGCTTTTAAAAGACCATAATTCAGATGTTATATATCATCATGATATATTCTCCTCGTTTTAAAAATAGCAGAAGTCTATTTCCAAGAACCTAATTAGCATACCCGTTCTTCCACTGCATTCTATTCTATCACAAACTTTCTGTAGAGTCATTTTCTTTTACGCAAAAAGGCAGCCATTTCTGACCGCCCTTCTTAAAACGCTATCACACACTCACTTTTTCACTTTGCCGCAATCTCTCCAGCACCACCGCTGCTCCCTTTCGAGTATCTTCGATGATCTCCCTGGGAGTCATCTGGGCATGGCGCAGGGAATTATATTCCCGAATCTTCCGGATGTCCTCCAGATTAAAATCCTTACTCACTGTTGGTTTCGTCATCGTCCTCATCATCTCCTTCCAGAAGTACGGAGGGTGGGTAGATCAGCAGATCCTTGTAACCCTCCAGAGTTGTGATCGTCTTTACCCCTCGCACTGTTTTTACATTTACGATATGTTTAAAATTCCAGGATGTAATGATATCGCATCCCGCCAGAATCGCTGCCGCAATATGCTGGCAGTCATCAAAACTCTTTTTCTTTAAGATCCCAAAATCAATGAATTTCTCAGCCAGCTCTACCGTATCTTCATCCGTGTGGACCAGCTGGTATTGGACCTGCTTCAGATAGCCCAGGAGGATATCCAGCTTTTCCTGGCTGCAGCCACTGATTTCATTCAACACAATATCAGAGATGTACACTTCATAGCGTCCCTGTCTGAACAGCTCCCACAATTCCAGTGTATCCTTCATTTTTTCCGGTGTGTCCAGCTGATACAGGTAGCTGACCACTGAGGTGTCCAGATAAACCTTCAATTTACGCATCGGATGCCTCCCATCTTTTATTTCATTCTACCATGAAACACTGAAAAAGTCATTCCCTGTATTTTTTTATTTTATCATCATCGAAAGGTTCGACAGTGCATTTTCTCCTCTGTTACAACACCCCCAGCTTCTTCAGCAACGCCACGCAGTCCTTCGCTCCCTGCTCATACAAATACATACAGTCATGATCCGCCGCCAGCAGCGTTGCCTCCACATAATCCGTGATGGCTTTCTTCACATCTTCCGGCAGGTCTTTGATCTTTTCCTGCATCTCTTTGCTCAGCCTGGCCACCCGATCCTGCAGCTCCTGATCCTCCGGCGAATGTTCATTGCGCTCACGCACTGCTGTCTCCGTCATCTCCCGAATCACCATCCCATAGATCTCTTCTCTGTCCATTTTCACTTCACTCCTTTTTCCAACCAACATAAACGGAACCGTTCTGACAGTCCATATGCAAAATCAATAAAATTATTTCTTTTTAGTTTTCACATTTCTGATATTTGTATGCGTCGCTCAGCTCCACCGCGCCATTAAGACGCTTCACCTCCTCCACGCATTTTGCATGGAGCTTCCGGAACGCACTCTCATCGATCTGGCTCTCCGAATGATAAGCGATCATGTGCGCCAGCATGGACAGTTCCACCGCGATCTTGAAATCCATCCGGGCCAGGCGGTTCTCCGTATCCTGCACCGTGCTGGTCAGGACGGAGGACAGGGACTGCAGCAGATAGTTTTCCGCCTTTCTGGAATTCAGATAACCGCAGTAAAATTTCAGCGCCTCGGTCACAAACTCATTCCGGGAACGCACGTTGGCCTCGGCCAGCAGTCCGTCCGCCATCTCAAGGATCTCCTTCTCAACATAAAAACCGGCCCGCACCTTTGCTGTTCCTTTCGCCATCTGCATTCTCCTCCTCTCTGTTCAGCTCATTCCCGCCTGGTATTCACCTTTACTCTTCCAAAATCCCCGGAATTCCCGCCATTTTTCCGGAAGCAGGCATAAAAAATCACTATATCCCTGAAAAAGTTATGCACTTTTGCCCTCCCGCACGGCTTTGCCGGGCGGTGTTTTCCGGGTTTAGGCTGCGAAAGCAGCATAAACCCTTTAACCTGCACACAGTTCGACCCGGAACTCATGCCGCTCTGGCTCGATCCCCAACCCCTGCCCAAATTGCTCCAACAAGGCGGATTTCCCTTCCGATGGTAACTACTGCCACCCCTTCCCTAAAAACGGCACACGGGGCCACACGGCGGCTTACAGGGGCGGATGCCGGGGACACGTTCTCTGCACCATATGCATACCGTCCCTGGCCTGCCTGAATTCTTCCTGTATCACCTGCTTCCGGGCGGCTTTCTCTCTTTTTTTCTGTCTATCCTGCTCCCCTGGCCTTTCCATTCCCCTTCACTGACATCACTCAGAATGCTTTTACACGCTGTCCCTGTCTTCACTCTGCCTGTCTGCATTCCTCTGTCTGTTCGGACGGGACGGCCTGGCATTTTCCTCCCTGGCGATCCGGTCATCCAGGTACTCCCTGGTTGCCTGGGGCACATATTTTTCATAGAGTTTCTGGAGATAGTCCTTCAGTTCCGCCTGCAAATCTGCTTCCTTCTTCCCCATATGGTAGGTCAGGGCATCCAGGCGCTCCGTGTTGAAACTCATCGTCAATGTTGTATTTTTCATATTCTTATCTGCCTCCGATCATTAAATTTTCTTTTCGCTGTCTTTTTGCACATGTTCCCATCACCTCTCCTGGATGACCGGAGCCATCGCTTCCTCCTCCGGTTCATTCACCCAGTTCTCATAATCCTCCACGCTGCAGTACCCTGCCAGCATGGCAGAAAACGCATCCAGCCGTCTGGCCTTCACGCCGGACAGTTCCATCTGCAGACCGGAATAGCCCTGGAACACCCGCACCACTTTTGCGTCCAGCACATCCGCCCAGGCTTCCTTTCCCGCCTCCGTCAGTGTTCCCCCATCCAGTTCCACAATGGTATGGGGCAGCCCGTAATCGATCTCATCATGAACCAGATGCAGGTTTTCCCAGCGGGCACACAACAGATCCTTCAGGCAGGTTCCCATGGCCTGTCCTCCATTTTCCTGGCTCATGTTATCTCCGGAATCCTTTCCCTGGGAAACAAGTCTCGCCAGGCTCTGTCTTCGCCCCTCCTGCAAGTTTTTACAGAAATCCGGATAAAAACGCAGCTCCAGACAGTCGCTGCGGATACTTGCCAGGCTGACCTCCGGCCTCTCCACAAGCATGTCCGCCAGAAGCTCTGTCAATGCCGGATTTTCAGAGAAAGAAAAATCACACCCTTCCTGTATCTGATTCAGATAAAAGACCCAGTTTCCATCTCTCGTATCACTGGTCCCCTCCAGAATCATCCGGTTTGCCAGCCGGGACATCTCTGCCCCGAACTCGGACAGGGAATCGTATTCCAGGGCGGCGGCATCCGGCACATAGGAGGCGTAGCAGGCGTAATCATAGCCCTCTGCTTCTACCAGGACACCGTCCCTTCTCCCCTCGCCGGTGACCAGCAGGCAGTGGTACACCCCTTCCTTATCCTGGCACATGGGATCTTTATTCTCCACCACACACGGGACATCCTGCAGCGGATCCCTCAGAAACTTTTCGAACGCCTCCGCTGGCAGGCAGACTTTTTTCTCCACCTTCGCCTGCCGGAACTGAAAATCCGGCTTGTATAAAAACAGCATATCTACTGGATTGATCGCACATCCCTCCTTCAGGTAAAATCCACTTCGTAAAGGGTTTTCACCACCCTCTTATATTCCGCGTGCTGCAGTGCCTCCTTTGTCCCATGGCGCACCTTTTTGTTCAGCTGCTTCCTCCGCAGGGAGATCCCCCGCTTCAGTTCGCCCCGCATGCTGTCCGGGCCTCTTCCCCGTACCCAGTCGGCTCTCCTTCTCCTGGCTGTGCCGGGCATTGGTTTCTGTAATGCCATCGCTTCCTCCTGTTCTGCCGTTTTATCAACCGGCTGCTGTTTTCTTTCAGCAACACACCATACCGGAACCTTCCCGAAAAGTCGATATCCAAAACCCACAAAGATCCCTTTTCTTCTCTGCAGATTTTGGCTTCTTCCTCTCCTTTACGGGATTCCCGGCAGACGTCCCGTGGCGTAGTAATGGCTGCGCCAGTAGTTGGAATTCAGGTCACCAAAACCAATTGGGTCCCCCGCATGAAGCATTTTTCCATCCCCCACATACATCCCGACATGGCTCACCGCGCCGGTGGATGCGTAGGTCCCGGTAAAAAAGACCAGGTCTCCGGGTTTTGCCTCCTCGCGGGGTATGATGGCACACTGGCGATAGATTCCCTCCGCTGTCGTCCTGGGCAGGTGGTAGACGCCGGACTGCGTATAGATCCAGCAGATATATCCGCTGCAGTCAAAGGACGTGGCCGGGGAAGAGCCGCCCCACACATAGGGAAAGCCAATATAGCGGGAAGCCTCCGCGAACAGCGCCCCGTAGCTTCCGTCCCCCATGGCCTCTCCCGCCGCAAAGTTACCGGAAGCTGCCCTGCCATAGACTGCCGTGGTATAGATCCTCTGGGCGTTGGCCCTTGTTTCCATGGCCAGGCTCCTCCCCAGCAGGCTCTCCAGATTCCGGCAGATCTCCTCCTGGTCGGTGAGGAAAATGGCCACCATATAGGTTTCCTCCGTGATGCTCCCATCCTCTTCCTCTACCTCCCTGGTCCGTTCTTCGTAGCGCAGGAAGCATTCCAGGAAGGCCTTCTGCGCACGGCGGGAGAGCTGCTCCTTGCTATGGAGATGTCAAGGTGGTCGTGGACGATTACATGGACTATTACAATAACCAGCGTTACCAGTGGCACCTGGCAAAACTATCGCTAAATGAATACTATCAGTTCGTCACAAGTGGGATCTACCCACTGGATGTCCCAAACACACCGGCGCCACCAGCATATGAGAAGCAGCCGGAAGAGTTGGGCATTCACGCAGCCGACAAGAAAACCGAAAACAATTAAACCCTGCATCACCATGCGGAAGGAGCAGAACCGTTGTCAAGGGAACCGTGGAATACCGTAGCCCGACACGTTTTTGGCCGGGTGAGGATATGCCGCGAAAGTCCCTTGACATAAAGTTCACGGATTACCCTTTTATAAGGAAAAAGGATTATTTCCTTTTTCCTGCCCCCGGCGAGGGCGGGTTCGGGCAGAGCCCGGAGTAAAAGTTTAGGCCAGGGATGCCTGAGCGGCGGGACACCCTTTTCAAAGGGCGTCCCAAGAGTGGATTAGATTTTTTCAATGCGCCAAGGCAAAGTGGTGATCACACGAAATGTCTTATCCATGGCATGGGGTATGGATTGCGTGTAGATGTCCGAAAATCGGGTACTACACAAATTCAAAATGTCCTTGACAAGGGGTACAATTTATATCGAAAGAACTAAGGACACAAAAAAGGCGGTTCCCAGGAAGGAGTGGTGTGGGATCAGAGATGTTTTTGCACATCAGTATTCAAATCTGGATCATGGATCGGCATGGGAAACGATACAACATGATCTGCCAGAACTGAAAGCTGTGGTAAATGGGATCTTAAAGGGGGATAGTGATTGATACAAGGGACTTGCAAAAGCGACTGTGTAAACTAAAAAATCTACACATTTTACACGGATTTTTACACAGTCTGAAGGAGAAAATAGGCTGGATCGGACTAAAATAAGCCAAGAAATGGAAATCCCATGATCGATACACACAAGCTGAAAGAGCGCATAAAACCTGGAAAAACTAAGATATGTAAGGAGTTTGAGAGATATGATAAAAATACTATTCGTATGCCACGGCAATATCTTTACCTATCCTTTATGAACGCTGATTTTCTAAGGGATTTTGATATTTATTGATTAAATTTACTTCAAATTTACCTCAGATTTTGAAAGGAGCATCGCAATCACTTTTATTTAGAAATGAATAATGACCTATGGAAATAAAACTTACGCCTAAAGGCATTTGAGTAAATCAAGAAGTCCTTAAACTAAAGGATGATCTCATATTGTAACTGACTGATCTATCGTATATAATAAGGGTAGAAAGAAGCGTGAAAATTAGGAAGAGAAAGAGCAGGTGATGCTTTGGCGAAAGAGAATCGGGAATATAAGGATAGTGTTTTTGTTGACTTATTCTACAGTGATGAGACTGCAAAGAAGAATCTTTTGAGTCTGTATAATGCGCTGCATGGCACAGACTTGGAGGATGAAGGATTGATAAAAAAGATAAGGATAGAAGACATCCTGTATAAAAATTTTAACAACGACATATCATGCCAAGTTGGAGATGGTGTTTTTGTCTTTGGGGAACATCAAAGTAGCGTAAATCCTAATATCCCTATGAGGTATGCTATGTATGCAGGCAGGGCCTATGAACAGGTGCTGGATAAACGCGACAGGTATCGGACACGATTGGTGAAGATACCAACGCCAGAGTTCTATCTGTTCTATAATGGCCAACGGAACTATCCTGTACAACAGACACTTTCATTATCAGATGCATTTATGAACGAGCCAGGGGATAATTCTATGGAATTGAAAGTGACTGTCATAAATATCAATACTGACAAAGCTCATGAGATACTAAATAAGTGTGCTGTATTGAGGGAATATAGTCAGTTTATTGATATGGTGAGGTCCTATGTGGGTGGAGAAGATCCTATAAAAAGGGCGATAGAAGAATGTATAGACAGAGGGATATTGGCAGAATATCTGAAAAGGAAAGGCAGTGAGGTGAGGAATATGCTGATTGCTGAATATAGTTATGAAGAAGATATAAAAGTGAAGCAAGAGGAAGCAAAACAGGAGGGCATATCCCAGGGATTGGCGCAGGGTCTATCCCAAGGTCTGTCCCAAGGATTGTCCCAGGGGATAGAACAGATGATTGCAAATGCCCTGACAACGACTAACAGCATTAAACAGACAGCATCAATCTTACGTCTGGATGAAAAAGAAGTAAGGAGGATCGCTCAGGCAAAAGGGTTAGCGGTGGACGACCTATAAATGTGTAAAAGCTCAGAACTTTCATTTTTCAGGACATTATAGAAATAAAGGGCGATACCCCAATAGGAGGTATCGCCTCAGAGTGTCGACAAAGTCGCCACTCTGGTAAAATTCATGGCTTACGCCATAAATTTTAATACTGGAGGATAAAAGCCCGATCTGCTCGCACAAGGGCTAAAGCCCCTACAGATCGGGCTTTTTGCAAGTAGCCGGAAATAAATTCCGTCTACTTGATCCCAGTTCGAGGGCACAGCCCTTCGAGCACCCATGACCAAACGACACTTTATCTACAGTCTGGGGCGATACCCCAATAGGAGGTATCGCCTTGGTTTTTTTAGGACAATGATTATTTTTTTATGGTCATTAAGTGGATTATTGGTTCGAGTTCATTTTTTGAGTTCTTTTAGTAGGTGGAAGAGACACAGGTCAAATCCGTCTTTCACAGCATATATGTGGTTTTCAAAGTTTATGTATTGTTGTCGTATATTAATGGATACCTGGTCTTTAGCATAGAAGGGTCCATGTCTAAAACAGCAATTGTGGTTCTTTTTTGTATTTTTGAGTTCGATTTGGTTTAGTCGACAAGTTTTTCCAGAACGAGAATGTCCCGTTATACAAACAGACTTATTTGGGGACTCTGGACTTATAAAACAGTGTTTTCTGTCAAAATCTTCTCTCAACTTGACTCGTATTTATAAATTCACACAATTATAAATTTTTAAATTGTGGATTTCCGATATTATTACCCTTATTAACGATGTATTCAAAAATATGTGTAAAAATAGTCTTGATTTTGTATGATACTATCTGTTTTTAGACTTATGTGTCAAATCAAGAGCTTTTTATGAGGGATTAGACACTCAGTGGTTGGATCACACAAGAATGGCGCATCCTCTCTATGTTGATACTTTATAACGTGTATGGACGTATATCCAAAAGAATAGAAAATGAGGATTTTATGGCCTCTACGAGAAATCAAAGTATAAAGATAAATTCCTCTCACATGTACACATACATATTTTTTTGTGGGGATTATTATCCATGTCCTGTGCAAAAAAATCTTGAAAAGCTCCACTAATTCCAATCAATGTTTTCGTGGCTGACTGTTTCACCTCGTGCGTACTCTGTTCGTGCTGACTGTATATCTTCCAAGTCTGTTGCAGTCGCAACATCATCCAGTACAAACCTTTTCACGACTTCAAAGAGCAGTAATTGTTCCTGCTCTGGCAGGCAATTTATCATATCGTCAAGTTGCTTTCTGATTGGTGACATTTTCTTACACTCCTTATAAACCTTGCCACGTGGCGCGATTTTCTCTATTTGTATGGTATTTTTCGTCGGATATGAAAAGATTATACGCCAATCTCCGATGGAGAGCATATAGCTATTTTTGCTATCTTTTAATGGATTTATATCTCCAATTGGTACGTTTTCAATTGCTATTTTTATGTACTGTTTTGTCTGACGGTCAATATTTTTGATAGTTTTTACTGCCTGTTTTGAATATTCTATCTTCATTTTTTGATTTTTACGATTCTTTGTATCTTGATAGTATTTCTATATGTTATCTGTTAATATAAAGCATATCACAGATCGACCTACTTATCAAGTATGGAAAAAAACTAAAATACGATAAGCATCTTATATGTATTCTTAATTTGAATGAATGATTCATATTAATCGAATATTTGTTTGCCTTGTAATAGATTATGATGTACATGATACTTATTGTTTTTTGTGGTTATAAATAGTTCTTTCATGTAGCCTGCGAGAGATGTTTGATTAAAAATTCCCCGAAGTTCTGATGCGTAGCAAGTGAATACGGAGCAAAGTAAAATTATTTTTTGATACCATACGGATTACATAAGGGCTGTTTTTGAAAAAATGAAATTTTATTTGTGATAGCATAAACAAAATATAATAATGCAAAAAGCAAATATTTGTCCGATTAAAATTAATTTTTTCCCTTTGTTACATCGAATCAGATATTTTTTTGAAGTATACTACTCCTAGCGAAAAAAATAAAAAATGGGAGGAAAATTATGGAATTAAAATTCGCAAACGGAATGAGCGAGGACGAAAAAAAAGTTGAGGGAACAGAGGGAGTAGAGCAGCCGTTGAAAAACGGAAAGAAATCAGGTTCCGAAAAAAAAATCGCAGAACAAAACGAGGAAAAAAAACCCAAAACGCTCCAACCTTTTATGACAAAGTACACAAAAAAAACGAATAATGAAAAAGATTGTGAGGTAATTCACCCTTCCGAAACAATATACACAGAAAAATCAGATAATGAAGAATATTCTGAGATGATTAAACCTTTCACAACAGAGTACACAGAAAAACCGGATAATGAAAAAAATCCCGAGATGATTCAGCCCTTTTTGACAATGTATACAGACAGTGTAAACACCTCATCCGCTGGGGCTGACCTTAATGTTTTAGATGTAGGAAAATGTGAAGTACCAGATTTGGAAAATTTGAAAGAGGGTCAACTGCCTAGCTATGAAACGGAAGCAGAAGATTGGAAATGCAGATCTGAAAAATGGAATGCCCGTGAACATCCCGCCCCCAATGGTCCTGGCGATATTTCAAATCCAGGGGATTTGGAGGTTGTACAAAGTGGATTACAGCATTCAAAAGATTCAGGAGAGGAGAAAAAAACAGAGTGTGGCCTACAAGCTGAAGAAAATCCTCAAGCAACGGGAAAAACTGATGTTGCAAAGATGAAAATAGAGCCAGTAGGTTTTGCTTCTGAAAAAATTGCATGGATAGTTGAAAGATTCATGGGAGATTTATCAGATTGTCCGGGATTTGCACCTTTTTTGGCCAATGCTATTTTAGCTTATGAAAAAGCAGGTGGAGATGTAAGCGGGATGATCTCAACGAAAAAAAACAAATCAAAGAAGGAGGGGCTGAATTTTACATTGGAATTAAAACGGTGCATTTCGAATATCTACGATACAGAAAATGGCGAGGAAGTCGTGCGAGAGTATTCTGTAATGATCAATGTATTTACAAAAATGGGACGGGAAAAAAGATATCACGTCCGGATTGAAGCTGATAAGATCAAGGATCCCAACTGGCTAAAAAAGGCGACTGATAGCATGGCAACAGATCCGGTCGCTATGGGAAAGAAGGCTCAATTTCAGACTTTAGTTCAGGGGTGTATAGAAAAAACAGACGATGTTCCGCATGAGATCATTTATCAAAATGCTGGCTGGCGAAATGTCCATAAACTAGGCTGGCGTTATGTGTGTGGGGAAGGGGCAGTTGGTGAAAAAACAGATCTTGTCCATACAGCATCTCAAAGGTATAGGTTAGCGATTGACCAGAGTAGATTGGGATCCAAAGAGATTTTTCAGAATATGATCGGCATGATGGATATCTGCAAAACCCGAGCTGCTAGTACAGAGCTCTTACTGTTCGTACATACGGCGATGCTAGCGACATTGTTTGAAAAGGCAGGACATAAAATTTCATTCCTTTTTGGCATAAGTGGTGTGACGAATAGCCGGAAAACGAGTATGGCTCTCGCTATAGCAAAGGTGTTCGGAAGGGATGAACCAAGTGGATTAAAGGCGGACGCACAATTTGCCATAGTCACGAGAGGGGGCATCGAATCGACCCTGGGTATGTATAAGGATGCGCCGATTTTGATCGATGATTTCAAGCCTGGCTCTAACCGGCAAGAGCAACGGGAAATGGATCGTAAGCTGGATGAACTGGCGAGATTCTACGGGGATGGGGTGGAAAAAAAGCGTATGACGGAATTTTTACCCGACAAAATAAAAAAATTTTTCCCGATTTACGGAGGGTGTGTCCTGACTATGGAGATTGTCACAGGTGTACTTTCGTCTATCAGCAGAATGTTCATCACAGAGATCAGTGTGGATGAAGTGGATAATGAACGTTTGAAATTTTACCAAAAGAATTTGTTGATCCTACCGACACATCTTTACGATTTCTTGTCATGGGTGACGGAAAGATTTGACGAGACTGTGGAGTATATTTCAGATAGATTTGAAAAATTTCGGGGAGAGTATAAATTTGAAGTTGCAAGATACGGGTCGATGTATTCGACATTCAAAGTTACGGCTCTATTGATTTCTGAGTATGCAGTGGGAAAGGGATTCTGGGATAGGAAAGAACAAGAATCTTTTATCCGATCCGTTGAAAGAATGATCACAAAAGAACTTTTTGCAATGGGGAGTAGGTTGAAAAATTGTGATAAAGGGACTTTATTATTGAAAGCTATTGAAGAAATGCTCCAGAATACGATGTTGACATTTTATTCGCTATCACCGGAAAATTGTGCAAATGGAGAAACATGCTATGAGGATGGGAGTTTTTATTACATCCAATCAAAAATCCTCATGCAGATCGCACAAAATTTTTGCATGAAATATAATGAACGAGATCAGATTGTGAATCAAAATGAGCTGATCAGCTTGTTAGAAAAACTTGGAATATTGGATATCCGAGAAACAGATGGAAAACGCGAACGGTCCAGAAAATTACCTAACCCTAAGGGAAATACTAGACGGTATCTATATATCAAAAAAGGTAGACTAAAAAAGCTTTTGGATCAATTGGAATAAAAAGATACACAAACCGTGGAGCCGTTTATACCATTACCTGTATAGGGGCTGAAAACTGGATCTTCAGGGATTACCGTGCAGGTGGTCTGAATGGTTTGGCGGTCCGCAAGGATTTTTATATTGAAACTGTATATAACTCAGGGGTGATAAGTTATTGGATCATGCCTGAGTTTATTCCTTTTTCAGTATATGGGGTCTGATCTTTAAAAGATTTTTGTATAGGTTTTCGCTTTTGAGTTTATGCATTTGTATTTATGTACGTGTCTTATCATGATACATGGAAGCGTATTATAAACATATAAAGCTATTTGAAAACCTTGGAAAGTATCTATAAAACACCATATGCAAATGGAAAAATAAATTAGAAGGAAAATGTAGCATGGAGAAAAAAACGTTACATTGCAGTTTCGAAAAATGGACATTGAAAGATCAAAACATTATGTATAAGGATATCCCGATATGTATTTTAAAGAGATTGCAGTATAAATCCATTATAGTGATACGGGTGTCCATCTGTCATTACGATGGTTAAGGATGATTGGAGATAAAAATGTGGTATGGACCGTCATACCGTTCGTACCGTGTGTTTTGAGGATACTGAAAAGATCAGCAACATGTGGCCTTCTTATTAGGCGGTATGTGTGGATTGGCGGTTTGATTGATATATGCAAGTTATAAGGTTGTATATTCCGTGGTTTTTCAAGTGTGGAATATGGTCTATTCGTTATGTCTAGTGATTTTGTTCATATGGCTTGAAAGAGAGGAGATAGCCAGCATCTGTTGGTCAAGTAAGAACTGTATGTCTTATGGATTATGAAAGATAATGGTCAAGTAACATCAATATCTCGATGATGGGATGTAAATAGATTCAGAAATTAAAAACAGTTAACACTTAAATTAATCGGTTCCTGGATAGGAGATTGCTCCGATTAAAATCTTCTTGGTATGGTCATATAGTCTTTGGCCATACTGGCTGAATGCCGTAAATATTATCCTGTGTATATGAAAGTTTGTATGGTTACAGGAACTTTCAGCAGATGATATTTGCGCCAGTCCAAATCCATAATGAGGGATGGGATTCATGGATATTTCATGTCAATTTGGACTGGCGCAAATATCGGATGCTGAAATTGCTGTAAGCATACAAACTTTTTATTATTGAGATACTGGCGTCACAGATAGATGATGGAGCGTTAGCGGAATCATCTATTTGTGACGCAAGTGTCTTGATTATAATGATCTGATCAGCCATCATTGTGTAAGGGATCTGTTGTCTGTGTTCTGTTCATGGATTATAGTATGGCCGGGTTAAAGATAGATGATAGAGCGGCAGCGATATCATCTATCTTTAGCCTATTATTGTTGGATATAAAGATAAATCATATTAAATGATATATAGCTGTCAATGTGATTTCAATAGATAGTGAAAATATAAAATTATTGCATGACTTACATTTTTAGTAAAAGGAGGAAATAAAAAAATGAATAAAAGAGAAAGAAAACAAGTCTGTATAAATCTTTCTATTGAGGTCTATGAGAAGTTAGAAGAGAATGCAGATAAAAGGGAGTTAGACAAGACAAACTATATCACATATCTCATACAAAATGACAATGACGATATGTACAGTGAGAGAGCGGCTAGGGCATTGGACAATATAAGCTGTTCAACGGAAATGTTGTTAAATAAAGTGAAAAAAGATGATAAAGTAAGACCATTTGTGGTCGATATAAGAGACGGAGTGAAAGATCTATGGCAGTGTTTACGATAGCAAAAAATGTAGAAGATGTGTGTATCCATGAAAAAGAATGCTGTTATACTCATGAAAAGGACTTAAGGAATCTATTGTTCTATGGATATAATAGGAGTAAGAAAACGGTATGGAGTAACCTGTATAATTTAGGTATAGAATCAATCTATTATCAATTTTTGTATCTACAAAAACGTAGAGTAAAACCATTGACTACGAGAGCTTTACATTATATTTTGAGCTTTGATACCCAAGGGTATGAGTGGGATATTGGATATAAAAAACTGGTAGATATTATGGAAATGATACCCGTACAATGCTTCCGAGAGTATCAGTGTATTGAGTTCCTGCATATGGATAAATCAACACATTTCCACATCCATATCATTGTAAATCCGGTAAATATACATACCCTTCATGTGTGTAGGGAAACCTTTATCACTACTGGAAATACGATTGCAGATTGGCTAGGAACGATGTATGAGATACCAATACAGGGTTTCGCTTATCGAAATTCGTATGGACATATTGTGCGAGGAAGGGAGACGGGTTCATTCCTGTACATGGATAAATTTATGAAAAAATACAATATTAAACAGATCGTCTGATATGGTTTTTCCTTATATTATATGATAAGAGCCAGCATATTTGAAGGTGGATTTTGTACTTCATATATGCTGGTTTTTTACATCAATATTACCATTAGGACTTGCGATATTTATTTACTATAACAATATAAAGCTAGTCGGACATATTTGCTCAGAGGAAAATAAGACACCTCTATAAGCAAGAAAATAGGCATTCTCAGAGGATGTGTTTTTATCAAAATATCTAAAAATATTCTTTTACACGATGAGGTACATAAGAGTAAAAAAGAAGAGGAGGATCCGAAAATGAAGAGAAGAAAATATTATGGTGTAGCAGGTTCAAACGGGTATGGCGTGTACGATAATTATGATAGAGTATTGGAGTCAAGACCTTTTATCACAGCATTTACAATAAAAAAATTTAAAGACTTTAATGAAGCAAAAGTCTTCGCGCTCGATGAATATGAAAGATTGCAGGATGGGGCATTGGGTTCATATGAGATAGAAGAAATCAATGAAAAAAACTGGTTTTATTGTAGAGAACTCATAGATAAATCTACAGGACTGAGAGAAGATATGTCTGATACCAGGACAGATGTCAAAAACAGGATAAGACCTTTTATGATAGGTATCTAAAATACATATCCATATAAAATATACAACTCAGGGTGTATTTAAGGTATATCCTGAGTTGTATAGATAAATTTTAACAATACAATCCACATATTTATAAAAAATAATAATAAGGAGGTATTTACAATGAATAGGATACATTATTCGCCTGTAGTGTATAGGACGGTAAAGATTGGAGAGGTGTCCTACAGATATAGAGATGCAGTCTCTCCTGATGATATGGCAGAGATGATGGTGGTAGTCACAAGGAAAATAGATCAGGAATGTCTTATGCTATGTCTTGTCGATACGGACCATAAGCCCATGTATATCCAATCAATCAGACAAAGAGTTGGGGATGTCTGTATGTCCGATATCTTCACGCTCGCAATCTCATTAAATATGTCAGGGATATTGGTAGTGCATAAATATCCAGAAAAAATAGCTGTGCCATCTGCAGAATTGAGCTTCTGCAATGAGATAGCGGATGTTTCACATTTATTAGGGATGTCGTTCTATGGATACATCCTGGTAGGAGGGGAGGATATCCTTTTCAGGTCCAGTGATGATACATCTGTCCTACATTAAACTATATCCAGAAAAGGAGGAGACGAAAAATGTATGATATAAAAATACCGATAGTCTATGTAGAAGAGCCTCATGATAGAGGGGTAAGAGTATATGGGCGATATGTCCCAATGAGTTTTACGGATATCATCTGCACTGTGAAAGATGCTGGTATTGATATGGGACAAGAATATACCTTGATCTTAGCTGTGAAAGATGCCGAGGGACTGATGCCCATACAGATACAGATGCCACATGATCCTGATACATATCTCGTCCAAGATATATTTAGTGCAGCACTCTCAATCGAAGCAGGTGCACTCGTAGTATTCCACAACATCACAGATGGTGTTGCTATCCCTGAAAATGATATCCCATTTTATGATAAGGTCAAAAATGCTGGAGATAAGATAGGTATCCAAATATTGGACCATATCATCTTGAATGGGGGTATGGTATATGATATTTTGGATATACCGGTCATGTCAAATAGCTGGAAGGGACTTGAAGTAGCTGGATGCAGACCCGTCGGACCACACTTCCGTCGAAACGGTAAGGACTGTTATATCATGAATGCCCGTCTGCCTAGGTCTATGGCAGGAAAGAAGAAACCTTTCTCTATAGGGATATAGATGTAGTTTCTGATGATGATATACACAAAGCCTAGGATTGTACATATCATCCTAGGCTTACTATGTATGTCAGCCTTTAAGTATCGGGGGAGTTTATTTACATCTGATATATGCTACTGACACCAAAATAGTAAGGTGGCTGAAAACAAGATCAGAAGTAATACCATTTGACAATACGGAGACACAAGGCCTAACTGGGAGCATCGACGTGATAGGATACCTCTGCTGTTCTATGATATGTTTTCGTGGGATGAGGATCTTATCGTTCATTTGTAAAATGGACGACATCATTTGGGGTACAATCTAATATATCACATAACTTTTCAAGAGTGAGCAGAGTTATATTCTTGTTCTTCTTTAAGGTATCGAGAGTTTTGTTATCGATGCCACTTTTAAGGAGTTTGTATTGTGTTATACCTTTTTTATCCATAGTCTTCCAGAGTGGACTAAAATCAATGATAGCGACCGCTCCTTTCTTTCTGAAGTTACTATCATCTTAGCGATAGATGCTCAAAATACATATTGTGGATATATCCACAATATGTTATGCTCGATGAAAATAGGAAAAGGATGACAAAGGGAAAATGGATAAGCTGATCGAGAGACTGATTGAAAATGGTATGAGGCGTTTCATGGATCTGAGCAGGGATGAGTTGGCACGGGTGGATGAGGTCTATCAGTATGACCATAAGGATGCGGAGGAGTTGGAGTAACGTTATGAGAGCCTTTCCCTCTTCAGGAGACAGAGGATGGTCATCAACGATTATATCGCCTGTACAGCGACTGTAAACCATCGCTATGCTGATATCTCGTATATGGCTGGGATAAGGGATACAGTAAAGATGCTCGTTTCATTAGGATTGATAAAAGATATCGGTATGGAAGTAAATGATCTATAGTTATATGTCATTTTTAATGATATAAAATGTAAATATATAATTTTTAGATTGCATATTATAACCATGAAACTGATACAGGAATGGGAAGCCAAGACAAACGGCTTCCCATATTTTATCCTAATATGAGGAGGGATATCATGCAGAGACAGATATGTTTTAAAGGAATAGATATCTTGGGTTTCATGGGGCGTGTGGTCCAGAGGCACATGAGGCATTACCAGTCGGACTTCCAAGTAGATGAGATGACGCTGCAGAGAGTGGCTGGATGTAAGGAGCAACAGGATGTGACCTTCATATGGATGTGCCGGACGTTAGGAACATGGCTCCTGCCTGAGAGGGATGTACTCTTAAGAGGGACGAGTGAGAATAACATCTTCGCATTTTATGTGGAGCAGACCGATGATCCAGTACTCGTCTTTGCCATCAAGGTCAGGGGCATCAAGAGTGGCCGCATCATCGGTGACATCCATGCATTGGATTATCCGGCGTACTATGGCCATGTCTGTTCTGTGATGCTGAGGGCTGAGACAGTCATACTGCAGTATGAGCGGGGGATACGTATAAAGATGGCTGATGATACGATCACCAGTCATCCAGATGCGGACTTTGGGAGATATCTATCCATCCGATACCAGCCGCACCAGCAAGAAGACCTGGACAGGCTATTACAAAGAGTGTGGGAAGACAGGGGATGTTCCAGCGAGGGTGATGTAGATACATATATAGAAAGCCTACCAGGTTCAGTATCCCGCATAACGAAAAAAAGGCTATCCAAAAAATGAGAAGGGGAGTGAGGTACATCATGGAAGAGAAAAAAATGCAAGTCGTTCATCTGCAGATGGTGAGGGATGACCCCAGAGAAACAGCAAGACTGGTACAGATGAGGCCTACCTACGTGCAAGTTGTGAGCATAGGGGCCATAGATTATTGTACAGCTCCAATACCAGAGCTATTTAAAGCAGCACTCTTGTCAAATGTGCCAAATATATTATCATCCCACAATCATCCTAGTGGGGATTGCACTTATAGTCAAGAAGATGTACTCTTGACTGAAAAGGTATTGCAAGCTGGGTGAGTGTTAGTCATCTGATCCATGGACCATGTGATTCTAAAAGAAGGGGACATGTTCTGCAGTTTAAGGGAATCTGGCAAGATATCGGGATGGGAGAGTGTGGATCGATAGGTCCCAGATGGAGGATAGTTTCTATCAGCAAATGGCGATGGGAGTATCATTAATTAAAAAATGATACTGAACCAGTACAATATATAAGACAAAAAGAGGAGGTAGGACACATATGGATCGCGCAAAAGTATATGAGGACGAGATCATCAGGAGATTATACAGAGATGCACTTTCAGAAAAAGGGTGTACGGATAAAGTCGGATGGAAGACGCAGAAAGAGATTGGGTCCATATTGGGCGATAAGGAAGGTCAGATGGGGGATGAAGAATACGCATGTTATAAGGATGATATCTTTTTAGCTGCTTCTGCGGCAGAAGAGAATGGGTTTGTGGATGGTTTTAAATATGCTTTCCGTTTATTTTCAGAATGCATATATAAATAGGTATATCTGACAAACAGGATACTTAATGACAGGTGGGCTATTTTTCCATATCATCATCTATTTTTTCAAATAGGTCACCGACAGGGCAGCCTAAGATATCGCTCAACATATCAAGATTTTCAAATCTGATGGAACGTGTCTCATTTTTGACCATACGATTGAAATTTTGATAACTCAAGCCCATCTGCTTGAAGAGCCAGTATTTAGTATGTCCTTGCTCATTTAAAATCTCCAGTATCCGCAAACGTACCATTTTTCAGTCTCCTTTTTAAGTGTGATTATACCGGAAATAAAATCCTTGCATAAATTACTTGTACAGCATATAATGTACACATGATATAGTTAAAGAGTTGATGATCGGAGGATGTGATAAGTGTATAAGGTCAGGATGGGTGTCGGCTGTACTGAAGATTTTCCGCATGATGACTACAAAGTGATATACTGTCTCATAATATAACGATATTTGATATGAAGTTCAAATATACATATAAAATTTTAAAGGAGGAATGAGATTACATGAAGAAAAAAACTAAAAACTACATAAAAGGAAGTGTATTTGCCGCTCTTTTATTAGCATCCATATCTGTACGGACTGTGGTAGGTGCGGACAAAGCTATCGTAATGGAAGAAAATGCGATGGTTGAAGATGATAGAGCCGTTGATGAGATTAATCAGGAAGATATCACAGAGGAATTTACAGATTCTAACTTTCGTCTAGCGGTAAGAAGTGCATTAAGTTTATATAAAGATGCTCCAATCACAAAGTCTGCCTGCGCTTCCATTACCAGTTTATATGTGAACGAGAGCGGTATCCAAAATCTTGATGGGATTGGATATTTTACAAATTTGGAATCTTTGAAGTGCTATGATAATCAGCTAACGAGTTTGGACGTGAGCGACTGTACCAGATTAACAAATTTGGAGTGCTTTGCTAATAAACTAACGAGTTTGGATGTGAGTGGCTGTACCAACTTGGAATCTTTGCATTGCGGTGATAATCAGTTAACAAGTTTGGACGTGAGCGGCTGTCCTAGCTTGAAATCTTTGTCTTGTTATAGTAATCAATTAACAAGTTTGGATATGAGCGGCTATACCAGCTTGACAGAGTTGAATTGCAGAAGTAGTCAACTAATGAGTTTGGACGTGAGCGGCTGTACCAGCTTGACAGAGTTGGCTTTCATTGGTAATGAACTAACGAGATTAGACGTGAGCGGCTGTACCAGCTTGACAGAGTTGACAGAGTTGGCTTTCATTGGTAATGAACTAACGAGATTAGACGTGAGCGGCTGTACCAGCTTGAAATCTTTGGAGTGCTTTGCTAATAAACTAACGAGTTTGGATATGAGCGGTTGTACCAGCTTGACAGAATTGGCTTTCATTGCTAATGAACTAAAGAGTTTGGATGTGAGCGGCTATACCAGCTTGAAATCTTTGCGTTGCGATGGTGATCAATTAACGAGTTTGGATGTGAGCGGCTGTACCAACTTGGAATCTTTGCGTTGCGATGGTGATCAATTAACGAGTTTGGATATGAGCGGTTGTACCAGCTTGAAATCTTTGTCTTGTTATAGTAATCAATTAACAAGTTTGGATGTGAGCGGTTGTATCAACTTGAAATCTTTGCGTTGCGGTGGTAGTCAATTAACGAGTTTGGATGTGAGCGGTTATACCAGCTTGACAGAGTTGGATTGTAGTAGTGATTCACTAATGAGTTTGGATGTGAGCGGCTGTACCGGCTTGGAATCTTTGCATTACACTAGTCATCAATTAACGAGTTTGGACGCGAGTGGTTGTACCAGCTTGATAGGTTTGAATTGCAGAGAAACTCGGCCAAAGAGTTTGAACGTGAGCGGCTGTACCAGTTTGAGATCTTTGATCTGCTCTGGTTATCCGAATGTGATTACTTGTAATGAACTAATGAGTTTGGACGCGAGTGGCTGTACCAGTTTAAAATCTTTGGATTGCAGTATAAATGGACTGACGAGTTTGGACGTGAGCGGCTGTACTAGCTTGGGATCTTTGGATTGCAATAGGAATAAACTAACGAGTTTGGACGTGAGCGGCTGTACTAGCTTGAAATCTTTGGATTGTTATATTAATCAATTAACAAATTTGGACGTGAGCAGCTGTCCTAGCTTGGAATCTTTGTATTGCAGTGATAATCAGCTAACAAATTTGGACGTGAGCAGCTGTCCTAGCTTGGAATCTTTGTCTTGTTATATTAATCAATTAACAAATTTGGACGTGAGCAGCTGTCCTAGCTTGGGATCTTTGTATTGCAGTGATAATCAGCTAACAAATTTGGACGTGAGCAGCTGTCCTAGCTTGGAATATTTGTATTGCTCTAAGAATAATATGAAATCCCCAAATGATGTCAAAGGGAGAACAAAAGAATTTGATGGAAAAAATTTTATATTTTACCCACAAAATAATGCTACCGATGTGACCACAGTACCTACACAGACCCCAACTGCAGAGCCTACTAAAGTACCAGCACAGACCCCGACTACAGGACCTACTAAAGTGCCAACACAGACCCCAACTGCAGGACCTACTAAAGTGCCAACACAGACCCCGACTGCAAAGCCAACTACAGTACCGACTATACGACCTACAGAAGAAAAGAAAGAGCAGAAAATGTCTGTTGACCGCAAGGCACTCACTCTTTATGTTGATGGAAAGACTACTATATTAAAAGTATCAAATGCAAAGGGAAGGACAACTTACAAGAGTAGTAATCCAAGAGTTGTAAAGGTCAGCAAAAAAGGAAAAGTATCTCCAAAGTCTATTGGAAAAGCAACTATCACTATCAAGAGTGCCGGAAATAATATTTATAAAACTGCTACTCTTAAAATTGCAGTCACGGTGAAGAGCAATTTTAAAAAGAGCAGATGGATAGCTTATACGAATGGAGGTTTTTATTTCAAGATACATAAGGTCACTGGAAAGAAGATGAGATTCTCTTTCCATATGCCAAATATGGATCTTAAGAACAAAACAGCTTCTATAAAAGCAGACGGAAAGACAGCGACCGCGAAGATAAAATGTCCTGACGGAAAGGTACATGCATTGAAAATCGTTATCTCTAAAAATGCAATAAAAGTACAAGAGACGTCCTTATGTACTAAAAAACTCCTAGGATCTTCTATACCAGGTCGTAAAAAGACAATATCACATAAATTCCGTCCTGATGAATATCCATGGAATGCCAGTAGCTCTTGGGATTGATAGACGATATCAATACCAGCTGTTCCATTTATATATCATAATGATCTGACTACATATACCAGGCAAGGTCTATCCACAGACCTTGCCTTATTTTATTGCACAGGAGGATGATGCAGATGTTCTTAAAAACAAATATGAGGGGTATGAATATTAAAACAGTCCAAAGACCACTCCCCCAGGATACTCTATATGGGATGCAGATGGATGAGGTAAGACAATATCTAGCTGACAGATACCATATTTACAATGCATATGACCATCGTACCATGTCATACCTGATGGTAGTCTGGTCAAAGTCTGGACCAAAGGTCAGTGGGAGTATATCATTTGACCACGTTCTAAAAGCCAGAGCTGTACATTTTTCAATAGGCCATGACCTGGAACGTTGGTTCTCGCCAGATTGGACATATATACTCCCAGAGAGCCTTTACCGTAGGATGGATGAAAAGGATATACAGCATCTAGACCAATGGGAAGTACAGACTGCACTCGATGAGATATACGCTAGGAGGGGGATGCGCTTCCTAGACGACTATACAGCGGCATATTTCATACAGCAGTCTTGGTATGAAAGTGTGATAGATGAAGATGCGTTTACTGATGATATGTTATCAGATGTAGAGCGGTATAACATAACCTTTTTAGAAAGGCATATGGGACCGCTCTTTTTTATTACTCAAAGATCTGGATGTGAGGGAGACTATATCCTGAGAGGATAAGGATATAAAAGTAAAAGTCAATGTTTTTATTCACATACTATAACAGTGATACATATCAACAGACAGACATTTATAAAGGTCTAGCCTATTACTTATCAAGGAGAAAGGAGGCCGCTCACTGATGGATAAGATAATATTCGCGATCTTGGGATTGGCAGTAGCAGTAGCCGAAGAGATCTTAGACCATGAATAAGGTCTATCTGCAGACCCACTGTCCAGAAGGCAGTGACAACAGCACATCCCATATCTGATGGGATAGGAGCAAAAGGCATATGGATGGCCCGTAAGATAGCATGAGGGATATGCTGTCCTACGGGTCTATCTATATGTGAGACAAGATCATGGGAATAAAAAAGGATATATAAACCACTAAGGAGGTATCACATTATGGCAGCAAACGTTGAGAGCATGTTCTACACAAGGGAGACACCATGGCATGGATTGGGGACAAAGGTCATGGGGGCGCTAGGTTCAAGAGAGGCATTGATCTTAGCAGGATTGGACTGGAAAGTGATCCAGGAACCCATCTATACAGGGGCAGGGGAACCCGTTGAGGGGTACAAGGCAAATATAAGGGACACTGACCGGAGGGCATTAGGCGTGGTCACAGACAGATATAGGGTCGTCCAGAACCATGAAGCCTTTGCATTTACAGACAGCCTTCTAAAAGAAGGTGTCCGTTATGAGACAGCTGGTAGCCTGCAAGGGGGAAGGCGGATATGGCTGTTGGCCCATATGCCCCACGAATATATGATATCTGGTGAGCGGTTCAGCCCCTATCTCCTGTTTTCCAGCACCCACGATGGTTCCGGTGCGGTCAAGGTGGCCTTGACACCCATCCGTGTGGTCTGCCAGAACACATTGAACCTGGCACTTTCCACCGCGAAACGTTCCTGGTCCATGATGCACACTGGGAACATCAAGGGGAAGATACAGGAGGCAAGGGAAACACTGCTCATGGCAGATGATTACATGGACAAACTTGGACAAGAATTTGAATCTTTACGGAAGAAGAAGCTCACAGACAAGGAAGTGATGGACTACATCGAGATACTCCTCCCCACAGAAGACGGTTCCACCTCACAGCAGATAAAGAACATGGAACGTCTCCGCAAGGATATGGCACACCGTTACTTCGATGCGCCTGACCTGCAAGATGTAGGGGAGAACGCCTACAGGTTCATCAATGCTGTATCAGATTTCGCTACACATTCTAAGCCACTGCGCAAGACAGCCAACTATAAAGAAAACCTATTTTCAAAGACAGTTGACGGTAACCCGTTGATAGACAGAGCTTATCAGATGATGTGTGCAGCATGACAACTATGCATAAAAGAAAACGAGGACAAAGACGATGAAGAGATTGGTATCAACTTTAAACCTCAGCCATGGAGACTGGCTGAGATACAGGAAACTTGGTATCGGAGGTTCCGATGCAGGGGCGATATGCGGGTTGAACCCGTATGTGACAGCAATGCAAGTCTACCATGATAAGACTTCCGATGCAATAAATGCTACTGATAATGAAGCGATGCGGCAAGGACGTGACTTAGAAGAGTATGTGGCGCAGCGTTTCATGGGAGCCACCGGAAAAAAGGTCAGGAAAGCCAACGCTATCTTCTATAATGAAGAAAACCCATTCATGTTAGCCAATGTGGACCGCCTCGTAGTTGGGGAAGATGCAGGATTAGAATGCAAGACCGCCAGTCCATACATGGCGGATAAATGGAAAGATGGGGACATACCCATGCACTACCAGATCCAGTGCCACCACTATATGGCTGTATGCGATACGAGCGCATGGTACATAGCCGTCCTCATCTACGGAAAAGAGTTCAAGTTCCACAAGATAGAGCGTGATGAGGACATCATCGCTGACCTGGTACAGATAGAAAAAACGTTCTGGGAAGAGAACGTCTTAGGGCATGTACTCCCAGACCCAGACGGTTCCAAGACCGCAGATGCTGTGATAGCCAGTTACTTTAAAGATACAAGTCCGACACCCATCCTCCTTCCATCTTCATTTGATGGACGATTGGAACGCCGCCAAGACCTTATCTCTGCCATCGATGAGATGGAAAAGGAGAAAAAGCAGATCGAACAGGAACTGAAACTCTATATGGGTGGGGCTGAGACTGCAGAGAATGAGCAGTTCAGAGTGTCCTGGAAGCCAGTGGACAGCCGCCGGGTGGATGGGAACAAGTTAAAAGAAGAGCAGCCAGAGATATACGCCAAGTACCAGAAGACCATACACAGTCGGAGGTTCACCATAAATGCAGCATGAACAGCATCATCACGATGGAAAAGATCCAGGGGGAGGCTCATACCAGCCTCTCTCCTTCTGTTTTAAGAGATACATGAGGATACATAGCCACCCGGACCTTTTTATGGCCATCCAGGAGGAGGTTGGACGATGCAGCGTACAACAGATATAAAGGAAGAGCTTTCAAAAAGAGCAGACCGCAAGAAGGAAGGGCCAGCTAGACCAGACCAGCCTTCTTCCAGAGATACAGGGTTGCGGGAAGATGGAGCTATCCGTTTATTAAGGGCTGATGAGATAGAATGCCGGGTATCCACCATCAACGTATACGGATTGAGGCTCTTATTATACAAAGATGCAAGGGTCGACCAGAAGATCTTGGATGAGATGTTCTCCCCCTTCGGATGGCAGAGGACACACCAGGAGATAGATGGGAAGCTCTACTGCACAGTGTCTGTATGGGATGATACCAGACAGCAATGGATCAGCAAACAGGATGTTGGGACTGCCAGCTATTCAGATAAAGAAAAAGGCCAAGCCTCGGATTCTTTTAAGAGGGCCTGTTTTAACTGGGGTATCGGGAGGGAACTCTACACTGCACCGGATATATGGGTCCCCGCATCACGTGTCCATATCAGAGAGAACAAAGATAAAAAGGGACATTACACTACATCAGACCATTTTTCCGTGCAGTCCATCACCTATAATGAGCGAAAGGAAGTATCTGCACTCATAGTAACGGATCAGGATGGGAAGACAGTCTTCCAGATGGGGCAGAGACAGAGGGCACCACAGCCAGAAAACACAGACCCCTATCTGGGACTCCTGCATCATGAGCTGGAACGCACAGGGATATCACTGGGGTCGGTACTGGAACGTTTCGGCATACAGGATGAGAGCCAGATGACACCAGATATCTATAGTAAGGCATTGAACGGATTGATGAAGACTAAGACAAAGGGCGCAGCCTAAAGGCAGCTACAGGAAACAAAAAAAGGAGACGGACATGGAGCATCATATGATAAATACAAACACACACATATACGCATCCGAGAAGATCAGGACTATCATAGACTTGGGATGGGGAGGATTTAAAGACTACATATTTCCATGCCTCACATCCCCAGAGGGGATCTGTCAGGTAAAAGGGGGACTTGCGTACAGCAATTTCCTTGACCTGTATATCCATTACTACATCCGCGCAGAGAGCGGGTATGGGAGGAGGATGAAGATTATCTGGATAGATCAGACGCTCTTGACAGATTGGGATATCAATCTACAGGCATTGGAGACGCAAGCGGTAAAGAACTTGATAAAGGACAGGTATACCATCCAGTCTATCAATGATATACTCAACAGATCCTTTGATGGGAACATCGTACCAGACAGTCCAATGGACTGCCCCCTGTACGTCCTGACAAACCAGAGGGCTTTCTTTGGTGCGGCAGGTATCCTGGACAAAGGTATCATCTCTGCATTTGCAGATAATGTCGGACATGACCTGTTCATCCTCCCGTCCAGCAGACATGAGGTCCTGCTCTTCCCTGACCTCGGGGATGTGGCAGCGGGAGGACTGGATGGGATAGTAAAAGAGGTCAACAGCAGTGCGGTAGAGCCATGTGACAGGTTATCAGACCATGTGTACTATTACGACCGGGAAATGGATGAGATACGGATAGGGAGATAGGGGAAGATGGTATGATAGAAAAAGATAGGAGACTTTTGGTAAATGAAGAACTAGAGATTGTTATCGCATTGTTAAAGACGATCGATATAGCGATCGGGAACCGGGAATATTTTGGGGATGATGGACAGAGCGTGGCTATCACATTAGATATTGCCATCACAAAGATCGGAGAATGTCGCGGATTGCTGGATTTTTGAATATGAGGTGATGGGGCAGGTAAAATACCTGCCCTCAGACTGTCGACAAAGTCGCCACTCTGGTAAAATTCATGGCTTACGCCATAAATTTTAATGCTGGAGGATAAAAGCCCGATCTGCTCGCACATGGGCTAAAGCCCCTACAGATCGGGCTTTTTGCAAGTAGCCGGAAGTAAATTCCGTCTACTTGATCCCAGTTCGAGGGCACAGCCCTTCGAGCACCCATGGCTAAACAGACACTTTGTCTACAGTCTGGGGGCAGGTAAAATACCTGCCCTAAAATATGTTCCTTGAGATCACATGTTAGAAAGGTCTGGTTATAAAAGAAGATCTTCCAACATGGATTCTAATTGCTTCAGACAAAGCGATGCAGAAGGATCCGTGAGGGGATGTTCGTTGAGCCATAAAAGATGATCTTTGCGTTCATCATCTGACAATACATGACATTTTTCTATCAAGTGTTCAAGGTCAGATCGAGTGCTACAGATCCCATTTGCTTCACCTAGTTTGAGTCTATAGCTTAACAAGGCATAAAAACATAAATGGAATGTGTATCTTGGTAGGTAGAGGGTTTTATTTATGAGTTTTGTTAATTCTGGGAGTAGTTCATCGTTGATGTATCTGTACATTATAGAATAATTTTTTTCGCGACAATCTATACCCATTACGATAAAGCTACGGATGGCGATGGCAGATAAAAACTGCATTTGGAGGTTTATATTTTCGTATCTCAGGGCTGCATCGTGAAATATCTTTGGATGTCCATCCAGAAAGTCATCATCAGATGAAAAAAGTACCCACATCAGATTTTCATAGTAATTTTGTTTTAAGGGTGGCATCAGTACACGGCACAGTGGTTCTGAGGAACGCCAGGTTTTTTCATATATCGTTTTATAATCTAATGGTATAAGGTAAGCCCGATGGGTTGCGAATTGCGACAAGATCTTATCGAACAGAAGAGATACAGAATAAACGTAAATGACCATATTGGGCATGTATATACGGACGTTATCTCCTGTAGATCTAAAATCTTTCCAAAGATCTTGTATTGCTTTTATCGCAGTATCGATCTTATCGTTAAAGAGGGGGTCATTTTCAAGCCATGCATTGAGAGCCGAAAAAATGGGTTTATCTGTACTTGAGTGGCTGTATAAGATCTCTGCTTTATCTGGGTATTGCAGGAGGTCTATGATAGCTTGGGCAGAATGATAGTCTCCCAATGATTGGCAGTATTCGATACAGCTATAAACAAATCTCCACCATTTATCCTGTTCATGGGATGCTTTTTTCTGATGAGGGTTGTTCTTGAGTTTTACGGTGGGTAGTAACCGTTGGATAAATAAGGGCAATATGTCTGAAACAGGGTATTTATCTAAGGCGATATCATACTCCATTAAATGATCACTTAGTGTGTCTATTATCTCAGACAGACCAGAAAAAGATGGACTGGGAGAGGTATTGTAGATAGCATCAGCGATCAATGGGGGCATCTGTACATAAGAGTCATCTATGAAGTGGAGATAACCAAGGTCTTCAAGTGCTTCCAGGTATTTTATATCAGATCCGTGAAATATTTTTTGCAAGAATGGGATGGGGAGCAACGCATTGCGGAAGCAGCATAATGCTTTTAGATAAAAAAGAAGCTGTCCATCCTGGGCTTGGAAAAAGGTTTTATCGTATATCTTTTTGATATGGCCCATAAGTTTTAGTGTCTTTCCATCGTACCGATGTTTAAATGATACGGAAATCTTACTCGGATCAGAAAGTTCTTTGTCGTCAGACAATAGAGCATCAAGTACCAATGGGTCTTTTTTTGATGCATGTGCTAATAATGAAACAAGTAGTATATTTCGGTGTGTCAGAGTGAGGAGTTGTTCTTTTATTTCATCTGTAATATCTACGTCAGGCCATGTGATCCTTTGATAGAGATCGAGCAGATCTCTATCACTGAAGTTTTGCAAATGAAATTTATGAAAATATGGATCAGTATACAAAGTATTTCGTGTAACAACAACGATACGCAGAGGGAGTTTTTGGAGTGTCTCCAATTCTTGAGCAAGCTCTTTAGATGAAAGATCCATGCCGTCTATGATGAGTAGGGAACATTCTATTTTTTTCTTTAGGATAGAATGTATCTTTTTATCAGGTAGCCCTTTTCCAGCCCCCTCAAATGTGATCTGGGACATCGTATATTCTAAAGAACACTCAAAATCTACATAATATGAATCAATAGAGGGGGTGTTTTGGAGGAAATATTTGACAAAAGTTGTCTTTCCGCTTCCAGGGAGACCTTCTAATATGAGTTTTGGATGTTCCATTAAGGCGGATGAGAATCTGTCCATAATTTCTTTTGACGGTGCGATGGATCCGACAGTGTCTGCAGATAAGTAATGATGTGTCTTTTTAAAGGGTATATCATCTAATAAAACTAAACTGTTATGGAGAAGGCTCACAAAGATACTATATGCATCGGTGGGGACAACAGATAGTGGGAAATATTGAGAATATATTTCCGTTAAATCTGTATAAGTCTCTTTTAAAGCATCATTGATCTTTGGGGTTGGTCTACCCTTTTCTGATCTTATGTATAGCTTAGATATATCCCAGTCTCTTTTTGAGAGTATGGCCTTATATAGATCTCGAGAAAAAAATTTTTTGAGAGATATCTTTCCATTGAGGATGTTAAAAGGGAAATCGGTATTGTCAGAAAACTCATTCTCTAGTTCATCATCTTTCTGTTCAAGAAAATCGTATACTTTTTCATCATCATAATACCCAATTAAAAAATAGAAAAGATCGTCTATGTTAGAAGCGTCTGTTCCCGGTGTAAAAGTGATAGAATGTCGATCCAACGTGATCAACAGTTCGTGGCATAACCTGTTAAAGATCTTTATACTCATTTCTTTCTCCTACATTTTACTTAGTAAATATGACTTCAAACAATATTTTTACAATGTATTATAAAGGATATTTGTAAAAAAATCCATCTTTTTTACAAAAGTCTTACTTAGACTGCTTGAAAAAATATGATATTTTGTATTGAAATGTAATAGGTTGCATAAATATTTTCATTGTGATCAGATCAAGTGTTATTTTCTGATCAAAGGGAAAATATGCCCACCGTTTTGATCTAGTTGATGTGGATTGGAGGTATAATTTATCATAAACAAGCAGAAGAGCAAAAGGAGGGCTTGGACAGGTATAGTCGGTAAACATATGATCATCACTCATACTTCAGGAGGGAGGATCGTAACTTAGTTTTTAGAAGATCAGTATGTATTTACATGACTACGGAAGCTTCAACAATGTCATAAAGGGTTTGAGCACAAAAAATGATCTGTAGAAAAAATTTAAACCTCTTAGGGGCAGATCCCCTGTGATCTGATGCAGGGGCGTTAAAATTTAGAAAGGAGCGATATTTGTAGGCGTATCATACAAAAAAACAATGCAAAATAGAATTTATTTAGAATTTGCAGATGCAAAACAAACGATCATTGAGATGGAGAGATCGGACATCAAATAATACAGAAAGGATAAACTAATGAAAGATATACCAAGAGTTGAGGTCAAGGACAAGATCTTACTGACCATTGAAGAAGCAGCAGCGTACAGTGGGATAAGTGCAACGACGATCCGAGGACGATTAAGAGAGGGCGATTATGATTTTATACTCAAGAACGGCACGAAGACCATGATAAAACGTAGGAGATTTGAAAAGTATCTGGAAAACGTAGATGCTATATAGGCGGCATATTTTGCTAGAGCCTATTATTGAGATTGAAAAAGAGCGTTGTACGTGATATATTTATCTTGCTTGCGATGCTCTTTTTTATTATAGAAGGGAGCAAGATGATAAGGAGAAAAGATAGCAGAGGACGTGTATTGAATGATGGTGAAACACAGAGAACGGATGGGAGGTATGCTTACCAGTACACAGATGCGTTTGGGGATAGGAAGATGATCTATAGTTGGAAACTGCTGCCGTCTGATAAAACACCGACTGGAAAGCGAAAGGGCTTATCGCTCCGTGAGAAGGAAAAACAGATAAGAGATGCTATGGACAGCGGGATCCTACCTTATGGTGGGAACATGACGGTATTGGAGCTTGTCGAGAGATATGTATCTCAAAAGACAGGAGTCCGGCATAATACAAGAGCAAATTATAATTTTGTCATCAACGTCATTAAAAAGGAGGCATTTGGGACAAGGAGGATCGACAAGATCAAGCTATCTGATGCCAAAGCATGGTTGATCAAGCTACAGGCTGATGGAAGGGGATATAGTTCCATACATTCTATCCGTGGTGTTGTGCGTCCGGCGTTTCAGATGGCAGTGGATGATGATCTTCTTGTTAAGAACCCATTTGAGTTCCAGCTTGCCACAGTCGTTGTCAATGACAGTGTGACAAGAGAAGCTCTTACCAGGAAACAGGAGAGACAATTCCTGGATTTTGTCAAGGATGATAGCCATTTCTGCAAGTATTACGAGGGAGTCTTTATTCTTTTCAAGACAGGTATGAGGATATCGGAATTTGTCGGCCTCACCATATCTGATCTGGATATGAAAGGCCGAAAGATCATCATAGATCATCAATTACAGCGCACAAGGGATATGCAGTATGTGATCGAGGATACAAAGACAACGTGTGGTGTTCGTGAGATACCTATGACTGAGGAAGTGTATGAGTGTTTCAAGTCGATCCTCCAGAACAGGAAAAGACCAAAGGTCGAGCCTGTTATTGACGGGAGGAGCGGATTCCTCTTTCTTGACAAGAACGATATGCCGATGGTGGCCTTGCACTGGGAGAAGTATTTCCAACATATCAGGGAGAAGTATAACAGGATCTATAAGATCCAGATGCCAAAAGTCACTCCTCATGTATGCCGTCATACGTTCTGCAGTAATATGGCAAAGTCCGGTATGAATCCAAAAACGCTGCAGTATATCATGGGCCATAGTGACATAGGGGTCACTCTCAATACATATACACATGTACAATATGAGGATGCAAAGAAAGAGATGGATGATATCTGCAAGACGAAACTGCAAAAGAGATCTGCCATGTAATACTGTTTGTCTGCCAAAAACGTTAAAAATGTGTGAGGTATGAATTTTGGATTTACCTCAATTTATACCTCAGATTCGCACCAAACTATGCTGATCTATGTCAGATTATCGAAGAGATCAAACAAAAAAAGGAAGGGAAGAAAATGCGTAGAAACGTTGAAAATACAGCATTTTCAAGGGTTTTGCATATATGATAAAAATATTATTCGTATGTCACGGCAGTACACCAATTAGCACATCTTAATTACTGATAATCCTTATATTTCTGGGGCTTTTCAAAAGAATTTACTACTAATTTACTACTTCTGAAAAATTAGAATAATTGCCCTGTCACGATAATAAAAATTACTTCAATTTACATATTTGAATACCACATTGTTTCTTCAATAATTTGTATGTGGATAACAAAGAACGACGTATTTTATTATATAGCCTTGTGGAGTTAAAAAATCAGCTCATACAGCAGGGCAGATATACGGACAGCATTGACGAGCTTATCTTCAAGGTCACGAATGAACCCGTTAAGAGAATGAAAATTGAATATGACTAAGGAATATTATGAAGCCGTTTATTCTTATTGATTTTAAAGAGTAAGTGGCTTTTGTGCTTCAGGTGTTTTATGATATTGTAATATAGTCACCCTGATATAGTTTTTAATCGGCAATCCCCCTCTTTTGGTTTGGGGATAGAAAACAGTAACGGGTTGTGGTAAAATAATAAAAAAATATTATAAATAAATAGATAGAAAAATTAGTAGGGCTGAAAAGTATGAGTGCCGAATGAATATTTTATAAGATTAGGAAGGATATATTTTTATAACACATATTTATGGAAATAGGTTAGGAGTGATTTTTATGGAGAATTTTGAAATTTCTGATAGTTTTGTAGGTATTACACAAATTTGGGAAGTTTTCTTTTTACCCATAGTAAGTGTGGCGATAGTTTTTTTATTTATATATTTTTTAATGGGTAAGCAGTATATTAGCAACATATATCTAAAATATAAAATTATAAAAATAGATAATAAATATTACAGACAAAAACGTATTAAGATAAAAAGAGAACATTCAAATGGAAATAAAGGTGAACGTGTAATTTTGCTACCTTTATCAGAAATGAGTGAAAAAATGGTAACAGCAGTTCAGAATCCGATTGTTTTTATAATATTTTTTTTATTTTCGGTTTATGCAATTTATAAATTAATCAATTTGTGTTCTCTTTTGTATCCAATAAGATATAGCTATATGGGAGCATCAATGTTGCTTTATTCTACGCCAAAAGAAATTGTTGCAGAAATATGGACATACTTTCCAGAGTACACATTGGAATCTCTATATCAAAAAATTAGTATTTTGGGAGAGGAGAGTTCATATGCTAAATATGTTGATTACAGTGCTATCCATATGTTTGGTAGTATATTTAAATTGTGTTCTGTACTTTGTATAATAAATTTTTTTCTAAATAAACCTAAACTTAAAATTTATTTCAAAACGGTATTTTTACTTTTATTTTGCTTTTTTGCGATAGTGCTTTCTTTTTATTTCCAATTTCAAAAAGATACGAAAGTATTAGAACAAAAGGCTTATTATGTTGAAAAACAGTTAGTTTTAGATGACCCTTTAGTCCCCACTGATTTTGAGGCATATCAGTTAGCTATTAAAAAAGTAGAAAATGAATTAAGATATGTTGATAATAAGGTTTTTTATGGCTCATTTGGTCTCGATTTTGTTTTTTAAAACGAAGTTAGGACTAAAGAAAATAGGTTTTCTTAATCTATATTTAAATATCCTGTTATATGGGTAGCCAAGAAAGAAACATTTTATTACATAGCCTTGTGGAATTGAAAAATAAATTCATACAGCAGGGCAGATATACGGATTGCGTTGACGAGTTAATCTTCAAAGTTGTAAACGCACCAATTAAGAGAATGAAATTGAATATGTTTAAGGCACATCACAGAGCCGCTTATTCTCATTGATTTTTAAGAGTAAGCGGCTTTTTTACGTGTTGCAATGAGCTAAGCGGAAATGATTGCATTTGGCGACTGCCACGGTCAGCGAGATGCTAATCGAGCTGCGTTCTCTGGTACTGTTACATAGCCACCTTGACAAAGTGGCTAAATCTATGTGAAAGGAGGACGCACCTATGTCAAATTGCAAAGTAATCGCTCTGACGAATCAGAAAGGCGGTGTCGGCAAGACCACCACGGCGGTCAATCTGGGTGTCAGTCTGGCACAGCAGGGTAAAAAAGTGCTTCTGATTGATGCCGATGCACAGGCAAATATAACGATGTCGCTTGGTTACAGCAGACCAGATGACCTGTCGGATACGCTCTCAAGCATCATGCAGGATGTGATAGACGATAATCCTGTTAATGTCCAGAAAGCTATCCTGCACCATGGCGAGGGCGTTGACCTGCTCCCGTCCAACATTGAACTGTCGGGACTGGAAGTAAGGCTTATCAATGCCATAAGCCGTGAAAGTGTACTGAAAACCTGCATCAATGAAGTAAAAAAGAATTATGATATGGTTCTTGTGGATTGTATGCCGAGCTTGGGTATGCTCACAATCAACGCACTTGCAGCGGCTGACAGCGTGGTTATCCCGACACAGCCCCATTATCTTTCTGCAAAGGGCTTAGAGCTGTTGCTTCGCTCCGTGTCTAAGGTCAAACGGCAAATCAATCCCCATCTGCGGATTGACGGTATCTTAATGACGATGGTAATGCCACGCACGAATATTTCAAAAGAAATTACCGCTACGGTAAAGAATGCCTACGAGCAGAGAATCAAGGTATTTGATACCCAGATACCCCATTCTATTCGTGCGGTGGAAGCAACCGCAGAGGGAAAGAGCATTTTTGCTTACGATAGGAGCGGTAAGGTAGCCGCAGCTTATGAGCAGTTCGGAAAGGAGGTAGCAGAGATTGGCGAGAAGCAAAAGAACAGGAATCGAGCTGACCGCATACGATGACCTCTTTGAAACAGACGAGAGCCGAGCAGAAGCGAATCTAAGCAAGATAAGGGAGATACCCATTTCCGAAATTGACGAGTTTCCAGACCACCCGTTTAAAGTTTTAATGAATGAGGATATGGAGCAGCTTGTGGAAAGTGTCAGTCGGAGCGGCGTAATGACCCCTGCCACGGTTCGGCAGAAAGAGGATGGGCGGTATGAGCTTATCAGCGGTCACAGGCGGAAAAAGGCTTGCGAGCTTGCAGGGCTTGAAACGCTGAAATGCGAGGTTAAGCAACTGGCCCATGATGAAGCGATTATCGTGATGGTTGAGAGTAATCTCCAACGCTCGGTTATCCTGCCAAGTGAGAAAGCCTTTGCGTATAAGATGCGGCTTGAAGCTATGAACAGGCAAGGACAAAGGAGTGATTTAACTTCTTCTCCATTGGATAATAAGTTAAAGGGAACAACATCTGCTCAACAAGTGAGCCAGAAAAGCGGTGACAGCCAACCACAGATTTATCGTTTTATCCGCTTAACCGAGCTTGTACCCGAAATCCTGCAAATGGTAGATGAACGCCAGATTGCTTTCCGTCCTGCGGTGGAAATCTCTTATCTTTCCGAGGAACAGCAGTACACGCTCTTAGAAGCGATGGGCTACAACGATGCCACACCCTCACTTGCACAGGCTATCAAAATGAAAAAGTTTATGCAGGAGGGAAAACTCACGGACGAGGTTATCCAGAGCATCATGCAGGAGGATAAGCCAAACCAGAAAGAGAAGCCCGCCTTTAAGGACGAGCGGATAACCAAGCTCATACCAAAATCCATACCCAGAGGGCAGGAAACGGATTTTGTCGTAAAGGCGTTGGAGTTTTATAACCGCCATTTGCAGCGGAACAAGGCTCACAAGAGGTAGAGCAGGCAAAATGGGGATTCTGGCATGGAACGCCGAGGGAGAAGTCTACCCTTTTGAGGTCAGCAAATTTTTTTAACTTTCCCCCTCTCCACACCTCTCCCCCTTGATACTGCCAGTAACTATCCGAGAAAAGAACTATTAAAGGCTGTCCAGAGGGGCAGCTTTTTTCTGTCAGAAAATCAGTCAGCAACTATCAATACGAGAACGAACAGGAGGTAACGATGAAGATTCGTAAATTATTTAAAAGGGCTGCGGCGTTAGCGTTGGCTGCGGTCACGGCATTGTCCGCCGTCCCTGCCACGACAGCGTTTGCAGCGGGCGACATCGGAACAATCAGCTTTACCCACACCTACGACGGTGCAGGGAACGCCATGAGGTATAATTCCAGTGCCAACATTGGAGGTCATACCGCAGGAGGAACGGGCGAATACAAATACCGTATGTATGTGGACGGGGAAACGGCGTTCTGCCTTCAGCCGGGCGTGCCGCTGAAAACAGGCAACACGCTTGCAAAGGCATCTTCCAACGCTTGGAACGCCCTCTCCGCAGAGCAGAGAAAGGCGGTAGGGCTTGCCCTGCTCTATGGGTATCAGGGAAACAGCGGGAATTTATCTGGGAGCGATGATGAGAAATGGCTTGCCACCCAGACCCTTGTGTGGGAGTTCGTCACAGGATGCCGCAACGCCGCAAGCCCGTACAGCCAGACAAGCACGACCGTTTACAGCCTGCACTTTGGCTCAAACTATGCCAACAGCGGGGCGAGGGCGGCTTACGACCAGATTGTGTCGCTGATGACAAGGCACAGCACGATTCCGAGCTTCATGTCGGCAGGGAAGAAAGACGTCACAAAGGAGCTTGCCTATAAGGACGGCAAATACAGCCTTACGCTGACCGACAGCAACGGCGTGTTATCCGAATATTCCTTTACAAGCTCTGACAGCAATGTAAAAGTGTCCAAGTCTGGGAACAAGCTGACCATCACATCCGCAAAGGCGGTTGACGGCAAGGCAAGGATTACCGCAGCAAGAAACAACACGCCGACCGTCAGCAGCGGTGCGATGATGATTGCCTACGGCGACCCGAACCTGCAGGACGTCATTACGGGTGTGGAAAACGTGGACACCATGATGGCATATATCAACGTGGAAACGCCGACAGGCACGGTTGCATTGAAAAAGACTTCCGAGGACGGCATTGTTGAGGGGATTTCCTTTACCATCAAAGGCGACGGCTTCAATAAGACCGTAAAAACCGACAAGAATGGAAACATCACGGTGGAGGGCTTATTCCCTGGCACTTA
>CAJTFD010000024.1 GCA_910575625.1 Clostridia bacterium
TTTGGACTTCTCATGATGTCTCACACACCTTTCCTAAATTATTTCAGTCGTATAGCTGTCTCCCTTCGCCATGTGAACGGTATTACCGCCTCGGACTACTATGGAGGCTCCGTAGCCATGCAGGATATTCAGACACTGTATGCCATAGCTTAAAATGGTAAGCGTTCCTGTTTAGGCTATCCTCGTTTAGGCTTGTCTGTACGAGCGTGTCATGTTGTCGGCTATGACGTTCGCCGTTTTCCGCTTATTGCGGCTGGTCAGTGCGGAATGTGATGTGTAGACGCAGTTCGCAAACTCTGCGTACACCCTGCACTGCCTGACGTATAATAGCTATCTTCCGTCAGTGCTGACGATAAAGCCCCTCTGGCTGTCATTTAAGCAGTGTAGCTGTTTAACCTCATACATGACATTTCATCTTGATGCCCGTTCACAGCCTGATAACTGGCTGAATAGCACCGTTGCCGACATGCTATACTCCCCGTCGGGTTTCCCTTTCGGATAAGTCGGTTGATGATAGGAATTAGGCTTCAAATGAAGCCCTCACATTGAACCTACTATCTTGCTAAAGATAGATTACAAACAAGCCCGCGCGGAACAAATGGGTTCCGCTTACGAGCGCACCGCAAATTCGTCCATGATAAACTGGCAGTGGACAGGCAGGCTCCCGCCGTACTTATGGTCGGCAAGATAAAATAATTGTTGGAATAACTGCGTGTATAATAGTGACACCAGAAAATTAAGACTGGTGTCGTTGTCTGGTATCAGTGCGAACAATGCAACTTTCTTCTCCCCCAAAGACGGCAAATCAAGCTCGTCCGTAGCGGTCAGAGATGCAAGGCTTTCCAGATTGAACTTCTCAAGCCGTGCGGCAAGGGTTATCTGGATGCTCTTTAACGTCTTGGCTGAACCAGAATGGTAATCTCTGTAATACTTTAATGCGATATGCTCTGGGTTTACCATCTCCAGACGGTCAAACAGTTCATCAAGCGGGCTTACATAGCTGTCGTCGTCCTCCCTTACCTCGCCCGCCCTTAAAAGCTCCATCACCATCGGGAAATTCTGTTCCTCTGGCGGGGCTTCGTATTTCAGATAAAACACAAGGGACAGGAGCAGCATACTCGCCGCCGTGTCCCAGAATGGGTCTTGCGACTGGCTTCCTTTCGGCGTGGTCGCCTTAAATAAATTCGTCACAAGCCGCTGCACATCATTATCATTTCTTAAATATACAAACGGATTGTAACAGTGGCTCTTGTGCATATTGATAAGGTCGAGGACACGCACCTCATAGCCTTTCTTCTCTAATAACCCTCCCGTGTCACGGACAATCTCGCCTTTTGGGTCTAAGATTACCATTGAAGTGTTGCACTGCATGACATTGGGTTTGCAAAAAAATCTGGTCTTTCCTGCACCAGAGCCGCCCACCACAAGGATATTTAAGTTCCTCCTGTGCTTCTTCCCGTCAAGCCCGATGCGGACGCTCTGGGTCAGCAGCTTGTTTTCTGATGCGTTCTTATCTCGGTACTTTTTATTGAGAGTGCCTGCGTTGCCCCATTTTGCAGAGCCGTGTTCCTCCCCCTTGCGGTAGTTCCTGCGTGTGGAGAAATAAACGCCGATTCCCATGCCGTAGGCAAGCAGAAAAATAAGGACAGTCCTTACGCTGTCCCCACATACCGTTATGGAAAACGGGTTCTCGATTGCCACGGATAGATTCTGTATTATCTCCACGATGCCGCCGCTGACATAAGGAGCTGTCAGCAAGGCGATCCACACGACAGGGATGATGCCAAACAGGGAGAGGATTAGGCTCACTTTGTAATCGTCACCGTTCTTCATGGCACTTGCACGGGGCGACCTTTACTTTCTTGGTCGGGGCGTATGCCACCCTGCTTATCAGCTCGTCAACAGGCTCGGTGGGGCGTTCCTCCTGTATCTGCTGCGTCCGCAGGGTATTGAGGGCATTAAGGACAATATTTTTATCATATTTATCCAACGCCAGATGGTATCGTTCTTCTTTCATGGGCTGCACCTCCGATTAGCGTTCCTGCTCTTTGGATTTGGGTGGCTTGTTCTTCTCAAGGCTCTTATACATATCCGACTGGATTTCTCCGAGGACGTCACGCATCGAGCCAAGCTCGCCCTTGAACGCCTGCGTTTCCATGCCCTCAAATTCTTTCGGGAGCTTGTCAAAATGAAATCCCTTTGTGTCCACGCCGTAACGGGAGCTTACCATATAGGCGACGCAGAATGATTTGAAATCGGAATCATCACGGCTCTCCTTATGCTTACAGTCAAAGACCGCCGCCGACACTTCCTTTGCCATGCTGACAAAAAGCTGTTCCTCGGAAAGCCCCGTCTTGATGAAAATGGTCTGCTGTGAGCTGTCATAGAACGCAGGCAGCTCAAGGTCATCGACTGGCACAAAGGAAACGGGGCTTGCGTCAATCATCGCCGACACAAGCTCCCGCATGGTTTTCTGCTCCTGCGGCTGCTGCCTGTCCTTTGCCGAAGTCTGGGAAACGTCATAAACTATCTTAGCGTTGTAGCCGACCGCCTTTGAGCCGTCGTCACGCTGGTACTCTTTCCCCGGCTCAAGGATAGTGACTTTCTGTGCGTCCTTATCTACATAGACACGGCTCTGTTTCCAACTGCCATAATCTTTTAACTGTGTCGCTTCGGGCATCTGTGCCGACACCAGAATTGCATTATTGACGGAGTAGCGGTCAAAATGCCCCTGCACGTCAAGATATTGCTGAAACGCACCTCCGTCCGCCATCATCTCTTGGCAGGTCGTGTCAATCAGCTCATAGGCTTCTTTCCGCTGCTCCTGCTTTTGGGCAGCCCATTCCTCTTTGTTAAAGGCTCTGCTGCCGCCGCTGAATACATCATAGATACTCATAGTTATCTCGCTCCTTTCGATTTTGGTTTCCGTTTCCGCTTCTGGGGCTGTTTATGCTCCGTCTTTCCTGCGGGCGGCTTCTTCGCCCTGTCGGAAGATTTTTCTTTTGCAGGGGAAACATCCGCTTCCTGCTCCTTGCGGCTCTCCTTTATCTTCCGCAGTTCTTCCCTGACTGACGGCTTTTCCGCCTTAGTCATAGTAGCCCCCTCTGCGGACTTCCTTTGCTGCTTTAAGGTAGGCTCGGACAGAGGGGATTTTTCTGTCTTTGCCAATGAGGGGTTTGGGGCATTTTCCTCTTTCTGTACTGGCTTGCCCATCAAAGCATCCATGAGCCTGTCTTTCTCCGCCTTTTCCTCCACGCCGATGTCTGGCTCTGGCTGTCCGTTCTCTGCCCCTGCATCTTTTTCTCCTGCTGTCTTGGCATTTTTCGTCTTGCCCTTTGCTCCTTTCGATTTCTCCGCTTCGTTCACGATAGAAGCGGTATCTACAGAAGCAAGATTGAAACGCTCCACGATGCGGCTGATTTTCGATGCGTCCTCCGCACGGGCTATTACATCCACCTCCGCATTGGGGTCTTTATTTCCCCTGTCCGCCAAAACGCAGTAGAGTACGCCGTATTTCTTCGCTTCCTGCGTAAACTTCTTTAAGTCGCCGCTTTTTACGGTAAAGACTTTCAGCTCTTTCCCAGAGCGGAGCATATTTGTGAGCCTTGCCTTTCCTTTGGTTTTCTGTTCCTCTTTCAGAATGGAGTAAAGCAGGATGGCGATATTCTTCGCACCCGCCCCCGTGATTTTGGCTGCGACCTCAAATCCCTCCAAGCTCATCCTTACGATTTGCTCTGCCGCTTCGCCGCCTGTGTTCATGCATCATCAGCTCCTTTCTTTGCTGTTCTTTTTCGTCTGCCCATATGACAGTTAATTTTTCCTTGAGGGCATCGCTTCGGGCTTCGATTCCCCCGCACAATCTGACCTCCTTTCGCAAGGTTTTCATCCGCTCCGTGATTTCCGACAGCCGAGCCTTGACCGCTTCTTTTTCTTCCCCGACTGATTTTCGGGATTGGGAGTAAAGCCCCTTACGCTCTTCGGTCAGCTCCTGCATCTCGGATTCCAGAGAGCCTTTATAGGACAAAAGCTGCTCCGCCGTGTCTATGTGGTTGCGGCAAAGCAGCCTTGTTTCGTCTGTGATGGCGTCCATCTTCATCAAGTCGTCTTTCAGAAGATAGTGAAGCCTTGCATAGTTCTGTTGTTTCTTCTTTGGCAAAATGCCGAGCCTGTAACAGTAATGGAGATACAGCCCACGCAAGCCGCCGATTTTCTTTGCGTCTTTCAGAGAGCCACGGACACGGTACACTCTGACCTGCGGCTGCTCTTTGGAAAAGCTCTGGAATTTGACTGCATAGGAATTTTCCCGTATGCGTTCCGTTATCCTCTCGTTGGTGTAATCCTCGCCGAGCTTATAGAGCCGCTTCGGTCTTTGCCACCCTTTCCCGATAATCGTCCAGTATTTGCGGTTGGGGTCAAAATTGATGCGGTATCCCATTTCCGACAACTGGCGGTCAAAATCTTTCAGCGTGAACGATTTGCTGATGGCTTCGTCCACCGCCTGCCGTGCCACGGTATCCCTTGTGGGCAGACCATTCTTCTCAGCTTGGTATAAAGCATAAGGTTTCTTCCTGCCGCTTGGGTGTTCGATGACCGACAAGGAATACTCACGGCACAATTCATCTGAACGCTTACGGAGCAAACGCAGGTTTTTCTTATTGTCGTGATAATGCTTGCCGTCAATATAAGAAATGGAATTGACGACAAAGTGGTTATGCAGGCACTCCGTATTCAGATGTGTCGCCACAATTACTTGGAATCTGCCGCCCCACATCTTCTCCGCCAGCTTTACGCCTACCTCATGTGCCTGCTCTGGCGTGACCTCGCCCGCCTTAAAGCTCTGGAAGCCGTGGTAGCAGACTATTTCGCTCTGGTCGTTCCATTGTGCTTTGGCTATCATCATCTCGTCCCTTGCCGTAGACGGGTCGCAGTTTACGCCCGTGACAAAAAACTGCTGCTCGGTCTTGTCGCCGTTGGTGGCATACTTCATCACATCGACCATCGCCTGCAAGTCCGCATCCGTGTATTTTGGGTTGGCAGTCTTTTCTGGATTCTCGGCATAGTCGATGGGGTGGTCGAGCCTGCCCTTTACGTCCCAGATTTCGCAGACCGCCATCAGCCAGACTTTTTCCTCGGAACAAGGTAGCTCCTGCTCACATCCAGACGGAAGTCCCGCCACCGCTTCGCTTCGTCATAGAGCATCGGCGTGTCCACAAAGTTTAAGGCGTTCGCCTTTGCCGCAAGCTGGTTGATGCGGTTGCCGATTGCCGACAGCTCCCGCATGATTTTATAAAACTCTGGGTCTGGCTTCTCGCATAAGCGGTAGCCCATGACCATCGACTGGAGCAGGGCTTGTCTGGAATGCCCTGACCTCTCCGCAAGGGAACAGAGGTATTCAGCTTCTTCCTCGGTCAGTCGGAACAGTATCTGCACGTTTCGTTTCCGCATCTGCATCCCCCTTTCCCTCGGTCAGCCTGTGAATCTGCAACACACACATAGCCGCTACGCCGAACATCCCGCCGAGCGTTGTGCCGAGGATAAAATATATAAAATCACTCATCCTTAAAAAACTCCTTTCTTTCTGCCTGCCGTCCTCTGGCGGCGGTCTTTTCCACGGGGTATTAGGGGCGTCCCCTAACAAGCGAATTTTGTTTCCATCGGCAGATGGATAACCAAATTCAGTGCTTGGTAAGACGTGTCTTTAATCTTCGCCCTCATACATACATTCTCCGCACACGGGGCAGAAGTACGGACAGTCGGAACAATCTTCATTCTCAAATCCCCCGCCCTCGGTTTCCATTTCTTCATCTCCGTCCTCATTTTCATCCTTAATATCCGCTTCCCCGCAGACAAAATCCCCATCGGAAAACCTAACAAGGTCGGTATCAAACAGGATAATCTTTAACTTTTCCGCTGCCTGTTCGGGGCTGTCTGCATAGACGGAAACGGTCTTTTCAAAGTGACCTGTGAGCGTTACTTCATACTGTTTCAATGGCAAATCCCTCTCTTTCTTTGTCAATTCTTCTTTACTTTCTGGCTCTTTCAATCAGAAAAAATCATCCAACAATCAACGGGCATCCCCCCTTTCACGGCTCTGTTTCTGCCTTGCAATCCCCAGATATGACATTAAAAAATCGTTGAAGTCCTTGCCGACTGGCGGCGGTTCATCAACGATTTTATAATCTTTCTTCAATAATTCTGTTAGGGCAGCGGTACATAACCGACCTGCCCTGTCCTTATCCAGATGCAGAAATATAGTTTTAATTTGTGGGTTTGCTTTCAAAAAAGTCGTGAGGGCAACGGGGATTTTGCTGTCCTTTATCTCTTTCTTTGGCTGATACACGCCCGACAGGGAGAGAAGATTCTCTGCCTTATAATCCTTTCCCTCACATTTTAAATAGGTGGCATAGGATAATAAATCAATGGCGGCTTCAAATAAATGCACCGAAGCACACGGTTCTCTCGCCAGAAGCCGAAACGAATACCGCTTGTCGCTGCCCGATGCATCACGCTTAAAGCTGCTGATTGTGCCACGGCAGGCGGCGTATTTGGGCGTTCCGCTTTCATCCTTGCCGATAAAAACGGCGTTGTGGTAGTCGGCACTCTCGAAAATAATCCCCTCGGCGATGCACTCCTGGATAAGCTGATAATCAATGCCACGCCCGAAAAGATACTTCGCCACCCTGTCGCAATTTTTGTTTTTCGGCGGCAGGAGCAGCACCTTTGGCTCGTCTTTTTTCACGGCAGGGGGCGGCGGCTTCCAGTCCGCCATCGTCTGCCCCGTGAGGATTTCCACGGCTTCTACAAAGCCGTATTCCTTAACTTTCATCAGATAATCAAGGGCGGAATATCCGCCGAAGCCCCTCGACCACCAGTACCATTTGCCGTTGGAAATCTTTAGGCTGTCATGCTCTGCGGTACAGTACACGTTCGTTGTGCCTTTGACTTTGACAAGATTGGTCGGCTCATAGGCTCTGAGATAGGAAAGCAGGTCTATCTGCCTTGCCCGTTCAAGCACGTCTGAGTCAATCTGCATATAGGGTTTAGATGCTCTCATTCAAATAAAAATCACCTCCATAAATACAATTAGCCGAAAGATTTTCGTAAATGAAAACCTCTCGGCTATGTAAAATAGTATTTAATTCCAATCATGATTTACAGATAAACATAAAATAGTCACTTTCTATTTCGGTAAAAAGCGATACAAACAAGGGCAAATACCATTGGAATAATAGCATATCCCGCATTTATCTTCCCACCATTATACAAAACATATCCTGCACCAACAAAGGTTAAAATAATAAATATTATACTCAATATAAGAGCTGCTTTCTTCATAATGTCCTACCTTTAGATTCTGCTTCATAAGTCTGCTTTTACTTCCAGGCTGTAAATTTTAAATTATCCCGTCTTTTATATATCTACCATATAGAAAATTTATCTCTATTTAGCTATGTATCAAACAATGTTCAATTCTAACTATTGGGCATTAACAAATTAGTTTTTGCTTACTTTTCTGTGATTCCCAAAATATATTGATATGCAAATCCGATTCCATTACAAGTCAAGTTTTCACACATATGTGGCGGGTCGCTCTCTGAAAAACCCGTAGGACGTAATTCAAAACATCTTAATGAACCAAATTCTCTATCAAAGGCAGACGCAAAATTATAGCAGGCAGATACAATTTCATCTTCTGATTTTCCTATCATATGAAGATAAATTCCAATGAACATAAGCGTACCTTCAACTAAACCACATTGTGCCCTATATCCACCCGCACCATGCAATCCAACCGCAGACCAGATTGTTTGCGGCTCAATGACAATTTCAAATAATTCGCTCAAACAGACAAGTGCTGTCCTTGCACAATTTATATCTTCTTTCCAGTACAATTCATGTACCCGCTTTGTTATATATTCTTTCATTAATATGACACCTCTATGATTTCCACATTTTATATCAAAACCAATTTGCCTGTTCTTTTCTAAATTGTGGTACATCGCCATGTTGATATGGGTTATAATTATTTAAATTACAGCCAAATTCTTTTAACAATTTTATTTTGTTATCAGATGTCCATTCGATAAGTGACATACCATCAAATTCCTCAATGCTACCATCGTTCATCTCATTCTTAAAATACCATTCTACAATAGTTTGGCTTTCCTTATGGAAGTACTGTTTTATATCCCATACAAGAACTTTACCACGAGTGTTCCATTCTTCAAACCAATGTTTAACGGTTATACGGTTTTCATATTTCGGACTCCAACTTTCAATATAAATAACATCTTCCGTAAAAATATCATCTATCCCTAAGTCTTTTTTTTGCAGCCACATATCAAACCACAAACGGATTATCCTTTCTCTTTGATTCATCATTCAACACCTCTATAAGCTAATGTTGTCAACGGCATTCATTTTCACTTCGTCGTCCAGTGCCATGCCTGTAGTTTTCTAAACGCTGTTTATAGCTTTGAGCAATCAGACTTTTTTCAGTAATACTACCGTCTGCATTGATAATATTGCCGTCCTCATTATTCCATGCCTTAATTGCTATATCCATTAATGGCTCTACAATCTTCATTGGCAATTCATCAAGATTATCAATTGCAAGCCACGGAAATGCACGAAACATTTTATCATTACCAATAAGGAACATATAGCCTATCAGCTCTTTTTCACTAAAAACAAAATAAAACTGTGGCATTTTTTCTCCAAATGCCTTATCCATTATCCGACGCATTGTTTTTATACTTCCATATGCAGGAAAAAAACCAATGGAGCTTAAAGAATTTAAAGCGAATTTCCGTTGCTCAAGTGACATATTCCGATAATTATAAAACCGTTCCATACACCACCACACCTTTCAAATAAAATTCATCTTTCTCTTTGTCACTCTTGATAACCAATGACAGCAATGACTTTTTCTTCTTTTAAAATGAAAGCAACTTTCTTCCCCTCTTTCAGCAATTCATTTTTACAAGTCAAAATATCTTCGGATACATTATTTGGAAGTTCAGATAAAACAATGTATTCACTATTATAAATACCAGATTTGTAATCTATAAAAATCTGCTCTAATTGTTCCAAACTAATTTCTTTTGCAGGCAACCATGAAAAAATATCTAATACTTTCATTAAAACTATCCCTCTTTACTCAATCCCCATAGCGTCTATTATACTTTAAAAAAATAAAAATTTGGTCGCATCATAGTCATAACAAAATACTTCCTTTTGAATAAATGACTGCATTTCCTGAAATTTTTATATTATTATTGCTACATTCACAATAGAGAGTGCCTCCTCTTTTAGATAATTGTTTTGCCAATAGTTTATTTTTTCCCAACTTATTGCTCCATATTGGTACTAAAGTGCTGTGGGCAGAACCTGTTACTGGGTCTTCAAACATCAATTCTGGACAAAAATATCTCGAAACAAAATCAGCATTATTACCCTTTGCTGTTATTACAATTCCAAGCCAAGAATCTAATTTTTTAAGTTTCGTATAATCTGGAATATAATTTTTAACTTCTTCTTCATTATTCATTACTACATATAAATCCCGTTCAGAATAAAGCTCAAGCGGCTCAAAACTGAGTGATTCAACAATATCTGGCTTTTTCATAATACTCTGTGCTATTCTTTTTGGAAAAGTCATTTCATACAAATCCCCTTTTCGAATAACGCTTAAAACGCCACTAACAGTTTCAAAATTAACTTTATCTGAATTGCAACCTAAGTAATTAAAGACAATAAAAGCAGCTGCTAATGTTGCGTGACCACAAAGGTCTATTTCAAATGATGGCGTAAACCATCTTAATATATAATCCTTGCCATTCTTATAAATAAATGCTGTTTCGGATAAATTATTTTCAAATGCTATATTTTGCATAACTTCATTGGAAAGTGTTTTTTCTGACACACATATGCAAGCTGGATTGCCACTAAACAACTTATCAGTAAAAGCATCAACCACATAGTAATCCATATTAGGCACCTTTCACACTTTAAATTTTTGTTTATTTTACCATATACTTATGAAATTTTCCACTACATGGTTATGTAAAAGACGGCATCAGCTTTCACACCAACACCGCCTTTTCCTCGGTCAGTCCATTATAAAATCCCTGCTTTTTTCAGATACCCTACGCTGTCATAGCAGCCACGGAAGTAAACCGACTGCATCTCCATATCCGTAAGTTTGTTTCTAAGCTCCATCACTTTAATCAGTGTGGCACATTCCTCCTCGGTCAGTTCCGCCGATGTTTCCGTGTCAAACACGCCTAAGACTTTCGGATATTTCTCATAAAGGCTCTCAATTTCAGCTCTTATGGCACGGTATTCCTCATTTTCTCTGGACAGCTTTGCTATGACAGAGCCAAGGTATTCATTAAAGATATTGCTGTGGACATCTACAAAAGTTTCAAATCTGAATGCATCAGACATTGTTCCTCACCTCCGACTTTTTCTTACCGTCACTTATTATACTGCCCAGAAATCCTCAATACAAATGTGCAAACTGGATTTTACCTCTCTCTGTCTGTGCTTTTTTTCTCTGGCTGCTCATCGTTCTGCTCTGGCTCATCGTCAATAACAGCATTGTCCTTTTCATTCAGATTCAGTTCGATATTGAGGGCGTTCAGCCGCTCCGTCTTTTCTTTCAGCTCATCTTCAAAGGCAAATGGTTTCTTTACTTCCTCTTTTGCGGTTTCAAGCTGTGCGATGGTTTCCTCCTTTCTGGTCTTGGCGGCTTCCAGTCTGGCAGGGAGCTTGGCAATCTCATTCTCGATTCGGGTCAGATTGCCGAGGGCATCCATGCCTAAATCCACTTTATATTTCCACATCCCGCAGAGGTTTAAGCAATAGTTGGCGTTGACGGTATCATAATAAACCTCCATCTGAAAGCCACGGTAGCTGCCAATTTCCACTGGATTTGACAGCGGGTTTTCCTTGCAGATGGCAAGGAGCATCTCACCTGCATCCGCCTTTTCTTTGTAGGTCACGCTGTTTAAGGTCATGGGGCAGAACTTATCCTCCCCCTGCGGCTTATACTGTCTGGCAATCTCCGCATCATTTCCATAGGCTGTGATACGTTCCTCATAGTTTTTAATATCCTGCGGATAGTGCTTCAATATCCTGTCCTCAAGGTCGTAATGCTCGGAAAGATAGCTCTGCTTCAAGACTTTCAGCTTCGCCACCTGCATATCCAAATCCATTTTTTCCTTGAAACGCTCGTCGCCTGTGGCAAGCATTTTGACCTCCGCAAAGGAGAGAGCCACTTCGTCCACGTCCTCGGCAGAACGGACAGGGCTTTTGCTCGTCATTATCTGGCTGATAAATTTCTGCTTTCCCTCCACCAACTGAAAGAGGTAGGCATCAAAGGTCTGTTCCGTCACATAGCGGTAAACTTCAACCTCTGGGAACATATTGCCCTGCCTTTCGAGCCTGCCTTGACGCTGTTCCAAATCAGTCGGTCATTTTTTGCGGACAGTTCAATACATACCATCCTTTTCTGCTCCCTGCTCCTGCGTTTGCTCTCGTTTGACTTCTCCCTCTGTATCCTCTTGGCACAAGCAGGACAATACTTCGATATGCCAGAGCCGGGGACGTATTCAACGCCGCACACCGTACAATGTTTAGCGGGTAACGCTGTCCACCGCTTCGTGGGTGTGATATGTAATTCACCGACAAAGCCGATGAATTTATAGTAAATCTTGATTTCCTGCTTCACGGTTCCGTCCGCCATCTTCTCACGCTCCGAAACAAGTATCTTGTCTATCAGCGCATTTACAACGGTTGCGTCCAGTTCCTTTAAGCCTTGATAGTTGCGGATAAGGGAGAGGAAGTCACGGATTCCCTGCGATTTCTCATAGCTTTCATTAAGGGTTTCCGTTACCTCTTTCAGCCTTGCTTCGATTTCAAGCTGTTCTTTCTGGTATTTCCCCGACATCATCTCAAAATTCCGCTCGGTGATACGCTTCATGACCTTATCCTCATAGAGAGAGGAAAACAGCCTGTCAAGCTCCGCAAGGCGTTTGTTCAGCTTCTTCCGTTCTTTCTCCATTGCCTTTGCCTTGCTCTGGTCTGTTTCCGTGAGCCGCTTCTCAATCGCCCTCACCGCCCGCTCGTCATTCACCGCCATATCCGCAAAACGGTTGATGTCGGCAAGGACGGCATTGAATAAGTCCCTCGCTTCAATGCTGTGTGCGGTACACATGACATTGCCATACCTGCCATAATTATTACAGGTGTATTGTATGCAGTCGATAATATCGGGGCGTTTCCTCCTGTTGGCGCTCATAGCCCGCAGAGCATAGCCGCAGTCCGCACATTTGATTACGCCTGCAAAAATATTCTCAAATCCCCCTGCGTTCTGTTCCCGCCTGCGGCTTGTCATAAGCTGTTGGACAGTATCAAATTCCTCCTGCGTGACTATCCCCTCATGGGTATCGGGTATCACTTCCCATTCTTCGGGCAGCTTAGAGGGGCGTTTCTTGCTTTTCATGTTGGCGGCAATCCGTTTGTAGCCCGCAAGGTTTCCCGCATATATCGGGCTTCTTAAAATGCCCCTTACACTGTTTTCGCTCCAGATATAGCGGTTTTCCTCGTTACCCTCAAAGTAACGCTCGTAACCTGTCGCCCCCTGCTCTGCCGCATAAGCGGCAGGGCGTAAAATGTGCTGACTGTTGATGTGTTTTCGGATTTTTCCAAGTCCATTCCCTGCTAATGCAAGGTCGAATATCTCCCTTACCACATGGGCAACCTTATCATCAATCAATAGGTGGTTATGGTCGGCGGGGTCTTTGATATATCCGTAGGGTGCATACGTCCCCATAAATTTCCCCTGCTGAAACCTCGCTCGGTATGCCGATTTTATCTTGACTGACACATCGGCTGAATACATTTCGTTTAGGATGTTGCGGAATGGCGTGATGTCCATCGCCGATTTATTCAAGGTGTCCACGCCGTCATTGACCGCTATATACCTCACATTATGCTCTGGGAAAAAGACTTCCAGATATAAGCCGCAGTCAAGGTAATTCCTCCCTAAACGGGATAAATCTTTCGTAATCACGCAGTTTATCCGTCCGTTTTCAATGTCCTTAATCATGTTCTGGAAGCTCGGTCTTTGGAAATTCGTACCAGAGTACCCGTCGTCCACATACGTTTTTGCCAAGTGCCATCCCTGCTTTTTCACGTAATCGGTGAGTATGGATTTCTGCGTGGCAATGCTCGCACTCTCGTTTTCCGTGCCATCGTCCTTTGACAAGCGGCAGTAAACGCCGACTTCATAAATCGGATTCCCCATTTTTATCCCTGCCATACTGTTAAACCTCCGTCTTTGCTCTACTCAATTTCATGTTCCATTGCGTACATTCTAAGCGGATATACCCTCATTGTCGAAGGTGTCATTTCCCGCAATGCTCTTTCGGATGTCCTCAGAGATAATAGGGATAAACGCTTCGGCAACAGTCTGTGTGCCGACATATTCACGGCTGACAATCATCTGCACTGGCTGTCTTGCCACAATGCGCTTTCTCTTTCTGCTTGCTTTCTTATCCTCGCCCATACTCAAATCTTCCTTTCCAGACAGGGCAGTGGAGTATATAAAAATGCTCCCACCCTGCCTATCACACACAATCAATCCCCGCTGTTCAATTCTTTCTGTAATGCTTTAAGGAGAGCCGCCGCTTCATCGGCGGTCAACGTGATTCCCTTTCCGCACTTCTCACGGTTGGGGGAAAAGCTGCGGATGTCGTATTTCGGCTCTTTCCCATTCCATGAAATTAAGTTGATTTCCTTTGTGTAGCCGCTGTCGCCTGCCGACAACACGGCGATTTCCTTTACCATCTCATATTGAATTTCTTTCATTTCCTACCCCTTTCCTGTCTTGACTTTCTGCTTTTTATCTGGATAAAGTTATATATTTATCTCCCGAAAAGAGAAGATTAGCGGCTGTCCCTGCCCCGTTTCCTCTGCAATTCACGCTCCAAAAGTTTGATGATGGCGTCCTCCATCTGCTTCGGCGTTGTGTTCTTCGGAAAATATTTTTTCAGTTTGCTTGTGTTGATTTTCAAGGTTTCTTTCTGGTTTCCCTTTTCCTCGGTCATAATCGTAAAGATGGTATCCATATCAAGCCGCCCGCTCTGGCTCAAGGCTTTCATCCGCTGTGCCTGTGAGAGTGAGGGGGTTGCTTCCTCGCTCTCCATTGTGGCGAATAAATTTTCCTGCTCGTCTTTCTTCAAAAAGGATAGCTCCACCGCAGGCGTGAGGGCGATTTTCCCCTCGTCCACCATCTGCAAAATCGGCGGTATCAGTTCCGTCAATCGGATAAATCTCTGCACGGTCATCCTGCCAACGCCGAAGCCCTGCGCCACCTTATCGTCTGTCCGCAACTTCGTCCCAACTTGTGACGAGGTTAAGTCTGTGCGGAAACCCTGCCGCTTCATGGCTTCGGATTTCATCTTGTAGGCAAATGCCCTCTCCGATGGCAGGATATTTTCTCTTTGGAGATTGCTGTCCACAAGGGTGATGATGGCTCGGTCACGGTCTAAGGACAGGACAAAAGCAGGGATTGTGTTTACCCCTGCAAGCTCCGAAGCACGGACACGCCGCTGTCCTGCAATCACTTCATAACCGTTCCCGTCCTCTTTTGGGCGTGTGATTATCGGCGTTACGATTCCAAACTCCTTAATGCTTTCCGCTAATTCCGACAGCATTTCATCTTCCACAACATGGAACGGATTGTCTGGAAATAGATATAAATCTGCTGTCTTTAATACCTTAAAATCCTGTTTCTTCAATCTGTCTCCTACCTTTCTTTTGGTCTGGTTCTGCCTGTTCGTTGTAATTCCTCCAATACTTCTGGCGGGATTTTAGACAGCAGCCGCCCCATCTGCTCGTTGGTTCTCTGCAATTCAAATATCCTCTGGTTGGCTTTCTGTACCTTTAATTCCTGCTCATACTTTTCATCACGCATACGCCCCGCATAGTCGCTTTCCTGCCCGATTCTTTCTTTCAAGCTGTCGATATACGCCTGCTGTTTGCCGATTTCCTTAGAGAATTTCTCCACTTCTGGTAGCCATGCGGAGAGTAATTCTAACGCCTTATCTCTTTTCTTCCCTGCATTAAAAGCATTGATGTCGGAGAGGGCAGACACGATTTCTTCATACTGTTTATCCAGTCTGCCGCCTAACTTGTAGAGCCATGTGGGGATGTGCTTTCGCTTTGTTTCCATTGAGGACTGACCTCTTTCAAGCTGATTCCACCGTGCGGACATACGCTCATGGTAAGAGGTCTGCCACTCGGATAAGGATTTCTGGTTGCCTAAAATAGATTTTGCTGACAGCTTGTTGTCGGGCGTAAGCGGCACAAAGCACAGGTGCATATGGGGCGTTCTTTCGTCCATATGGACAACTGCGGAGAGGATATTTTTCTTCCCCACACGCTCCGAAATGAAGTCAAGAGCCGTCTGGAAATAGGCTTTTTGTTCTTCGGGCGGTAAACTGTTCATAAATTCGGGCGAAGCGGTGATGAGCGTTTCCACCATCATCACGCTGTCTTTCCTTGTCTTGCAACCTGCTTCAGCCACCATTCGGTTTATCTCTTTCTTGTAGGTGTATTTTGGCGGTGCTATGAGATGGTAATTGTTTTTAGAGCGTCCCACGTCAATGTCGGGATTGCTTTTATAGGCTTCTTTCTTCCGCTCGTTGTGGCGTTCGCAAGCCGCAACGCCGCCTGCCTTGCGTTTCTGGAAACGTAAAATTGCATAGGACATAGTCAATCTTCCTTTCTTCGGCTGGTAATCTCCCTTTGGGTGACAGCGGTGACGGTGATGACAGTGATTTTGGGATACCCCCTATCATCTGGCATAGCTGTCACCGCTACGCCAACATTCTTCCATCCGAAGCCGCAAGGCAGAGGACGGGCAGGGCGTAAGCCCTGCTTTAAGGGAGTCCAGAGGGAACGTCTGGCACACGACTTTGCAGGGCAAAGTGTAGTGTGTTACACCCTGTAAACGCAGTCGGAAAAATCAAAGGATTTTTCTGACCGCAGGGGTGGCTTTACGAGCCGAAAAGGGCGAGCAAAGCCCACGCCTGCATTTTGCGTTTACGGGGTGTTCTCCCGTAGGGATGACAGCGGCGGGGTATCCCAAAATCACTGTCATCACCGTCACCGCTGTCACCCAAAGGGCAGAGCCGCCAACTTTACATAGATTTATCCGTCAATGACAGTAACAGGGGGTATCCCAATACTGCTGTCACCACTGTCACCCTCCTGCCTTATAAGGGCTATCTGCCTGCCGTCCTTCTTGCGGCTGTACTGGTAGCAGATACAGTTTTCGCTTAGAAATGTGGTGCGGTACTCATTGAGCCATTTTGTAATCACGGTGGGGACGGTCTCTGTTTCATTCATAGCCGCTAACAGTTCCGTTGCCGTGCCAGTCCATTCCCCTTTGTCCTGCATGAAATCCACCAGACGAAAAAGAACATCTGGTATCGCTTCTTTGGCAAGCTGTTCCTGCTCCTTACGCTCCACCAGTTCCCAACTGCAATCATGGAAACGGAGCGTAAACTCCTGATACGGCGTGTCCCTGCCCGTCACATACAGCTTTGCGGCATTGGACGCACGGCTTTCCTGTTCCAGGACAAAAGTTGCGTCCGCACTCCCCGTCAGTCCCGTCGTTCCAGACACTTTGTTGAACACGTCGCTGTCGTTCTGCTTTCGGATGTGGTGGACAACCACCACCGCCAGAGAATGCCTGTCGGCAAAGTCCTTGATAAGGGAGATGTCCCCGTAATCGCTTGCATAGGCATTGTCTTTGGATGCGGTGCGGATTTTCTGCAAGGTGTCAATCACAATGAGCCTGCTGTCGGGATATTCTTTTAAATAATCTTCCAACTGCACGATAAGACCGTCTGACAGCTTGTCGCTTGCCACCGCAAAGTGAAGCCGCCCGCTTGCTTCGTCCGTCAAACGAAACAGCCTGTCCTGTATGCGGCAGAACGTGTCCTCAAGGCAGAGGTAAAGCACATCTCCCTCCTGTGTCGGCATATCCCACAAGGGGATTCCCTGCGACACGCAGAGGCAGAGTTTTAGCATGAGCCAGCTCTTGCCGATTTTCTGTGAGCCGCAGAACAGGGTTAAGCCCGTGGGTATCAGACCGTCTACCACAAAGGACGGCTTTTCAAGCGGCTCATAAAGGAGTGTGTCGGCATTGACTGTCTGAAGCTTCTGCATGGGATTCCTCCTTTCGGGCGGTGTCTTTGGTTTTGTTGCACATAGGCATGACCTCCTTAAAATAGATTTACTCCCACGAAAAAGAGTGAGAGTATGTAATGCCGCCATCCCCACGCCGATAAAAAGCGGATTTCTTTTTCGGGCAGTAATCGTCAAGGTTGGAGATACTTCCTCATTTCTGCCTTGACCTTTTCCTTTGCAACTGAAACGGATTTTTGAATTGCGGAAGCGGTGCAATGCTCCATCTCGGCGATTTGGTAAAAGTTGAAATCATCCTCGTAATAGAGTAGGAAACGCCGCCTTTGTATCTCTGGCAGTCGGGCAACCGCTTTAGCAAATATTTCATTTCTCTCTTTTTCAATCATCCTTTCATCAAGGGTTTTAGGAACCCACAACGCACGTCTGTAAAGGGTTTCATCCCATACCTCGTTAAATTCCCTGTGCCGCTGATTCCATTGCTGAAGATTTCTGTTCCTGCGTTCCATCTGCCGAAATTCAAAGAATAGCTGTTCTGATACTTCCAGTTCGTGGTGTTCCCCCTGCCCGTCCTTAAAGCTGATAGAATACTTTGTGCCGCCCTCGGCGGCTTCTTCTTTCAGCGTGTATGTCTTTGCCCCGTATGCCATCCTGCTTTCCTCCAATCGGGATTAATTGAGAGGGCAGGAAAAAGCCCCCTCATTTTCCCAAAGGAAAAAACAAGGGGGCTGAACGCCTTAAATTTCGTTTTCCATTATCTTTCTCAGCTTCGCAAGGATTTTAGCTTTGCGTTTATTGACAACGCTCTGCGTCACTCCTAACCGCAATCCTACTTCCCTCTCGGAAAGTTCTTCAAAAAAGATTGCATGTATTAACGTCTGCTCACCGTCCGACAATAAAGGCAGGGCGGCTTTCAGCCTGTCCACCATCACCGCATTGATGACCGTTTCCGCAACGTCCACTGCTTCATCAACAATAAAGTCAATCATATTTCCCCCACTGTCTGTAAAACCTTCCAGTGAGAGCAGGCTATGGTTTATGTCTAGTTTTTCCAGATAACGCCACCGTTCTTTATCCTTGTAAAAATCTGCGTACTGTTCTCGCATGACTTCAAGCAGACAGCCCTGCACGGGGATAAACAGCTTGTCCATGTAACTCTGGTCGGCTTTCCTGCGGCGGCAGAAATCCTTATAAGATAACTCCACATAGACATTGTTTTCTTTGATATATACCTTTCTTGGTGCATATTTCACCGTAAGTACCTCCCATCTGAATTTTTGAAATACTGAAATCCAGATGGAGAGGCGGGGAGCGACAACGAACACCAGAAACTGCCCTACGGCATATTCCGATAAAAAACGACAAAAGAAAAACCGCAAAGGCTCTGTGACCTCTACGGTTATAGGAGATACATATTCTGCTAAGTGGATATTCTACTTCTGATTTCATGGTGAGAAGTAGCGTTGCATAAGCAGGGACTTTTTTAACTGGCTACCTGCCATTCCCCGATATGCTATGTATAAGTCAAATCTGCGTTGCATGAGCAAATAGATTACTTCCCGAAAAAAGGACATAAAAAATCCCTCCAAACTCTAAAACAGGTTTGGAGAGTGTCTGTTAAGTCTTTTCGGGCATAGCAATACCGCCCACCGAACCTCGTTTTTTTTAATGGTGGGCGTTTGCCTTAAAGCCTTATGAAACAAAGCAGAGCCGACAAACTGTGATTTGATTTCACACGTTCATCGGCTCTGCGTCTTATGCGTCTGGCTCTTTGATGACAGATATTTGTAAATTCTTGGCTTCAATCAAAACTTCCTGCTTGCATTTCGGACAGTAAAGAGGGTAGTTTTTCAAAATAGTGTCCTCTCTTATTCTGTTACGGGTTTTACCACCACAAATAGGGCAGCATATCCATTCTGTTCTCATAACTGTTGTAACTTTCCTTTCTTCAAGCGAAAAACCATATCAGCTTGCTTTGCAAGGTCATTAGAATGAGTAACAATAATAACGCACTTATTCATCTGATGGGCACAATTTTTTAATACTTCTGTTATTTCGGCAGCAGTATCCTCATCCAAATTTCCTGTCGGTTCATCAGCCAGAATGATAGGTGTGTCCGATGCCAATGTACGGGCGATTGCAACACGCTGCTGCTGTCCGCCAGATAATTTCATTACATTGCGTTTCGCTTCATCTTCAGTTAATCCAAGTTGTTTTAACACCAAAAGGGCATCCTGCTTTGCAGTCAGCTTTACATTTTCAACAGGTGTCATATAGTCAATGAGATTATAACTTTGAAATATAAGTGAAACATGATTGCGTCTATGGTATTCAAGTGTATGCTCTGAAATATCTACACCATCAAATAAAATTTCACCTTTTTGCGGTACATCAAGCCCGCCAAGCAGTGATAACAAAGTAGTCTTTCCAGAGCCAGACACTCCAAGAATGGCATACATTTTTCCTGTTTCAAACACGGCATTTACCGCTGTCAATATTCTTTTGCTTTTGTCATAAGAGTAAGATACATCTTTAATTTCAAATACAGACATTTGTAAAAACTCCTTTCTTTAACTCATTTTTGATAAAATTTCTCTTGGCTTCAAACGCATTACCGTACCTGATGAGAGAATCACGGAAACCGTAATTATTGCAAAACCAATCAGATATAGCTGCAACATATCGAGAATATCAACTGAAATGTGGATTTGCTCTGTTTCCGCAATATCAACTGATACCTCTGCTTCGGGCGGCATTATGTTCTGTTCATCATTTTGTGGTGTAGAAATCTCACTATCATCCTTTATTGTGACTTGAGCATCATCCAACGAAAGACCATAATCGTCCTTTATGTCCCAAACTACATCTTTATCATTGCTTAAATTTTCTCCACTTGATGGACTTTCAATAAGTTTGTTTGCCAGTTGATTTGCAACTGCATTACCCATAAAGAAAGATAAACCAAAAGCGATTACGGCAATCATAAAAACTTCTATCAGATATTGACTAACGATTTTACCTTTTCCAATGCCGAGAGAAAGGAATACCCCTGTTTCATGGATGCGGCTTCTTCCCCACATGGTAAGTATTAAGGCAAGAATTATTCCGCTGACCAATGCAATAACCAAAACAATTGATGCAACCAAGGATTGTAGCTTTTCGAGTGGAGCAGCAGCTTCTTGATACTCTGTATTGTCGGTAGTAAGGGTAAACGCCTGCCAATCAATTTCAGAATTTTCCCTTATTTCTTTAACAATTTTTTCAAGGTTTGCGGGGTCGTCGACCAAAAACTTTGCCGAAATATAGCCTACGGGTGTATCTCTGAAAAGTTCTTGCAACGTATAGTAATCAACAAAAATCTGATTTTCTATTTTTTCGTAGGTAGGTATATTTTCAAATGTAGAGTCGGGTTTAAGGATTTCATAAAATCCGATAATTTTTATTTCAACTTTACAATCCGCCGTTATCGAAAAGGTGTCTCCGATTTTCAAGCCGTTTTTATCTGCTAATTCTTTGCTTATTATGGCTGAATACTTTTCGGCATTCGTAATATGCTTTCCCTCAATTAGTTGTAATTTCTGTGATGTAAAAAAAGCATTGGTTTCACTTGAATAAACAGTTCTTGCGTATGCGGAATCATTTAATTCGCCTTTTAACGGGACATTTCCCTTAAATATTTCAAGATTAGGCTGAACATTGCTTTGCGTGTCTGCATCACAACTTTTTATACCGTCCATCTGCAAAATTAAATCAATCATTTCCTGTGTCAAAGGACGCTCCGTGTATAATGTCACGCCACCCGCATCATCATTGATTGTCTTAAAATATGGGTTACTTTCAGAAAATTCGGGCAATAGTTCAAATGTTCCTCCCATTGTTTGCCGCAGCTTTTTCTGTTCTAACCGTGCAGCCCTTTCAATCGAAATTCCAGACAGCACAAAGGTTGCCATAATAAGAAGGACGAAAAAAAGCAATATACTTTTTCCCTTTTTTCTTGTGACGTATAAAAATGCTCTCTTAATTGTACTCATTCTATTACCTCCGTTTTCTGATGTTAATTTTAGTGAACGGCTATATCATAATCTCCCAATATGGAACCAGTATGAAATGTGTGTGAAATTCAAAAGTTCTTTAATCAAAAAAGCTCCCCGACTGTTGGAGAGCTTCTTCAGCGTGATAGGCTATTTTAAATTGATAATAAATCTCATTCCTTGTGGATGTTTCATGGGAATAAATGAATATGAAATATCCATTGCATGAAACAAAGTTGCGACAATGTAAAGTCCAAGCCCATTTCCGCCATTATCACGGTTTCGGGAAAAATCTGGACGATAAAACGGCTCAAATAAATGTCGTAATATTTCATCAGAAATAGGCTGACATTCGTTTTCTATAATAAGATTTTTTTCATCAAAATATACATAAATTGTTTTGCCTGTTTCTGTATATGCTACCGCATTGGAAAGAATATTGGAAATAGCTTTTTCAAACAAATGCTGTGGCAAAACTGCCGAAAGATCATCAAACAATTCCAGTTTAAATATAATACCCTTCGCCTTTGCAATCAACATATATGGTTCGCATAAAGCAGAAACCACTTCTGATAAATTAGTTTGTACCGCTGTTTCCTTTTCGGATGATATGCTTAGCCTTGAGGTTTCAAGAATATCATGTATCATATCAGCAAGATATTCCGTCATTTCTTTACATTCTGGCAAGTAAATATCATAGTCTTTATATTTCCCAATACCGAGTATCATATTTTCTAAAGTAGCATTTAAAGCCGTAACAGGCGTTTTTAATTCGTGCGAAGCAATCCGCAAAAAATCAACTTTTGATTTTTCACTTTCGCTTACATATTGTTTTTCAACTTCAAGATTATGAATTGCTGACAGCAGGCTTTGATACAAATAGTTTATGTTATCTGCCAACGCACCGATTTCATCTTTTGAGCTAATAGTACAGACAGCATTTTTCTCCATTTGTGCCATTTGTTTTGTTGCCATATTGATGTGCTTAATTGGAACAGTTATTTTTCTGGAAAACCAAAAAGAGCAACCTATGGAAATAATAATACAGCAAACAAGAGATACCGGCAGGGCATCTACGATTGTCTGCTTAACATAAGGTGCTACATTAACATCTGTGCTGAAAGATATTTGCTCACTTGCCTTAATCGTAACATCCATAATTTCGTGTGGAATAAATAAGTAAAGCAAAAGATGGGCAACTCCAACAACAAAGAGCATCAATCCTAATGTATATATAAAAGTCTTTGGAAATATCTTTATTCTCTTCATGTATTCACCTCATACTTGTAACCTATACCTTTAACAGTAACTATACATTCAAGCCGTAGTTTCTTTCGCAAATTTTTAATATAAGTATCTATTGTCCTGTCGATAATAGGATAACTGTCGCCCCATAAATCATCAAGTATTTGGGTACGAGTAAGAACCAGTCCTTTATGTTCCACAAGTAACTTTAGCAAATCAATTTCTTTTGGAGTAATATCAATTTTTCCATTACTATCCTTTGCAGAATAGCCAGAAAAATCCACAATTACATCACCAAATGCTATTGTATTAGGCAGTATCCCCTTTCCGCTTCTTCTTAAAAGAGCTGTGATACGCCGCCCCAATAAAACCATAGAAAAAGGCTTTTTGATATAGTCATCTGCTTGTTCATCAAAACTTGTAACTTGTGTATATTCATCTTCAATCGCTGTTAGCATAAGTATAGGAATAGAGCTTTTTTGCCTTATTTCATGTAAAACGGAAAGCCCCGATATTTTAGGGAGCATAATATCAAGCACAATTAAGTCTATATTGTATTCATCAAAAGATTGTAATGCAGCAGCACCATCATACGCTGATATTAGCATATGTCCTGCTGATTTTAGATACTCGCATATTGCTTCGTTTGTTTTTCGGTCATCTTCAACAATGAGTAATGTAGCCATATAAATCACCTCTGTTTAAGCATATCATACCAATGTGGAATGGGTGTGAAATTGCCTTATTTCTTTTTGGCATATAGGAGTTCTTTCTACGAGCATCGGCAGGTTTATTCATTCCTCTTAGTATTAACTATACTCGATTTATGTTTAACATGCTCTCAATACGGTTTTCCTTGCATAGTCGCTACACCCAATGGAGCGAACATTCCATTTTTCTGCGACTTCCTGTGCTGTCATATATTCAAACATATCTGAACTCCTATTGCGTATGGTATATAGTATAGCTATTGGGGCGAATTGATTCAATCACTCAAATATGAACTTTTTAAAACCTCCCCGAAAAGAAAGACAGCAGAGCTTTTACCCTCTGCCGCCATGTTGCCTTGCCTATGCGTATATGATTTCTTCGTTCACAATCTCCCTTGCACATGCCCTTATGTTATTCATTCTTCCTAGCCATTCTAAAGCATTTTCTTCCTTTAAGCGTTCCGTTATGCCCTGTGCCTGTTTCATGCCCCCTATGAGCCTTTCAAAGCGTTCCTGTGCCTGCTTGTCGATGCCGGCAAGGTAGGTGTTGAGCCTGCCGCTTGTGAGAAGATTGGTGTATGTAACCTTACGGTACTGTTTCAGATAGTCCAAGTGCCGCTGTCCCCATGTGCCTATCGGCTGTTCTTCTTCGGCGGGTACAGTTAAACACGGTATTAAATAATCGCTTTGCCGCTCGTATCTGCCGCCCAGTTCCTCAAATAATGATTTTGCCATTGTCAGTTACCTCCACATTTTTTTATTTTGAATGTCCGCAAAACCCGTCCTACATCCGATGGTCGCCACGGGCAATCTAAATTATGGATGGCGATTAGCCTGTCCTGCACGTTTGTACCTGCACCCATCTTCGGGGTAGAGCCGAACAGCACACGCACCTCGCCGCTCCTTACCTTTGCAAACAGTTCTTTTTTCTGTGCATCGGTGGTCGCTTCGTGGATGAAACGCACCTGCTCCGCAGGGATTCCACGCTGTATGAGTTTCTTCCTCATATCATCATAGACATTATCAAACTGGTCGGGAATCATTTCATAAACATTTTCTCTGGCTTCCTGCGTTTCTATTATCTTTTTATTGGTGGGCGTCGATAAATCACAAAAGGCGAGCTGTGCCGCTTTTGTGTCGGCGTGTTCCTCCCAGATGCGGTAAATATTGTCCACGCAGGCGTTGACTTTGCTCTCTGGGTCGTCTGGCAGCATCGGGTCAATCAATCTCTGGTCGAGTGCCAGTTTTCTCCCGTCATTCGTGATTTTGAGCATATTATCCTGCTGCGGCTTTACAAGCCTTGCCCTTACTTTCTCGGCTCTCTTGGCAAGCCCCGCCACCATTTCCGTCTGGATTTCGCTCGGCTTGGTCTTGATATTGTGGTAATTGACCTTTGGCACGGGGAGTTTCAGCATATCGGCGGTCTGGATGTCCGCAACCTCACGGAACATCTGCATCAGCTCTGGCAGGTTATAAAATTTCGCAAACCTCGTCTTGGCTCGGTAGTTTGTCCCCTCTGGGGAAAGTTCCAGAGCCGTGACCGTTTCGCCAAACGTGGACGCCCAACTGTCAAAATGCTGTAATCCGTTCTTTGCAAGGGTGTCATACTGCAAATACCTCTGCACGGAATACATCTCGACCATCGAGTTTGAGATAGGCGTTCCCGTTGCGAAAACCACGCCACGATTGCCCGTGATTTCGTCCAGATAGCGGCATTTCATAAACAAATCGCTTGACTTCTGTGCTTCGGTCTGGGCGATGCCGCCGACGTTCCGCATCTTGGTGTAAAGGTAAAGGTTCTTGTAAAAATGGCTCTCGTCTATAAAGAGCCTGTCTATGCCCAATTCCTCAAAGTTTATCACGCTGTCTTTCCGCTTGGTGTCATTCAATTTATCAAGTTTTGCCTTGATTGCTTTCCTTGTTTTCATGAGCTGCTTGACCGTGAACTGCTCCCCGTGGGATGCCTGCACATCGTCAATGCCACGCTCAATGTCGTCAAGCTGACGCATGAGCTGTTCCCTCTGGCGTTCCTCGCTGATGGGGATTTTCTCGAACTGACCATGCCCGATAATCACCGCATCATACGCCCCTGTCGCAATCCTGCCGCAGAATTTTTTACGGTTTCCTGTTTCAAAATCCCGCTTGGTCGTCACAAGAATGTTGGCAGATGGGTAGAGCCTTAAATACTCCGACGCCCATTGACCGACAAGGTGGTTCGGCACGACAAACATAGACTTCTGGCAGAGTCCGAGCCGTTTGCTTTCCTGTGCGGCGGCGACCATTTCAAAGGTCTTGCCCGCCCCTACTTTATGGGCAAGGAGCGTGTTGCCACCGTAAAGGATATGGGCGATGGCGTTCACTTGATGCGGTCTTAATTTAATCTCTGGGCTGATGCCGCCAAACGTGATGTGGCTTCCGTCATATTCACGGGGTCTTATACTGTTAAATGTGTCATTATAATAGCGGACAAGGCGGTTCCTCCGCTCTGGGTCTTTCCAAATCCAGTCCCCAAACGCCTGCTTTATCACCTCCTGCTTTGCCTGTGCCGCCGTGGTTTCCTTATGGTTTAATACCGCTTTTTTATTGTTGTGTTCGTCATAAATATAATCAAAGATACGGGTGTCCCTTAAATTTAAGGTATCCTCCATAATGCGGTAGGCACTTGCCCGCTTCGTGCCGTAAGTGCTGTCCGCCTTGACATTCCCCACGTCGGAACTCTTATTCTCGATAAACCAGTCGCCGTTATATGCCGTGTAGCGTACTTTCAGCTTGCCCTCCGCATAGCTTGACGGCGTTAAAAGCTCCAACATAAACTGCTGTATATCCTCCTGCGGTATCCACGTCGTGCCAAGACGGACGGAGATTTCACTTGCGGGCAAATCCTTTGGGATGACCTTTTCCAGAGCCGACACATTCACGGCAAGCTCTGGGTCTGCCTTTGCCGCTATCCCTGCGATTTTCAGTTTCTCCCGCACATTCCCCGATAAATATTCGTCTGCGGTCACATACCTTGCAGGCTCGGAAGATGGCACTTTATAGATAACGCCCTGCAAATCCTTTATGATTTCCTCCTGCGTCCTGCCTGTGAGCTGTGCCATAAAGGATAAATCGACACGGGCTTTCTCCCCGATGGAAAGGGCAAGTGCTTCACTGGCGGTTTCCACAAAGGTCACTTCACGGTGGGGCTTTATCGTCCTCTTTGAGAACATATCCGCCTTTCTCTTAAATTTCCCCTCATCGTCAAGCACTTCCAAAGAGCATAACAGGAAATAGCTTTCATCTGCCGCAAAAGCAAGGTAGTTTCCCCTGCTGTTAATCAGACCGTACTTTTTTGTAAACACATCGTATAAGCGGTTTAAGTTTTTCTGTTCGGTCTGTATCATTTCCTCTGGGTAATCGTCGGTCTGGTACTGGATGAGCTTTCTCACGCAATCACGGATTTCCAATAATCCCTTAATGCGGTTTTCTGCGGTCATGGATACCTTTGCAGGGGTCATGGTGTTATTCTCTCGGAAGTAAACCCTGCCATCCACAAGGGCAAAAGAGAAGTTCCGCACGTTCGGGTCGGCAGGGATGGATTTCTCCTGCTCATCGGAGATTCGGTCAATCTCATTTTCAATCTCTGGGATTTCGCCGTCTATCCGCTGCATGGCTTCATGGATAAGCCCCGCAAGCGGCATATCGGGATAGGCTTTGCAGGCACTGTCCATGCCGAACCTTGTGCTTTCCATCTTCATCTTGCCTAAAATCATTTCTGGGCGGGATACAAAATAGCTGTTCATTGTGACGCCGTTTTCATCTGTGTCAAGGTGTACCCACTCTGGTTCAATGTCAATTACGCTGTCACGCTTTTGCAGGATAAGGATGTCGCTCGTGACCTCCGTGCCTGCGTTTGCCTGAAATGTGTTGTCGGGAAGCCTTACCGCCCCTAAAAGCTCGGCTCTCTGTGCGATATACTTCCGCACCTCTGGGCTTGCCTTGTCCATCGTCCCCTTAGAGGTGATGAACATCACAACGCCGCCTGCCCGCACCTTATCCAGAGCCTTTGCGATAAAATAGTCGTGGATTAAAAATTTCTGGGCGTTGTAGCGGCTGTCGTTGACCTTAAACTCCCCGAACGGGATATTGCCAAGCGCCACGTCAAAGTGGCTGTCTGGGAGCTTTGTGTCCTCAAATCCCTCAATGGCGATACTGGCTTTCTGGTAGAGCTGCTTCGCAATCCTGCCCGATATAGGGTCAATTTCAATGCCGTGCAGTTTTGATTTCTCCATGTTTTCGGGCAGAAGTCCTAAAAAATTGCCCGTGCCGCAGGACGGCTCCAAGATGTTCCCCTGCGAAAATCCCAGACGGTCAAGTGCTTCATACATCGCTTTAATAACAACAGGGGGCGTATAAAAAGCGGTCAGCGTGGATTCCATAGCGGCATGGTATTCCTCGTCGGAAAGTTCCGCTTTCAGCTCCTTGTATTCGTTTGCCCATGCCGCATTTTTTTCGTCAAACGCCATAGACAGACCGCCCCATCCCACATACTTTGCAAGGGTTTCCTGTTCTTCGGGTGTAGCCAGGCGGTTTTCTATCTGAAGGTCGTGGAGCAGACGGATTGCTGCCATATTGTTTCGGAACTTTTCTTTTGCACCGCCAACGCCTAACGCATCATCGGTAATACGGTAATTGTGGCGGTCAGCAGAAACAGCAGGAGAAGTCGGGCTTGCCGTTGGAGCTTCTGCTTTTTCTTCGGGCGGTAATTCTTCCTGTGCCTGCTCCAAGAGCCTGCGGACATAGCCGATTTTCTCCACACGGTTTATCGGGAAGCCTGTGCTGTTCTGGAAAGTGACGTCACGCATGGAAACATCGCCGCTGATTTTACCAACGCTTTCTATTACATAGCGGCGGTTGTCAATCACAAGCTCTTTGCCGATGAGGTCAGAATTATCCTGCTTCTCATCTGTTCCAGACGGGGAAGGCTTTAATCCCTGCTGTCCCTCACGTTCTGCATAATTCAGAGCATCGGCGTATTCCTGTGCTTCTTCCTCGGTTTCAAACGTCTGATAGACGCCGCCTACGTCATAGTACCTGTCAGCACTATCCTCTGGGACAGTGTTATCCCTTATAATAAACGGGTCTGAAAAAGCATCGGAAGTCTGCTCTACGGTGTAATGCGGCGTCGGCTCTGGGGCATGGGGTATGGGGTATGGTCTGGTTTCTTCCGTTTTTTCCCTGTTTTCTTCCCGATAAAACGGCTCAAGCTGTTCCTCCGTTACAGACACCAAATCGTGGAAATACAGATTGGAAAGACCGTTCTCAATAAAGTCGGCAAGGTCATCATACTGCGTATAGTCCACAAGCACGCCGTCAATATAGGTTTCCATACGGTACTGCAAAAGGTTGACGGATGCCTGTATCCCGTGCAGCCCGTCCTCAGTAGCCGTGTAAGCAATCTTTATATTGGACAAGTCCGTATAGTCTACTTCTGCGTCAAGCCCAAATTCCATGTCACAATATGCGTCAATACAGCTTATCGCCTGCTTCAGCAAAGCATCCTCTGTGGATTCCCCGTGGGCTTCTGTTTCTTCGGTCTGTTCCTTATCCCCGCCTTTCCTGTTCCAGTCGGATTCAGTAGCCACTATCTCGGCAAGGAGTTTTTCATCTTCGGGTGTCAGCTCGGTATGACGCTCTAAGAATGGGATGAACACATCCTGCCCGAAACGCAGGGATTCCATTTTCTCTCGGTAGTAATCTTCCCCCTGCCGTTTCCATTCTGGGATAAACGGGCAGTCGGGGGAGAGGGAGTATTCATAAAAATTTCGGATATGGGCAATCAAATCTCCCTCGCCGTCACCGATGTCAAACCGCCCCTCGTAATTAAATTCTTCCCCGCCGATAACTGCATGGATTTCAAAGTCGGTCTTTTTATACCAGCCGACACCCTTACTTTCATCCAGTCTTTCATAATGCTGTTTTTCATCCAAAACGCCAAGCAGCCTGTTCCCAAGTGCAAAGCTAAGCTCCGTAAATCGGTCGTTCAGCTCCCTGTCATAAAAGGCGGGATGCTCGGAGAATCCGATGGAAAACGTGATGCTGTCGGTTTTTTCCTCGGCAGGTGTTCCCATTTTCTGGCTTTCGGTGATGACCGTTTTCAGATGGTCGTTGGCAGGGTTTTCCTTTAACTTTTCCTCAAAATCAACCCTGCTGAACTCTTTTCCAAACAATGGGAACTCCGCATTACGCAAAGACACGGCGTTTTCATCAAAGGCTATGATTTCATATTTATCCGCACCGATATATACCACATCGCCCTCATGGTAGAGGTAGTGGAGAGGGTACAGCTCCGTAAGCTCCTGTGAAAAACGCCACGCATTGCTTCGGCTGTAAACGCTTGTAGTCTTTTTCTGCACTAAAGCTAAAAAATCAAGTATTTCCTGCACGTTATCTGGATGCTGCAATGCCTGCTCCATAAGGTCAGCAGGCATATCCGCAAAATCCTTGCAGCCAACCACGCCCAACAAATCTTTCTCATATCCGTCCAAATCTCGGATAAAATCAGAGAGCCGCAGGGCGAGCGTATCCCTCTTGTCGGCAGGCGGTAGCTCCCTTTTTTCTTCGATAAACCGCTGCCTTTTTAGCTTCCTCTGGGTGTCGATTTCATACTGCGGGGCAGATATGCTTTCCAGATAATCGGCATAATGGTCTTTCTCTTTGGGATTGAGATAGCGGTTATCCTTAACAAGCTCACGCAGGCGTTTTTCCGCTTTAGACCAACTTAAAACAAGGTCATGCTCAGTGGAAATGCCGGCACGGTCAATGGCGATGCCCTTGCCGCTATACCACACATATCCCTCCGTGCCATCTGAAAAGTCAACAAAGAAACCGCCCGTGCCGTATTCCCTTTTCAAAAAATCAATGTTATTCTTTTTATCTTCCTGCTTCTGGAACTGATGGTAGATGCGGTATTTACCATCCGCATAGCTGCTTCCTTTTACAAGGACGGCATCAATATCCTCCTGTGAAACGGCAAAAGCAGAGGATTTTTCGTCCTCTGCTTCAGCTATCATTTCAATCTGTTCGTCTACGGTCGGGAGATTTGCGGCAACCTCTTCCTCATTGGCAACGCTGCCCTCGGCAGGCTCTGGCTCTTCTGTCTGTGCCGCAGCCGTTTTTTCTTCCTGTCTGCCGCCGTCCGATTCTGACTCTGATTTTTCTAACTGTACCGCAGGCACTCCTTCCGTCTGCCAATCATCCTTCGCCTGTGGCTCGGATTCTTGGGACGTCAGTTGTAAATCAATTCTTCCAGTATCACTTCTTCCGCTTGGCTGCGGATGGCGTTCATCGCCTGTACCCACTGCATCGGTGCTTTCTCTTTCAGTTCCTCCGTCACTCCCTGCTCGGCTGCGAGCCGCTTCGTCAGTAGTTCCAGTCTGGAAAGAGCTGTCTGCTCGGTCTGGTGCAGGTGTGCGTTCAGCCTGCCCGACGTCAGCAGGTTGAGGTAAGCCACCCTCTTGTGCTGCTCCAGATAATCCCTGTGCATCAAAGCGTATCTGCCAAGCGGAAGCTCTGGCTCTGTCGGTAATGTTAGGTCGGGAATAAGATAATCCGCCTGTTTCGTGTAAGTGATTTCGCTCATTGTATTCGCTCCTTTCGGGTTGTTTCCTGCCTTTATCATACTGGCTTGTGATATTTCTTGCAAATGTGCGGTTCTGACCTCTAGCTTCGATTTGCACATTTCGGATTGCCGCAGAGATTTCCCGCAACGCCATCTCGGAGATGTCGCTTGTGGCGATACCGATGGCGTTCAAGGTGGCAGGCGTGTTGAAATTCGTAATGTCAACAAAATCCTCACGCTCAAAATAGCCGTCCGCATCCAGCCCGCAGCGGCTCAACAGCATATAGGCGATGCCGTTTGTCGCCAGACGCTTGTAAATCACTTCTACATTAAAGCCGTCCAGTTCCTCTAAAAAGCTGTTTTCCGTACAGTCCTTAAGCTGTGCAAGGTAATCGGGCAGGTTATCCTCCACGGCGTTCTCCGCCGTCTGCATTAAGAAATCGGCAAGGTCGCCGCCCTCCGTGCCGCCGAACCTGTCCGCAAGCCGTTCCATGACAGGCTGCTCGTACCGCTTATCCATCTGCCATATCGGGACGGGTCGGCTGCCATAATAGCCCTCATGGGTGTCGGAAACATCAAAATAATATTTCAGCGTGTTCCTGCGTCCTTTCGGGTCAAAGACCGCAATGCCCTTGCTGTCCTTATTTACCCACCTCTTAAAGAGCCTGTTCCAAGTGCCAATCTCGGCAACGGCGGTAGCGTCTGGGCGTTGGGCATAGATTAAAAGCTGCTCGTCAAAGCGGCACTTGTAGTTGCGGCAGGCAGAGGTTAAAAAGCCCTGCCACGCCTGCGGATTTCTCGTGACGTCCCTCCCCGTGCGGCGGTACAGCTCTGTGATAAGCTGGTACTTTGCAGCCATAGGCTCACACCTCCTTATCGTTCCAAATCTTTATTTTTCTGCTTCTTATCGTATTCCCCGCACCGTTCGGCGATTTCGGAATACATCTTTTCCCGCATCTCACGCTCATAGGCTCGGTATTCCTTTGCCTTTTCCGTGGGCTTATACCAGACGGTTTTCTGGTCAGCTTCGTCCAAGCCCTCATAGCGTTCGTCAATCTGGTCAATAAACCTCTGATAGATGGCACGGGCGGCAGGGGCGTCCTTTGCGTATCGGTAGCGGTCAAGGCTTTTATGCGAGCCACGAAGCTCGGCATACTCGTAGAGCATACGGATAACCTCACGGTCAAGCCCTTTCTGCCCCTCGGCGGCATAGATTTCCGACAAGCCCTTGCACCTCCATGAATGGTAGGGAGAGGTGTCATTGGAGCTGTGGGAAGATACATACACGCCGTCTTTCTTTACCGTAATGCGGTTGATAAGCTCGGTACTCAATCCCTATCACCGCCCGATAAAACAATCTGTTCCATAAAATATCAATCCTCCTGTTGTCCATGCCCCGCCTTTAGGCAGGGGCATAGCTGATTTTGTTTTGTTCCATCCTCCTTGCAAACTCCCGAACGGCATATCTTACGCCGTCAATCTCTGCATGGGTTTCATCTAAATAATGGCAGACGGCAAAATAATCCTCCCCGTTCCCATAAAGCATACGGATAATGCCGCCATCGGGGACAGAGAAAAGCATCCTGCCTACACTGTCCGTCATGCAGATTTTTTGTCCTCCGCTCATTCCGTGCCACCTCCCAGAAATGAGATGACCTTGTTTCCTTTGATGCTCTTTTGCAGCTCGTTGATGAGCGTGATGTCCGCAACCGTGATTCCCTGCATGGAGAGAATATCATCCATTGTCATGGCGGCAATCGCCTTTTCATCGGTAAAGCCTGCTTCAAAGACTTTATTTAATACTCTGACCGCTTTTGGGTTTACAGCCATTTTAAATCCCTCCTATCGCTCATACTCTTTCTTTTTCGGGGCTTTCGCCGTCTGCACATCTTCTGGCTTCGGCTCATAGGTGTGTCCGTTCCTCTCCATTCGCTCTGCAAACTCGCAGATATGGTAAAGGTTGCTGCCCACCTCGGTATGGTACTCGTCAATATAGCGGCAGCTCTTTTCCGCCTTTTCTCCCCAATCATAAGTGATAATGATTTTGCCGCCGTCTGGGATGCGGAACTTCTCTTTGTATCCAGAGTCGATAAAGCGGATGCCTTTCTCGGCATTTTTGATATGCTTATCAAGCCACTCTTTCACATAGCAGTAGCAGTAAAAATTATAATCACCTTTGGTCGGGTTGCAGCGGAGCAGGAAAGCGTGTTTCTCCGTATCCACACGGAAGCCGTACTCCGCACAATAGTTACCCTTAAAAGCACTTTCGGGATTCTTCGCCGCAAACGCCGCCATATCATAGCGGTTGTGGAGAATTCCTTTATCTTCACGCAGGGCATTTATCACATCATCAAGCTCCGACTTAAATTCATCGGTTTTCCATTGCTCCCTTGTATCAAACCAAGTAGTATAAAAGCCATATCCAGAGGGGGCAAAATCCCCTCGCAGATGCCCGATGCACCCCGTCTGCCCCTCAAGCTGCATACTCTGGGCATAGGTGTATTTCTGTTCGGGCTGCGTCAAAGCTCGTATCTCCATCAGCGTTCCTCCCTGCTCTTTGTTTTTTTCGCCTTTTCCTGTTCCTTGATTTTAGAAAGGGCTTCCTTTGCCCAATCGGGCATTTTTTCTGGTTTGATTTCGCCAAGCACATCGTACCTTTCCCATCGGGCGTGCTTGCCGTTTGCAAGCGAAGTTCCAAACACCGCCTGCCCCCTGCCGCCCCTTGCACCGTGTCCGCCGTCCACCAATACAAGCTGATAGGCGGAATGTCGATACTCATAACGATTGACCTCGGCATTGATAGCGACGACCTTTCCCACAATGCTGTCATTTTTATTGTCTGGGATGCAGTCGTCTATGGTAAACGGCGTCATGTCGAACTTGAATTGTTCCTGCTCGGCTCTCACAAGCCCTATCTGCTCCTGCACCCTGTCGGTAAATATCTGCATGGCTTCCAGATAGTCATCTGAGCCGACCGCATCCGTCACCCATTCTGCGGACAGCGGATTGTCATAAGTGCAGTAGCAGACTAAAAAAGGATATTCCTCTTTCAAATCCACACCGAACACGACTTCCTTTTTACCGATATGGATGCTCTGTATAACCTCAT
>CAJTFD010000025.1 GCA_910575625.1 Clostridia bacterium
AGGGCAATCTTTGAATATATAGAGGGCTGGTATAACCGCAAACGAATCCATAGTGCAATTGGTTATATGACACCTCAGCAAAAGGAGGATGAGGAACTCAAAAAAGCAGCATAATCTTTCGACTTTTTTTGTCCAAAGTATTGACATAGATCCAGGAAGATAAAAAGAAGAACATTGATTTTCTGAAAAGGGAATACGGCACGGGCGGATTTTTTGTTAATTTTTCAGACGGCACGGAGGGGTATGTGTGGTACAGCGGCAAGGGCATCTCCATTGACCGTGACGGTATTTCCACCGAACACGACCTTGTTTTGAGCTGGTCGAAAGTGGAAAAACGGCTGCGGGAGCTGGTTAAGGATAACCGCTACCTCAATCCCAAAGAGAAAGACCATTACGCCGACTATCTGGAAAGCGTGTCTGCCCCGCAGCATGAAATCGACACCCAGAGGAAACTGGCAAGGCAGCGTTTTATTGAGGAAAAAAGGGAGCTGCCCCCTGCGGACAAGCGGGACACGCTCGCCCTGCGGCTCTCCGACTTCATCCGTGATTTGGACGGCTATGAGAAAGACTTGTTGGGCGTAATTGGATGCAGGGATTTTGCGGATATGCCCGCCGACCTTATGGAACAGGCATTGCAGCATCCCGACAACGTGCAGGAGATGTTAGACTTCCTCTCCCTTGTGCAGAAAAAGACGACCAGCGTTTACAGCCGCAGCAATGCGTGGCGTTTTTCGCAGGAGCTTACGGAGCTGTACCCTCTCCGCTACCTCTACCACGAGGGCGACGTGGTGTATATCGGGGCGGACAAATATGAGGTCACCGCCTTTGATGAGAATGCCGTGTCCCTGCGAAATGCGGAGTTCCCGTTGTTTGGAAAGGAGTTCAGCCGAGCCGATTTTGAAGAAAAGCTAAAGGAGAACCCTGCAAACGACCATTTAAAAACGGTCATTACCGAGAGCCAGAAAACAGAAACACTTGCCGAGGAAAAGCCAGACAGCATTACACTTTCTATTGGATTTTCCGAGCATCCCGCCTTTTATGACAAGGAGCTGAACGACCGATTTACGGATTTGAGTTTCGCTCTGGGAAATAAGCTGCTCGGCATTCTGGACGAAAAACAGCATCGGGAAAGGGAGGATGAGGAAAACCATGTCGGATGGTATCATAAGACCGATTTTGAAATCCATGCCGTCATCGGCGGCGAGGAATTTAATTATGAAGGGCGGTTTGACATCGGCGACGGCGAGGGGGATTTAATCGCCCATATCCGAAATTTTTATGAATATTCCCTCTCCCCCGACTGCCCGTTTATCCCAGAATGGAAACGGCAGGGCGAAGATTACTACCGAGAGAAAATGGGATCCCTGCGTCTGGGGCGTGACGTGTTCATCCCGTTCTTGGAGCGGAACACCGAGCTGACCCCAGAGGATGAAAAGCGGCTTGGCGATATAATGGCTACCGAGGGGGACTGGTTTCACAGGAGGAAAGAGCCTGCCGAGGAAGAACTACTAGAACAGGCGAAAGGCTGCATCGACGCATACTGCGATGCGGAGTTTGGCGGCGACGCCGAAGTGGACTATACGGATTTGTCCAACGTCAAGATTGCCTTTCGGAATACCGAGGACGGCTTGCACGGGATACAGGCATCCGTCAACCTCTTACAGTACCGCATGGAAACGTATGTGGACGGCATTCTTGCAGAATATACGCAGTACAGTGACCTTGCCGACCTTATCCAGAACGCACTTTCCAATCTGTACTACCACGATTTAGTGTCCTTGACGGAGGAACAGCTTGAGCCGTTCTATCGGGAGGAAAACAAAAAGGCGGCTGAAAACCCAAGCCCAGACATCATCTCTGATGAAACAGAACAGAAGCCCCATTACACGGTAGAGCAGACTTCCGATGCTTTTGCTGACCCATTTATCATACGGAATAATGAAGCCCCAGAGGACAGTGCCGACCGATATTACGACGTAGGCGGCATCTACCAGACCTTTGAAACCGAGGAAGAAGCACAGGAATACGCCGACACCTTAAACAGTGCGGAGCATATCACGGAGCTATTTGCAGCGAAAGATGCGGAGCGTGAGGAACAGCAGAAATCAGAGCCTGCCCCGTCTGGGACGGATGAAAAGCAGGATAATTCTGACCTTATCGGCAAAGAGCTTATGATTGACAACCGCCGTTATCTTATCGAGAGCGTCGGGAAAATCAGCGGCGATGTTTCCATGCGTGACATCACATTTCAGAACAACATGGGCTTCCCGATAAACCGTGTGGAGAAAGTGAGCTATGTCCGCAGGCTCTTGGAGCAGGCAGAGAAAGAACCACAGCCCGAAGAAAAATCAGAATCCCCCGCTGAACCGACCACGGAAACCGTGGCGGAATATCCCGCCGTGGAGAACGGGCTTCCTTATGACATTGTGGTGGAGAAGATACGCTTTGACGAGCCAGAGCATGGGCAGACAATAGAAATGCCTATTACGGCGAAACCGTCCGCCCCTGCCCTCTCCCATGACCGCCGCAACTACCGCATTACTGATGATGCGTTAGGCGTTGGCGGCGCAAAAGAGAAGTTCCGCAACAACATGTCCGCAATAAGGCTTCTCCACGACCTTCAGATAGAAAACCGCCTTGCCACGCCCAAAGAACAGGAAACCCTTGCAAAATATGTTGGGTGGGGCGGTCTGTCGATGGCGTTTGACGGTAATAATGCGGCTTGGGCAGATGAATATAAGGAATTAAAATCAGCACTCTCCGATGAGGAATACCATGCCGCTATGGAATCCACGCTGACCGCTTTTTATACGCCGCCTATTGTCATTAAGGCGATGTATGAAGCCCTTGACCGTCTGGGATTTTCACAGGGGAATATTTTAGAGCCGTCCTGTGGCACGGGCAATTTTTTAGGGTTGTTACCCGACAGCATGGAAAAGTCAAAGCTGCACGGCATTGAGATTGACCCGTTATCGGGCAGGATTGCGAAGCAGCTCTACCAGAAAGCCAATATCGCCATTGAGGGATTTGAGGAAACAAAGCTCCCAGATAACCACTTTGACGTGGTGCTTGGCAACATCCCGTTCGGGGAGTTCAAAGTCAACGACAGCCGCTACAACGCCCAGAAGTTCCTAATCCACGACTATTTTATTGCAAAGGCTCTGGATAAGGTGCGGGCAGGCGGCGTTGTGATGTTCATCACCTCTAAGGGGACGATGGACAAGGCAAGCCCAGAGGTGCGGAAATATATCGCACAGAGAGCCGAACTTTTAGGTGCTGTCCGCCTGCCAGATAACACGTTTCGAGCAAACGCAGGCACGGAGGTCACGAGCGACATCCTTATTTTACAGAAACGTGACCGCATGATAGAGATAGAGCCAGAATGGGTACACCTCGACACAGACGGGAACGGTGTCACGATGAACAGCTACTTTGTCCAGCATCCAGAGATGGTGCTTGGCGAGATGAGGATGGAAAGCACAAGGTTCGGCATGGACAGCGTTTGCAAAGCCTACCCCGATATGCCGCTTGCGGGGCTTCTCCATGAAGCCATGCAGCGGATAGACGGCGAAATCCCAGAGATTGAAAATGAGGTTGACCGTATCTCTGACGAACAGGAGAAAGTCATCCCCGCTGACCCGAACGTGCGGAACTTCTCGTTTGCCCTTGTGGGCGGCAAGGTCTACTTCCGAGAGAATAACGAAATGACCCCCGCTAACGTGTCCATGACGGCGGAGAACCGCATCAAGGGGCTGCTGGAAATCCGTGACTGCGTGAGGAAGCTCATCCAGTACCAGACCGACGACTGCCCAGAGGAAATGATACAGACCGAGCAGGAAAACCTAAACCGATTATACGATGCCTTTAAAAAAAAGTACGGCTTAATCAACAGCAGGGGGAACTACCTCGCTTTTGCAGCAGACGAAAGCTACTTCCTTTTATGCTCCCTTGAAGTGCTTGACGACGAGGGGAAATTCAAACGCAAGGCTGATATGTTCACGAAACGGACGATAAAGCCCCACCGAGAAGTGACCTTTGTGGAAACCGCCAGCGAAGCCCTCGCCCTCTCCATCGGGGAGAAAGCCCGTGTCGATTTATCTTATATGGCACGGCTCACCTGCAGGTCGGAGGAAGAAATCATTAAGGAATTGCAGGGAGTTATTTATAAAGTCCCGTCTTGTGAGCCTGCAAGGTATGTGACCGCAGATGAATATTTGTCGGGCAACGTGCGGGAGAAACTGAAAGTCGCAGAGATAGCGGCAAAGTCAGACCCAGAGCTTGCAGTCAACGTGGCGGCTCTGGAAAAGGTCATCCCGAAGGATTTGCCCGCAAGCGAAATCTCCGTCCGTCTGGGTACGACGTGGATATCGCAGGAGGATATACAGCAATTCATGGTGGAGCTTTTAACGCCGTCAAGCTATGCGGCGGGCAGATTGAAAGTACGCTACACGGCATATAACGGCGACTGGTTCATTGAGAATAAGAGTTCCGACATTGGGAATGTCAAGGCGGACAGCACTTACGGCACGAAGCGGGCGAGCGCATACCGCATCATGGAGGACACCTTGAATCTCCGTGACACCCGCATCTTTGACTATGTTTATGACGAACACAACAATAAAAAAGCGGTGCTGAACCATAAGGAAACCACGGCGGCGCAGGCAAAGCAGGAGGTGATAAAGCAGGCGTTTGGGGACTGGATTTGGAAAGACCCAGAACGGAGGAACAGGCTTGTACGCTACTACAATGACACATTTAACTCTATCCGACCCCGTGAATATGACGGAAGCCATATCACATTTGGCGGCATCAGCCCAGAAATCCAGCTAAGACCGCATCAAGTGAATGCCATCGCCCATATCCTCTACGGCGGCAACACGCTCCTTGCACACAAAGTAGGGGCAGGCAAGACTTTTGAGATGGTCGCCGCCGCACAGGAAAGCAAGCGGCTCGGCTTATGCCAGAAATCCATGTTTGTCGTGCCGAACCACCTTGTCGGGCAGTGGGCGTCGGAGTATTTAAGGCTCTATCCATCTGCCAACATCCTTGTCACGACCAAGCGGGATTTTGAAACGGGAAACCGCAAGAAGTTCTGCGGCAGGATTGCGACGGGGGCGTATGATGCGGTGATTATCGGGCATAGCCAATTCGAGAAAATCCCCATCAGCGAGGAACGCCAGAGGGAACAGCTCATGCGCCAGCTTGACGATATTGAGCGTGGCATTGACGACGTGCAGGCATCCCACGGGGAGCAGTTCACGGTCAAGCAGCTCATGAAAACGAGGAAAGCGATTAAGGCGAAGCTCGATAAATTAAACGACACCAAACGGAAAGACAGCGTGATAAACTTCGAGGAATTGGGCATAGACAGGCTCTTTATAGATGAGAGTCATTTTTATAAGAACCTCTATTTATTTACCAAGATGCGGAACGTGGGCGGCATCGCCCAGACCGAAGCCCAGAAGTCAAGCGACTTGTTTATGAAGTGCCGCTATCTGGACGAAATCACGGGAAACCGTGGCGTAGTATTCGCAACGGGAACGCCTATAAGTAACTCGATGGTCGAGATGTACTCCGTGCAGAGGTACTTGCAGTATGACACCCTCGCAAGGAATGGGTTGCAGCATTTTGACAGTTGGGCTTCCACGTTCGGCGAAACGGTCACGGCTCTGGAACTCGCCCCAGAGGGGACGAATTACCGAGCCAAGACGAGGTTTGCGAAGTTCTACAACCTGCCAGAGCTTATGCAGATGTTCCGTGAGGTTGCGGACATCCAGACCGCCGATATGTTAAAGCTGCCCGTTCCAAAGGTCAATTACCACAATGTCAAGACAAAGCCGAGCCAAATCCAGACGGAAATGGTGGCGGGGCTTGCGAAGCGGGCAGAGAAAATCCGAGCCAAACTGGTAAAGCCACAAACAGATAATATGCTCAAAGTGACAAACGACGGGCGGCAGCTTGCCCTAGACCAGAGATTGATTGACCCGATGCTGCCAGACGACCCGAACAGCAAAGTCAACGCCTGCGTGGAAAATATGTACCGCATCTGGGAGGGACACGCCGACACAAAGGCGGCACAGCTCTTGTTCTGCGACCTCAGCACACCGAAAAACGACGGTATGTTCAACGTCTACGATGACATGAGGGAAAAATTGATACGGCGTGGCATCCCTGCGGAGCAGGTGCGTTTCATCCATGAAGCGAATACTGACGCACAGAAAAAGGAGCTGTTCGCAAAGGTGAGGAGCGGCGAGGTGCGTATATTGTTCGGCTCTACCCAGAAGATGGGCGCAGGTACAAACGTGCAGGACAGATTGATTGCCATTCATAACCTCGACTGCCCGTGGAAGCCGTCGTGCTTGGAACAGCGTCAAAGTCGTCTGGAAAGGCAGGGCAATATGTTTCCAGAGGTGGAAGTCTACCGCTATGTGACGGAGCAGACATTTGATGCGTACCTCTATCAGCTCGTGGAGGGAAAGCAGAAATTCATCTCCCAGATAATGACGAGCAAAAGCCCCGTGCGTTCTGCCGAGGACGTGGATGAAGTCGCCCTCTCTTTTGCGGAGGTGAAAATGCTTGCCACGGGCGACGAGCGTTTCAAGGAAAAAATGGACTTGGATATGCAGGTGGCGAAGCTGAAAGTCTTGAAGCAGAGCTACCTTTCCGAGCATTACGACCTTGAGGACAGGATACTGAAGCACTACCCGCAGGAGATTAAGGAGTATGAGGAACGCATTGTAGGTTACGAAAACGATGCCAAGATTGCAAGCCAGCATATGCCGCAGGGCGAGGACAAGTTCTGCCCGATGACTTTAAACGGCGTGACCTACAAAGAAAAAGCGGACGCAGGCGGGATGCTGCTTGCCATCTGCAAGGAAAACCCGCTGTCACAGCCGATACAAATCGGTAGCTACCGTGGCTTTCAGATGGAGATTTTCTATGATACCGTCAATGCACACTATTGTCTGAACCTTTGCGGAATGAGAAAATATAAGGTGGATTTAGGAACGGATGCCCTCGGCAATTTAACGAGAATTGAGAATGAGATTGCCAAAATTCCTGCAAGATTGGAAGCCGCCAAGACGAGAAAGGAGGAAACCATTGCACAGCTTGAAACCGCAAAAGAGGAAGTGAAGAAGCCGTTTGCTTTTGAAAACGAGCTGAAAGAAAAGACGGAACGGCTGAACGCCCTCAATATCGAATTGAATCTGAATGAAAAAGATAAGTCTGTTATTGACGATGAGCCAGAGCAAAATGACGGGCAGCCAGAGAAAAAATGCACGGACAGGGAGCGTTAAAATCCAGTTTGCACATTTGTACTGCTGATTTTGGGGTATTATAATAAGGACGATTAGAAAAAATCGGAGGTGAGGAAGAATGTCTGATGCGTTCAGATTTGAAACTTTTGTAGATGTTCATGACAATGTTTTTAATGAATATCTCGGCTCTGTCGTGGCAAAGCTGTCCAGAGAAAACGAGGAATACCGTGCCGTGAGAGCCGAAATTGAGGGCTTGTATGAAAAGTATCCGAAAGTCTTAGGCGTGTTTGACACGGAAACAGCGGAGGAACTGACCGAGGAAGAATGTGCGGCGTTGATTGAAGTAATGGAGCTTAGAAACAAACTTACGGACATGGAGATGCAGTCGGTCTACTTCCGTGGCTGCTATGACAGCGTGGGGTATCTGAAAAAGGCAGGGATTTTATAACGGACTGACCAAGGGAAAGGCGGTGTCGGCGTGAGTGCAGATGCCGTCTTTTTACATAGCCGAAACAGACAAGAAATCCTATAACCCGATTTTTTTCATTGATAATCGTAAAAAAGTATTGACAAGCTTCTGCAAAAGGTTTAGTCTGGATAAAAATACCAGAGAGAACACATTCTAAAAACACTAAAGATAAAGCACGAAAAACATGTGCATATATTTATTGATAAGTGTTGGAATGTGTTTTTTTATTGATTAGTTTAGGAGGTTCAATAAAATGATTAGATGAAAATTCCCAGAGGCTTTATGGATAAAAACAGAGTGAAATTGCTAAAGAGGTCATCGAAGTGATTTGGTTTTTGTATATTGCTTAGAGGTTGAATAACAACGAAATTTATAAAAAATGTGAGGTGCAATATGAGCGAGAAAAATAGAGACGCAGATTATAATCGTTTAGCTGAAACTATGCAGAAAATAGCAAACGAGATTACCTGTAACTTCCAACTGAACAACATACTTCCTCAGATGAAAGCAATACAGGATACAATGTCAAATTTAAGGACATTTCCAATTTCAGAGGAAGTAAAAGCATTTATTGTTGAAGCAAAAGCAAGTGAAAATTTGTCGCACGAAGATTTTTTGAATAAATATGGAGAGGAAATAGATATTTGCAAAACAGTTGGGAAAGCAGGTTGGGTTGTATCGGAGCATTCTAATCCAAGAGAAATCAAAGAGTGGTATCAACTTATAGTTCAAGGAAAGGATGCCGAAATAATAGAATATTTTGATGTAGATAATAGCAATAGTCTAAGGAGTATCAGAAGTGGTCTATCAAAGTCCTATGTAGAAGCACCTAGTTGTCGTTACTATAATAAGGGTATAGAAGCATATGATAAGGAAGATTATATGACGGCTGCTATGTATTTAGTTGCATTACTAGAATCAAGGACGAATGACTATATGAATTACCCAAGAAAAATGTCCTATTCAAAAAAATACTCTGAAGATGGTTTTGAACAACATTTAAAAAAAGTATTTGTAAAAACAGATTCTGTTTTTACAAAGAGATTTCTGTTTTTAGATATGTATCCATCTTTGATTGAATTTCTGAATAGATTATTTGTAGATGGAATATATACACTTGATAGCAAAAATGAACCGCCATATATTAACCGTAATTGGCTCTTGCACGGAAAATGCACAAGAAATATTGAGAGATTTGAATGCGTTCAGCTTCTTAATGCATTAAGTGTTATAGAGTTTGTGTTTAAGATGGCATGAAATACAAAGCAGACTTTTTACATAGCCGAGAGGTTTTCCCTACCGAAAGCCCCTCGGCTAATTCTATTTTTGGAGGTGATTTTTATTGAATGAGAGCATCTAAACCCTATGTACAGATTGACCCAGACGTGCTTGAGCAGGCAAGGCAGATAGACTTACTCTCCTATCTTAGAGTCTATGAGCCGAGCAACCTTGTCAAAGTCAAAGGCACGACGAACGTCTACTGTACCGCCGAACATGATAGCTTGAAGATTTCCAACGGCAAATGGTACTGGTGGTCGAGGGGCTTCGGCGGCTATTCTGCCCTCGACTATCTGATGAAAGTCAAGGAATACGGCTTTGTGGAAGCCGTGGAAACCCTCACAGGGCAGACGATGGCGGACTGGAAGCCGCCGCCCCCTGCCGTGAAAAAGGACGAGCCAAAGGTGCTGCTCCTGCCGCCGAAGAATAAGGACTGCGGCAGAGTGACCGAGTATCTTTTCGGGCGTGGCATTGACTATCAGCTTATTCAAGAGTGCGTTGCCGAGGGAATTATATTTGAGAGTGCCGACTACCACAACGCCGTTTTTATCGGGAAAGATGAAAGCGGAACACCAAAATACGCCGCCTGCCGTGGCACGGTGGGGAGCTTCAAGCGAGACGCATCGGGCAGCGACAAGCGGTACTCGTTTCGGCTTTTGGCAAAAGAGCCGACCGATGCCGTGCATTTATTTGAAGCCGCCATTGATTTATTATCCTACGCCACCTATTTAAAATGCGAGGGGAAAGATTATAAAATGGAAAATCTACTCTCCCTGTCGGGCGTATATCAGCCGAAGAAAGAGCTGAAAGAAAGCAAAATCCCCGTTGCCCTCACGACTTTTTTGGAAGCAGACCCGCAAATTAAAACTATATTTCTGCATCTGGATAAGGACAGGGCAGGTCGGCTATGTACCGCCGCCTTGAAAGAATTATTGCAGAAAGACTACCGAATCGTTGATGAACCGCCGCCAATCGGCAAGGACTTCAACGATTTTTTAATGTCCTATCTGGGGATTGCAAGGCAGAAACCGAGCCATGAAAGGAGGGATGCCCGCTGACTGAATGAAGATTTTCAGTAAAAAATGACCGTAACCACAACAAAATTTCAGACCGAAAGGGAGGAAAGAACGATTGAAAAACTATGAAGCGACCCTTGTCGCCCACTATGCAAAGACCGTTTCCATTCATGCCGACAGCCCCGAACAGGCGGCGGAGAAGTTAAAGACTGTACTGTTTGACACCGACCTTGTGAAGTTTTCCGATGGGGATTTTGTCTGCGGCGAAGCCGAGATTAACGACCCTATGGAGGACGCAGGGGAAGAAAGCGAATCCGAGGGAGAGGATTTTGAGGACGATTGTTGTTCGGGCTGTCCGTGCTTCAGAACGGTGTGTAAAGGATGCTGTCAAGAGGGCGGGGATTAAAGACACGTCTTACCAAGCACTGAATTTGGTTATCCATCTGCCGATGGAAACAAAATTCGCTTGTTAGGGGAAAGCTCCCCTAATACCCCGTAAAAAGAACAATGCCAAAGTATACCGCCATGCCATGTGCGGCACGGCGGTCACAGAAAGGAATCCAAGAATGAGTGAATTTATATATTTTATCCTCGGCGCAACGCTCGGCGGCATGGTCGGCGTGGCGTGTATGTGCGTGCTGCAGATTAACAGGCTGTCCGAGGGAAAGGGGGATTTGGATGCGGAAACGAAACGTGCAGATACTGTTCCGACTGACCGAGGAAGAAGCTGAATACCTCTGCTCCCTTGCAGAGAGGGCGGGGCACTCCAGACAAGCCCTGCTCCAGTCGATGGTCATGGGCTACCGCCTGTGCGAGAAGCCAGACCCAGAGTTTTATAAAATCATGCGGGAGCTGTCCGCCATCGGCAACCGCATCAACCAGCTTGCGGCAAAGGCGAACGCTTTAAATTTCGTGGACACGCCGATGCTCTACGACGAAGCCAAACGGTGGCGGGACTTCCGTCTGGACGTGGGCAGGTGCTACCTTATTCCGAGGAAGACGTCTGGCTGATGGCGGTCTGCGAGATATGGGACGTGAAAGGCAGGCTCGACCACCCCATCGACTATGCGGAGAACCCAGAAAAGACCGCCAACCCAAAATACACGGATGCGGACTTGCAGGCGATGGGCGACGTGGTGAAGTATGCCACCAACGGGGACAAGACCGAGAGGCAGTTTTTTGTCACGGGCGTAAACTGCGACCCGACTACCGCAAGGGATGAGATGATGATGGCAAAAACCCAATGGAACGATGAAAGCGAGATTGTCTGCTACCACGGTTTCCAGAGTTTTAAGGCGGGCGAGGTCACGCCAGAGATTGCCCATGAGGTCGGCGTGAAGCTGGCGGAAAAGATGTGGGGAGAAAGGTTTCAAGTAATCGTGGCGACGCATCTGAACACGGAATGCCTGCACAACCACTTTGTCGTCAACTCAGTTTCTTATATTGACGGCAGGCACTACCACGACAACAAGAAAAACCTGCGGCTGCTCCGCCAGCGTTCGGATGAATTGTGCCGTGAGTATTCCTTATCGGTCATCGAACACCCAAGCGGCAGGAAGAAGCCCTATGTCCTCTGCCAAGCCGAGAAGAACGGTCTGCCTACAAGGGACAGCGTGGCACGGCAGGCGGTGGACGAAGCAATCTCAAAATCATTCACACTGAAAGACTTTGACCGCCAGTTGTCGGAAATGGGATACCGCATTAATTTTGACCTCAACCGAAGATACTGGACGATTATCGGGAAAGGGTGGCAAAGACCGAAGCGGCTCTATAAGCTCGGCGAAGATTACACCAATGAAAGGATAACGGAACGCATACGGGAAAACTCCTATGCGGTCAAGTTCCAGAGTTTTTCCAAAGAGCAGCCACAGGTCAGAGTGATAAAGGTAAAAGGCACATTAAAAGACACAAAGAAAATCGGCGGCTTGCGTGGGCTGTATCTCCATTACTGCTATAAGCTCGGCATCCTGCCAAAGAAGAAACAGCAGAATTACGCAAGGCTTCACTATCTTCTAAAGGACGACTTGATGAAGATGGAAGCCATCACCAACGAAACAAGGCTGCTCTGCCGCAACCATATTGACACAGCGGAGCAGCTTTTGTCTTATAAAGGCTCTCTGGAATCCGAGATGCAGGAGCTGACCGAACAGCGCAAGGGGCTTTATTCCCAGAGCCGCAAATCAGTCGGCAAAGAAAAAGAAGCGGTCAAGGCTCGGCTGTCGGAAATCACGGGGCGTATGAAAATACTGAGGAGGGAGGTCAGATTATGTGAGGGAATCGAAGCCCGCAGCGGCACTATCAAAGAGAAGTTGCAGACCATACGGGCAGATGAGAACAAAGAAAAAGGAAAGGAGCTGATGAAGCATGAACACAGGCGGCGAAGCGGCGGAGCAAATCGTAAGGATGAGCTTGGAGGGATTTGAGGTCGCAGCCAGAATCACGGGGGCGGGTGCGAAGAACATCGCCATCCTGCTCTACTCCATCTTAAAGGAAGAACAGAAAACCAAAGGAAAGGCAAGGCTCACAAATATGCTCCGCTCTGGGAAAGAATTAAAAGTCTTTACCGTAAAGAGCGGCGACTTGAAGAAGTTCACGCAGGAAGCGAAAAAATACGGCGTACTCTACTGCGTCCTCGCAGACCGTAAGAACAAAGACCCCGATGCGGAGGTGGACGTGATTGCCCGTGCGGAGGACGCATCGAAAATCAGCCGCATCGTGGAGCGGTTCAGCCTTGCATCGGTAGACACCGCTTCCATCGTGACCGAGGCGGAGAAATCGAAAGGGGCAAAGGGAAAGGCGAAAGATGCCAAGACCGCAGGAGAAAAAGATGCAGGGGCAAAGGACGGTCAGCCAGAGCCAGACGTCGGCGTGGAGGAAAAGGCGGAGAAAGACAAACTCATGGATGCCCTTATGGGAAAGCCCATGCAGAAAGAGGAAAACGCCCCAAACCCCTCGGTGGCAAAGACAGAAAAATCCCCTCTGTCCGAGCCTACCTTAAAGCAGCAAAGGAAGCCCGCAGAGGGGGCTACTATGGCTAAGGCGGGGAAGCCGTCAGTCAGGGAGGAACTGCGGAAGATAAAGGAGGGCAGAAAGGAGCAGGAAGCGGACGCCGCCCCTGCAAAAGAGAAATCTTCCGACAGGGCAAAGAAACCGACCGCAGGAAAGACGGAGCATAAGCAGCCCCAGAAGCGGAAACGGAAAGCAAAATCGAAAGGAGCAAGATAAGCATGAGCATTTATGACGTATTCAGCGGCGGCAGACCTTTTAACAAAGAGGAATGGGCTGCCCAGAAACAGGAGCAGCGGAAAGCAGCCTATGAGCTGATAGACAACACCTGCTCGGAAATGATGGCAAACGGCGACAGCTTTCGCCAGTATCTTGACGTGCAGGGGCATTTTGACCGCTACTCCGTCAACAACGCCATCTTGGTGTCGGCACAGATGCCCGAAGCGACGCAGCTTAAGGATTACGGCAGTTGGAAACAGAGCCGTGCCTATGTGGACAGGGACGCACAGAAAATCACCATCCTTGAGCCAGGGAAAGAATACGAGCGGGAGGACGGCTCAAAGGCGGTCGGCTATAACGCAAAAGTGGTCTACGACATTTCCCAGACCTCGGCAAAGGACAGGCAGCAGCCGCAGGAAGCCAAAACCATGCGGGAGCTTGTGTCGGCGATGATTGACGCAAGCCCCGTTTCCTTTGTGCCAGTGGACGACCTTGAGCTGCCTGCGTTCTACGACAGCGCACAGCAGACCATCTTCATCAAGACGGGATTGAATGAGGAACAGCTCTTTGTCAGCATGGCAAAGGAAGTGTCGGCGGCGGTCTTTGACTTCAAGCATAAGGAGAGCCGTGACGCTTCAGAGTTCAAGTCGTTCTGCGTCGCCTATATGGTAAGCTCCCGCTACGGCGTGGACACAAAGGGCTTTAATTTTGACAAGCTCCCGAAAGAATTTGAGGGCATGGAAACGCAGGAATTTAAAGGGCAGCTCGGCTCGATGCGTGACGTACTCGGCGAAATCCAGTCGGATATGTATAAGAGCCTTGAAAAGAACAAGCCGCCCAAATCCAAAGAGCAGGAACGCTAATCGGAGGTGCAGACTATGAAAGAAGAACGCTATCACTTGGCGTTGGATAAATATGATAAGAATATCGTCCTCAACGCCCTCAACACCCTGCGGACACAGCAGATACAGGAGGAACGCCCCACCGAGCCTGTTGACGAGCTGATAAGCAGGGTGGCATTCGCCCCGACCAAGAAAGTAAAGGTCGCCCCGTGCAAGTGCCATGAAGAACGGTGATGATTATAAGGCGGGCTTAATCCTCTCTTTATGCGGGCTTGTTCCTGTCGTGTGGCTTGCCCTGCTGACTGCCCCTTATGTCAGCGGCGGCATCGTGGAGATAATCGGCAACTTATCCGCAGCAATCGAGAATCCGTTTTCCATAACGGTATGCGGGGACAGCGTAAGGACTGTCCTTATTTTCCTGCTTGCCTACGGCATGGGAATCGGCGTTTATTTCTCCACACGCAGGAACTACCGCAAAGGGGAGGAACACGGCTCTGCTAAATGGGGCAACGCAGGCACTCTCAATAAAAAGTACCGAGATAAAGACGCATCGGAAAACAAGCTGCTGACCCAGAGCGTCCGCATCGGGCTTGACGGGAAGAAACACCGCAGGAACTTAAATATCCTCGTGGTGGGCGGCTCTGGCGCAGGAAAGACCAGATTTTTTTGTAAGCCCAACGTCATGCAGTGCAACACGTCAATGGTAATCTTAGACTCGAAAGGCGAGATTGTCCGTGACACGGGCGGGCTTCTGGAAAAGAAAGGCTATGAGGTGCGTGTGCTTGATTTAATCAACATGCACAAAAGCCACTGCTACAACCCGTTTGTGTATCTAAGAAACGACAACGACGTGCAGAGGTTGGTAACAAATTTATTTAAGGCGACCACGCCGAAAGGAAGCCAGTCGCAAGACCCGTTCTGGGACACGGCGGCGAGTATGCTGCTATTGTCCCTCGTGTTCTATCTGAAATACGAAGCCCCGCCAGACGAGCAGAATTTCCCGATGGTGATGGAGCTTTTAAGGGCGGGCGAGGTAAGGGAGGACGACGACAGCTATGTAAGCCCGCTTGACGAGCTGTTTGACCGCTTGGAAATGGTGAACCCAGAGCATATCGCCCTCAAATATTACCGTGACTACCACAGCGGGAGTGCCAAGACGCTAAAGAGCATCCAGATAACCCTTGCCGCAAGGCTTGAGAAGTTCAATCTGGAAAGCCTTGCATCCTTGACCGCTACGGACGAGCTGGATTTGCCGTCTTTGGGCGAGAAGAAAGTCGCACTGTTCGCACTGATACCAGACAACGACACCAGTTTCAATTTCCTTGTGTCGCTGTTATACACGCAGCTATTCCAACAGCTATTTTATCTCGCAGACCATAAATACGGCGGGAGCCTGCCCGTCCACTGCCAGTTCATTATGGATGAATTTGCGAACGTCAGTTTGCCCGATGACTTTGACAAGATACTGTCAGTTATGAGGTCAAGGGGCGTGTCCGTTTCGATTATCCTGCAAAATCTGGCACAGCTTAAAGCCCTGTTTGAGAAACAGTGGGAAAGCATTGTCGGAAACGCCGACGAGTTCCTCTACCTGGGCGGCAACGAGCAGAGTACCCATAAGTTTGTAAGTGAGCTTCTTGGAAAAGCCACGATAGACACGAACACCTACGGGAAAAGCTCTGGGCGGAGCGGCAATTATTCCACCAACTACCAGATTTCGGGGCGTGAGCTTTTAACACCAGACGAGGTGCGTATGCTAGACAACCGCTACGCACTTCTTTTTGTGCGTGGGGAACGCCCCGTCATGGATTTGAAGTACGACATTTTGAAACACCCGAACGTGAAACTGACCGCCGACGGCGGGAAGCCGCCGTATATCCACGGCGAGCCGACGCAGGCGGTCGCAACCTTTGTGTTTGGCGGGGATATTCCAAAAGACGCTGTTGCGCTTAATCCTGTCAGCACTTCCTATGAGCTTCTGTCCGATGAGGACTTGGAAGAAATATTCAATTTATAAGGAGGATTTACCCTATGAAACTTTTTCAGAAAAACGAGAACAACCAGAACAAAGCAACCCAGAAACTGCCGATGACAGGCAAGGTAAAAAGAGGTTTCCGATGCTACTGCGTGGCGGTACTGGCTGCGGCTTTGATGCTTGGAACGTCCATGACCGCCTTTGCCGCCAATGACCCGATTGCCGTTGTCAACAACCTCTCCAATTTCATCTTCGGTCTGATACGGGCGGTCGGGATGATTATGCTCGGTTTCGGCATCGTGCAGGTCGGCTTGTCGCTGAAATCCCACGACCCGTCCCAGAGGGCGAACGGCTTCCTCACGCTGGCGGGCGGCGTTGTGATTACCTTTGCAAAGGAGATTTTGACCCTCATCACAGGCTAATCCAAAACAGACTGAAATAACAGACTGACACAAGACAGGATAACGGGGCAGATCCGCTCTTCGGGACTTGCCCCGCTATCAAATTTTAAGAACGGAGGTGGTCGAATGTCAGACAACTGGGTAGTCCAGAACTTGGAGAACGCCCTTGACACATGGAATGAAAAGTTAGCCGAGATATGGCAGCTCATCACCCAATCCCCCGAAACCTTTAAGGGCGGTGCGATATGGAAAGTCATCGTTGACATCCACGGGGCGTTGCAAGCTATCGGGCTTGCCCTGCTCGTGCTGTTCTTTGTCGTGGGCGTGATGCGTACCTGCGGCGACTTCGCAAGCGTGAAGAAGCCCGAACACGCCTTGAAGCTGTTCATCCGCTTCGCCCTTGCGAAAGGTGCGGTCACTTACGGCTTGGAGCTGATGATAGCTCTGTTTAAAATCGTGCAGGGCGTGATTTCCGCCATTATGAAAGCCGCAGGCTTTGGCTCGGCGCAAAAGACCGTCTTGCCGCAGGAGATTGTGACAGCCGTGGAGGACTGCGGCTTTTTCGAGAGCATCCCCTTATGGGCAGTCACGCTGATAGGCGGGCTGTTTATCACGGTATTGTCGTTCATTATGATAATGTCGGTGTATGGGAGATTTTTCAAGCTATATTTATATACCGCCATCGCCCCCGTGCCGCTGTCCTCGTTTGCAGGAGAGCCGAGCCAGAGCGTGGGAAAGAGCTTCATCAAGAGCTACTCCGCCGTGTGCCTTGAGGGGGCAATCATCGTGCTTGCCTGCATCATCTTCTCGGTGTTTGCGGCGTCCCCGCCCGCAGTCAACCCCGATGCGGCGGCGGTCACGATGGTATGGGGCTATATCGGGGAATTGGTATTCAATATGCTCGTCCTTGTCGGTGCGGTCAAAATGGCAGACCGTGTGGTAAGGGAAATGATGGGCTTGTAATTATCCAACAGGAAAGGAAAATTGAAATGAAAAAAGAAACGAAGTATTGCCAGAATTATGATATCCATTTGTTAAATGGAGAAGTCATCGGGGCTTCTGAAGCCTATGACCTGCCTGCGGAAAAAGGGCTGGTCGGAAAATTTGAAAAAGCTGACGATAACGAGATATTTGAAATCGGGGATGCCATTTCTGGATTTGCATATATCCCAAAACGCAGCATCCTCTTTATTTCGACGGGGGATGTCGGGGAGGAGGGGTGCTGATATGGAAGTCAAGATAAATAAGGAAATCCGCAACTACACGGAATCCATGTTCTTCGGGCTGTCGATGCGGCAGTTCCTGTTTTCCGTGCTTGCCTGCGGCGTGGCGGTCGGCTTGTTCTTCCTGCTCCGTGGCAGGTTTGGGACGGAAACATTGAGCTGGATGTGCATCTTGGGGGCTTCCCCTTTTGCGGTCATGGGCTTTGTAAGGTATAACGGCATGACCGCCGAGCAGTTTGTGTGGGCATGGATAAAGTCGCAGTTTCTGATGCCGAAGAAGATTTTATTTGCCCCAGAGAATCTTTATTACGAAGCGATGAAGAACGCCATTGAAGCCCATGAAAAGGGCTTGCCCGCCGTGCAGGATAAGAAAAAGAAAAAATGCAGGAGGGCAAGGCGCAAAGCGGCACGGGAACGGAGAAAACAGGCTGAAAAAGCCAGAAAGAAAAATAAGAAATCAAGAAAGCGCAAGGAGGTAGACCATGATTAAGACGCTGAAAACGCTGTTCAAGCAGGACAGGGAGAAATTCATTGTGCCGAAGTCGGTGCAGGCGGTCATCCCGTTAAAGACCATGTGGGAGGACGGCATTTTCCTTGTGGGCAGGAACAAATACGCAAAGACATTCAAGTTTGAGGACATCAACTACGCCGTGGCGAGCCGTGAGGACAAGGAAGCGATGTTCCTCGAATACTCGGAGCTTTTAAACGCCCTCGACAGCGGGGCGACCACGAAAATCACGATAAACAACCGCAGGCTCAATAAAGCGGATTTTGAGCAGACAATCTTAATCCCGATGGCGGAGGACGATTTGGATAAATACCGCAAAGAGTATAACAAGATGCTGCTTGACAAGGCGACGGGAGCTAACTCCACCGTGCAGGACAAGTATGTGACTGTTTCCGTCTGCAAGAAGAACATTGAGGAAGCGAGGAACTATTTTGCCCGTGTCGGTGCTGACCTTATCGGGCATTTTAACCGTCTTGGCTCAAAGTGTACGGAACTGGATGCGAATGACAAGCTGCGTATCTTCCATGATTTTTACCGTATGGGCGAGGAAACGGCGTTTTCCTTTGACATGGCACAGGCTATGCGGAAAGGTCACGACTTCAAGGACTATATCTGTCCCGACTCCTTTGAGTTTGAGAAAGATTATTTCCGCATCGGCAACCGCTACGGTCGTGTGATTTTCCTGCGTGAGTATGCCGCCTATATCAAGGACAGCATGGTGGCGGAGCTTTGCGAATTAAACCGTAACATGATGCTCTCCGTTGACGTCGTGCCTGTCCCGACGGACGAAGCCGTGCGGGAGGTGGAGAACCGTCTTCTGGGCGTGGAAACCAACATCACGAACTGGCAGAGGAAGCAGAACCAGAACAACAACTTTTCCGCCGTCATCCCCTACGACTTGGAACAGCAGAGAAAGGAAAGCAAGGAGTTCCTCGATGATTTGACGACCCGTGACCAGAGGATGATGTTTGCGGTGCTTACGATGGTGCATACCGCAGACACCAAAGAGCAGCTTGACAATGACACGGAAGCTTTGCTTACGACGGCACGGAAGCATCTCTGCCAGTTTGCCGTGCTGAAGTACCAGCAGATGGACGGTCTGAACACCGCCCTGCCGTTCGGCGTGAGGAAGATTGATGCGTTAAGGACGCTGACAACGGAGAGCCTTGCGGTGTTTATCCCCTTCCGTGTGCAGGAAATCTACCATAAGGACGGCGTGTATTACGGTCAGAACGTCATCAGTAAAAATATGATAATCGCAAACCGCCGCCACCTGCTAAACGGAAATTCCTTTATCCTCGGCGTGTCTGGTGCGGGCAAGTCGTTCACGGCAAAGGAGGAAATGACGAACATCATTCTGACCGACCCCAACGCCGATGTCTTGGTTATAGACCCAGAGCGAGAATATTCCCCGCTTGTAAAGGCAATGCAGGGCGAGGTCGTCCACATCTCGGCGACGAGCGACAACCACATCAACGCAATGGACATGAACTCTGATTACGGCGATGGTGCGAACCCCGTCATCTTGAAATCAGAGTTTATTTTGTCTTTGTGCGAACAGCTCATTGGCGGGGCAAGCCTTGGGGCAAAGCAGAAATCCATTATAGACCGCTGCACGGCAAGCGTCTACCGCTACTACCAGCAGGGCAACTATATGGGTACGCCGCCGACCTTGCAGGACTTCCGTGAGGAGCTGTTAAAGCAGGACGAGCCAGAAGCGCAGGAAATCGCCCTTGCGATTGAGCTTTTCACGGACGGCTCTCTCAACACCTTTGCCAAGCATACGAACGTGGACACCCACAGCCGCCTTATCTGCTACGATATTCTGGATTTGGGCAAGCAGTTACAGCCTATCGGTATGCTTGTTGTCCTCGACAGCATCTTAAACCGCATCACCCAGAACAGGGCGAAAGGCAGGAACACCTTTATTTTCATTGACGAGATTTATCTGCTCTTTCAGCATGAATACTCGGCGAACTTCCTCTTTACCCTCTGGAAGCGTGTGCGTAAGTACGGGGCGTACTGCACTGGAATCACACAGAATGTGGACGACCTCTTGCAGAGCCATACGGCGAGGACGATGCTTGCCAACTCTGAATTTATCATCATGCTGAACCAAGCATCCACAGACCGTATCGAGCTTGCGAAGCTCCTTAACATCTCCGATTTGCAGATGAGCTATATCACGAATGTCGGTGCGGGGCAGGGATTATTGAAAGTCGGCAGCTCCCTCGTGCCGTTCGTCAACAAATTCCCACGCAATACGGAGCTGTATAAGCTGATGACAACGAAATTTGGGGAGTGCTAAAAGGAGGGATTTTTATGTCAGAGATAAGGTTTCGCAACGCAGCCCACCGTGATTTTTTTCTGGAAAGTATGATGAAATGCAAAGTCAACGACTGCTACCACAGGGCGTTTTTCTATGTGATGGGGATTGCGGGGGAAACAAGGCAGAACATCAACGCCATGTTCGATTTTAAGACGGACTGCATCAAGCCAGAGGGGATGCACGCAGGATGGCAGACAAGCGGCACGGTCAAGGTCTGCCACCTTGCCTTTAACCTCTGGAACGGTTACGCCGAGGAGGGGCGTGAGAAACTTTTCACGCCAGAGGAATTGTTCTGCTGCGAATTCGCCCCGTATTTCATGGAGGGCATCAAGGCACGGTATCCAGAATATTGCAGGGACTTACCCACGCCCAAGAAGCAGGCGGAGCATACACGGTAACTGAAAATAAAAAAACAAGAATAAAGAAAGGAATAATTTATGAATCTGAAAAACTATAAATGTATTCTCTGTACCGCCGCCGCTGTCGTCCTTTTGGGAGCGGCGGTTTTTTGCGGCTTTAAGATTTACAGCCATTACCAGCAGATAGACGAGCAGACCGAAGCCTTTGCGGAGATTGCCGAGGTTGTGGAGAACGCCGAGCCAGAGGAAGAACCGCCAAAAGATAAGGATACGCCCGTCAGCGAGGGCGAGGATATATTGGCAAAATACAAGGAACTGTATTTGCAGAATGAGGATATGGTCGGGTGGATTGCCATTGACGGAACAAGCATCAACTACCCCGTCATGCAGAGCAAGAACAATCCCAACTTCTATCTGAAACACAGCTTTGAAAAGGAATACAGCGACTTAGGAGTGCCGTATATCCAAGAGGACTGCGACATCCTAACAAGCGACAATCTGGTTATCTACGGACACCACATCAAAGGCGGCAGGATGTTCGGGGCGTTGGAAGATTACAAATCCAAGAGCTTTTATGAAAAGCATAAGACCGTCCAGTTTGACACGCTCACGGAGCAGGCAGAGTATGAAATCATCGCTGTTTTTAAGACCGTGGCATACAGCTCGGAGGGCTACCGCTACTATGATTTTGTCAATGCAGAAAATGAAAAAGAATTTGCCGCTTATGTCGGGAAGTGCAAGGAACTTGCCTTGTATGATACGGAAGTGACAGCCCAATACGGCGACAGGCTCATTACCCTCTCCACCTGCGAATACTCCGCACAGAACGGCAGGCTTGTCGTGGTAGCGAAAAAAGCAGACTGACATGACCGCAAATCTTTTGGGAAAGGAGGTCGGATTTTATGGCTGATATAAAGACCAGAGATGCGGTAAAAGGCACGATTAAGATGCTTGATAAGGCGGCTGTTGCAGGGGAACGCATGAAATCCGCTTACGCTAAGACAAAGGACAAGGCGGAGCAGGGATATTATGCAGAGGAAAATTCCCCCACGGAATATGCCGCCGATAAAGTTTCCCATGCTTCGGGGCGTATCAGGGACGAGGGCATCCACCAATTTAATAAGCAGGGGCAGAAAAACACCCAGATTACCAAAGAAAATATCGGTAAGGCAAAGGATAAAATTGCCGATTTTAAGGCAAAGCGGGCGAAGAAAGCCGCAGAGCAGAAAACAATGCGGAATAAGGCAGAACAAAACGCCATGCGTACAATAGGGCAGGACGGCTTGCGGGAGGTTCAAGGGACTGCAAGCCGTCCCGTTGTTTCCGCTGCCCCTGCCAATACAGAAACGCCCCAGACGGTGGCAAACTCACTGATAAAGACCAGACAGCAGGGAAAGCGGACGATAAAGACAACCGCCAGAAATGCGGAAAAAACCGTCAAGACCACAGCGAAAGGCACGGTCAAGGTGACGGAAAAAGGCGTGAAAACTGCAAAGGCGACATCCAAGACAGCGATTAAGACCACTGAGCAGACGGCAAAGGCGGCGCAGAAAACGGCGAAAGCGTCTGCCAAAGCCGCCCAGAAAGCGGCACAGACGGCGAAAGCCACCGCAAAGGCGACAGCCGAAGCGACGAAAGCCACGGTCAAGGCGACCATTGCGGCGGTCAGGGCGATTATCGCAGGGACAAAGGCATTGATTTCTGCCCTTATCGCAGGCGGCTGGATTGCCGTTGTGATAATCCTCATCGTCGTCCTGCTTGGGTGCGCCGTTTCCCTGTTCGGGGGCGGCAGCGACAGCACTTCCCATACGCCTGTCAGTGCGGAGGTGGAAGCCTACACGCCGCTGATACAGAAGTATGCGAAGCAGTACGGAATCCCCGAATATGTGGAGCTTATCAAGGCGGTGATGATGCAGGAATCTGGGGGCAAAGGCAGCGACCCGATGCAGGCGGCGGAGGGGAGCTTCAACAAAAAATACCCCCATGAGCCGAACGGAATCAAAGACCCCGAATATTCCATTGAGTGCGGCGTGCAGGAACTGAAAGCTGCCCTTGTTTCAGCAGAGGTGGAGAACCCGATTGACATGGAGCGCATCAAGCTCGCCTTGCAGGGCTACAACTTCGGCAACGGGTATATCTCATGGGCAAAGACCAACTACGGCGGCTATTCCTATGCAAATGCGGTGGAATTTTCCGCAATGCAGGCACAGCGGCTCGGTTGGGAGAAATACGGCGACACACAGTACCCCGCCCATGTCCTACGGTACTACCCATACGGGCGGGCGTTCACAAGTGGCGGCAATCAAGCTATTGTAGAAGTGGCTCTGACACAGCTCGGCAACGAGGGTGGACAGCCTTATTGGAGCTGGTACGGCTTTGGCGGGCGTGTAGAATGGTGCGCCTGCTTCGCATCGTGGTGCGCCGACCAGTGCGGCTATCTGGAAAGCGGCATCATCCCGAAATTCTCCCTCTGCTCGGACGGCGTGAACTGGTTCAAGGGCAAAAGACAGTGGAAGGACAAAAACTATGAGCCGCAGGCAGGCGACCTTATTTTCTTTGACTGGGGGAGCAACGGCTCAATCGACCATGTGGGAATCGTGGAAAAATGCGAGAATGGGACGGTCTACACCGTGGAGGGCAACTCTGGGGACGCCTGCAAACAGCAGAGCTATCCAGTCGGGAGCGGCTCAATATACGGCTACGGATGCCCAAACTATTAGTTGGGCGGAGCAAAAGGAAACCAGAGGTCAATCCTCTGGCTCTTTTGCTTTACATAGCCCGTTTACAGTTGCTTCAACAACGGACAGTTCTTTGTCATCCAGTCGGTCAAGCATAGCATCCAAACGTCTTCGGATAGAACTTTTCTTTGCTTTTTCCTCAGTATGTATATGTTCGTCAACTGATACATCAAACATTGTGATAAGTTGAAGGAATAGCTCTATGCTTGGATACTGCCCCTCATTTTCAACAGCTTGAAGATGTCTGGGATTATAATCAATAATCTCCGCAAGCTGTTCTCTGGTCACGCCTTGAGCTTTACGGGCTTTTTTGATTGCCAGTCCTAACGGTCTGAAATCAAAGTCAAAATCGTTGTTTCTTTTGTCCATTCGTTCACCACCTGTACTCTGAAAATTTTTACCCTTATATTTTACAGAGGTGTAGTATCCTATGAAACGATGTGAAATCTCTGGTTATAAGAGATTTTATCTCCTATTACAAGAGAGGAAAAATCCTATTTACATAATTGTTGCTATTTATATAAGCGGTTATAATAGATGTAAGTTAGCACATAAATGGATGTTCTTTCTAAAATTTCACATTCGCTCCATATTGGAGTGTTAAACTGAAAAAAGAGGTGATTAATATGGCGACATTACTTATTGTTGAAGATGACCGAAAAACAAATGAAGCGATTTGCGAGTATTTGAAATTAGCGGGACACAAAATAATTCCTGCATATGACGGGGAATCTGCGCTGCAATGTTTTAGCAATAGCAGGATTGACTTAATTGTACTTGACATTATGCTTCCAAAAATATCGGGACTTTCTGTTTTGCATGAAATCAGAGAAAAAAGTTCTGTCCCGATACTTATGCTAACAGCAATAGGGGACGAATATACACAAGTTTCCAGCTTTGACGGACAGGCAGATGACTATATCGTAAAACCCTTTTCCATGATTTTGTTAGGGCGGCGCATTACTGCACTTTTAAGAAGAAGCGGAAAGGGGATTTTGCCAGATACAATCGAATTTGGAAATGTAATTGTAGATTTTTTAGGTTATACAGCAAAAGATGACAATGGAAAAATCGACGTTACTCCAAAAGAGATTGACTTGCTGAAATTGTTTGTGGAGCATAAAGGACTGGTTCTGACCCGTTCCCAGATACTTGACGATTTATGGGGCGACAGCCATCCTATTATTGACAGGACAGTAGATACTTATATAAAAAACCTGCGAAAAAAACTGCATCTTGACTGCATTGTTACTGTAAAAGGAATTGGATATAAATATGAGGTGGACTAATATGGCACGAATAAAAATATTTCCTAAGACATTTTTATATACATTGAGTGTCTTGATATTTATTGTAATAACTGCACATGGCATCATGTATGTTCTTGCCCCACAAATATCTTTAGGACTTGTTGGCGAGAAAGGAATGGAACTGGACGGATTTTTAGTCAGTACGGACGTAGATGCCTCACAGTTTGTAACATTTACGATAAAACGTGCCCTGCCTGTTTCTGTTTCCTGTTGTATCGTGATTGCCATTGTCTGTGCTGCACTTTTTTCCAGAAGCATGACGCGAAATATTTGTCACTTATCAGAAACAGCGCAGCGCATGACAAAAATGGATAAGTCTGCGATATGTTCTGTTACTTCGGGAGATGAAATTGAAGATTTGGCAGAGAATATCAATAGCCTTTATAGGAATTTGCTGAAGGCAATCCATAATCTTGAATTAGAAAAAAAGTATGTGCAGGAAAGCGAGAAATTGAAAATAGATTTTTTACGTGCGGCTTCCCACGAATTAAAAACGCCTGTTACTGCTTTAAACGCCACTCTTGAAAATATGATACTTGGAGTAGGAAAATATCAAGACTATGACGTATATCTGCCAGAGTGCAAAGAAATAACAGAACAGCTTTCCGAGATGATACATGAAATTTTAGAAACATCCAAAATGAATATTACAAATGAAGAAAAACCGACCGAAATAAATTTGCCAGAACTGCTCACAAACCTTTGTGAGCCATATAAACTGATTGCCGTTGCAAACGAGATAAATTTTTCTGTCTGCCTGCCACAGCATTTTACAGTCAGTATACCCATTTCCTTATTTGAAAAGGCAGTTTCTAATATTCTTGCAAATGCAGTTGCATATACAGAAAGCGGGAAGCTGATTTCTGTTTCTATGGATGGCAGAAATCTTGTTGTTGAAAATGAATGTGTCCCTGTTCGGCAATCCGAAATCCCCCGGTTGTTTGAGCCATTTTACCGTCTTGATTATGCAAGAAGCAGAGAGCAAGGAGGAAATGGCTTAGGCTTGTATATTGTGGACACTATTTTTTCTGCACTTTCTATTCCATATACATTTCAAGCGAAAGACAATCCGCAAAGAATGTGTTTTACTATATATTTATGATGAAAAACCCTCCGATGTTTCGGGGGATTTTTTTCTTCCGTTTATTTTTCACAGATATTCCATATACGTTCCATATAGGAATGTTATTTTAATATTGTGTTCAAAAAATAAAAAACGGAGGTATCAAAATGAATTTTTTAAAACGGGCAATGTTATATGTTACTCGAAAAAAAGGGAAAAGCATAGTGCTTTTTTGTATATTGCTTATTATGGCAACCTTTGTCTTGTCGGGATTGTCTATCGGGAAAGCTACAAAACAAGCACAGCAAAATCTGCGTCAAAGCCTTGGCGGTTCTTTTCATGTCTGGACGGACTACACAGATAATAACCCCTATCTGCATAAAGAGTCGGACGAGGATGAAAGTGGAGGGACTGGATATATCATGTATTCCACAGAGCAGTTATCCTCTGATATGGTGAAAAATATCCGTGATATAGCAGGAGTGAAATATTGCGATGCATTTGATGAAACATTATTGGATTTTGAACAGTTGTCTTTTTTCAAGGGGACAATTCCTTTGGAGGAAGAATTAGGGAATAGCACGACTACGGTAAGTCTATGGCGTTCCGAAGAACACAATTTGTTTACAAATGGCGTTGTCAAACTAACGGAAGGCAGGCATATTACAGAAAAAGATACGGGGAAAGCAATTATTTGTAAAGATTTGGCTGATAAAAATGGCTTAGGGATAGGCGATATGCTGAAAACGAGGTCTATGGATGGGCGCAGCATGACGCTGGAAATCGTTGGATTGTTTACAGCAATGGAAACAGAAAAAATCGGCAAGAATATAGAGGGCTATAATAAAATACAGAATCGGGTGTTTATAGATATAGCGTCGGCAATTCTTATCGAGAACACCCCTGCTGTCCAGGGATTTTCAGAAGTTTCAATTACCATAAACGACCCAGAAGAAATGGATGAAATTATCGAAAAAGTGAAAAAGACGCCTGGATTTAAAGAGGATGGATTTACGATTGATACGGAAAATGAAACTTATGAAAATACGGCTTCCTCTCTGGAAAGTATGGATAAACTGGTGATAGGTCTGCTGATTGCGGCTATCCTTGTCAGCGTTGTAATCTTATCGCTTATTCTTACTCTATGGGGAAAATCACGTGTCCGTGAAACAGGTGTGTTCCTCTCGCTTGGCATAAAAAAGACAGACATTATAGGGCAATATCTGACAGAAGTATTGCTGATTGCAATCGTTGCTTTTGGGATTTCTTTTTTTACAAGTAATATGGTTTCAAACCGTATCGCCGATGTGCTTTTACAGCAGGATATACAGAATAAAATAGAAGAACCGAATGACGTGCAGCAAGATGACATTGTGATAGAATCGTTTGAAAGTACAGCATTAGGAGGTGTAGACAATATAGAATTGAGCGGTGCAGAAAATACAGATTATTTGGAAACGGATATTGAAGTTTCTGTAAGCATAGAAAATTTATTACAGTTATATCTTGTTGGATTTGTAATTATCATTGTATCTGTTATGATATCGTCTATTGCGGTCATGCGTTTGAAGCCGCGTGAAATTTTATCCCGCATGAGTTAGGAGGAGAAAAAGATGACAACGCTAATATGTGAAAACGTAACATATCAATATGAAAAAGGCTCAAAGGTCTTAGAACATATCACAACTCAATTTGAAACAGGAAAAATGTATGCGATACTTGGTGCATCTGGTTCTGGGAAAACAACCCTGTTATCATTGATAGGCGGTCTTGATATTCCACAGGAAGGAAAAATTATGTTTAATGGCAGGGATATATCGGAGATGGGACTTGAATACCATAGGCGCAATCATGTTTCTGTCATATTCCAGAATTACAATCTTATTGATTATATGACTCCGATTGAAAACGTAAAATTGACCGCAAAACAGGACGCCCTGCCAATATTAAAGCAGCTTGGATTGACGGAGGATGAAGCAAAACGAAATGTAATGAAACTGTCGGGAGGACAGCAGCAGCGTGTGGCAATTGCCCGTACACTGGTATCGAATGCCCCTGTTATTTTAGCGGATGAACCAACGGGAAATTTAGACAAAGATACTGCCGCAGAAATTACGGGGATTTTGAAAAATTGCGCCCATCAGATGAATAAATGCGTAATTATTGTTACCCACTCCAACGACCTTGTAAAACAAGCAGATACCGTTTTTAAGTTAAAAAAAGGCAGGTTGCTTCAAATATGAAATACGAGTGGATATATTGCCCGATTTGCAAAAAAAAGACGCATAACAAATTTAGGGAAGATACTGTTTTGAAAAACTATCCGCTTTATTGTCCAAAATGTAAACGGGAAACGATAATTAACGCAAAAAATATGCAAGTATTTATCATCACAGAGCCAGACACATAGATGCAGAGCCGATGAATGTGTGGAATGAATGAAACCACAGTTTATCGGCTCTGCATTTTACTTAATTAAATGCAGATACGTCCACCAAATAAAAAAAACGGCGATTTGGTGGGCGGTATTGCTATGCCCGAAAGACTTAACAAGCACTCTCCAAACCTGTTTTAAGCTTGGAGGGATTTTTATTGCCTGCAAATAGCAAATTCTATTTACATATATCATATCGGGGATGGGTGGACAGCCTGTTAAAAAAATCCTTGTCAGTGCAAGGGGGCTTTCTATCCAAGAAGTAGAAGTCAAATCTCTACATATAAGAACCAATATATCTAAAAACCGTAAAGGCACGACAGCCCTTGCGGTTTTTCTTTTGTCGTTTTTTGTCGGAATACGCCGCAGGGCTGTTTCTAGCGTGGGATGCCGTTCTCCGCCTTTCAATCTGGATTATCCAAAAAAAATTCAGATTGGAGGTAACGGATTATGGCGTACAACAAAGCCAGAGAAGAAAGAAAATGGCGGCTATGGAAAGAAGCCGAGGAAAAGCAGCTTAGGAGCTTGGGTGTCAGTGAGAACGATATTGAAAAGCTCCGTGTCCATGATTGGGCGGTATTCAATTCCGACAGACGGTACTATGAGAAATTGCAGGATGCAGGTACATATCTTGAAGAAGTGGCAGAGGACACAGCACAGCCCGAAGCAAAAACGGTTGAGGAATTTTTGGACAGTATTGAAAACCAGCGGCTCTATCAAGTCTTGATTAAGGTGGACAGGCTTACCATCCAGATTGCCTTATGGAAAATGGATGGTTACAGCAGCATGGAGATTTCAGAGAAATGCGGCTTATCTGTAAGCGCAGTCAACTTCCGTGTCTGGCATCTCAGAGAAAAATTAAAAAATATTTTATAACCATCTAATATTTCGGGGTTTCCCATCGGCTACTGGGTGAGAGGACAAAAAACTCTCACCCAGTTTTCCTATGTATGGCGAAAACGGGACGGCTCTTTGAAAACCGAATAACCATTCACCAAATACATTCTCTTTGTGGCTGTAATAAGCATAAGCGTGTGCAGCGGTACGCCATGACCCGCCGAAAGACGGCAAGCGGAAAATACCGACTGAAAATATCGGGCAGCTCCCGATTCCGCCAAGACCCACAAAGAGGACAATGATACTCCCGTCCAGCCACAGTCCGAGCGGTAACCAGTCCGCCGCAGGCAATGGGGGCGGCTCTGTCAGACCGACAGTTGGGGTGCAACTCCCGTGGCGTCAGTACGCTGCTGACCGTTTGGTGACTTCCCTTGCGTTATACGCATCAGCATTTTCGGGGTGTCGGGGACAAATAGAAAATGCTCTCTATTCATAATCAAGCCAGATTACGGGACGGTCAATGGAAAATGGGTTTTTCACACTCTCCCGACCTTAAACGATTCCCTGCGTCTGGCTGCTACATAGGCGGCTCTCACCGCCTAAATTTCACAGGAGGTTCACATAACATGGAAAGAACATATAAAAGGGGCGATATGTACTACGCCGACTTGGGGAAAGGGATAGGCTCGGAGCAGGAAGGCTACCGCCCCGTCCTTATCATCCAGAATAACACAGGCAACCGCCACAGCACTACCGTCATTGTCGCATCCATCTCAAGCAAGGTTGATGCAAAGCCGAAGCTGCCCACCCACTACTTTATCGACGCTGAATGCGGCTTGCAGCTCCCTTCCATCGTGCTTCTTGAGCAGCTCCGCACGGTCAGCAAGCAGCGGCTTGAGGGGTATATCGGACGGCTGGACAAAAAACATATCCGTGGCGTAAACCATGCGCTGGCGGTCAGCATCGGTCTTATCTCCCCCGTCCCAAACAGGCTTCAGCTCTGCTTATGCAGAACTTGTGCGGACAATTTTTACAGCACAGGTGCTTACATCCTGCGAAGGCTTGACAAAGGGCAGACCGAGAAAGACGTCTGCACATACTGCAACCAGCGGATGGGCTTTGATTATGAAGTCATCCCGAAAACAGACGGGCGGGAATGACCCGCAGGAAAGATGGGAGGAATGGCATGGAAACAATTCCAGAAAGGGGACACGTTACCCACAAAGGGGCTTGTAGCGGTGCAGGCTCTTTCCCGCATCAGAGGGAAACCTTTGACGCAAAAGACAACATCCGTGTTGTCAGCATCTTCAACGGGGCAAGGACGGCAAGCGAGGTCATACACCAGGCGGCTGTCAAAAAAATCCTCTACGAAAACCCGTATGCATGACGGGAACAGCAGGCGCACATTTGACCGTGCCGCTACAGACTTATATACTGTAAGCGTAGGTTACACTTTCCTGCTGTTTCCCAAAAAGGAGGCATTTATTTTATGAGAGAACAGCAGAATTATACCGCAGGGATTTATTGCAGGCTGTCGTCCGAGGATTCTGCCGAGCATGAGTCCATGAGCATCGGAAACCAGAAAGCGATGCTCAGCGACTATGTGAAAAGGCAGGGATGGGAAGTCGGGGATATTTATATCGACGACGGGTACTCTGGGACGAATTTTGAAAGACCAGATTTCAAGCGGATGATAGGCGACATTGAAAACGGCAAAATCAACATGGTTGTCGTAAAGGACTTATCAAGGCTTGGGCGGAACTATATCATGTGCGGACAGTACACCGAGATTTACTTCCCCGAAAAGGGCGTGCGCTTCATTGCGGTGAATGACAATGTTGACACCATCAATAACACGGGCAGCATGGACATCACGCCCTTCAAGCACATCCTGAACGACATGTACGCAAAGGACATCTTGGATCTATGTCAATACTTTGGACAAAAAAAGTCGAAAGATTATGCTGCTTTTTTGAGTTCCTCATCCTCCTTTTGCTGAGGTGTCATATAACCAATTGCACTATGGATTCGTTTGCGGTTATACCAGCCCTCTATATATTCAAAGATTGCCCT
>CAJTFD010000026.1 GCA_910575625.1 Clostridia bacterium
AGGGCAATCTTTGAATATATAGAGGGCTGGTATAACCGCAAACGAATCCATAGTGCAATTGGTTATATGACACCTCAGCAAAAGGAGGATGAGGAACTCAAAAAAGCAGCATAATCTTTCGACTTTTTTTGTCCAAAGTATTGACATAGATCCAACCAGCCAGTCCGACCCAAACAAAGCCTATCATTTGATACAGTCCTTTCTTCCCGGTGAGGTTTCTTATAAGGAAGCCCACCAGATAGGCGTGGAGCTTGCCGACAGGCTTTTAGAGGGAAAATACTCGTATGTTGTCAGCACCCATATTGATAAAGGCCACGTTCACAACCACGTTATTTTCTGCGCCGCCGATAACATCAATCATCAGAAATATCATGACTGCAAAAAGACCTATTACAACATCCGCAGCCTGAGCGATGACCTCTGCCGGGAGCATGAACTTTCTGTAATTACTCCGGAGGAAAAGCGGGGAAAAACCTACAAGGAATGGCAGGCTGGCAAAAACGGCTCCGCATGGAAAGAACAGTTAAAGTCCGACATTGACGAAGCCATAAAAACCGCCGCAACTTACGAGGACTGCATTGAGCTGATCCGGGCAAAAGGCTACGAAGTCAAGGGCGAGGGCTTTAGGGAAAAAGCGCATAAATTTATCTCCTTCCGTCCTCTGGACAGAGAGCGTTTTGTCCGTGGCAGCGCAAAGTCTTTGGGAGCCGAATACACCAAGGAACGGATAAAGGAACGCATCGGGGAAAAGGCTCTTGCAAAGGATAAAAAGCGTGTGCCGTTCCCTACCCGGAAAAAGCCCATTGTCAAAGATTATTCAAAGAAAAACCTTATTGACACCACCGAGGACAAATTTGCCAATAGCCCCGGCCTGAAACATTGGGCTGACATCCAAAACCTCAAGATTGCCGCAGCAAGTTACAGTCAGGCAGGCTCCATTTCCGAGCTTGAAAAACAGATCGCCGCCAAGTCCGCACTTGCGAAAACCGCACGGACAAGCCTTGTGGAAACGGAGCATCAGCTAAAGGATTTAGGGCAGATCCTAAAGTATGCCGAGCAGTATAAAGCCAACCGTATCTACCATATCCGCTACCAGAAATCAAAGGATAAGGACAGATACCTGCGCCAGCACGAAACCGAGCTTCTGCTCCATGACGGCGCTGAAAATATGCTGAAACGCTTCGGCATTGACCCCAGAAACCTTGATGTTGAAAAGCTCCGCAACGATTACAATACGCTCTATTCCAAAAAGGAAGCCCTGCGGAAAACCTGCCAGTCTGCCGAAAAGGACGCTGCCACCCTCACCCGGAAGCTGGACAACCTGAATCAATACCTTGACCGGAATCCGGCGCAGCAGGAAACCGCCGACAGAAAGCCCGATAAAAGCCAACACACTCTCTAAATTCGACATTGAAAAAGGGTGTATCACAACGAGGTTTTAACCTTCATTGCGATACACCCTAATGTGTGTGGCAGTTCCTATCATCTGTCTTTTTTCATATTCTATATCATGTACTATCTTATATCGTTCTTTCATGTACTCCACTTCACTTCTAAACTGTATTCCGATGCAATTCACGCCTGACGATGTGTATTGTAAACTACAAAGGAGGTGAATCACGATGCAGGATATGAAACAGGCTCTTGCCAACGCAGTAAGAACCGCCCGGACAGAACTCGGACTTTCACAGGAAAAGCTGGCTGAAAATTTAGGCTTGGATACCCGTACCATACTTAACATTGAAGCCGGACGGGGAAACCCCAAATATGAAGTTTTGTTTCCCATGATTACATACCTGAAGATACCAGCCGATACGGTTTTCTATCCAGGAAACGAAGCCGATCAGCCAAATCTCCAAAAACTTCTGGCTGTGTTAAAAGACTGCACAGAATCGGAAGCCGATGCTTTGCTGCCTGCGGCCCGGTATATGCTTGATTTATTGCGCAAAAATTAACAAAGCCGTCTGATAGGAAAAGCCAGCAGAGTCCGCAAAGAAACTACTGGCTTTCCTTTACTGTCCAAATACTTTCTTTTATTTAATAAACTTATTTTTTGCTTCTTTTAATCACTTTGCATCATTTAAAGAAATCCTTTTGTTACACTACTTTTCCTGTGCCGACAGCCGGGAGATATTGCGAAACTCCCCTGCAAGCATCACAATGGATAAAACCAAAACAATCAAGTCTGTCACCGCAGGAGCCAAAAATACACCATCTATGCCCAGACCGCCAACTTTCGGAAGAAAGATTGCAAGCGGAACAAAGAGAATGATCTGCCGCATCATAACTAAAATACTTGCTTTTGACGCTTTCCCCAAAGACTGCATAAGCGTAATCACCATAAGTACAAACCCCAGAAAAATATAAGTGCTGAACAGAATACGGAAATCTGTTACGCCCTGACTTACAATGCTGGCATCTTTGATAAACCATGAGAGTATTGTTCCCGGAGCCAGTTGAATCGGTATGTAAAAAATCAAGCCAAGTACCGTTGCGCCAATAATAAACGCCCTTGTGACCTGTTTCACCCGGTCATACTGCTTTGCTCCGAAGTTTGTCCCTGCCGCTGGCTGGAATCCCTGACTTGCTCCCCACATGGGAATCAGGGTAAATGACTGAATACTAAGCGCAGCTCCTAAGATAATCTGCCATGTTTCCCCTCCATGCTTTGCCGCCACATTGTAAAGTGTTGTCTGCTGAACTAATGTCATAACCTGCATCAGCATAGCGGAAAATCCCACACCAAAAATTTCAGGAATCAGGGAACTTTCCACCCGGATTTTATGGATACGAACCAGCTTACTCTTTTTCAGGAAATACCATAAAGTAATGACAGCAGTAACAATCTGAGAAATAACCGTTGCGTAAGCAGCGCCCTCCACGCCCTGCCCCTGATTCTTCATAATGGTAATCATAATCGGGTCAAGAATGATGTTGAGGACAGCGCCAGTGCCGGTAATCAGCATTGCCTTTTTCAAAATCCCTTCGCCACGCATAATCATATTTGCAGACTGTCCGAAATTCACGAACAACGAACCAGCAAAGATGATCCGCAGGTAACTCTCCGCATTGTTCAGGATTTCTCCCTCCGCACCACTCAATGTTAAGAGCTGGCGTGTAAATATCATTCCAAGAATGGTAATGACAATGCCAAAGATTAAATTTAATGCGATCAGGTTTCCCATAATCCGGTCAATCGTGTCCTGATCCTTTTTTCCCACTGCTCTTGAAAGAACCGAGGCAGAGCCAACGCCGATCAACGTAGATACTCCCGTGTTAATCAAGGTAAAGGGATAGGAAACGGAAACCGCCCCCATCGCCACCTCATTGATAAGCTGTCCAACGAAAACCCTGTCCATAAAGTTGTATAACCCGACAACTATCATACCAATAATAGCTGGTATGCTTAGAGATAGCATGAGCTGAAACGGCGAAGCCGTCAGCAGTTTTGTACGGGTATCTGTTTTTTGTGCCATGATTGCACCCTCCTTTTATTGTGTGATGTGATAAATTTTTGCCGAAGCTTAGGCGCAGTGAATCGTACCAAACAAATCATTCTTTTTTCTTTATTTGATATGAATCCCGTATATGCTCAAAGGATTTCTGACTGATGGTGTGTTCCATACGGCAGGCATCCTGTTCGGCTGTTTCCGGATCTATTCCTGCCTCAATCAGCCATTGAGTGAAAAAGCAGTGGCGTTCATAGATTTTCTCCGCAACTTTCCGCCCTTCCACTGTCAAATGGAGAAAGCCGTCCTTATCCATTGTGAGAAGTCCGCCATCCCTTAACACACCCACCGCATGGCTGATACTTGGCTTGCTGAACCCCATGTGCCGGGCAAGGTCAACGGAGCGCACCGCACTTTCACCCATTCGCTTTTGCAGCATCAAAATAGCTTCCAGATAATCCTCGCCCGACTCATAAAGTTTCATTGTATTTATCTCCTTTTATTTCTGCTGCAATGCCACAAGATGTGCATACAAGCCATTCGCAGCCATCAATTCAGACGGAGTACCCATTTCACTTACTTTCCCGTCATCCAAAACAACAACCTTATCCGCATTGGCAACTGTCCTCATACGATGCGCAATTACCATTACGGTTTTATTTTTCAATAATACGGAAAGCGCATCCTGAACTAATGTTTCACTTTCAGCGTCCATTGAAGCAGTAGCTTCATCAAGAAGCACCACAGGGGCATTTTTCAGTAATGCACGGGCAATGGAAATACGCTGCCGTTCCCCTCCCGAAAGTGCGCTGCCATTTTCCCCGATATTCGTCTGATAGCCTTCCGGCAGACGGTTTATAAATTCTTCGCACTGTGCTGCCTTTGCCGCCTGCTTCACTTCTTCATCTGTCGCTCCGTTCCTGCCTAAACGTATATTTTCCATTACCGTATCATCAAACAATAAAACGTCCTGAAATACCACCGCAAAATTTTTAAACAGGGTTTCCGGCTCAACGGTTTTTACATCAACGCCGCCAAGCGTAATGCTTCCGGAATCTGCATCCCAAAATCTTGCCGCAAGTTTTGACGCTGTGGATTTCCCGCTTCCGGAAGGGCCGACAAGCGCCGTTACCTCCCCCTGCTTTGCCACAAAAGACACTCCCTTTAACACAGGTTCTTCGTTATAAGAAAATCTGACATTGTTAAATGCAATATCATATCCACGATTATTGCATACATTACTTCCCGTCTGCTCTGCCGTATTTTCAATTTCTTTCATTCTCTTAGCGCTGACCTGTGAGGAAAAGAGTTCTGCCATCATCATAAAGCAAGTGGTAAATGGGTCATAAATTCTTCCCGCAAAGATCAGAAACAAAATAAACATAGGAACAGACAGCGAACCATCTATAACCAGAACACTGCCAACAAGCAATACCGCCACCAATCCTAAACGAAGCACAAACTGTGCAACTGTTGTCGCAGCCCCTGGTGCCAACTCATTCTTAAAAGAACACCTCACGACATAATCCAGTTTCTTTTCCAGACCATTCAGATAATCCTGCTCCTTTGCGCATGATTTTAATTCCTGAATTGTGTCCAGATATTCCTGCACCCCATCATATGCTGCTCTCTTTGCATTGAAATTTGCTGTTTCTGCTTTCGTCTGCGCTTTTCTCGCCGTGAAAACAATCAGGGCAGCAACAGGAATCGGTAACACAATGCACAAACCCATTCTCCAGTCTATGATTAATAAACTTATGGCGGTTATGATAAACATAATCATTGTTCCAAAAAATTGCGGAACCGCATTGGAGAAAACACGCTCCAATGCCGTGCAATCTCCCATAATGGTGGAAGTTAAATCTGATAAATCCCTCTGTCCAAAAAAGGAAAGCGGCAGTTTCCTGAGTTTTTCAGCAAGCGTGATTCGCCGTGACGCACTTTCCGAATAAGCTACCGTATAGGTTTTGTTGTACTGTATCCAATGCATAATAAACACAAGGATAAACATAGCGGCTGTCAGCCCGATATACACCCATATATTATGTTCCAGTTTTTGTGTGTTCCCTGATATAACATTCAAAATATCAAGGACAATCATCATAAGCAGACTGACAGGAAGCAGTAAACTGATATGGCTGACTGCGGTTGCAATAATGCCGCCCCTCAAATCCCTTGCTCCCTTATCGCTTAACGCAAACATTTTCTTTAACATACTTCCACCTCATTTCCTATGTGCCAGTTTGTTGTTTTCATGTAATTATCCCACATACGGGCATACTCTTTGTTTAACTGCACCAATTCCTTATGCGTACCCTTTTCCACAATCTCACCTTGTTTCATTACAAGAATCTGGTCAGCATCCTGTACTGCCGAAAGACGGTGTGCAATCATAATAACGGTTTTGCCGGAAAGCAGACCTTCAAATGCCTTTTGAATCTGCTGCTCATTTTCCGGATCAGCAAATGCCGTGGCTTCATCCAGGACTATAATTGGAGCATCCTTTAAAATCGCCCTTGCAATCGCAATACGCTGCGTTTCTCCCCCTGATAAGTAAACGCCTTTGCTCCCTACCACCGTATCAATTCCGCTTGGGAATTTTGCGATAATATCATCACATTGCGCCAGATGAGCTGCTTTTAAGACTTCCTCTCTTGAAGCCGATGGTCTGCCCGCCCTGATGTTCTCTAAAAGGCTGTCTTTAAATAATTGGGGATTCTGGAAAACAAAGGCTACCTTTTTCATTAAATCAGCGTGAGCAATCTCTCTAATATCCACATTTCCAATCTTAATCCGTCCACTCTGCACGTCATAAAAACGTGGTATCAGACTGGCTGTTGTACTTTTTCCCGATCCTGAATGTCCTACCAATGCTGTCGTTGTTCCCGACTTAGCAACAAAACTTAAATTCAAGACTGCTGGATGCTCCGTATTTTCATAAGCAAAGGTCACTCCCTCAAAGACCACATCATTTTTATCTGTTGTTTTAGGATTGTTTGTTCCGGCTGCGGTGTAGCAGTCAATATTGTATCAATCCTGCGCATGGCTTCCTCTGCCTGCATTTTATAACTTGTCATATACATGATTTTATTCAGCATGACCGCACAGGCCGGAGAAAAAATCAGATAGAATAAAAAGCTCTGCATAAATCCGATCAGATTATCTGAAACCAAAGCAATAATAATTGCTGCCGGAACAAGAACCAGATAATTCGAGTTGATAACTGAATTAAATGCTACCATGCCTTTCCTGCATGACATCGTATATGCAAGTGCCTGTTTTCTGTAATCATTGATTGTTGCATTAAATTTTGAAAATGACCTGACCGTCTGTCCGAATACCTTTACTACTGATATGCCTCTGACGTATTCCACAGCTTCGTGATTCATCTTCTCTAACGAATCCTGATACTGCATCATAAATTCCCTGCTTTCTTTCCCCATTAACGCCCCTTGCAGGAAAAAGCCTATGCCATATAGCAATATCAGAGGAATGCCTATCCTCAAATCAAAAACAAGCATAAGGATTACGCTTGCAATCATTGTAACCTGTGCGCCTACAAGATCGGGAAGCTGATGTGCGATAAATGTTTCTGTCTGGAAACTGTTTTCATCAATAATCTTCCTGAGCTTTCCGCTTGGGTTTACATCAAAATACCCCATAGGCATTTTTGAAAGCGCCTTTAATGCTGCCATTTTCAGGTTTTTCTCTGTGTGGAACGCCACCACATGGGAACACAGCAGTGCTATGAAGTAAAGCAGCAACCCAACCAGTTCCAATACAAGCGCCGCCACGCCCCACTTTACTAAACTGCCTGTGTCTATTGGCTTTCCGGCAAATATGGATACCAAATCTCTCGCAGCAAAATAGACACACAAAAACGGACACATAATGAACAATGCGCTGATTCCCGATAAGAACCGGGATACATTCAGCAATGTACGGTGTTTTCCCATAAATTGAAACAACCGCTTGATTTCATTCGACTTTTGTTTCATTGAAACAGTACCTCCTTTAATTAGTTTTAACTAACCATATTCATTATATAGACAAACAACCCTTTTATCTATGACTTAATAGGTATATCTTTACTCCAATCAGGTCACAGTCATTTTTATAGTAAAGGCGGTAATGATTTTTTCTGCCATTACCGCCTTTCTTCCCAAGCACAACACTCCGCACTATTTTACTTTTATATTCTGTACTGATGTAAAGCTCGTATCGCCAGAATATTCATAATCTGATACATTACTGTTATATACAGATAACTGATGCGTGTAATATAATGGCGTTACCAGACACTCGTCTGACATTGTAGTTAAAATGGTATTGTAAATCTCCTGTATTTTTTCTTCTTCCGTTGCAGCGTTTAATTCATCAAGCAATCCCTCCGGCAAGTATGCATTTACCTGTGATAAAATGGGATCAGTTGACGTTTTCGGATCAAGCCCTCCTATAACAACCGTCGGGTCATAATATCCGCCCTGCGTTTTAAAAATTGTTACTCCATACTGCCCACCGGAAACCATAGCAAACCAATCCATCATTGCGGCAGAACTAGGTGTCAATTCTATGCCTATCTGCTTTAGCTGGTCACATATATATACCACGGTATCATCGTCTGATGCCGAACCCGTCTGATATACAAATTCCGCTGACAGCTTTACTCCGTCCTTTTCACGTATTCCATCGTTGTCCGTATCTACATACCCGGCGTCGTCCAGTAATTTATTTGCAGCTTCCATGTTGTATTCATAAACTTTCTGGTCTACATCACAATATGGAAGGCTTCTTGAAAAGAAGGTATCGGCTGCTTCATACAATCCTCCAAAAATATTTTGGGTAATTGAATCTTTATCAACTGCTGTCGCAATCGCCTCTCTGACCACCTGATCTCCAAATATCGGGTCATTCAGGTTATAGCCCATATAATATGTCTGCAGGGCATTTCCATCCGCTTTTGCCGAAAATCCATCTGTTGCACTCATTTCTTCAAAGTTTTCTGCTGAAATCTTGGTAATGCCTGTGTAAAAATCAACCTCCCCGTTTTTTAATGCCAATAATTTTGCATCGTTATCCGGAATGTTCTTTACAGAAAAACTGTCAACATCCGGTTTTTCGCCCCAATAGTTTGTATTATACTCAAAGTTGAATACCTGCCCATTGTTGTCTCCGGAGTACATATAGGGGCCTGTACCGTAAGTTGCGCTCTTAAATGTATCTTTCGCTGTCAAATCCTCATTGAGCTGCTCGCTTGAAACAATTCCCCAGGGATTTGCAAGGCACAACTCACGCATTGTACCGTAATATGGCTGTTCCAACTGAAACTCAACCGTATATTCATCAACCGCAACCGCATCCTTAACTATGGTGGACAGTTTTCCATAACCTCCATTATACTGTCCGAGATTTACCGGAACCGCCAACAATGACTTTGCCACATCCTCTGCTGTCAAATCTGAACCGTCCGAAAACTGAATCCCCTGCCGTATCTTAAATGTATAGGTACAGCCGTCCTCACTCATGCTCCAGCTTTCCGCTAATACGCCGGACAATTCCCCATTGGAATCATATTCCACCAGCGTATCATAAAAAGAGGGAAGCCAATAAGTCAGGTCATAGCCGCTTGAGGTCACGTCCGGTGTAATTACCGTATAAAAATATTCAAACCCCCAGCTTTCCGCTAAATTCAGATGTACTGGCTCCTGCCCTGTTTCCTGCGTATTGTTTACTTCGTTCGCATTGTTTGTTCCATTTGCCTCACTTGCTCCATTGTTACTGCTGCAGGCTACGAGACCGAAAGCCATAGCCACAGACAGCAATCCTGCCGCTAAACGTTTAAATTTCATGATAAATATTCCTTTCTTCTTTTTATTATTTTTCTTATTTTGAAATGGCCACAGGTTATAACAGCCCGCTGGCTCTCAACAGAATTTTGCTATACTCATTAGAGAATACTGTCGTATCACCAGTAAATGCAACCTGCTCCATCAAAACAGACTCCTTCATTACCAGAATTTCATCTGCAATCACCACTGCAAGTTCCATGTCATGGGTAATAAAGATAAGGGTAAACCCCAACTGTTTTTGCAAAACAATGATTTCTTCTATAATCTTCTTCCTAAGTGGCAAGTCAAACCCATTTGTTGCTTCATCAAAAATCAGGCATTTCGGTTCTGCCGCTAAAGCCCTTGCGATTGCAACCCTTTTCTGTTCCCCACCGGATAACTCCGAAGGCAGTCTTGCATAATAGGATGCCGGAAGATTGCATAGACTAAATAATTCCAGACACTTCTTTTTTCGCTCCTGCTTCTCCATATGGAAAAAACAGCGCAGCGGTTCTTCAACAGACTTCCCAACTGTCATTTTAGGATCAAGTGCCGACGCTGAATTTTGCTGGATTAATTGCACCGACTTGTAATGTCCCCTTACCGTTTTCCGATTCTTATATATGCCATGCCCATCTACAAGGATATTTCCGCCAGAAGGAAATTGTAATCCGGCAATCATTCTTGCCAGTGTTGTTTTCCCCGAACCGGATTCTCCTACAATCGCATATCTGCCGCCGTCCTGAAAGGAGAGCGAAACCGGAGCCACCGCCACAAAATCCTTATCCCCAAACTTTCTTTTCCGAAACCTGCAGCATACGTCATTTAGTTCTATCATACGCATCCCTCCTTAGTTCACAGGCGCTTACCAATTCTTTTGTAAATTCATTCCTGGGGCTGTTCATGACCATATCTGTCTGCCCTGTTTCAACAACCCTGCCATGATTCATTATCATGATCCAGTCAGATACGGAAGCCGCTTTCAGATCATGTGTTACAAACAGGACAGACATACCCTGACCGCATAATTTTTTCATTTGCTGCATTAACTCCATCCTATTACAAGCATCAATTGCTGTCGTTGCTTCATCTGCCACTAACAGTTTAGGCTCCTGAATGATAGCTGCTGCTATCATAATCCTCTGCAACATACCGCCTGATAATTCAAAAGGATAATTCTTCAAAATTCTTTCTGTATCATCTAAACCTAATCCATTTAAAATCGTTTCATATTTTTTTCTTGTTTCTTTTTTCTCAGCTTTTAGGTGGTGACGCAGATAAGACCTTTCCAACTGTTTTCCAATCCGGATAGACGGATTAAAAGCAGTCATTGGATTTTGCATGATAAAACAGATTTCTTTTCCATAAACTCCACTTAACTGCTTTTTATTTAATTTTCGTAAATCTCTGACCCCAAAATTTATAGAACCTTCGATTATGTAATTATCAGAAAGCAATCCCATAACCGCCCTGCAAACTGTTGTTTTTCCTGCCCCTGAACCTCCAACCAGTGAAAGCATCTGACCATGACTGATCTCAAAAGAAACATCATTTACAATCATTTCTCCAGAGGATAATGATATTTTTAAGTTTCTAACATCAAGTGCCACTTATATCATCCTCCTTCCCAATAGAATCCCTCAGTCCTTCTCCTAACAAATTAAACCCTGCACAGCATACAAGCAGACAAATTCCTGGATAAATAATCAAGTTAGGATTTGAATATAAGCTGTTGCGGGCTTCATTTAACATTGCGCCCCACTCTGATGTACCCTTTACCAGACCTACACCCAAAAAAGCAAATCCAGAAATAGAAATAATGACTGATGCAATCCCCGTTGTAAAATATACAATGAATTGTGGCAGTACATTTGGTATCAAGTGCATAACAACAATGCGGATACTGGAAGCTCCCGAAATCCTTGCTGCCTCTATATACTCTTTGCTGCACTCTGTTTTTGCATAAGAGCGCACCATCCTCAAAAACCATGCTGTCATGGATATGCTAATCGCAACAATAATACAGACTGTCGGATTTTCAAATGAAGTAACCAGAGCCATTGCAATAACCAACAAAGGAAATGCCATCAATATATCACATAGCACCCTTACTATTTCATCTATCATTCCGCCTATGTAGCATGAAAAACTTCCTGCGAATAAAGCAATTACCGCTAATACTATCAATACAGGAATAGAAAGTCCTAATGAATACCTTGCCCCATATAAAAGCCTTGACAATTCACAACGCCCCATTTGGTCACATCCTAACGGATATTCTGCGGAAGGCTCCGCATTTTTCATTGCAAGGTTTGTTGCATTTGGATCATTTGGTGCCAGCATAGGTGCGGCAAATGCAATCAGGATAAAAAAAGCAATCAAAATGATTCCAATGATTATCTGCCATTTCCTTCTCATATCCGGTTCCTCCTATATGCAGGACATATTATGCTTGAAAGAATATCAGCAACCGTATTGAAGAACACAAACAGGACAGCGCACACTAAGATTGCTCCTGATATTCCATATATATCCATTCCTTCACAAGATTTCATTAAATAACTTCCTAAACCATCAATCGAAAAAACACTTTCCACCAATGATGATGTTCCAAACAACGCCGCACAATATTGAGCGAATAATGTGATTGCCGCAGGCAGGGCATTTCTCAATACCTCTCCAAATATAATCTGCGTATTGGAAAACCCCCTTGCTTTTGCATATAGCACATAATCGCTTTTTAATTCATTCAGTATAGATGCCCGCAGAACCCTTGTCGCAATACATACAATCGGCACCGCCATCGAAACAGAAGGCAGTATAAGTGATTTCAGGCTTCCGTCTGCAATTACGTTGAAAATCGGTATTTTCACAGCAAAGACAGATAACAACACCAATGCCAGCCAGAAACTCGGCACACAGATTCCCACAATACAGAGTATTCTTGCCACATTATCAAAAACGCCATTCTTCCTTATGACAGAAACCGCCGCAACAAGAATTGTCAATAGGATAATCCAGACCATCGCCATAATAATCATCATGCAAGTAATCGGAAGCGCATCCATGATGTTCTGTATTACCGGCTTCCTGTTTGTGATCGCGGTGCCTAAATCGCCACACAGAACACCCTTTATGTACTCGAAATACCGTTCCCCAAACGGAGCATCCAATCCAAGCTCTACCCTCACAGCCTGTATCTGTTCTTCCGTTGCAAAAAGATTGTTTTTCCTGACAATCATTTCTGCGGGATCTGTTCCTGTGAATAATTGCAGGCAAAAACTTAATGTTACAACACCCCATATCACAAGAACAAAATTCAGGATACGTTTTAATATCCTGCCTGCCATAATCTTAATATCAGACATACATCCAATCACTCCTTACTTTAGTTAGCATATCCTAACCTTTAGTCCAAAAAAGAAGCCGCAGTGTAGCGACTTCCTTTAAAGACGCACCAACTTCCAGCACGCAAATCATTATAGCGTAGTTAGTTGGAACTATCTATAACCTATCAGACAAATTTTAATCCAATCAGGTCACGCATATTTATATCTGTAAGCCTGCGGCGTTATCCCCATGACAGACTTAAAAGCTGCTGAAAACTTGCTTTGATTTTCATAACCAGCGGCATAAGCAATTTCCCCTATATTCAGGTGCGGTTCTGTTATCAGCATTTCTGCCGCAGCTTCAATCCGTTTCACTTTAATAAATGTTCCAATAGATTTTCCTGCTATGGATTTGAAACACCTTTTCAAGCTGGATTCAGCAATTCCAAATTCTTCCGATAAGTCAGCAATGGTTTTTATATCAAAAGGATTTTCAATGATGTATTGATATACTTTTTGGGTTCTTTTGGATATATCTTCTGAAAAATGCTGCGGTTTCTGCATGGCAGTTCCATCCAGCAAACTCAAAAATAAAAGCAGCTCGATTGTCTTAATCCAAAAATATGGTGACTGTATCCGCTTATCAACAGAATACAGCTCTCCAAAAATATGGTCTATCTCACGTTTTGACTTCACCAATAGCAGCGTACCATTACTGCATAGTGTATCTCGGATTTTCTTCACATTGATGTCTGCTTGTCCAAAATTTTCAGATATTGCTTTTTGTGCCTTTTCTATTTCAAATAATACGGTAATTCCTTTATATTTTTTTAGCGGAATATTGGAGCCAATAATCGTCTGTTTCCCTTCATACAAGCTCCCGACTGATAAATCTCCTTCTCCTAAAAAAGTAACTGTACCATCTGCTGATTCACATTCATAGCATCCTTCCAGGCAATGGTCTATTTGAAGGAAGTCATGTTCCGGAATAATGGGGCGGTAACAGCTCCCCATGTTAAGCTCATTATATGTGATCTGGATACCATGAGCCACATCATAACACACCATTTCTCCCTCTCCCGTTTCTGTTTCCTCACGAACCACAGAAGATATGTTGTCTTTACCATCACGAAAATAGATGTCATGAAATGATGATCTTTTCAATACACTTTCCACTGCTGCACCTCCGTCTTTCTATTTTAAATGAGAATCATGTTCATTTCAACAAAATCGAATAGCTTTTTCTCCTACTAAACACGCAAAAATATTATTACCTTTGTCTTTTCACCGTCTAACCATTGAATCCCTCATCCTCTAACTCAAAATATTCTAACAGGAAAAAATATAATTCTTCCGGACGATCTGACAGACAATCATTATAACTACAAATATCCTGTTCTGTATGGTTTGTGTATTCCACCTGCACCCGCCATGACGGACTGCCCTCCGGCTCCTTTGGGGGCTGTACTTCCAATCCATCCTCCAAATCTTCCATGAAAAAGTCTTCTTCCCCGTCAAGAAACGGGTCATAATCCCCCTCATCAGGGCGCAGGGAATAGTCCTGCTCCCACATAAAGATTTCCAATGTATGCACGATATACCGCAACAACTTGGCCATCTGCCCTCCTTCCAGCGTGACAGACTGCTCCACATCCCCCGTCTGAAAATCCGTCATGGTAAGCACACGGCTTTTCCTGTCAATGGTAAAGCGCCGATCTGCCAGCTCTATATCGCCGTATTCATCATAAACCTCTGTATGTACCTCAAAAGACAATGTATTGATGACAAGCTGCTTTTTCATGGCATTGCGCTCCGCATGGGGAAAGCATACATTATAAATCTCCCTAGCCGTGTCCGCCACTTCCGAGCATTCATCTTTCATTTTGGCTTTCAGCCATTTCTTCTCGCTCTCTGAAAGCCGCCGCATCGGGAAATTCATCAGCCTGTTTATATCCATTGCCGCCGCTTTCTCCGCTGCACTTAAACGGGAACAGGCTTTGCAGATATGGGCTGCGTGGCCTTTTCCGGAAAACTTCTCATTTGCTTTATATTCGCCGCATATTTTACAATAATGCCCGTGTGGGCGGTTTTTCTTTTTTGACATCGCAGATTCCTCCGTTCCTGCACCTATTATACCGTGAAGTGTCAAAACTTCAAAGATAGTTGTGGGTTGTTTTAGAAATTCTTTATGCCGGATATATTTTTCTAATTGACACTAATAGAAAACAGGCTTGCCCTACCCATATATATACACTGGGTAAAGAAACCTGTTTTCTTTGTTTTACTCTGTTTCTATCTGGAAATATGAAAATACAAATTTTTAAATCCCCCACTCCTGACTAACCATCTGCAATTTTACCATATGCGGATAAATCTTGCCTGTGTCCATCAGTTCCTTCGGTGTTCCCTGTTCGGCAACAGAACCATCGGAAAGCACGACCACTTTATCCGCACCGCTTACGGTACGCATACGGTGGGCAATCACAAGTACGGTCTTATCCTTTATCAGCCTTGATAATGCAACCTGTATCAATGTTTCATTTTCTACATCAAGGCTTGCCGTTGCTTCGTCAAGTAAAATAATAGGGGCATTTTTAAGGAAAGCACGGGCGATTGAAATACGCTGGCGTTCACCGCCGGACAGTTCGCAGCCATTTTCCCCAATCATACTGTTATACCCATTTGGGAGTTTCGCAGCAAATTCCTCACAGTTTGCCAGCCTTGCCGCCGCAATGACTTCCTCGTCAGTCGCATCTTTTCTGCCTATCCTGATATTCTCCATGATCGTATTGTTAAACAGTGTCACATCCTGAAACACAATAGAATACAGCGACAATAATGTTTCTGGCTCTATCTTCGATATGTCCATGCCGCCGACAGTGATCTTCCCTTTGCTTATATCCCAAAACCTCGCCGCAAGGCGTGATACCGTAGTTTTGCCACCACCAGAGGGGCCAACTAATGCGGTAACTTCACCCTGCCTTGCTGTAAAAGATACATCTTTCAGTACAGTTTCCCCGGTATTGTAAGCAAAACCCACATGGTCGAACACAATATCATAGTCTTTATTCGTTACCCTGCTGCTTCCTGTCTGGATAGGCTGGTCAAGAATTTCATTCATGCGGTTTATGTTCGTTTTGGTGGCGATTGCCGCCGCAAGATTCTGTAATGCTCCTTCAAGCGGGGCATACAGCCTTGAAGCCACAAGCAAAAACATGAAGAACAGAGGAATATCAATCTCCCCATGAATAAGCAGTACAGAGCCTACAAGCACAACCGTAGCAATCCCAAATTTCAAGATCAGTGTTGATGAAACAACAAAAAGCGCCGTTCCAAGCTCTGTGATAATATGCCGTTTTTCCACAGCATCAATTTTTTTATAAAGCCCTTTCAGATAACTTTTTTCCGCATTGTTCGTCTTTAAGTCCTGCAGACTTTCGATACACTCCTGCACACCTCCCTCAAGTGCGACATTCGCCTCTACGGATTTTCGGTTGAAATATTCCTGTATGCGGGCGGAAAAGAATGTAATCGCAAATGCAATCGGCAAAACCCAAACCGCCGCAAGAGCCATGCGCCAGTCGTAGGCAAAAAGACAAATCCCAATCAAAGTTGTTGAGATAAGGGAACCTGCCAAAGCGGGTACATAATGGGAAAATACCGCTTCAAGCGTTGCACAATCTCCCATAATGGAATTTGTCAAATCGGCAAGATCTTTTTTCCCAAAAAAGGACAATGGGATTTTACGGAGCTGTTCCGCTAAGGATATACGCCTTACCCCGCTTTCAACATAAGTCGCTAAATAGGTTGCATTGTATTGAAACCAAGTCGCAATAAATATCAGGCATAAGCAAACCAAAACGCCAGCCACATAGAAAGCAATACGGCTTCCAGATACCTCGCCATTCATGGTATCAATAACAAAGTAATATAGAAGCCCGACAGGGAGCATAAATGATATATCCTGTGCAACACAGGCAATACAGCCTTTTATCAGATCAACAGCCCCCTGCTTTGATAACGCAAAACGTCTTTGTAATGTCTTAATCATGCGTTTACCTCCAATCCCTTATTTTCATTCAAGATTTTCCTGGTGTCTTCCGAAGAAAGACGCCATGCTGCCGCTTCGGAATAATTCTTCCACATATGTGTAAAGATACCGTTTCTCTCTATCAGTCTTCTATGTGTGCCGCTTTCCACAATCTTGCCATCCTGCAACACATAAATGCAGTCTGCTTCTGTGATTGATGACAGCCTGTGTGCAATCATAATAACGGTTTTCCCTTTTGAAAGGACAGATAAAGCCTGCTGCACACGCACTTCATTATCCGGATCGGCAAACGCTGTAGCTTCATCCAGAATCAGGATAGGCGCATTTTTCAGAATGGCACGGGCAATCGCTATTCTCTGCTGTTCCCCTCCAGACAGATATACCCCGTTTGTACCAATAACCGTATCTATGCCATTTGGCAGTTTTTCGACAATATCCATGCATTGTGCGGCTTTCAAGGCATCTGTGATTTCTTCCCGTGTTGCATCAGGCTTTGCCATCTGCACATTTTCCAATATAGATGTTTTGATGAGGCGACTGTTCTGGAATACAAAAGACACCCTATCCATCAAAGTTTCTTTCGGAATATCACGTATATCAATATTCCCTATCAATATGCGCCCTTTCTGCGGATCAAAAAACCTTGTGACAATATTGGCAAGGGTAGTCTTACCGCCGCCAGACGCACCAACCAACGCTACTACCTGCCCCGGTCTGATTTTCAGTGATACATCGTTGAGTGCATTTTTCTCACCATCATAACTATAACTAACATGTTCTAATACAACCCCATTGTCTTTTGGTGTATTATTTGCTCCACTTTCAGGCAATGGCTTTTCGTCCAGCACTTCATCAATCCTGTTAATCGCATCATTTACTATCATTGCGTCTTCACTCATAAACATGATTTTCGTGAGTGTTGTACCGATCACAGGCGTAATCACAATATAAAAGATAAGATTCAGCAGCAGTTCATTTGTCACGCCGCCCCTTGTAAAAATAATACCCCCGGCAATCAAAAACGCAAATACCCCGTTGATCGCTGTTGTATAGAACATCATAGGCAGGCGCAGAGCTTTTGTATATGCGATTACCCATTTTTCATAATTATCAATCGCTGCCTTAAAACGCTTGAAAGAAAAGATTGTCTGCCCGAAAGTCTTTACTACGGGTACACCCCTCACATACTCAACCGCCTCATTCGACATATCAGAAAGTGCGTTTTGGTATTCTTTCATTTTCTGCTCCATGCCTTTTCCAGTCATTTTCATCATAATCAGAAAACCAAGCACAACAGGAACAAGGCTTAAAAGCCCTAACCGCCAGTCAAACGCAAGAAGCAGGAAAAGCAGACCTATGGGTGTGGCGATTGCCCCTGCCTTATCCGGCAGTCTGTGTGCGAGATAGGTTTCCGTTGCGGTACTCGAAGTGTTGACAATCCGCCGCAGTTTTCCGCTTCCATACTTTTCCGTCACGCCAAGCGGTAGGGCTGTAATATGCCGCATAAGCTCCTTTCGGATATTGGCGGCAACTCGAAAAGCGCTCATGTGCGAACACATCAGGGCTGATATGTATACAACAATAGAGATAACCGCAAACAATACGGCAGACCACCCGTAACGTGTAACATTCCCCGCCTGCGAAAAGTCCGGTGAAACTTCCAGTATGTCGTGAATGATACGCCATATATACCAAAAAGGCACAAGAGCTAACAGCGCACTCATTACGGACAGTACCCATGAAAGATAGGTCAATATCCTTTTGGCTCCGGCATAACCCATCAATCTTGATAGATTAGACTGTTTTTTCATTGAAAAATCCTCCTTAAAATTTTTATGATATGAGGGAATCATCACACCCTCGAATATCCTTATTTTGATTAGTTTTGCCTTCACATAGTTAGCAATAACTAACCTATATGCTAAATATAATGGAAAGTTTACACTTTCCATTATCAGGAATTATAGGGCAGATTGCCCTTACGAATCGTTCGCTTTTATTGCCCCATAATTTTCATCCACCCTGCGGTGTAAAAAGCCCTCATTTCTTTCAGATAATGTTTCGCATCTTCCAGCGGCATTTCATGTATGATCATTTCAAAAAAAGTGTTAAACATTCCTGTGATCAAAATATGCTCCAGCCGTTCATCAATATGTGGCGCTGGCCTGCCTATTTTTTCAAGAACCGCTAAATAATCATTTGTTCCTTTTGTTTCGATCTCCACCATTTCATCAATCAGCTTTGAAAATCGTGTTCCCTCTGAACAGCAGAGTATGAGCTTAAACTCATTCAAATGCTCATAGGCATATAAGAGCATTTCATACATACATTCGCCGGAAGTAGATGTAAGATTGTCTGGCTGTTCCTCCGACGGTATATCCGCAAATTCCTTCTGCGCCCTGCAAAAGCGGCTTAAAAGGAAATTGTAATGTTCCCCTACCAGCGCCTCAAATAAATCCTCCTTGCTATCATAATAGCCATAGAATGCACCCGTTGTCACGCCTGCTGTTTTGACAATGTTCCGCAGGGAAGCAGACTTGAATCCTTTTTCAAGAAATTCCTGCATAGCGGCTGAAAGTATCAGGTTCAATGTTGTCTGTTCAACTTCACTCATCAATCATCCTTTCTTATAACATCGTTATATATCGCTGTTATATGATACAACCGATTCTGAAATTTGTCAACAGTTTTTTCAAAAACTTAGGTCTAAGTCTGCCTGCAATAAAATATTCACAGAATTTCCATTGCTATTTGGCTCCCAAATGAGTATAATAACACTAAGAATATGAGAGGAGTGAGCTTATGGCAACAGAAAGTATTTTCCACAATATCGTTATTGATGACACGAAAAAAGCGGAAGCATTCATTACTGCTCTTGAACAGGCTGCTGAAACAGCGGATAACTACCCTCTCCGCCATGTTGAATACGAAGATGTAAAAGGTGAGGATATTAAGAAACTGTTAGGAGCTTTGGTACAATGATGCAGCATATTAAACAGATAAATATATTGGATATGATGAAAATGTATGGAGAGGATCCATGTAAGGCAGTCCTCTCCACATTTATGTGTCCGCTTAACCTTGATGTGGAGGATTTTATACAGAATAAAGCGGTTGGATTTGCCAGGCAGCGGATCGCCATCACATTCCTTGTTTTCAAGGAAAATGAAAGCCGTTCCGCCTTTGTCGGGTATTATACCCTTGCCAACAAATTTGTATCAATAGCCGGCGCACACCTGAGTAAGACCTTACAGAAAAAAATCGCAAAATTTTCACAGTATGATGATTCTTTAGGGCGTTTTATGGTGTCCATGCCATTGATCGCACAGCTTGGCAGGAACTTCAATCCGAACCTGCCACTGAGTATTGCCGGGTCTGATCTTCTTTCTATGGCTCTGCAGCGTGTATTAGATGTGGAATACCTGATCGGCGGGAAAACCGTATACATAGAGTGCAGCAACCAGCCAAAACTTTTTGACTTCTATTCCGCCGCCGGATTCCTCGCTTTTGATAAACGGGCCAAGCAGGGGAGCGTTGATGAAGATGATGTGCTGGTGCAGATGTTAAAATATTTCAACCACTAAAAAAGCAGCAGACAAAGGATACTCCTTTCCTCCTCTGTCTGCTGCTTTTTTCTTACTCTGCCGCTGTGAGATCAATACGGGCAAATTCCTCATCCGACATCCCGTTTAACTTCTCAAGCACCTTCCCAGACAGTTCGATCAATGCATCCTCCTCCAGGTGCTTTAATGCCCTGCTGATGTCCTTGATAACTTCTGTACGGCTCTCTCCTGCAAATATGCAGATTAAATTGCTTTCTTCTACGGTAAACTTTTTATCCATATCCTTACATCTCCCTCTGCTTATTTTTTATGTTTTCTTCCTGCTCCCTGCCCTGTCCTGCTACCTGCGCTTTTTTCTCCGCAAGGCGGGCTTTTAAGGACGGTTTTGCGGCTGGCTTGTCCGGTGCCTTTTTGTTTTCCTCTTTCTGCGCTTTCTCCCCTGCGCCGTTATTCAGCACATTGTCAATCATATTGTAATTCTGTTCTTCCATTTCCTCGATCTTGGCAAGGGGCTTGTACTCCGCCAGCTTTCCAAGAAACTCCATAGCCTGCTTTCGCTCCTCCCGCTCCGTTCCGTCCGCAGCTATGTCGGCAAACCACAGTGCCATGTCACGGGTATCTCTCTGTTTCAAGGCTTCCGCAATCTCTGATACGTTCTCCGTCATGCTTTGGTTATTGTCATGGTAGAGGGCTGTGTCATAACCGTAGATAAAACGGTCAATCTCCACCGCAAGCTGTTCCGCAGGTGTCAGGTCAGGCATACGCTTCTCCCATACCTTTGCTTCCATTTCCTCGCTCAGATGACCGTCTATCTCCATTTCCGGCAGCTTGGCCACAAGCTCCGTGATTATTTCCATCGCCTGCAGATTCCCTTTTATGTCAGGGATATACTCTAAAATGTCAAGGTCAATCCTGTTCCCGGACAAAATATCCATCCCCACATCCTCGAATACTTCCGTTCCCGGCGTATGGATATTAATACCGATTGCGGGAATTCCGTTCATGCGCTCTGGCGGTATCTGTTTCCAGATTGCCACAGCTTCCTCCACGGTAGGGATATTCTCATAAAACTCGCCCAGATTGTGGAACTCGCCGCACTCCGCAACCGTCAGCGTCACTTCCGTTTCTGCCTGCTCCTGGGATAAGGACACCAGCTCTTTTTCCCTGGCCTCACGCACTCCCTCTAGATAGTCCTCCACCTGCGGGAGATAGGTTTCAAGTGTTCCCGTCCGTTGTGCGGTAATCGGGTTTATATCCACTTTCACGCCGCCGATATGGAGCGCATCCCCGTTAAATGTATCAAACAGGACATCTTCACGCTCACTCGTGGAAAGCTCCACTGCCACGTCAAGGTCAGAGCCTTCCTGCTCTAATCCCCGGCAGCGGCTCCCCACTACTGCCACGTCCACAATCTCCGCATCAATGCCGGATTCATCTAACTGCGCCTGCACATGGCATTTTACGGTTTCCTCAATCTCTGCCGGGTTCATTTCACTGATCTCATGGAACAGTTCATTGGTCTTTGCTTTAAAATTTTCCACCACGGTTCCCTGTGCCTGCGGTTCGATTGCGTTTACCGCTTCCGCTTTTTCCATCAATCCATCATAATCAATCGGTATCAATTCGTCATTGTCACGGATATTTCCCTTTGCGCCGTTATCAAAGGGATTATCTTTCAGATCCGTCAGAATATCGTCAAACGCTTCTCTGATACTGACATCGGGATTGTCATACACTCCTCCGTCTATCTCCTTATAATCTGCCCCCATAATGGAATGATCATAGCCCCCGTCAACCTCCTGAATACTGATGAAGCGGTCTGCTATCTGGAAAGCAAGCTCTGTTTCCTGCTCCCCTTTTAAGGATTTCTTCATCTGTGCAAGCACCTGGTCTTTTTCATCTCCGAGGTCAATGATCTCGTCCTCATCCTCAAAATCCTCAAATGCCTGTGTTTTATCCGCTTTCTCCAGCTTATTCTGTTCGGATTGCGGCTCTGCCTGCTTTGTTTCCGGCGTTTCTTCCTGCTGCGGCTCTGGCCGTTCTGTTTCCTGATGTTCTTCCTTCTCCGGTTTTGGCTGTTCCGTTTGCGCTGGTTCTGGCTTCGGCTGTTCCATTTCTGCCTGCCCCGGCTCTGACTTCTGGACATCATGTCCAGAAGTGTCCTGTACTTTCTCCTGTGCGGCAGACATTTCTTTTTCCTTCTCCAAAACTTCCCTGCGGAACATATCAATAAAACCGTCCAAGACCGCCGGGTGACTGCTTACGATCAGTTCACGGTTTACATCTATCCCATGCACAAGATTTTCCGGAATGTAAAACTCCGCCGCCCATGCTTTGTTATCCCTTGAAAAGCGTCCATCCCATGATTCCTGCTGGAGCGTATTGGCAAGGACAAAGGCGATACGGTCTGAACCGTACTGCTCCGCTAAAGGCTTCACAATATCATGTTTTAAGTGCATACCGTCAAAATTCTGCCGGATTGTTCCCTCAACCGCTTCATTGCACTCCCTGTCAAGTTTCCGGGAATCCAAATATTGATCCACTTCCCCATGTTCCATTGCATATACCAGGGTATGACCGTAGAAAGCCGGATAGTTTTTCTGTTCTGCCTTTTCAGCTTCTGGCTTCTGGACATTATGTCCAGAAGTGTCCAGCGTTTCTTCCTGCGGTGCTTCCGGCTCTGCTTCTCCCTTTTCCGTTTCCTCTATGCCTTCCAGTTCACGCACGAAATCAGGAAGCCCGGTAAAGCCGAACGAATCTACAAAGTGTGCGCTGTTCTTCCCGTCCTCATGCAGCACCACAATATCGCTGACAGAAAGGGAATGCCCCTTATAATCTGCCGGGTGGTCTATGTTGAATTTCTCATAGACCGCTTCCAGTGTTGCGCTCTGCGTCCGCCTTTGCAGCTCGGAAAGTTCGCCCACATAAACAAGGTTGTAATTCTCCGGCTTAATGGCATCAAAATTGTCTTTTATAATTCCCCTGCGTTTTAAAGATTCCGTGCCAGCAAACTGGAACTGCCGCATTTTGGGAATATCTTTTAACTGATAAATGCCATACTTATCAGAATCCCCATATAAAAGCTGCGCTTCCTTATTTGCCCTGCCTTCCGCAAGTTCCTCCTGCAACGCCCGCAGGCTCTTTTCATTCTTCCAATCCGCTTTTTCAATGCCGAAGATTCCCTCATACTCTGTAACCTGCTCCCTGCCCTGTATCAAGGTTTCCGAACCGTCCTTGTGGAGCTGGTACACAGGCAGGTCACGGTCAAACAATTCTAATGCTGTTTCCTTTGTAAGCGGCAGCATTCCCTCCGCCAAATAGCCGTATTCCTCCATCTCCCATAAACCGATCATCGGGTCAGGAAGTGCGTCAATCTCCGTCTGTGCGTCAATGACCGCAAGGGCAGCCCCCTGATTACCCTCCGCTTCCTCATAATAAATACGCTCCGCAAGCTCCCCTGTCTTTTCCATGTCATTCAGCTTAAAGGCATAATTCACGATAAGATTGCGCTCGTCATCGGAAAAAGCGGTCTTTGCAAACTCTAACCGGTTGATGATGCCCTCCGCCTGCTTTGCCGGGGAAAGGTGGCTCATCATGGTTATCTCTTTTTTAACCAGGTCAATTTCAAAGTCATTAAACTGCGGCATACCGGAATTTCTGCCGCCGCCCACAATGATAGGGATATAGTCAGCTCCATATCTTTTCAGGCAGTCACGGATATTCTGTGTGTTCTTATCTTCCAGCTTTGTAAGCACGGCCATGATCTCCTGCACTTCCTCTGGTGTCTTGTTGGTAATGCGCTCCACCTCAAAACCGTGCGAATGTGTAATTTTCAAAATTACATCATCCGCACTGATCGGCTCCTTTGCCCTCTCGTTCAGTTCCATTTCCACTTTTATATCAATGACCTCGTTTGTGTCAGTGTTATACCGGACATCAAGGTGGTGTTCCCCAAACTCTTTTGTATCCTGATTGGCAATCTCTGTCGTCCATGCACCCCTGCTCTCCAGGTATGCGGCAACATTGCGCCTGTCATTGTCATTCATGGCAGAGAGAGTTTCCACAACCTCTGCAGCATCCATTCCCCGGACATTTACAAGGCTGTACTCGGACAAATCGCTGTTCTGTATCAGCAAAAGGCTCTCTTTCTCCTGCCCCTGCATCAGTTCCCGGTCACGCTGCAATTCCCGGAGCTGCCCCTCAATGCCCGTGATAAGTTCCGATGCCGTCCTGCGGATTGTGTCAAGGGAAGATTTCAGTTCCCTCATGTCATGCCCCGATGACCAGCCTGCAATATACCCAAAAGAATACTCCGAGGTATCTATGCCGAAATGCTGGCATACTGTATAGGCAATACTTTCGGCTTCCACCTCTTTGGTGTTCCTGTCCTTTGCGGGCGCAAGAATATCCTTGTTGACTTCCTTATCATGCAGCATGGAATGGGCGGTTTCATGCACCATCGTCTTTAAAGTCTGGCTCTCGCTCATGCCTTCCTGCACCGCAATCCGCTTTTCTGTGGGGCGGAAGAAGCCTTTGGAATCTCCGGGAATATCTTCAAAACTGACCGGAACCGGGGCAACAAAGGTAATCGCCTTGATAAAGTCCTCATAGCCCTCCACTGTGGACAGAAGTTCTTTGGCCTCCAGTTCCGGTATTGGCTCCCCGTCCGTCTGCGCTACATCAAACACAGACACGGCACGGAAAGCGGGGATTTTTATCTCCACTTCCTCTGTCTGCGGCATACCGTCTTTATCCAGCACGACCTCCCCAGTCACAGGGTCTAACTTATCCCGTTCCTCTTTGATTTTATATGGGGCAGGGGCAAGGATACGGATTCCCCTCTCCCCCTTATTTACATGGCGGTTGAAATTCCTCTGCCATGCCTGGTAGCCATATCCTTGTTTTATAGTTATCTTCCTTAATCGTTGTTTTTTCTATAAATCCGGGCATTACCGCATGGTTTGCTCGGATAACTTTTGGTTACGGTATAATTCTATGTATGGCCTTTGCTAAGGCCAAATCCATTACATAGGAGGTTCAAAATGAACGAAAAAAACAGTTATTGGTACCAGCTAAAGGATGACTTCATAGATTTTTTACGGGAAAAAGGTTATAGTAAATCATCCTTTACGCATTACAGGGGGCAGATTGATTTCCTGATTCGTTATGCCAATGCATTGGGGTATACGGAATACATACCTGAAATCGGGCAGGAATTCTTGAAGTCTGAAGCACGGCTGAAGGAATGGGATTCCAAAACACTTGGCTTCAAATCTACAGTAATCCGCCGTCTTGATGAATACATAAACGGAAGAAATTATACTTTTGCCCGGCTCAGGATTTTGTACCAATGCCCTGAATGCTTTGAATGTGAGCTGGAGGCTTTTCTCCAAACTCTCCGGGATGACGGTTATAAAGAAATCACGGTGCGCCAATACCATTCACAGCTTGTAAAAATGCTCCGTTGCTTTTCGGAAAACGGGATTACTTCATGGGGCGAAGTTAATGCGTCCTGTGTACAGCAGGCTTTTGAAAAATCAGCAAACCGGGCAATCTTTGCCACATATGCCAGAAGATTCTTTTCTTATCTTGTGGAACAGGGAACCGTAGCCGCCAATTATTCAGGCATTCTCCCCAGGGTGCGTTATCCACAAAGAGTTCCTTCTGTTTATACATATGAGGAAGTAGAAAGGCTCCTGTCATGTGTGGATCGTAGTACGCCTATGGGAAAGCGGGATTACGCAATCCTTCTGCTGGCTGTCCGGCTGGGCATGAGGGCTTCCGATATCCGCCTTCTCTGTCTCCCGGATATTGATTTCAAAAACAGGAAGATTTCCTACATCCAATTCAAAACCGATGTCCCGCAGACACTTTCATTACTTCCTGAGATTGAGGATGCATTGCGGGACTATATTGAAAATGGCCGTCCGAAGACAGATGAGCCATACATTTTCCTTACTTACAGGAAAACGCAGCTGTCCCGGTCTGTAGTCTCAGTAGTAGCTGACAAATATTTCAAGCTGGCTGGGATAGCTCCGAAAGACCGCCATCACGGCTCGCACTCACTGCGCATGACTTTCGCAAGTGAACTGGTTGCCGAGGATGTTCCTTTAGAAGCTGTAAGCCGGCTTTTGGGACATGAAGATAACGCAGCGATATCCCATTATGTAGCGCTTTCAACGGAGAGCCTGCGCTCCTGCGCGCTTCCAGTGCCGGAAGCAGGCGGAAAATTTGCAGATTACCTTAAGGAGGATTGAGTTCATGGCTTATATATTTCAAAGTGTTTTTGCATCCGAATTTAAAAACTTTCTAATAATGATCCGGGATGCCGGACAACAGACACGTGGATATGAAGCGACATTTAAGTCCCTCGACATCTTTATCTCGGAAAACCCTGTCCAGGGGAAAGCATTGACAGAGGAGACCATCAGCAGATGGCTGGATTCCCTGTCCTGTAAGCCCCAGTCAAAGAACCGACGGATAACCCATGTCCGGGTATTCTCCAGATACCTGAACGCATTGGAAATCCCGGCTTTTGAACCAGGATATATGAGAGAGCAGTCTGAGTATATCCCTTATACTTTTACGGATGAAGAGTTCCGGGCAATCATCCATGCTGCGGATGGATTTTTAGGGAATCTCCGTGGAAGCACAAAGTCATCCCGGGCATTCCCCATGCTGCTGCGTATGCTTTATGGCTGCGGGCTGAGGCTTGGCGAAGCACTTGCGCTGCGTTGGGAAAATGTAGATCTCGGGGCGGGAATCCTGCACATCAGGAAAGCGAAAAATAATAAGGAGCGCGATGTTCCGATGGATCCGTCCTTAACAAGCCTGCTGGAAATATATAAAAAACGGCGGATTTCTGAAAACCCGGATTCCGTTTATGTTTTTGAAAGCGACCGCGTCCCTGGCACACCATACCTTGGATGGACTTTCCGGAACTGGTTCCTGTCAGTCATGGAACAGGCTGGGATAAGCAATGAGCGGCAGGAGAAGTACGGACGCGCGATCTCCCCGCATACCCTTCGGCACTACTTTACTTATAAGTCCTTCCTGCAGGCAGAAGATAAAGGGCGGACGCTGGAGCAGTTTATTCCATATCTTTCCGCATACCTGGGGCACAGATCGCTTTTGGAAACGGAACGGTATCTTGCAACAGATTATACTTTATATAAAGACTCGCAGGATCGCATGGAACAGTCCATAGGACATATTTTCCCGGAGGTGGATTTCGAATGAAAAAAGGATCAATACTGCCATTATTGGAGAGGTTCTTCACAGAATACCTCCCATCTTCCAAAGGTGTCAGCAGCAATACTCTGAAAGCCTACCAGTACGCATTCCGGCTTCTGTTTGCATATTTTTCAGATGAAAAGGGGATCCAGCCGGACAAAGTGACTTTTGAACTACTCGGCGGCGGTGCTGTTGACAGTTTCCTCGCGTATCTGGAAGAACAGCGGCATTGTACAGTGAAGACCCGGAACCTGCGGAGGGCTGCGCTCATGGTATTCGCAAAATATGCGGCGGATAAGGATTTCACAGAATCCATGTCTTTTTATACGGCGATGGTAAAAATACCAAAAAAGAAAGAACCTAAGAATGCTTCCATCAAATATTTTACCAAAGAAGAAGTATGCATCATCCTTTCCGCGCCAAATGCCAATACATTGACCGGGCAGAGGGACATAACCCTGCTGAGTGTCCTCTATGCAACAGGCGCAAGGGCGCAGGAACTCTGTGACATCACGATAAAGGACATTTCCTTCTCTGACCCGACAAGAATAAAGCTGACTGGAAAAGGGAACAAGTCGAGGATTGTCACCATCCCCCAAAACTGTACGGTTCTGTTAAAGGGCTATATGAAAAGCCGTGGATTTTGTTCAAATGACCCCGGCATACAGAACAGGCATCTCTTTTCAAGCCGCACCAATGAGCATATGTCGATATCATGTGTGGAGGGGATTGTAAGAAAATATCTGGCTGCCTGTAGGCAGGAACATCCAGACAAATTTCTTGAAAAAGGATATTCCCCTCATTCATTCAGGCATTCGATAGCAGTCCATATGCTTGAAGCAGGAGATTCGCTTGTCACGATAAAAGCTTTTCTTGGCCATGCAAGCATCGTAACGACAACTATCTACGCACAGGTGACACCTGAGCTGGCAAATAAGTATCTTGATGAACGTGGGAAACCCATCCCTGAAAAAAATGTGGAAGCGTCACCTAAACCGTTAGCACAGGCATTGCCATTTTTATACAAATAAACTTAGTGGCGATGCAAAAAGTTATCCGAGAAAACAACCTGCGTTTTCTCGGATTTTTCTATAAAACAGATTTTAAGGAGGATAACTATGAACAAAGCATATGGCTATAACAAGTGGAAGAATCAGTTTGAGCGCCATGTGAAAAAGGGCGAGCGCGGCATCACCATCATCGCGCCCACCCCCTATAAGAAGAAAATCGAGGAGCAGAAGCTGGACCCGGACACCCACGCGCCAATGCTGGACGCAAACGGCAGGGTGGTCATGGAGGAAAAAGAGGTGGAAATCCCGCTGTTCCGTCCGGTCAAGGTCTTTGATGTGAGCCAGACGGACGGAAAGCCCCTGCCCTCCCTGGCGGCGGACCTGTTCGGGAATGTCCAGCACTTTGAGGCGTTTATGGAGGCGCTGAAACGCTCCGCCCCGGTTCCCCTTGCGTTTGAGGAAATGGACGCGGATACGGATGGGTATTTTTCTTCCATTGAGCAGCGCATCGCCATCCGCCAGGGCATGAGCGAGGTGCAGACGGTTTCCGCCACTGTCCACGAGATCGCCCACAGCAAGCTGCACAACTTTGATGTGCCGGACAACCCGGACGCGCCCTTGTATCAGGAAGTGGAGCTGTTTGGACAGCCAGCCCTGTTCTCCAATGACCGGATTGCCCCAGACGATCTGCCGGACGGACTGTTTTGTTATGACCTGCGCGGTTCCGACGATGACCCCGGCGCGCCGGTTGCCGTAGAGGAACGGGTTATGGTCAACCATGCCGGTTCCGTCATAACCGCAAAGCCGCTGGAACTGCCGGAGGAAGGGCATCTCCCGCTGACCGATGAATCCGGCCTGGACTTTAACGGCGGCGAAAAGACCGCCCAGCGGTTTTTGCAGGACCATAAAAAGGACCGGCGCACCGAGGAAGTGGAGGCCGAGAGCATCTCCTACGCGGTCTGCCAATATTTTGGGATTCAGACCGGCGCAAACAGCTTTGGGTACATTGCGAACTGGAGCCAGGGCAAGGAGCTGAAGGAACTGCGGGCCAGCCTGGAAACCATCAACAAGACCGTCGGTACTCTGATTGCCGATATTGACCGCCATTTTCAGGAGGTCTGCAAGGAGCGCGGCATTGATCTGGAATCCGGGCCGGAACAGGACGCCGGAAAAGAAACCATACAGACGGAAAGCCCGCAGGCCGATACGGAGAATCAAGAGGTTTCCCCTGAACCGGAACCCTCCTGGAAAATCCCCGCCGAACTGCCGGAGCAGGACCCCTCCATGTTCCGCTATTACGTTACCCAGGAATCGCTGGATGTGGGAACCTATCCTTTGATGGATGGGAAAACCATCACTGAACTTGCCGCGCCGGTAAAGGTAGAACAGGATTCCATCACTGCCTTTGGCTGTATCGACTACCCCCAGCCGCTGACCGCCGAACAGGAACGGGAATACGCCCTTTTGCCCGCCAACCAAAACCCGCGGGCGCTGGATTCCATCGGCCATGCCGCAGAAGCCGCCCCGCTGCCCGACGCGCCGGAGCAGACGCTGGATGAATACCCGATGCCGGACCCGGCGCTGTGTGAGGACGATCTGAAAAACTGCGGCTATCAGGACGGGGACTTGCTGCCCCTCTCCAAAGAGCGGGCGCTGGAACTGTTTGAGCAGGATTTGACGGTGTACGCGGTGGTGGACGGGGGCGGCGCGGAAATGCTCTTTGACCGGGAGGAATTTGAATCCCAGCTGCCCGGTACGGTGTTCGCCCTTTCCCGCGAGGAATTGGATCTATGTCAATACTTTGGACAAAAAAAGTCGAAAGATTATGCTGCTTTTTTGAGTTCCTCATCCTCCTTTTGCTGAGGTGTCATATAACCAATTGCACTATGGATTCGTTTGCGGTTATACCAGCCCTCTATATATTCAAAGATTGCCCT
>CAJTFD010000027.1 GCA_910575625.1 Clostridia bacterium
GTCCAGACCATTGACCCGCGTTATGTCCGTCTACCGCATTTAAAGCGATCCCCATGTCTCTCCCCAGCTGGCAAGCGCTGGTCTCTTTAACGTTTTTTATTCTCACCCCCCCCCTCTTTATCTTTTTGATAAAGCACCCGGCCCGCAGGGCTTATACCAAAAACTGGAGAAACCATAAACCATATAGTCATAGATGGGCTGTTTTACCATTCACGGGACGCTTTACTGGACGCTTTACTTTTCGGTCATCCACATATATAATCGTATAAGAAACATTAGGATGAAGATCGGACATCCAAAGGGGGGATAGCATGAAATATGATCTTGATAAGCCTTTTGAAGTACGGATTTTAGAGGATAACGACCCTGATAGACCGCGTTTTTATATTTATACAGGCCTATTGGATTCTGATCTGTTTAATGCCGATGAAACAATACTGATCATCTATCTGATCGCATCCGCATATGACAATGAGATAAATACTATAAACACTACAGCTATCAGTATAAATAAACTAAGTCAGAAACTGGGGATGAGCAGAGTTGATGTGCATAAACATATCAAGTCATTGGAAGAAAAAGGGGTATTAGTCAAAAAGGGCCCTGTTTCAGAAGACAATGATCACTTTGATGATATATATGAAATCTTAAATCATATCTCTGTATGGGATTGTAAAACTTTAGATGAGCTGAAAAAAGTGACTGATAGGATCAAAAGGAGAGTCCTATGTGATGGATGGACTGGAATATAAAAGAAAACCTTTTTTATGTCCTCTCTTAATTTAAATGAAAAAATGTAATATTTTTTATTGGCATTTTTTTGCTTTTTATACTTCAGCAGATATCATCCAGCCACAGCCAAATGTCGGGTGATGAGTCCCCGTCAGGGCTTATACCCTCCGATCTTGATCATATAAAATATGCAAAAAAGAGGCACAGACCTCAAAGCCATGTCTCGGCCTATCTTTAAAAGGGAGATGATCGGTGTGGTGTCAGATATCACTATCATGCCATTTTCCCTTTGCCTTCATTTTCCTGTATGTTTCCAGTTCTTCATCAAGGTCATCCATCGTCAGATCCAGATAAGAGAACCCGAACCTGTCATAGATATCTATCAGTTCATTTTTACGTATCCCCAGTATATCAGCCGCGCGCCCATGAGAGATGCTCTGTTTTAAAACATAAGGATATAACAGCAGGGCATTCCTTTCAAGTTCGGTGACCTGGTCGGAGGGTTTTAGATAAACTGCCATCTCCACCGGCACCTTGATATTAACATCTACCAATGCCATAAGCTCTTTCCTTCCTGATCAAATTTTTTTTCTGACACTCTCCTTTTGATCATATTAACATAGCCGTCCTTATTTCTCAAATCTGTTTTTGATATTTCTGGGGCCTATGCGGCCGGGAGCTGGGTGCGTAACACGCACCGCTCCCAGGCTGTGATGAAAGCCTCTACTTCAGGGGTCATGGCGCAGTTTTGCATCCCCCGCACCTGAACGGCTTTATTGTCACATACCTCGATCGTATAAAATGGCTGTGATCCATCGGAACACCGGCGCAAGAACAAGATGATACAATGCCCATCTGCCACACTTTCTACATACCTGCCAACACAATGATGCAGAGCATGACCTTCGGATACCACGTCGTCCGGCGTATCAGGATACACGATCTTCAGGCCGTCCCTCTCGAAGTCGTACTTCCCATCAAGTCCCCGGTATACTGCGATAAAATCCTGCTCTATCCGCTTGTCCTTTTGATACTGGAACTGGGCCGCTACCCTGTCGTGAGCTTCTTGTAAATCCCTTGGGTACAGGACAAAACTGTTCTTCAAGTCATAGCCCAGCTTACTGCAGATACTGAGGTGATCCCGGTATTCTGTGACCACAGCTTGCATATTCTTATAACGAGAGGTATTACTCTGGTACAAGTCTTTATATTGGCAATCCATATATTTCATGAACCTGTGAGCCGTCATATGATCCAGGAGCGTTGCAACATCCTCCTCCACTCCGTGTTCCAGATGCCACAAGAGGAGCTTCTGACGGTCTTTTACACCTTGGTATCTCTGGTATATCTTCAGCACAGACAATCCAACATCCAAGCCCCGCAGGAACTCCACATCTTTCGCATCCACTTTCAGTATCTGGTGTGTACGATTCCTGGACCCATCCAGACAATCATCATATCCATAACTATATCCATAGACCAGATCAGCCACGATCGAACAGAATCCCACTTTGACCAAGTGTTCTAACCGGGGATGTTTTAAGTAGGCATACAAGAACGTGGATGCCTGCATCGGCTTATGGAAATGAGTGTAAAATGCGGATATGGGGCAATACTGCCAGGGCGTGTCTTTTAACGCTTCTGAAAGGTTCTTTGTATACGGATGGGCACATGTGTCGGCTTTAAAATTATATGACCATTTATTGTATACCGGACGTTCACCTTTTCTCCAATCTGTGAGAAGGCCACTGCCGTATGAATGATAATAACATTCAATGCCGGATTTACCATCATCATCCAGCCGGATGAACTGGCGGGCATTCTCGTAGATCTGGACTTCAGGCACATCGCCTTTATACGTATAATATACTTTTATAATGCGTATGATCAACTCTCCATTGCCTACGTTTTGGATGACCTGGCAGGTTTCCCGGTCTGTCATACAGTACCCACGCCTTGAACGCGGCTTCATGGTAAGCTCGTGCTTACAGTGCGGGCAGAATGACTTTCTTCCCTGCTTCACTTTGGATAAATGGATCTCATGGCCACATGCAGAGCAGATGCCTGGAACACCCATGCCCCCGCGTTTATGATCATAGAAGAAATAAGCCGGCATGACAGATTTATGTATCCAGCTTTTCAGGCCACGGGGCAGAGCTGGCACACTGGCCATGCGGCCGATGATCTTCCTTTCCCGCATAAGCTGGCGCTTGTCCCTGCGGCGTCCCAGGATAACATTTTGAACATCGAGCAGCGCCTGGATCCCGTTTGTATCAGACTTGAGATAACGGAGTACACGTCTTTCATCCTGAAACGAATAAAAGGTGCATCTCTTAATGAAATCCCAGCTATCTCCCAAACGTTCAAACGCCGCTGTACGCCACTTGAAACTGCCGTCCTCCTGGCGTTCCAATGTCGCATAGTCATCTTTTTTCTGGAAGACCACCCACAGGGGACTGGAGTCCCCTTGGGCGGCCTGTTGACTGGGGTAGATATACAGGAGCAGCGTCTTATGGTGATCGATGATCTTAATGGCCGTGCGGATGATATGATCGATCTGTGGCGCATGTAGGATACCGCTGTGTGATCGCATTTTAAAACCTGGGTCTGCAAATGCCCGGCATTTTCTTTTGTTCAAACTCATTTTATCGCCTCCATCAAGCTCATCTGCTGATAACCCGTGTCATCCCCTGCCTTTTTCTGTATCTTCTTTTTGTTGGTATCCTTAGGCTTCTTGGCCTTTGACGGTCTTTGGGACACGTATGGTCTGGGTACGAATTTGTCTTCTCTTTCGATATCTTCCGGGGCATCGGGGTCACGAAAATAGTTTTCCCCCCATTGATAGCAGGTTTCATCTGGCACATCGCCTCCATATACTCCGTTTGCTCCAAGTCCGTTCTCCTCCATTTCGTTTTTTAGATAGTCTTTTGCTTGTCTGTTTATGTATTTAAAGCAGTTTGCCAGGCTCTTTTTGGGATGCATAACACACCGGGCAAATGCTGGGTCTTTTTGGCAGACAGACTGGATGTGCCCGGCCACACACTCTTTCATGTTACGTCGAGTGATACGTTCGATGGCAAGGCGGATGCACTCCGTCGAGGCTGCTACTGCGTCTGGATCACTCATAGACTGCAGTCTCTGGAGAGCGGCTCCTTCTTTCTCCTTCTTTTCACGTTGCCGGGCCTTCCACTCTGCCTTTCTCTTAGCTTCAGCTTCTTCATGTGCTTTACGCTTGGCGTCCTCGGATGCATCCAGGGGGTTCCCGGCCGGAATGGCATGGTCGGACATATCCATCACCAACTCTTTTGGAGGTGATCCTGGCTTTTCTTCAGATGGTTGTTTTTGCTCAGGTTCCGGAGCTTTTGCCTGGGGTTTTTGTTCCTGCACCGGCTCTGCATCCTTGGCCTGTTCCGGAACAGACTTTTCTGGAATATCAGAATTTTCTACCTGCTCTATAGAAGGATCTGAAGGTTGCGATAAATAAACTGGTGTTTTGGATCGTGAAGCTGTAGACTTCATCTGCATTCGAGATTTCGACTTACCGGATATTGGCGTCGATCGGGCAGTTCCCTGGCCGGATGCCGGGACTGCCATGGAAGCCTGGACATTACGAAAAGGCATTGTAAAAAGATCCAACCCTTTCATATCAGCTGCATAGCTCATATTGTAATACCTCCGTTCCCTGCCCGTGTGACTGGCAGGATGTGCTTTTACCAGAGCACCCGCAGCCGCAAGGCTGATATATTATCCCTCACTCATCAAATATTTTGATCAAAAAAGACAGCCCTACACCATCAGACTGTCCTTTTCTGGGATCCTATATTTCTATATCAGATCTCATTTCACATACACCCATACCATTTTCTTCCATCCCCGTGGGTTTTTCTCTTTATCTCCGTAAAATATAGGACTTTATGGATATGATCTGCGCCCCTGCCCCCAGCAGGGGGCGCAGATCATACAGATCTCAATCTTTCAAGTCTGTTTCTTGTGAACTTAAATATATATATTCTGATCGTAAAAACGTACGAAAGAAAGCCTACGCAATATGTCTGTCCCCGCCTTAGCGGGGAAGACATATTGAAATTACGGGGATAAAAGAAAAAACCACGGGAATGGAAAGAATATTGATGGGCTGTCTCTCATATGATATCTCATTCTCATTTCCGTATTATTTAAGTTTAACGACTGATCTAATACCGTGTGCCCTGTGTAAACAGGGTCACGGTATTAATATATTAATATATTAATTTATTAATATATTAATATATTAAGAACTGGCAACAGGCCGGGAGTCCTTATTTTATATACGTTCTCGTGAAAGGGTATACTCCATTTCAGCGAAGTTTCTACTCCATTTCAGCGAGACTTCTACCCCTTTTTAGCGAAATATCTACTCAGCTTCAGCGAAATATCTACCCCACTTTAACGAAATTTTTAGGTATATGGCCCCCGAAGGGGCCTATACAGATACCTGGATCCTGGAACTCACGCTGCTGTCTGGGATTGGAGCGTGCCAATGTTCAGTTCTGCATCCAGTTCTGCCAGACGAGCTGACTTGGTACACAGTTCTTCCTCGAACTGGAAAGGTTTTCCGACCTCAGCTTTGGCTGCCTCCCGTTGCCGGAGCAGGTTCTCAAGCGTTGTTTCGTGATCCATGAGCCTTTCTGCAATCTTGTCCAAGGCATTGTCCAGCCGGGTGAGATTACCCCGTGGGTCCTCTCCCATCTCAACCTGGTAGGCGACAGCCCCTTTCAGGCTCAGCCTGTGTTGGAAGCCAGTGAACTTGGCAGCCAGGGCGAAGCCCCGGTAGCTGCCGATGGCCACTGGCTTAGTGGCTGTAATATCCTGTACAGCGTCCATCAAGGCTGTCCCAGCCTGTGTCCGGTCGGTGTACTGCACACCCTGGATCTCTATCCCAGAAGATCCTTCTTCCGGGCGTGGATGCTGGCTTAATATCTGGATGTCAGCTTTTAGACCAGCGATAAAGCCCTGTGCCTCCTGGATCTGCTCTGGGAAATGCTTGAGCAGATCATCCTCAAGCCTGTACTGTTTGCTCTGGTGGTCGGCTTTCATAATCTTTAAACGTGATACTTCCACGTCCAGATCCATGCGCTCTTTGATCCGCGGGTCACCGGCGCACAACGCTTTGATCTCAGCGAATGAGAGCGTTGCCTCATCCACATCCTCGCAGGAGCGCACCGGGAACTTGCTGGTCATGATCTGGCTGATAAATTTCTGTTTATTCTCCACGGTCTGCCAAAGGTAAGCGTCAAAAGTTGCATTTGTTACGTATCTGAACACATGTACTTTTGGATTCATGTTCCCACGGCGTTCGATACGGCCTTTTCTTTGGATCAAGTCCCGTGGGCGCCAGGGGCAATCCAGATCATGCAAGGCTATGAGCCTATCCTGCACGTTGGTCCCAGCGCCCATTTTGGATGTGCTGCCGATCAGGACACGCACCTGTCCAGAGCGGACTTTCGCAAACAGCTCTTTCTTCTGGATATCTGTCTTGGCGCTATGGATAAAGGCCACCTGTTCCGGAGCCATGCCGCCTGCGATGAGCTTCTTTCGGATATCTTCATAGATATTGGTAAATGGAGTATCTTCAGAACCATCTGCAGACTTTCCGGATGGCGTCGAAATATCACTGAAGATCAGTTGAGTCAGTTTCTCTGCATCGCCTTCTTTCCATAATTTTAAGACGTTGGCCACGCACTTGTTGACTTTCGTCTCTGGGTCATCGGGCAGCATAGGGTTGAGGATACGCTGGTCAAGCCCCAGTTTCCGGCCATCTGACGTGATCCGCAACATGTTATCTATGTGTGGGTCGATGCCCCCATGGACTTTCTCAGCCCTCTTTGACAGTTCCTGTACCATGGCCTGCTGGAACTCTGTAGGCTCGGATACGATGTTGTGATACTCCACTTCCGGCACGGGAAGGTTCAGCTGGTCTGCAGTCTTGATATCCGCCACTTCTTTAAAAATGTTCATCAGCTCCGGGAGGTTGAAAAACTTTGCGAACCGTGTCCTTGCCCGGTAGCCGGTCCCCTCCGGGGCCAGCTCCAGGGCTGTGACTGTCTCTCCGAACCGGGAGGCCCAGCTGTCAAACTGGCCCATGCCCATCTCCTGAAGGCGGTCGTACTGGAGATAACGCTGTATGCTGTACATTTCCGTCATACTGTTCGATATTGGAGTCCCGGTAGCGAACACGATGCCACGTCCGCCAGTGATCTCGTCCAGATAACGGCATTTCGCGAACATGTCACTGGATTTTTGTGCATCCGCCGTCGAGAGGCCGGCCACGTTACGCATTTTTGTATACAAGAACAGGTTTTTGTACAGATCCGATTCGTCAACAAACATCATGTCAACACCAAGTTCCTCGAATGTGACCACATCGTCTTTGCGGTCAGCCGCCTGCAATTTCTCAAGACGGACTTCCAAGGTCTTCTTGGTACGTTCCAACTGTTTGACTGTGAACCGTTCCCCATTGCTGGCTTTTACTTCTGAGATCCCTGCCGTGATCTCGTCGATCTGCTGTTTTATCAGGCGTTCCTGACGTTCCATGCTTATCGGGATCCGCTCGAACTGGCTATGGCCGATGATGACTGCATCCACGTCGCTGGTCGCGATACGGGCACAGAACTTCTTTCTGTTGCTGGTCTGGAAGTCCTTTTTGGTCGTAACAAGGATATCAGCTGCCGGATAGAGCCTCAAGAACTCAGCCGCTGTCTGCTCTGTAAGGTGGTTCGGGACCACGAAGATAGACTTATGGCATAAGCCCAAACGCTTAGATTCCATGGCCGCAGCGATCATTTCAAAGGTTTTGCCAGCTCCCACTTCGTGTGCCAGGAGTGTGTTTCCGCCATACAGCACATGGGCGATGGCATTGACCTGATGGGGCTGTAACTGGATCTCGGGGTTGATGCCAGGGAACACGATGTGACTTCCATCGTACTCACGCGGACGGGTATTGTTCATGGTTTCGTTATAGTGATGCACCAGAGCCTGCCGGCGTTCCGGATCTTTGAAGATCCAGTCTTTAAAGGCGTCTTTTAACGCCTGCTGTTTCTGCTGGGCCAGGGTGGTCTGCTTATGGTTCAGGACACGCTTCTCTTTCCCCTCTGCATCTTCCACGGTATCGTATATCCGGATATCACGTAAATTCAGAGACTCTTCCAGGATGCGATACCCATTGGCCCTGTCGGTGCCATACGTAGTATAGGCAGCGACATCATTGCTCGGAACGGCCATTTTATTACTGATGTTCCATTCTGCGGTGAATTTTGAGTAATTAACGATGATACGGTCATGCAGATATGCAGGAGGATCCAGGGTCTCGATCATGAATTGCTGGATGTAGCTCTTATCGATCCATGTGGCACCCAGCCGGACTTCGATCTCAGAAGCATCGAGGTCTTTCGGCTGTGCGGCTTTGAGGGCTTCGAGGTTAACTTGATAGGATGGATCCTCAGAGGCTGCCTTCTGTGCCTGACGCAGCTTTCTACGCACATTGCCGGATAAGTATCCGTCTGCAGTCTGCCAGTCCTGACTGATCGGGTCTTTGTAGATCACGCCTTGCAGCTCTCTGATAAGTTCTTCTTCTGTCTTGCCTGTCAATTTTGACATGAAGGATAGATCCACTCTGGCACGTTCTCCGATAGATACCGTCAATGCTTCTGATGCGGTATCTACGCTGGTGATCGTCTTATGCTGTTTGATCGTTCGTTTGGTGAACATGTCGGCCTTGCGTTCCAGTTTTCCGTCATCGTCCAGGATCTCCAGGGAACAGAGCAGGTAATAACTGGAATCCCGGTCAAAGGCCAGACGGTTGGCTCTGCTGTTGATCAGGCCGTATCTATGGGTGTATGTATCGTATAGCTGGTTTAACTCTGCCTGCTTCTCTGTGATAGAGCTGTCTTCGGTGTACTCGTCCATCTGCAGGGCGATCAGCCCATGTACGCAGTCACGCAGTGCAACCATGCCTTTGACACGTGCTTTGGCTGTTGCATTCAACTCAACCTTCTTCATGCTTGAGTTTTCACGGTAATACACCTCACCATCTATGATCGCGAACGAGTAGTTTTTTACGTTATCGTCAGCCTGGATGGCCTCTGCAGGGGCGCTGCTCTCTGAAGCTTCAGGAACAACCTCCTGATAAGTGCCATGGATGAAAGATACCGCTTCCTGAAGCTGATCAGCCAGGTCAAGACCAGGGATAGGAGCCACAGTGTAGTCTGGCCGTCCATATTGTGTTGATTCAGAGGATGTTATTCCCAAGACCATATCCGGATGGGCGATAAAGTAACGATTGACCAGAAAGCCATCTTCATTCTTAACGGTCCGTACCCATTCTGGAGCTCCAGCGGATGGGGTATCACGTTTCTGAAGGAACAGGATATCGGAAACCACGTCTGTGTTGGCATTAGCCTTGAAGGCATTGTTTGGCAGACGTATCGCCCCCAGCAGGTCAGCCCTCTTGGCCAGGTATTCCCTTACATCTGTGTTTTGGGAATCCATAGTGTAGCGGCTGGTGACAAATGCCAGGATACCTCCGGGATGAACCTGGTCCAGAGCTTTGGCGATAAAATAGTTATGTATAGAGAATTTTAAATGATCGTATTCTGGGTCGTTGACCTGATACTGTCCAAAAGGCACGTTGCCTATGGCCAGATCAAAGAAATCTTTCTGGAGATCTGCTTTCTCGTAACCAGAAATTTTAATATCTGCCTTTGGATACAGCAGCTTCGCAATGCGGCCGCTGATATCATCCAGCTCTACGCCATAGAGCTTAGACTGGGACATTGTTTCCGGAAGTAAGCCAAAGAAATTCCCAATACCGCAGGCAGGCTCCAGGATACGGCCTGATTTAAAGCCCATGCGGGCAATGGCCTGATAGATTGCCTGGATAACGATAGGGCTGGTGTAATGTGAATTGAGAGTTGACAGACGTGCGGATGCGTATTCTTCAGGGGTTAGTGCTCCGTTCAGCTCTTTGTATTCCTTTGCCCAATCCTCCTTTTGTGGCTCAAACGCATCAGGAATGCCGCCCCATCCCACGTATTGAGATAAGATCTTCTGTTCCTCCAACGTTGCAATGCGACCTTCAGATCCAATCTGTTTGAGCACCCTGATAGCTTCCATGTTCATGCGGAACTTGGCCTTGGGACCTCCTTCACCAAGATGGATATCCGTTATCTTAAAGTTCTGTGGTTCAGAAACAGTGATCTCTTGTATATCAGCCCCTTCCTGGACAACTTCTGTTTCCATGAACACCGGATTTTTTGCATCTGTTGCAGGCTGTGTCGTATTGCCTGGATTACGCCGTAACATGTCATTAAGACGTTCTTTGTTCTCAACTCTGAAGATCGGATATGCCTGGGATGTATCGCGTAGTTCTACATCAAACATCCCAATCTCTGTGACTTCGTAGGCTGTACCCTCGATATAGACCGTATCACCAACCTGATGATCCGCAGCCTCTGGATCCTGAGTATCTGATCTTGGTCCCATGTCTGCTGTGCCAGAGCCGGAGGCGGCTGGTACAGCCTTATCAGGAATGCTTTCTTCTGGCTCCTGTACAGTTGAAAGTTCAGGGTATGTTTCATCGAACAACTCTTTCTGCAAACGGTTACGGAACTCAGCCATGTCATAGTAAAGCCGCATGAACTCTGTATCTTTAATAGTAAGGACAGCACGTTTGAGGGCTTCTTTGTATTCCAGGGCAGCCTCCTGCCTGTCAGAGTTCTGGCAGGCGTTCTGATACGCTTTATCTGCCAGTACGAGCCTTTTAATAATAACCTTATACTTATCATAGACTTCACGCACAGAAGGCCTTGACGGCTGTTTATCGGGCTTTTCCTGATGCTCGTATCCATAGATAGCAACTGCTATCGTCCTCAGTACCTGCTCACTGGCCTGACTGACGGCCGCACCCAGGATCTTGACGATCCGCTGGGTATCGAAATCAGGAATATCCTGAAAATCTTCAGCAGTAAACCCCTGCCTCAGATCCAGCCCACACCGGGTATTGAGTACATATGATACGCTTACAGTCATCACAATCTGGAACTTTAATCCAATACTATGCTCATCCAGCTCTTCGAGGCGGCTCCCATCACATTCGTACACGATATCTTTGTGGTGATCTTCCCAGAAATCCTTTGCCAGCTGGCCAGCGACCCGCTGGAGCTGGTCAGCAAGGCCATATTCCCCGGAAATGCCGAACTGTTCCTCCAACGCCTTAATGACTATATCCTGATATCCTTCTTTGTACTCCCAAAGCCAAGGAGTATAGGAATCCTCTTTCACTCCTGTATCAGCCAAGTCAAATACATAACGCAGCCTTGGATAGCCGTTCTTGACACGGATCAGGCCGATCCCCTTGGAACCACGACGGATATATCGACGCATCCGCCTGTTCCAGATCTCGTAAGGAGCGCAGGCCGTAACTTTGGGACGCTGGGCATGGATCAGGAGCTGGTCTGGGAACGGGTATCTGTATATCCTGGATGCGGTATCGAGAAACCCTGTCCAGTTCCCTGGATTCTTCGTAACACGGGCAGCCGTCTGGCCTGCCAGCTGTATGTAATTTCTCAGTTTAGTATTCATTGGATAGCCTCCTGTCCTTATGCCCAGGCCCGGGCATAAGATTTTTTGTCCGCTCCCGCCTGCCGCAGGCAGTAGATAAAAAACAGGGATACGGCTACGTACATGAGGATCTCATGGAACGGAACACTTTTTATGTTCCTGATATACAAAAGTGTTCCAAGAAGGGCAATATCTTTAGTCTTGATAAAAAAATCTGGGAAAAAATACAAAAATATGGGCATGATGGAACTCTTTTGCAAAAAAAGTGTGCTGACAAAAAAGCCCGCCAGCACTGCTCTTTCGACCGATCACAGAAGGGCACGGAACACGCACGATATAAAAACGTTCCATCGAAAGCTATACAGGCATAACGATATCTCCTTATTGGAACATTTTCTCACTTTTTTTAAATATAATTTTTTTTATAATATATTTTTTGTATATATGCCGTATAAATACAAATAAAAATAATAAAGTTTAAAAAAACTGTGCAAGTGTTCCATCTCCCCCACCTGTACATCTGGCAAAGAAAAACAGGAAAGGGGAACGGACATCCATCTTACCAGCTCTTTCATATCCGTTCCCCCGCTGATCTTACTCTAGATCCCCACTAAAGTAAGATCCATCCATGACCTTTTCGCAATCTTCCTCGCTTGATAGATCGTAATGCCCACAATTCAGGCTCTTGATGCTTTGGTTCCAACAAGTCCAGACAGCGTATGTACCGTCATCTTTTTTGGCTGATACCATGTACAGATAGTCATCTTCAGGATGATAGGATTGCCGCCTGATCTTTAATACCTTATACTTTGGCAGGTTCTCAGCAAAATAACGCTCTACTTGTTCCAAAACATCTGACATATCGTTGGCAATCCACTTTTCAATCCCATCTATCACTGCATCTAATGTAAGATTATAGGCAATATTGCTATCCTTTGATCTGCAATACAATTCGTAAGCTGTATTCAACAGATCTTTATCTTCAGCCAGTATATCGGGAAGGTCATAACGACATTGGCCTTCCATCCTCCGGTCATTACAGCGGTCCACAAAATCTTCCCCCCAGTGGATCTTATATTGCATACGGTAAATCTTTTCAATCTCCATTGGTGTAAGCCCAGGTACGATACTATTTTTTTCGTTATGATCCATGACCTTCTCCTTTTTTACTCCCTATCTCTCCCGTGTATTCTATCTGCCAATACATTGATCAAAATACATCTCCAGATCCATTGCACTGATCACCTCTGTGCTGCCGTTTTCGAACAATATTGCAACTACATTTTCAAGAGGTTTTGTTCTCTTTTTTCTAGTTCTGGTCTGCTCAAGATATTTTGTGCTAATCCACACTTGATATTGATGATCTCTGCTAATCTGTAACAAATCTCTTCTTCCGAATTTATGACCAGATACTGCACTTTTCTCATAATTTCCCCTTTCTATAAATATCAAGCCCTAGATCATTGCACCGGTTATTGACAACACCTGCCCATAAAAGCGGGCTGACCCAGGGCAGGCTTATTCAAGTTCCAGCCCCCAGCGTTCCCGGGCCAGCTCCTGGACGGCTTTCCGGGCCGACCAGTCCGTGTACTCTGTCCCTCTGGCAACGTGATGGTCATACAGATACCGGATGCAGTCCTCCATGGTCTGTATGCCGGACTTGATCTCAGCTATGTACTGCCGCTCCTTCTCAGCCATTGCGGTGAGTAAGGCATCTTTTGAATGATATAATCTTTCGAGTTGGACGTCTTGTGGACCGATCGCACTGCATTCTTCATCGTGGATGCAGCTTACGTGGGCATATCCGATATTGGTTTCCGTTCTGACCTCTGTGATACGGGCTTTCGTAGGCAGGTCGGACCATATTCCCAGGAACCATACCGGATGTCCAGAATCTTTAAATTTTACCGCTGTTGCTTTATCCATGTGGACTCCTTATCATGTGTGTGTCCTTCTTTTTCAAATTTGTGGAAATAATTCCTTTTGAGTATGCTCCCGCAGCCGTAAGGCTGTTATGACGTTTTTATCTGCACGCAAAATAAGCCACCCACGGATTGCGGATAGCTTATCTTTTTATGATCAATATCCAATTTTACTTTACACGGCTGCCTTTTTACATCTCCGTTTGCTGTTCCCCCTGGCTATCACTGTTAATCCAGGCGATCACTTCGTCGATACTTTTTCCTGATCGAAGTACGGCGTGATATAAGGCTTCTGTCTGTTTCTGTTCAATGAGCTGCTTTAACTCCTTCTTCCTGTCTGTAAGACGTTTAATTTCGTCTTCACACCCAGTAATCTCTTTCTGAAGCTCCATAAGTTCTTCTTCGATTGTAAGGTTCTTTTTTCTTCTGGCCATTGCTTTGATCCTCCTGTTTATCTTAGATGCCGTATTGCTCCATTAGCTGTTTTTGGTAAGCTTCATCGGTCGTAGAACGTTTTAGATCTTCAAAACGCTCGTCCTGTATCAAGAAAGCATTCAATTTGTTAATACGTCCTTCTGCCCGTTCTTCTCCACGTTCTTCCGCCTCCAGTACCATCTGGTTATAATCCCATATTGCCTTCTGCCTGGCTTCATACTCCAGCCGCTTCTCTTTATCCTGACTGACCACCTGCAGCTGTTCATAAGCGCTCTTTATATAAGGATCCTTCTGTGCCAGCATATCAAACTCCTCCTTCCTCTCAGCGTTGATGAATTTCGCCCATAGTTCAATGTTACTGCAGTCCTCTTTTAGTTCTTCTGGTAACTTCGGAAGTTCCAGCACATGGAACTCCATTTTATCTGTATAGATGAAATTGCGCGTGTCTTCACGGATATGGAAGCAGGAATAAAAGTCTTCTTCCTCCGGGAACAGTTTAAAATCCAGGATGCTGATGCTCACGCATTTCTTGAACACTCCATAATTCTGCTTTGGCGCGATCTGGTCCGCATACATCTTTGCCAGGTAGAACAGGGCGCGGTTTGCCCATACTTTTAATCTTGTCAGTTGTATCTCTACATTTATCTCAACGGCATCGTTCATCAGGATCCGTACATCCAGGATGCCTTGTTTGTCATCTTCATGTCCCTTACGTAGGTTCGCATTGAGGATCCGCGTCTCTTTGATATCCTCCGGCCTGATCTTCAGCATCGCAGACAAAAAGCCGGTACGTGCTTTTTCGTCCATCATGATCTCTTTGAAGGCCATGTCGACCTTCGGTTTCATTATGAAATCTTCCATAACCCTTACTCCCTTCATCGTAGGGGAGCCGAGAGGCTCTTCCTTAACGGGTGTATGCGTCCTTTGATATTATCTTTATATCATTATAAACGAATACGCATGAAATGTATAGTTCCAACGATCCAAAGATAGTCTTATAAATTAATTATTAAGACTGTATTTGATCAAATATGGAACGCCAGATAGAAGCATACAAATGTCACGCCAAAATGGATCCATACGTTCTTCCATACCATTGTTCTATGGTCGCTGAAGCGGTCGCCTTTGACGCTTTCTGCTATCCAGCATGAAAAGAACCGGACAGCCCCTGTGCCCAAACCAATCAAACCAAGTAAAAACATAATCATAAACATATCGTTACCTCCAATTTTTTATATACTGATAGGCAATTGCGAAATGCCCATTTCATAAGCCAGAGTTTGGCAGAATAAACAAATAGGACGCGGATTTGAAAGGGTTTTGAGCGGCCATTTGTTTATTCTGCCAAACTCGTGACGATTGGAAGCAGTTTCGCAATTACTTATTTATATACTGATTCACTGTTCTACAATTTCAAAATGCTCCTGAATTTCCAACAGATCGTGGTAGCATTCCCCTCTGGGATAGCGGTATATAGCCATATGATCGCCGTCAAAGAGCGGCTGCATATCGTATAGTACTGCTGTATATCCACCATTTCCCTTGATCTTATAAGGATAACCATCTTTTCTCATCTTCTGAATTATCTCGTTCATAACGTCCTCCCGGTCACTCCCCGGCGCCCTACGCCGGGTGAGTGACATATATCTCAATGTTCAATTAACTGCTCATAAATCTGCTCTATGGCCTCCGACTCCACCTCCAGCATTTTAAACGTGTCTTTGATACGCGCATAAACTTCATCCATAATCCGGCGCTGCGTGGCCTCTTTATCTGCCTGGTTCCGCCGTCCTACTTCAAACGCATACCCATCCAGAAGCTGTTTCAAACTTTTCATCCTGTAAGCAGGATTCCTTTTCTCAATCTCTCTTCCAAAATAGAGCCTGCCATATGGGGAGTAATCCCCTTTTACGCCCTGGATCCGAACGCCGGCGTGTTGCAGGATACCTGCGACGATGCTCCTGTGGCATGTCGCCTCGTCGGAGCAAAAACAGGCTAAAGCGATACGTCTCCCCTGCCTGTCCAGCCACACAAGTTCATTTAGCTTCTTTCTGGCCGTTGCAGTCTGCATCTCTTTCAGGAATGCTGGGACGTATATACCCTGGAATGCCTCTGTGTTCCACCTTCCAGTGTTCCGTAAGTCTAAGTACCGCCTGAACAGTTCCCAGGAAGGGGACAGCCCCAGAACATGCTTCAAATTTCCAGGATTCTTGAGTGAGCGCACGATCGCCCATACTTCATCGTAGGCTGTAAGGTCTACGTTACGGATGTTTTTGACAGTTATCATGATCTTCCCCCTGTATACTTTATTTGTCACGCATACGCCCGTTTCTGCCGCCGGGCAGAAAAATAAGCCATCCCCTTTTTTGGGGATGACTTGTATGGGTACGATTTATTTCTGTTCATTCCAGTGTGACATATCATATTTAACCTGATTCTGAATATCTAATTTATATTGTTCGGGCGCAGTATATAAAATTGTCAGCATATATGATACTGGGTTTTTAATCCGCTCTGTCTTTTCTGAGAACTTCTCTATGGCATACATAATTATTTCGTAATCTAATTTCATCAGTTTCCCAATAACTACCATAGTAGGCTTGTCCTCTCCGGCTACCCGGATTGTTGGTTTTGTAGTATTCATTGCGGTATGTAATATATCTATAACTGAATCAATTTGTTCCTGATGATATGGTGTTTTATTGTGGATCATAATATCATAGTCAAAAAGTTGACGAATTTGGGTAAGAGTATACCGTTCCGCTTGACTTTTTGCCTCTATAGTGGTATCTTTATCTGTGATAATATTGTTTACTTTGGCGCTTGAATTTGCTGTTACTTTGGCCGGTACAGTTGTTTCAAGCCCTTTCTCTTTTACAGTGTATCCATAAGATTCTACAATTCGAATACTTCTTTCAAGCTCTGTTTCGTTAGCTATTTCTTTTAATTGCTCAATAGTTTCAGCTTTCCACATTTGAGCATTATCTGTTATTGAATATAAATTAGGTTTAGATAATCCTCTTCGTGTAACTTTTATTATTCCCTTTTTTTGTAATGACTTGACAATTTTGGTTATAGTCGGTCGAGTCTTTCCTGTAATCTTACATAATGTTTCCATAGTTGGATATACTTCACATGTTTTTTCATTTAGGTCAATTCTAAAGTCAATATATCTTTTAAGCGCTATGAATAACATTTTCTCATCTGAGTTTAGTAAGGTGCAATCTAAAAAATCATGATAAACTTTGACATAGAGTCTTTCAGGTGTGGTAAGCTGGACTTCAAGTTTTTTGCTTTTGTCCATACTATGATAGCACCTTTCTTTGTTTTAAGTCTTGTTTAATTAGATTCATAATATAATCTTGTAATGTTAAATCATCATGCAATGCTATTTCTTTTAATTTTTTGTGCAAATCAGGTTCAATTCTTACAGATATTATTTTTCTTTTATTTTCCACGAAATGACCTCCTTTCCGATTGTTTATATTGGATATTATATCATAGAGAATAATTGACTTCAAGCTATTTATTATTCAATCATTCAATCATTCGGATTATTCGTAGATAGATATGATTGATTGTAAAAGATGTTTTTATTTAATTGTTTCTATTTAGTGTAAAGAATTTTTCTTTCTTGATGTAAAGATTTTTTACATCTTGATGTAAAAAATCTTTCTTTCTTGATGTAAAGATTTTTTACATCAGGCGGAAAATAAGGGATTGTGGCCTCTAAGTAGCCCTGGTAGGAGATAAAGGAGAACAGGCGGACAGATAAAAAAGAGGTACAGCTTTTAAGCCATACCTGTTATGGTGTCCTTGTTTTTTTCAGTATCTTCGTTTTCTTGATTCCGTTGTATCTGCTCCAATAAGGCTAGATATCTTTGCTGGTACTTATCAATCTCTGCCTGATGCTGTTTTTTGATTTCCTGGATCTGTTCCTGATATCTACGTTCAGTTTCAAGGATTGCCTTTTCAATAGCAAGCTGTGATTGCTCTTTAAACTGGCTTAGTGTATCCTTTTCATGTTGCTGCAGATTAGAGATGGATTTTGAATGTGCTTCTTGCTCCTGTCTTATACGTTGTTCGAGATTGGCATGCTTTTGGGTGATTTTTTCATGTTTGCTCCTTAATTGCTCTAGTTCATCTTGAAGGGATGCTGTTTGATTTGCGGCTCCTTCCATGCTTTCAATCTTTGCTTTCAGGTTATTGCAAGAATCTGTAAGGGCTTTGTTTAAGCTATTTTTATCCTCTAGCATATCTTGTAGGTCATTTAGTCGCGTATTGTATTCTTTTTCCTGTCTATCTAGTAAGCTGTTTAGCCGTATGTTTTCTTCGCTGTATGTTTTTGACTTTATAACTGCTTCTTCCTTTAATTGTTTGGTCGTAATCAGTTCACTCTGCAGATTTTGGATAATGGTATCTTTTGAATTTAACAGAGCATCAAATTCGGTTCGGACAGAGTTAGTTATGTTTTGGTTGTCTTCTAAGCTTCGCATATACATATTCGTTAGGCAGCTAACATATTTTTCAAACTGGTCTATGTCGTCTTTTCTATTCGCCAATATGACCTTCCCAGCCTGGAATTGATATGCTTCTATTAATTTGGCTAGTGTTTGTTGCTGGTTCCCACCAATAGCGGATGATATTTCCTTGAATTTTTCTGCCGTTTCATCGTCAATCCGGAATGATTTTGGTTTTAGTTCTTTTCCTTCTGCCATGCCGCATACCTCCTTTAGTAATACACTACTATGTAATTATTCGTATTACATGATAACATGCATTTGAGTAAATGTAAATTCAAATATAATATTAACAGTTAAAAGTTAACATTTAACTGTTAATATGATGATTTAATGAATTGGGCAAAACATATGATGTATTGATTGTCAGTGATATTTAGAATAACCATTTTAGAACAAAGATTATTAACTGTAAACTGTTAACAGTTAATGATTAACAGTTTATCATTAACTGTTAATCATGCTTTTTATTTTCTTTTCCGCTTCTAAGGTTTGTTTTTTTAAGTCAAAAAGCTGTTGTTGTTCAGCAGTTAATTTATGGCGGCTTATGTATTCATCAATGGCATTTGTACATAAAACACCTATTTCCTGTCCGGTAACGCTGGCATATAGTTTCCAGGTTTCCATTTTTCCAACTTCTGCCCGGAATCCCATAACTGCTTTTGCAGTCTTTGCGCTTGTGGGATTTTGGAGGTTTTCTTCTTCAGATGGATTTTTTATGGTGTGCGGTTGTTTTACAGGTGTTTTGGGTTTATGGGCGGGCTGGGATGTATCCTGAATATCTTTAGCTTTTTCCTGTTCTTGTTTGGTTCTGTCAATAACATTTTCTTGTTCTTCGATTCCTTTTAGTAAATTTATATTAAGCTTCCCCATGACAGTTTACACCTCGATCCTTTCCAGAAATTCATCGATAAAAGCTTGGTAATCTAAAGTTACCGGGGCTTTGGGGGCATATTCCAGTAAATCCACTTTTGCAACCTGGCTTTCTTGCAGGACAGTAGCCTGCCGGATTCTGCTGCTAAACACTTTTGTGCCTAATAGTTCTGCGGCCGAATTAATGGATTTTTCCAGTAGTTTAGATACGTTGGTTCTGTTGGTGTATTTTGTCAGTAATAGGCCGGTGACAGAAACGGCTTTTTCAGTTTCTTCTGTTACTTCATCAAGTGTCTGCTTTAACAGTCGTACTCCTTTTAGGGAAAAACTGTCTGCGGCCATGGGGACGATAATATAGTCACTTACCAAAAAGGCGTTTAGTGATAAAATCCCAAGATTGGGCGGTGTGTCGATTACTATAAAATCATAATCGCTTTTTATGCTTTTGATAGCTTTACATAACATTTTTAACCGGCCGGCTTTTAGAAACTGCATGTCGGCGTTGCAAAGCTCAAAATCACCTATTATCAGGTCTAGATTTTCCTTGATAGATGTTCTTACTTCATCGAGTGATTTTCCGTCAGCATACACATGGTAGATGCTGGGTGTTCCATCAGGCGGTTCAGGGAGAAAGCACATTGTCAGATTAGTTTGCGGATCGCTGTCAATCATCAATACGTTATTTCCTCTTTGCGTCAGACCTGCGGATAATATGGCTGCAGTGCTTGTCTTACCTACTCCGCCTTTCACATTTGATACGGATATTATTTTCATGTAATACCTCCTTCGTGGAATGCTTGGTGCTAAATAAATAGAATTTTAAAGTTAATTATTAACAGTTAACAATTAATGATTAACTGTTATTTGTTAACCATTAATCTATTATATAGCATATGAGGAAGATTTGCGAACTTTTTCATGCTTTTTTTCTTGACGTTATTCGACAAAGCTCAGGAAATGTATAGGGGATTAAAATGCATACTATATCAATATTAATTGTCAACTATTAACTATTAGATATCAACTGTTAACTGTTAATAGTTGATAGTGCAATATTTGAGTATTGTCCGTTTGTTGGAGTCTGGCAGGGGCAGGCCGGGGCCTGCCCCTGCCAGGAGGAGTGGATGACGTGTTCATTGCCGGGCGCACAACAGCAGTAAGCATACGGTATAGGATCCTTTTTTCCGGTGATCATAAGATGCCTGCAGAAGTTTGTGCAGAAGGAGAAGATATGGTCTCTAAAATCGAATAAGGTGCCGCTAGGAGGCTTGCTGCTGTCAATCGGGAAGGGGAAATCGGCACAGAGTTCCTCATACTCTTTTTTTTCTCAGGGCCAAATTCATAGAATGCGCAGGTTGGTTTTATATGTGGTATTCTCCTTTTCTGGTGATTGAAGATGCGTGACATGGATAGATGTACTTTCTTTTGCTCCCGCCTTATACTGGAATGCATTACGCAATGAGATGCTGTTTAGTAATACACTACAATGAAATACAAAGTAATACTATTTTCATGGAATGAAAGGCATCAGGAGTTTCATACAATATGTACCAAAATAAACTTCATACAAATCGTACCAAACTCTTGAGTTATGATTACGACATACCGTGGCGAAGTACATTACCACCACAATGGGCAGAACGATTAAGAGGGCATCGGCTGACTGGGATCCAAAATATAGAAGTGGATCAGCGGTTTTCGGATCCAGTGCCGCCGATGGGATGTCACAGATAGGGGTTTTTCTTTCCCATCACCGTGAACGCCAGATAAAACAATAAGAGAATCCCTTCCGTATCATCCTGAACTGAAATGATGATGCGGAGGGGATTCTCTTATTCATAGTGTCCCTTACAGGCCAGAATGACAATTATATCGTCCAGGACCTTGTACGTCAGACGGTCGGATCCATTGATGCGACGGCTCCATAAGCCTGCCAAGTCATGTTTTAGTGGCTCCGGTTTGCCGATGCCCTCGAAGGGGTTTCTCCTGGTATCTTTGATAAGGGCGTTGATGCGCTTCAGGGTAGGTTTATCCTTCTGCCATTCACAGTAGTCCTACCAGGCGTCACCGTCCCACTGTATCCCCCGGCCCATGCTCAATCGACTTCGATCAATCCATGTTCTTCCAGAGGGAGAGCGCCAGCTTCTAGGGCGTCCAGCTTCTTCTTCAGATAGCTGATGTTGCTTTCGGAATAGAAGGGGTCAGGGTCAGCAGTTATATCAAACGGGATGCGCCGCTCCTGCTCAATCTTCCGGCAGCAGATAGTCAGCAGTGTAGTCAGGTTCATTCCCATGCGCTGGCAAATGTCCTCTACGTTCTTCTTCAGCTGTTCGTCCATACGGAAATTAACATTCACGCTTCGTGCCATAACCAACACCTCCTTGATGATTAGCATTATAACAACAATAATAGCTTTAGTAAAGATTTATCATTATAATTCTTTATATTTTATGCATCAAGGATTTGTTTGGATCATAGCTGGCTCCATAACCATCGCTGTCAATCAGGCATGTTCATGACTCTGGTGTGTGACTATTTCCTACATGAAGCGGACAACGACAGCCTGCCAGAGATAGCCTCCAGTCAGTTTATCACCGGTTTCATCGCCATGCTGGATGCCTTACGTTTGAAATTAGTTTTCAGGAAGCCCCAAAGGATAATCTTTCCGGTTCAGATTATCCTTTGGGGCATGCAGAGTCTGTACGTCCTGTTCCTACATGGATATATCTCATCGAAATTGAATCAGCAGAAGCATAGTTACAAGTTTTGACAACTGATACCTGCCAGGCCATACTATATGTGTACCAGTTTAGACGTTCGATTGTTTTAATGAGGTCTTTGATTATGAATATCGGAAGAACGGGTATAAGTAGGATATTAAGCCCTATCTTATAGAAGTCAAATCCCCTGCAGTCCGCTGCAGGGGATTGATATTGGACAAAATAGAAAATTCAGGGGTGTAGATATACAGATGCTTCTTCCTCAGTAAGCTGATATTGTTTCATGATCTCTGATTTTATCTCAGGATCATTATGTTTTAATCTCCGGAGGATATTTATAGTGCTTTGGATTCCTTCTTTTCGTTCTTCTTTGCGTATTTCATCAATCTTTGGTTCCATGATCTCCATCAATGTTTCGAACATACTATCATCTCCCATCAATCCTTCGATCATCTTCCGGTTTGCTTCAATACTCACTTCTAAGATAGAATTGGCCATTTCCCGGTCGTTCTTTTCTGTTATCTGGCTGATCTTCTCCAACAGGTTCCGAAGGGACTCTCTGTCCATCCTTTTTGATAAAGCTCTGAGCCAGGTATGGGATTTTTCCTCCAGCTCACCTGTGGCAACGATCTGTGCTGGGAAGGGGAAAGGCCCTTCTATGTAGTAGATGCCCCTGCAAGGACTGGATATAGAGTACCCATGTTCCTTAAAATACTGGAAAAGCCCTGCAGGCTTTGCCTCGCGGATGATGGATACGGTCACATCATCTGCCTTGATGCCATCAAGAGTCTTACCATATGATTTATAAAGGCTTGCATAAGCGATTGTCTTAAAGAAAGTGTCAATGTCCAGGTGGTCATCTGGAGACTTATACTCCAATATATTATGTCCTCTGAAGAAACGCCCGATCTCGTTTGAGATACGCACCGAAACCTCTTTCTTTATGATCAGGAGGTCTATCTCCAAAGGCTTTGTATTCAGGTTGTATTCTTTTTCAAAGACCAGGTCATCCCTGTATTCTCTGAGTTCCAGGTCCATAGCGGCTACGAAGCCTGGATGCCACTGTATCTTGGTGTCATTCATTGAGGACTCCTTTTCTTAATTGGATTATACCACATTTCAGGGATTTTACAACTTGCCTTGTCATTCTTGATAGTCTGAGGCCGGTATGCCTGGTAACGGTTCATGTGTCCTGGACAGCGGCAGCTTTGTTCTTAGCACGGATGAGCGTTGACTTGGATATACCGGTCAATTCCGTCACCTGCCTGTAAGAATGGTCCTGCAAAAGGTCGAGTGCGTGTTGGATTTGTTTCCTATTATATAGACGGGGGCGCCCTTCCCTGAAGTCGGGCTGCCTCCTGGCTATCGCTTTGCCCTCCTGGGTGCGCTCGATGATCATGTCTCTTTCGAATTCGGCAAAGGCCAGCATGATGTTCCGGATCAGCTTCCCGGTGGGGGTGTTGTCTAACAGCCCCATGTTCAACACATGGACAGTGATGCCCTTGTCTAATAACGATTGGATAAGCTCTATGCCTTGTGATGCACTCCTGGCTATCCGGTCCAGCTTGGTGATGACCAGCTTGTCCCCTGCCTGTAGCACGGCCAGGAGCTTGTCCAGCTCTGGCCGGTGCGCCTTGGTCCCTGTGAAAGCGTCCGAATAGATCTCTTCCGCACCATTCTCCTTCAATAATTGTTCCTGAGCTTCCAGGCTGTTACCATCTTTTGCCTGTGTCTGTGTTGACACCCTGCAGTAGCCGTAAACCATGGTAAGATCCCCTCACTTATGGTGCCGAGTTACGACACCTTTCTATGCCTTGATTTTACAGCATTTCGTTTTCGGTGTCAATACTCTTGAGTTATAATACTAATATGGATAGTGGGAGTAACGATATAGATACCGTAAGTTGGGTGTGAAATCTTGCATTTAATCTCTCAGGGTCTAATTCCTCGCAGCTTGCTGCGCATCAAATTAACATCGAGCGCAGCAAGGTTTGGGGTTGATACCCCGCAACTTGCTGCGGGGTCGTTCATTAAACATGAATTGTTTGAGTAGTCTACAAATAATGCAGTGGGGCTTGTCAAAATTAGAAAAATAATAATTTGCTATTTACATATTAAATAATTTGTGGTAATATGCAAAGTAAAAAAACACAAATCAGAACGAGTGGTCAAATATATCAAGTAGTATTTAAGAGATAGGTAATATTTATTAGGTAAAATCATCATCTTTTTAAGATTGTGGTTCGTATGCAAATTTATTTTACAAAGAGGAAGATAAGATGGATTCAAGAGAAGTTGAAAAAGTAAGAAGAATTTTAGAAACTAATCCACCGATATTGTTTCTAGGAGCGGGTTTTTCATTGGGTTCGTCAAATGAATATGGAGAAGTTCCACTGGGTGAGGGTTTGAAGAATAAGATTGTAGAGAAATTCATTCAAGGGAATGTATCTGAAGAAGACAAAAAAGAAGTGGAGAAGTATGAACTTCCAGATGTATGTCAATATGTAGATGATTCATTAAAACAGTATACAGAACTGCGTAACTTTTTGGTGGAAAGACTAAAAAATGTGAAACCCGCAGGTTTTCATTATATGTTGTCACAATATCCATGGAAGAAAATTTATACGGTTAATATCGATGATTTGGTAGAGCATGTATATTGGATGAATGAAAAATCTATTTTAATTCAGAATCAGCCGAGACAAAAGGAAATAAAAAAGAACCATGAGTTAGAATATATTAAATTGCATGGATGTGTAGCAGGACCTATAAAGGAATTAGTATTTAGTAAAAAAGAATATAGTGATTTAATTAGTGAGAGAATAAATTTTAAGTTAAATGATTTAGGATATGATATCCAAAGAGAAAATTTTCTATTTATTGGTGCTAGTATGGATGAGCCAGATATTGATTTTTATGTGAATAAATATGAAAAAGCCGGATATTTCAGAAGAGGAAAGATGATATTTGTAGATCCAAATCCGACCATAAAATTTCGAAATCGTGTAAAATCTTTTTCGGGTATCCTTTTGGAATGGACAACGGAACAGTTCATGGAATTTTTAAAAACAGTTAATTATAATCCTGATAATCAGAAAAAATGCATTAGTCGTTTGAATTATTCTGGAATTTATCTTTATCAAGATATTGTAAATAATATGGAGAAAAAAGAAGTATATGAGAGTAACCTATATCAAGGATATAATTGTGAATGGAGGGATGTGTTGGAAGGTTGGCTTTTTGAAAGTCCTTATTTTAAAAAACTGAAAAATAGAATTGAACAGATTAATTATGATGAAGGAAATACATATTGTATTGCATTATATGGAAAAGGGTTGGTTGGGAAAGGATGTTTGTTAAAACAGATTGGTGTTTGGTTGAGTACCAAAGCATATACAGTTCTTGAGTTTAAAGGGAAAAGTCTTGAAAGTAGTTATATGTTTGAGTTTATGAAAATCGATAAGGGAAAATATTATGTGATTTTGATAGAAGATGGAAGTTTTAATTATAAAATTATAGAGAAGATGTATAGAGAAAATGATACAGGAAAAAAACTGTTAGTTATCACAACTTCTCGAAACTACTATCATTTTAAGAAAAAATATTATCTAGAAGGAAATCCATATGAAGATTTTGAAGTAACGGATAAGCTGGATTATAAATATGCTAAGATTATATACCAAAAATTATCTGAAAAGGGATATTTGAAGGATATTTCGAGAGATGAATATAAGGGATGCAATGAAATTGTAAAACAAAAAATTATGTCTAATCTATTTGTGAAAATCACATATGGAGTGCAATTTAGGGAAAGAGTGGAAAATTCTTTAAATCGTTTACTTGAAGATTACGATGACCAAGGAATGCGGTTATTTAAGGAATTAGCACTTTTTAATCAGATTGATATTCCGTATTATCCAAGTGAAATGCTTGTAGATAGATATTCTATTGATTTTAATTGCTTTTATAGAGCAGTAACAGGAAAAATCTCAACCAGTGAAGAAGTTATTGTGGATTTTGTCAGGGTTGATACTGAAGGAATTACATTAAAAAGTGAAATCGTAGTCAAACAAGTTTGGAAATGGATAAAAATTGATGAAAAAAAGAAAATCATACTAGAAATTTTAAGATATATTTCTCCGTATTTTACTGAAAATGATAATAATTATTGGAGAATGATTTTCGAGAGTTTTATGAAAGAAGATGTATTGGAAAAAAAATTAAATTTTCGTTTAAATGATATTCTGAATATATTTTATCAGCTCAAAAAGGAATATGGGGAAATTAGTTATTATTGGTTACAAATGGGAATTGCAGAACAAAGAAGACAGGATTATGTGAAGGCTTTGAATCATTTGCATATGGCGGAAACTATACGTCCTCATGCCTATCAGATTCAACATGCAATTGCAAGGAATTATTTGAAACAATCTAATCATACGAAAAATTTTGAAGAAGCAAAAATTTTATTCAAAATAGGTGAAGAAAAAATGTTTAAATTGATTAATAGCCATGAAGGTTATAAGAGTAAAGCAAAAAAATTTTCTATTCACTGTTATGTTATTGAAAAAATAAGGTATATAAAAAAATTTAGTAAGGTAATTAATAATGCAGATATAAGAAGAATTAAAAGACAAATAGATTCTATTTTAGATATAAGGGACGAATATATCGATAAACTTTTGGTCGAGTTTGTAGATTTTTTGAAGTTTTATGACAAGTTAGATGTAATTAATTTTCAACCTGGAGATAGATATTGGAATGTATTAAATAAACAGAAGATATTAGCTGTAGACGAATCTGAAGATATTCTGATTGAAAGTTATTGATTTTCCAAGAGTTCCACTGCCTTTAGGCGGTCTAGCTTTAGCATCATTATCCTTTATATAAGAAAAGTGCTATAATATTGAAAGGAAGGGAGAAAAGCTATGGCAGGATATAGGAATGGGAGCCATACAGTGTATGATATCAAGTATCATTTCGTGTGGATTACAAAATATAGGTATAAAATATTGAAAGGTGCAGTGGCGCTGCGAAGAGTGTGAGGCAAAAGGATTGAGGATATTGAAAGGGAGCATAGGGAGTGACCATGTGCATATGCTGTTGTCTTGCCCAACAGATTTATCACCAAGTCAGATAGCGCAATATCTGAAAGGAAGGTCGTCACATCTTATACAAGATGAGTTTCTGAAATTGAAGAAATGGTATTGGGGACAACGTATATGGGCGAGAGTATATTTTTGTGGAACAGTAGGGGAATTAGATGAAGAAACGATAAAAATATATCGAAACGCAAGGAAAAGATGACAATTTTGAAATAGTAGAAGGATTGCTACTTCAGTAGAACTTTCCAGCTGACTTTGGTCAGGCACAGGAGGAGGGCTTCAGCCCTAAATACGGGTGTTTGTGGGAGTGTAAAATAATGTGTGTAAATTCTCTGAACTGCCACGGTTAATCCTATCAAACTGTCAGAATCCCGTAAAGGCTGAAACCCTTGCCTTGACTAGATTTTGGCAGTTTGATCTGGGTGATTAAGCAGTTGATAGAAAATTTTCAGACAATTAAAATACACACTTTATTTGACATACCCCTGTAACTATCGAAGATATGTGTATGTTCAGTTGTACCAGCACCAAGGTGGATTCATTTTAAACTGGTCAGCCCTTCCAAATAGATATCTGAATACTTTTTTTACTTCCTCACTATGAAACTTTTGATTTCTTCCTATGCCATTGAGGACAATCCCGCCATGGCTTACTGTCTTCTCTTTTGAGTAGGTAAAGCCTTGAAGGTACAGTTTGTCATCAGCCCCGAACATTTCAATGAACCACCAGAACTCTGCATATTTTACCCAAGGATATAATGAAAATGTTCTAGTATCAAGTAGTTCTCTGAATTCATGCCGTCGAAGGTTTTTAAAATAACGGATTTGATGGTAATGATAATATTCAGGATCATATGGAACGCGATGTATCAGCCTATCCCTTAGATCAAAGTCGATCATTGCGTCTTTTGTACTTGGTATCTTAATATCGCTCATTCGACATTCCTTCTCCATCGGATTTTAAGACTTTCTTATCTGTCATAGAAACAACATGGTCAGACATCTAAATATACATCTGTTTCGTGTTTCTTTTAAATATATCAAGATTGGGAGCAAAAGTAAATTGAATATAGGTGGAAAATGACTATTATTTTTATTTTTAAACTGTTTTGGATCTGATCCAGCAATCGTTCACCATAGAGTATATTTCCTCTTGCTGTATTCGAGTATCTATTTAGACGAATGAAAAAATCAATACTTAAATATAGAAAAGGGGAATACTCCATAATAGAAAAGTATATTTAGGTTAGGATAATGAGCAATCGGTCTACAAAGTGCGAAAAAATTGATATTAACATTATAGAAGTCAAATCAATCAAATCTTACAGTCAGTATGGGACAATATAAAAAACAGACTCCTGCAGACATTATATATCGTCTGCAGGAGTTTATTTGATATCCATATGTTGCTGTCCCCGGATCTGATCATTTTTTATCTTCTGACCCCATATCCAATCTGTGATAGCCTGTGAGACGGAAGTGTGGTGTTCAAAAGCGTATTGTTTTAAACGTTCTTTTGTATCAGATGTTACAGTTATATTTAATCTTTCCTTAGCCATGTATATCTCCACCTTTTTTGATATATACATATATTATACGCATAAAATATGTTCAAATCAAGCACAAGCTATATATACATATACACAAAACGTATTTTATGCGTATCGTGATGGACTTATCATATGTTTTGCAGATCAATATTATGGAATAGAGGATTGTGAAAAAATAAAAGGCCCAAAGATGTAAGCTCTGTAAACTGTTCAGATGTATATCGTCAGTTTACAGGATCTATATAAAATCCCTGGATGATATTAAGATTCAAACTCGTAGATATCTATCTGCTTCATCTTCTGTAAGGCCATACTGCTTGATAATCTCTGATTTGATCTCAGTATCTTGATATTGTAGGTTACGGAGCATTTCTACGGCTCCACGTATACCTTCCCGCATACCTTTTTGTATGCCTTCCTGCAGGTATTCTTCCTTGTCTCTTTTTCGTATCTCTGTTATCTTCGGCTCCATAATCTCCATCAATGTTTCAAACATGATATCATCTCCCATCAGTTCGTCAACTATATGCCTGTTTGCTCCGATACTCACTTCCAGAATAGAGTCCGCCATCTCCCTATCTTTTTTTAGTCATCTGGCTTATCTTTTCCAAAAGATCCTGTATATTTCTTTTATCCAGCTTTACAGATAAGGCTTTGAGCCATGTATGCGACGTCCTGTCCAGCTCACCCGTCACGATGACCTGTGCAGGGAAAGGGAATGGCCCCTTTATGTGATAGATGCCGCTGCTGTCATTGGATATGGAGTATCCATGTTCTTTGAAATACTTGCAAAGCCCTATGGGCTTTGCAGACTGTAGACAAAGAGAAGTGTCAGAGCCAAGCTCCAACACTTCTCTTTTATCTTGAGATATATCTTCTTTAAAATACGTGGACATCCCTTGGTCGGTAGTCCCCCTCGCCCCTTTCTGGCAAGGATCCTTTCCAGTTTTTTTAAGTTCATGCACGCAAAGGTAAGCCCGGCTTTCATCTCCATCCGTGCCTTCCCTATGTATTGTGTATAACGGGACCCGTGCTGTTCTTTCGCAGTCCCGAAGATCCTCTCGATGGTCTCCTTCCTCTGGGCGTAGATTTCCTTGTTCCTGCGGGTATGGCGGATGTCCTCCACTGTCTCCATATACTCTTCCCACACATGCCTGGTGACCGTCTTGACATGGTTCTTGCTGTGGGTACATCTCTTGAGGCTCGGGCAGTGGGCGCAGTGGGTCCCGCAGCTCTTATATCCCCTATATCCCTCCCTGTCTGTTGTGCAGTATGTCAGGACTTGGCCCTCTGGGCCGATATAACAGTCGTAGTACTCATCATATACGTACTCATACTTCTAAAAAAACCATCTTTTGTCATCGGCCGTTTATAAGGCAGCAATGGCAGGATACCGTCCGTGAGCAGCTCATGGGCGATCGCCGGCGTCCGGTATCCGGCGTCCATGATGACCATCTCTGGCGCGTATCCTTTTATCTTATCATACAACGGTTTAAAAGTGCGGCTGTCATGCTCATCCCCGGGATGGACAGTATACCCCAGTATCCATCCGTTCCTGTCACAGGCGGTCTGTATGGCATAGGCAAAGACGTGTTTATGTTCCCCTTTCCTAAACCAGCCACTCTCTGGGTCAGTTGTGCTGCACTTGCGGGTCCTGCCACTATCACCACCGGCACTCCC
>CAJTFD010000028.1 GCA_910575625.1 Clostridia bacterium
CGTTCCAGTTGTGGATACGAAGTTCCTCCGGCATTGTACAGATCCACGATCTGCTGCTTGAATTCCGGGGTGTAGGATTTTTGGTTTTTCGCCATGCTGAACATCTCCTTTGCTCTTTCACTTGATAGTATAGATTGTTCAACTTTTCCTGTCCACACTTATATACTAACACCAGATACGCACCCGCAGCCCGTTCAAGTCCTCGGCTCTGATACCCACAAGATACCAGTTGTCGCCGTACTCAATCCGGGTCGGCTTCCACTTGCCCCGCACGAATACGTCAAAGCACTCGCCGCAATGCAAGCCCCCGTAGTAGCTGTTTAAGTCAAAGCGGATGTCGTAACGGTCGGTGCGCTCGTCAAATACCAATGCTCCTGTCATTTTCTGTGCTATAATAAAATCCTCCTTTTGTGGTTGTGGGTGGTTACAGGCTTTCGCCCTCGTTGCATGAATAATAGTCCGGGTCGCCGTACTGCGGCTTTTTCGGTGACAGTGCGCCGCTTGCCATGTCATGGGCGACAAGGGAAGTGTAATAATTGCCGATAGTGGACGGGGCGTTGAAAAGGGCTGCTTTCAGATATTGCTTGATGTTGCGGATTTTCGTTGTGTTCTCCCGCATACAGTCAAGCACAAAGCGGATATGCTCGCCGTCCAGTTTCATAAACTTAGATTTCACAAGCTCTGCCGGGTAGTCGTCCCCTGCAATCCGTACCCGCTTCCTTGCGGTGCATACGGTTTCAAGCATGAGGTCTACAATCTCGTCAAGCCTGTCACTGTCAAACTTCATGTCCTGTTTGAGAATGTCGTAGTCGATATTGTCCTTGATGATTTCCCGGTATATATCAACTGCGCTCTGTGCTGCCGCTTCCGTTCCTTTCCGTTCCGGCGGCGCAGCCGCTTCTCTGCAAGGAGAGGGGTTAGGGGAAAGGATAGGAATGGAATGGGTACTTTGTTCATCAGTAATTATTTTTTCTTTTTTTGGTAAGTCAGTTCTTTGTATATCTTTATTTAATTGCGTTGGATTTTCCAACGTAGGTTTTTCCAATGTTGGTTTTTCCTGCGTTGGATTATCCAATGTTGGATTTTCCAATGTAGGTAAATCCGGCGTAGGCGGCTGCGGCTGCTCGAATATCACATAGTCCGCGCCCCGCAAGCGTCCTTTCTCGTCGCGCTCCCTTGAACGGACGATATACCCGGCGCGTTCAAGCTCCTTAATGGCTTCGCGGATAGCGTCTATCTTCTCCCGGTTGATAAGGGATAAGCCTTTCAAGGTGTAGTCCCAATCTTCGGGGAGTGACAGCATTTGCGACAACAGCCCCTTTGCCTTTAGGGATAGCTCCTTGTTGCGTAGGTGGTGGTTGCTCATTACGGTGTAGCCCTTGTTCCGTTCCACTCTGAAAACTGCCATAGTTCATAGCTCCTTTGCTTTGGATTTGTTACGCAGTAGAAGCGCGGTTTCGGGGGATAAGGTATAAATCCCTTTCCGCGCCAGATACGCGCCCGGAAAACCGCTTGTAGCAAGGCTTTTTCTGCCCCTACTGCGTAACAAAGGGCATGAAAAAAGCGGCGTTCCTGTTCTCCCATGTAGAGAGTAAGAAACGCCGCTTCTGCGTCGTATTCAGTTTTTAGTACAATACCCTGCTTGTCCGTCGCTCGAAAAACCTTTATTTTTCAGTGTTTTCAAAAGTATCGTTATCTAACGTCAGCTTTCCAAAGACCGAGCTTCCAGAACATGATTAAGGACATTGAAAACGGGCTGATAAATTGTGTAATTACAAAGGATTTATCAAGATTAGGAAGGAATTATCTTGACTGCGGACTATATTTGGAAGTCTTTTTCCCAGAGCATAATGTGCGGTATATAGCGGTCAATGACGGCGTGGATACGCTCAATAAATCGGCGATGGACATCACGCCTTTCCGAAATATCCTAAACGAAATGTATTCAGCCGATGTGTCAGTCAAGATAAAATCGGCATACCGAGCGAGGTTTCAGCAGGGGAAATTCATGGGGACGTATGCGCCCTATGGCTATATCAAAGACCCTGCCGACCATAACCATCTGCTGATAGATGATAAGGTGGCTCATGTAGTAAGGGAGATATTCGACCTTGCGCTTGCGGGAAATGGAATCTCCAAAATCCGCAAACACATCAATAAACAGCACGTCTTACGCCCTGCCGCATATGCGGCGGAGCAGGGGGCGGCAGGCTATGAGAGATACTTTGAGGATAACGAAGAAAACCGCTATATCTGGAGCGAGAACAGCGTGAGGGGCATTTTAAGAAGCCCGATATATGCGGGAAACCTTGCAGGCTACAAGCGGATTGCCGCCAACATGAAAAGCAAGAAACGCCCCTCTAAGCTGCCCGAAGAATGGGAAGTGATACCCGACACCCATGAGGGGATAGTCACGCAGGAGGAATTTGATACCGTCCAACAGCTTATCACAAGCCGCAGACTGCCAGAGAACAAGGGCGGTTTTGAGAATATCTTTGCAGGCGTTATCAAGTGTGCAGACTGCGGCTATGCTCTGCGGGCTATGAGCGCAAACAGGAGGAAACGCCCCGACATTATTGACTGCGTACAATATACCTGCAATAATTATGGCAGGTACGGCAACGTCATGTGTACCGCACACGCCATTGAAGCGAGGGATTTATTCAACGCCGTCCTTGCCGATATTAACCGTTTTGCGGATATGGCGGTGAATGATGAACGGGCGGTAAGGGCGATTGAGAAACGGCTCACGGAAACAGACCAGAGCAAGGCAAAGGCAATGGAGAAAGAACAAAAGAAGCTGAACAAACGCCTTGCGGAGCTTGACAGGCTGTTTTCCTCTCTCTATGAGGATAAGGTCATGGAGCGTATCACCGAGCGGAATTTTGAGATGATGTCGGGGAAATACCAGAAAGAACAGCTTGAAATCAAAGCGAGATTAAAAGAGGTAACGGAAACGCTCAACGAAAGCTATGAGAAGTCGCAGGGAATCCGTGACTTCCTCTCCCTTATCCGCAACTATCAAGGCTTAAAAGAACTGGACGCAACAGTGGTAAATGCACTGATAGACAAGATACTTGTTTCGGAGCGTGAGAAGTCAGCGGACGGAACGGTTAAGCAGGAAATCAAGATTTACTATAAATTCATCGGCTTTGTCGGTGAATTACATATCACACCCACAAAGCGGTGGACGGCGTTACCCGCTAAACACTGTACGGTGTGCGGCGTTGAATATGTCCCTGGCTCTGGCATATCGAAGTATTGCCCTGCTTGCGCCAAGAAGATACAGAGAGAGAAGTCAAACGAAAGCAAACGCAGGAGCAGGGAACAGAAAAGGATGGCATGTATTGAACTGTCCGCAAAAAATGACCGACTGATTTGGAGCAGCAAGAGGGCCGTATCCTTAGGCAAGGGAACCAGAATGACAAGGTTCAGATTTACCGATACGTCACCGAAAATACGTTCGACGCGTACATGTGGCAGATCCTGGAGAACAAGCAGAAGTTCATCAGCCAGATTATGACCAGTAAATCCCCGGTGCGGGCCTGTGAGGACGTGGACGATACGGCGCTCAGTTATGCGGAGATCAAAGCCCTAGCTACGGGCAATCCCTATATTAAGGAGAAGATGGATCTTGACATCCAGGTAAGTAAGTTGAAGCTTTTGAAGGCAAACCATACCAGCCAGAAATACCGTCTGGAAACGGAGATTGCAAGGAATTACCCGGTGAAGATTACGGCACTAAAGGAACGGATTGCAGGCTTAAAGGCAGATGCGGAGGCGGTGAAGCCAATCCTTGAAAAAGAGAAGGAAAAAGACGATTTCTCCATGATCATCGGTGGGAAAACCTACACAGACCGGAAAGAAGCAGGCACAGCGATCATCGCCGCCTGCGCCGGATTAAAAGCGGTGAAAACAGCCGGGCAGATTGGGGAGTTCCATGGGTTTACCCTGTCTGCGAATTTTGACAGCTTTAACCAGACCTACCAGCTTACCATCAAGCGGCAGTGCAGCTATCAGATTGAAGTGGGGAAAGACCCGTTAGGGAACCTGCAGCGTATCAGCAATGCGCTTTCCGGGATTGAGAAGAAGCTGACGGAATCGGAAGTGAAGTTAGAAACCGTGCAACAGCAGCTTGCCACGGCAAAGGAGGAAGTGGAGAAGCCGTTTGCAAAAGAAGAAGAATTAACAGAGAAGATGGAACGCCTGTCAGAGTTAAATGCCTTGCTGAACATGGACGATAAAGGGCCGTCGGAAGCGTTGGGTATGGAGGAAGATGTGCAGGATGTGGCAGACTGCCCGAAGAAAGCGGTCAACTATGCAGGTCGAGTGTCGGATGATTCACGGACGGCAGATGAAGTGAGGAAACCCTCTGTGCTTGGGAAACTGAAAGAGGCAAAGGAGCGGCTCATGGGGAATCATGGGAACGTCCAGCAGCCAGTAAAGAAAAAAGAACAGGAATTATAAGCAGGAAGCCATACTGTCAGTAGATGATGGGATGGCGTTTTCTATTTATATCTTATCTGCCGGGATTCCACATGGGCATCCCGGCAGGGAATGGAGGAAATTTATGGCCGGAAAACGGGAAGAACAGTTGAAGGAGATTACGGATTGGCTGGAACAGGGCGTAAAGGATTTATTTACATCGGAAAAATATACAGAATACCTGAAAACCATGTCACAGTTCCATAATTACAGCTTTAACAACACGCTTTTGATAGCGACGCAGAAGCCGGAGTCAACTTTGGTAGCAGGATTGGCTACCTGGAACAAGAAATTTAATCGGCGGGTAAAGCGTGGGGAGAAAGGGATCAAGATCATTGCCCCTGCGCCGATCAGGGAAAAAGAAGAAGTAGAGAAATTTGATCCGGCAACAAATGAGCCGGTGCTGCGACCGGACGGACAGCCGGAGACAGAAGAAGTGGAGCATATCATACCACGGTTCCGTGTAGCAACCGTATTTGATATTTCACAGACTTACGGCGATCCGCTCCCTGAACTGGACACGCCGGAGCTGATGGGGAGTGTGGAGAACTTTGATATTTTCATGGAAGCAATCCGGATGGTGTCCCCAGCTCCCATGCGTTATGCAGAGATTGAAGGGGATTCTAGGGGGTATTACAGCAGTGCCAATAAGGAGATTGTAATCCAGGAGGGCATGAGCGAGAAGCAGACCATGAAAACTGCCGTCCATGAAGTGACACATGCCATGTGCCATGACCGGGATGTGATGGAGGAACTTGGGGAGAAGAAAAACCGGATGACAAAAGAGGTGGAGGCCGAGAGCGTTGCTTTCACAGTCTGCAGTTTCTTCAATTTGGATGTATCAGATTACTCATTTCCATATATAGCCGGGTGGTCGAGCGATATGGAGATGAAGGAACTGCGTATGTCTATGGATTTTATCCGGAAAACGGCAGGCACATTTATTGACAGTATGGTGGAGAACATACAGATGCTGCAGAAAGAAAAAGCGGCAGAACGGGAACTGGCAGAAGATGATTTCGTATTCCAGTTTGCCCCTCTTGGAGAGGATATAAAAAAATTCTACCTTGTAGATAATGTCGGACGGGTGGATTTTTTAAGGCTGTTACATGACTTCGCTGACCAGAATGGGGGAAATGGGAATCCGGAGCAGTTCTTAAAAGCTCATGGGGTACACTTGGATTTGTGGCGGGATTCGGAAGATTCAAAGAAAAACCAGGAGATGCCGGACTTTTATGATGCCCTGTATACAGGTGCAGGCCATATCGTGGATGCGGCAGAGTTTTCTATTTTGGTGCAAGTGGAGATGATGATCAGCCGTGCGGAGTACGGGCATACCGCTTTGGGGAAGGGAACGCATAACCTGGCTGTCTTATATGCCTATAAGCTGGATAATCCAAGGGACACAAGGAAACTGGTCAATAAACTTGCGGAGGCTGTGGAGAACCCGGAAACACATAACCTCCGGGAAATCATGGAGGACGCACAGGCAGAAATGGACTTCCTGCCGGATAACCAGATCGGTCTTATGCAGATGCATGAATTTGGCTACCGTAATGATTCAGTCCTGCCCCTCAAAATGGAGCGGGCTGTGGCTCTGCACAATGCAGGCTTAAATATATACAGCCTGAATAAAGATGGGAGCCGCACCCTGATGAATACGCAGGAGGATATTTTGGAAATGGGAACCGAGGGGATATTCGGCGTTGACGCAAGGGCGTGGGAAAGTTATCAGGTAATGGAGTCTGTGCGTGAGGAACATGAAGGACAGGAGCATTTGAACGAAGATTTGCTGTTCAGCCACAGCCAGGACTGCTACGCCATCTACCAGATCAGGGATGACGGCAAAGGCAGGGAATACCTGTTTATGGGTACGGAATATCTGAAAGGGCAAGGCTTTTCGGTAGAATATGAAGATTACCAAATGGTTTACAGTGATGTGCTTGGGGAAAATGAAACACTGGATTCCCTGTATGAAAAATTCAATATTGGGCATCCGTTGGATTTTAAAGGCCATTCCCTTTCCGTCAGTGATGTAGTGGCCATAAAGAGGGGCGGGGAGGTTACGGCACATTATGTGGATTCCTTTGGGTATACGGAACTGCCGGAGTTTTTTCATCAGAAGGAAAAAACCATAGAGCAGGAAAAAGAAGCAGAACCACAGGAAAGCAGCCTGCAGGAGCCGCAAAACAATGATATAAACAAAAATTCGGAAAAAGTGTACCCGCCACTTTATACGCATACCATTACCTACGCAATGGAGCATGGCCGGGCGGATGATTACCTGGAATCAAGAAAGCTGAACCTGGACTGCAAAAAAGCGGTTGAGGACGCAATCCGGGAGAATTTTGATGGATGTATCTGAAACTTAACGTCGCAGTGGGTGTCCTTGAAGAATACGGGGCAGAACGTGTTGCCTTCATCCTTGCCAATACTATCCAGCATTTGGAACATGATGGACGGTTTTCTGATGGGAACAAGTTATGGGCTAAAGGATATGTGATACCGGAGAATATAAACCGGGGTATGGACTTGAACGCTGATTATGTGGTAAACAGCCACCCGGCTGTTCTGAACGGGTTTATCAGGCTTGCAAGGGACTGGATGCTGGAACATGGGGTAGGAAGGGAAACAAAAATGCAGATCAATGAAAGGACAAAAGGTTTTATTGCAGATGGGCATTTCGGAACGTGGCATACAGCAGAAGTAAAGGAGATCAGCGGCGAGCTGTTTTACCGGATGGGGCATGAGGAATATGGGGATTCGGTTGCTTCTATTATTGTCAATCAGCAAGGGGAACTGGTGGCAGAGGATCTGGAGCATGGGTTTGACCAGGGGGCAATGGAAGCCATTGGGGAGTATTTTTCGGAAAAGGGGATAGAGATGGAGCCAGAGCCGGAACCAGAACAGCCATTCAATGCACAATATTATGTTATACAGAACACCGATGGCGACAAGGCAGAAAGGGAGTATCAGTATTTTGAAGATATGGATGCGGCGGTTGCTGTCTACCATCAGATTCCGAACCATATGGATAAGCAGCTTGGCATGGAGAGCAGCGAACAGCCAACCTCCAGGATGTCATTGATTGAGTGTAGGAATGGAATCGAAACGCTTACTGATATAGAATTTAATTCCCTAAGTGGGAAATGGGTGCGTGAGGAAACGATGGAAGCGTTACAGAAATCAAAAAAGTATTTGTATAATTCTGATACAGAAATTGCATACCAGACCGGAAAAGGGTACTTTTCCATCCAGACTGTTTCAGACGGCTACGATTATACGATTTATGGAAAAGATTTCCGGGAGATTGACGGAGGCGTGTATGACAACCCGGATATATCCATCGGTGAAGCGATGGAAGCAATCCTTTCTGATGAAGGAATCCCTATTACAGCATGTAAAGTTATGGATTATGTGGAATTGCAGGAAAAGGCAGAAACGGCGGCACAGGAAGATTTGCAGAAAGCGAAAGAAACAGAGAAGGGGAAAATGCCGCCTGTTTCTGGTATGACGGAGCCGGAGCCTGCCTTAAACGGCCAGAGCCGTGCGGGGATAGAGGAAACCGTACTCTGCTATGCCCAGGCGCAGATTGATGAAATGGGGCTGTCGGAGGAAGTAGAGCTGCTTGGCGCAAGGGTATATGGGAGCCGTTCCAGGGAAGGGCTGTACCAGGAAAGCTCAGATATAGATGTTGTGGTGTCTTACAGCGGCGATTTGAAGGAGGATGCTTTCTTCAATGCGTTACATGAGGGAGGGTTGAAGATAGCGGGCATCCCGGTTGACATCAATCCAATCTCTACGGAAAAGACAGGGACGTTGGAGGAATACTTAAAGAGTGCAGAAGAATATCTGGATGGAAAAGAACGGCAGGGACTTACCGGGGATATTGTAAAGTTCAGTATGGATCATGATGAAGATCTGCTTCGATTTTGGGATGGCGCTGCCCGGATAGAAACAGAGCCGATCTATCAGGCGTATGAGATTATTGGCAATGCGCTTGAAAGAAATGATACGGAAAAGTTCCGGGCGCACTTAGCAGAGGTTATCGAAACCGATGACAAAGAATCCCCCATTGTCAGGGATGCAATAGGGTTGATGGAGAAATTGACAGGGGAGAGCTATAACATTCCCGTAGAGCAGAAGGCAACCATTACGTTCTATGTGGCGGAATGTACGGAGTTTCCCGTATTGGGTGAATACTATGAGCGGCTGGAAACACTGCAGGAAGCGATGGAGCTGTATGAAAAAATATCGGAAGGGCGGAGGAACGGCTTGAAGGGGATCGGCTTCCGTCTGGAGGACGGCAGCATTTATGACGGGAATTTTGACTTAATGGTAATGGGGGAAATGCAGACGGAATTTATCAATGAGATTCCCCAATACAGGGACAGCCCATTAGTACAGAAGGCGATTGCAGATATGGAGGCGATTCTTTTGGAACAGAGGCCGGAGCAGGAAGTATCGGAAGCAATAGAGAAAGAAGAACCGCAACAGCCAATGCCAGAAGTAAAAAAGGAAGAAAAAGCTGTGCAGACAGCGGAAAACAGAAATCCAGACACTGCGGCACAGGAATCAGGCAGAGATCCGGAAGGACTGCAAAAGCAATCTGCAGAACCGGAAAAAGCGGCTGAAAATGCCCCCAAAACAGACAGGGGCATATCCGGCGTCAGTAAGAAACAGTCCGTCCTAAATGCCCTCCGGGAACGGCAGGCAAGGATGAGAGCGCAGGAGAAGGAAAAGCCGGGGCAGGAAAGACAGGGGCAGAAAGCACAGGCAAAGAGGAAAGGAGAACCGGAATTATGATGGTGAGGTTTGAGGAAAATGAATATTTCCTGATAGCAATGTTCCAGAAAGAAAGCAGGCAGGCGACCATAGAGGAAATACATAATGTGATCCCCTACATCGACAGGGATGAAGAAATGCCCGCACTTATTAACAGCACACTGGAAAAGCTGTGGTTCTTTACGGATGAAGCATTTCTAAATCTGGATCTGGAACCATATAAAGAGGAACCGATGGAGGACGAATAATGGATGTGAACCAATTTGCACTCTACCAGCTTAAAAATATCCCGGAAAACAGGCAGATACGGTTCCGTCCTTACAGTACGCTGCAGGAAAAGGGAATCCAGATACAGTATAAGGACTATACACAGGTGTATCTGGCACGGATGCAGCTGGGAGATGAACCGGAACAGATCCGCAGGCGTTTCAATGAGAAGCTGCCACGGACATTTCATGGCCATTCGATTAGTGTCAGCGATGTGCTTGTGCTGAATAAGGGTGGTGTTGTGACTTCTTACTATGTTGAGAAAGATGGGTTTACCGTCATAACCGGATTTATCCAGAAAGGTTCATCCGGCGCACTTGTGTCGATTGATACGGCAGATTTCCATATTGAAGGGAAGGAGGGGAGCTGGCACGCTTTTGACAGCATTATCATAGATGGCAGGCAGTTCTTCCTTATGGAACATGAAACCTATGGAAAAGAAGTGACATGGGTTGTGCTGGACGAAGAAGGAAAAATAATTGTAGACCATACATATCAGGGTTTTGACCAGGCGGCCTTACAGCAGATCAAGGATTACCTCAATCCGCCGCAGCTTACCGCAGGGCCGCAAAAACAGGAAATACCCGATGGGAATATCCAGACGCGATCTGGCAATGCTATGGATAAGCCGCCTCTTGAAAACTGGCAGAAATATATGGAGAATGGGGAGTATCTCCGCAGTTCCGAGATAGATGAAGAACAGAACTACAATATGATTAACGAAATATGCAATAATATGTCACACAAAGGCAAAAATATCAGGGTGTCCGTCCTGGCAAAGCTGCGCCGCAAACAGGCGGAGATCACAAGGCGGTATGGGAAGCCTGCGCAGCAGATGGAGGTGGCAGAGGATATGGAGCGCAGACGGAAGTAAGGAATGGAGAAGTGTCTGGCGAACGCTGCCAGACGCTTCTCTTTTTTTGTGTCTTGAACAATAGGGAATTTCTCTGTATAATAAAACCATAGCAGGCAGGGCATAGCCGATTCGCCAGGCCGATTGGCAAAAGCCGGAACCGAGGTGATATGATGCAGGGTGAAACATTACAAGAAGAACCAAAAGAGAAAACAGCAGAGAAAAAAGAGGCGTTTGCAAAATATACGGCGAAAGACAGTGTTTTTTCAACGCTTTTTCGGGATAAGAAGTATCTGATGCAGTTATACCGTGCGCTCCATCCGGAAGATACGGAAACTACGGAAGACGCGCTTACGGATATTACCATAAGGAATGTACTCACGAATGGAATCTATAATGACCTGGCTTTCAGAGTGGGGGATAAAATCATGTTTCTGGTCGGGCATCAATCTTCATGGACGATGAATATCATTATACGGGTGCTGATGTATTTAGTGCAGACTTACCATGATTACTTTGAGGAACAGGATGCAGACTTATACGGGAGCAAGAAAGTCCATGTTCCAGTACCAGAGTTATACATGATTTTTACAGGAGAGCGTGCCGACAGGCCAGAAACGATTTCGCTTTCCAAGGAATTTTTCAATGGGAAGGAATGTGCCATTGAAGTAAAGGTGAAAGTGCTTTATGGTGGCAAAGGGAATGACATTATCAGCCAGTATGTAAATTTTACAAAAGTATATAATGAACAGGTGAAACAGTATGGGAGAAGCCGGGAAGCTGTCACGGAAACCATCCGTATCTGTAAAGACAGTGATGTTCTCCGGGAGTTTTTGGCAGGCAGAGAAAAGGAGGTTATATCTATTATGATGGCTTTGTTTGATGAAGAAAAGATTATGCGTACCCATGTTGCGAGTGAAAAGAAAGAAACAGCAAGGAAAGCTGCGGAAAAGATGTTGAGGCTGGGGAAATTGTCTGCAGAAGAAATTGCAGGCTGTTTTACTGAACTGTCTGTGGAGGACATTCAGGAAATTGAAAAAGGGCTGTTTCAAACGATATAATACCTGATGACAAACCGACACAAAAGAAAGAATATATAGAATCCCCGGCTGCAAATGAATACAGCCGGGGTTATTCATATGGAGGGCAAAGTGAAAGAATCAGAACTGATAGGAAAAGTACATTCCGCTGTCTATCAACAGTGCCAACAAAGGGGGTATGCTGCCCCGGTGGATGTGCTGGTTGACATAGGAGTGCTACCCAAGCAGAAATATGAGGACTGGAGATTCGGGAAAGTACGGTATCTGGAAGCAGTCTGTACGTGTAATTTAAAGAAACTTTCTTTTATTATGAAACAGATCTGCTCCTATGCAAAGAAAACAAATTTAAAACCGTCATTCTGCTATTACAAGCGATGGGGCGTGAAGAAAAAGCATGGGCATAAGCAGGTAATCCCCCTGCGGTTCAGTAAAAGTGGAACCCCGGAGATTGAAAAGGCATATACGACACACTATTTGGATTTAGGACGGACAGGGCAGTTGAAGAAAGAAAAGATGGAGAAAGCGGCAGTTGCAAACCAGGCTGAAACATCGGATAAGACACAAGATATGCCAGTAAATATTTCTGACAGCAGAAGCGGAGTGTAAAGTGGGGGAAGAAATGGAAAAAGAACCGGACAAAAAATATAAAACCATGAAGAAAATCATGGATGCTTTAGAGGATATTTTATGCTCCTATCAGGGCAGGGGACATCAATCAGTATATGTTGACCTGGAGTCCCTTGCACTTTTTACAAGCCTGATTGCATACAGACAGATACAGGTAGAAAATTACAGGTACGATTATGATGATAATATCCGAGAGGACGAAGAAGCCAGACGGATTTACAGGGAGCTTACCCCGCAGACAAGGTGGCGTGTAGGCCAGCATACACAAATAGAAGCGATATGGATGAACGCATTGAAGCAGTTTGCGTCCTTGGGTATGCCGGCGTATCAGGGACAGATTTATTATGCAGATACAGGCTCTGTCCTGATATGTGGGGAAATCCTGCCCTATGAGATTTTCCAGTTGCTTACAGATATGCCGGAAGTGAAGAAATTATATGTTTTCCCCTACCCGTTCCGGGAGGGATGGGAAAAGCCGCTCTATTTTTCTTTTGAGCCGACAGAAGCGGTACGGGAGGAAATGCGGAAATATGTGGAGAAAAAATTGGATGAAATGTTTCGTATAATGAGGGAAAAAAGTGAAAGCCTTGACGGAATCATCCCTAAAGTGAATGAAGATGTTTTTTGATCATATTCGTTTCGTTGGGAAAAAGACAGCCGCAAAATTCTATGTAATCCTGCGGCTGTTTTTCTGTTCAGAGCGGTTAAGAAATGTCGGCACTTTTTTTTTCCGGCTGTCTGGTGTTTGGATGTCCCAAAATCTTATCAACATTGGAGCAGACAGTATTCAACTCTTTTTGGTAATCCCGGTAGAAATGGTAGGCTTTCTGTGCCTCTTTTTTCTGTTGGAGCAGCTTTTCCTTTTCTGCTTTCAATAGCTTCATGGATGGGAGCTTTCCGTCTGCGGACTGCCCTTTCAGGAATTTCCGTGCGGCTTCATAGAGTGCGATTTCCGTTGGATGCTCCTGCCGGAACTGCCCTTTATTCTTTGCTTTTATAAACTTTTGGTAAGCAGATTTATTTGCAAGGTACTGGCCTGTGTAATGGATCTGCTCATTTACCTTCCGAAGATTATCTTCCACAGACTTCAAATCTTTTCTGGAAGTGGAAGCATGGTTCTTAATCTCTGAAAAAGAATCTTCCAGGGAATCCCTGGTATCATATCCATTCTTCTGTATATAAGCGACCGTCTTAGCCATCTCTTTCAGGTTGGAAAGTTTCACCTTGTTAGCGTAGGCGGCATTCTGCTGTGCCTTTACGCAATCCTGCAGATCAACCACCAGCCGCAAATCTGACTTGATAAAAAGGATTGATATAGCTTCCTCTTGCAGTAGATTGGATGGATGGGGTGCAGATTTCTCCGATTCCGTATTATATTTTTCCATATCAACCGTTTTCTTTTTATTTTCTTTAGGCTCTGCATTTTCCTTAAACAGCTCCCGGAGGTAATCTTCTTCATAATGTGTGCCGAGCATCCTTCCAGTGATATACTTGTTCCGTTCCGGGTGAAGGTAGCTGAACCTGCCACGACTAACTTTCAGCTTGACATTATATTTTTCGAAAAGTAATTTCTGAAAATCTTCCTGGCTGCAGGAAATGGCTGCGGCATCTTCGATGGCAGACCGTAAGAAATCTTTCTGTGTTTGGAATACCATTTTTCGTGGTGTAAGTCCGTCTGCACGGAGCTGTCTGTTACGTTCATCCAGTTTCTTTTGCCCTCTTTGTCCTGCGTGGTATTCCCGGTCTGTAATTTTCTTCCCTGCCGGGGCAAGCAGATCTATCTGGTGCAGATGTTCCCGGCAGCATATATCCATGAGTGACTGCTTTAAGTGGATCAGGTAATTTTTAGTAACATGATGCTTATACCCGGCATGGGAATCGCAAGCCCGCTCCATAAAGTCCTGGCGTTCCACATCATATTTCCGTAAACTGTTGATTACGATATGCACGTGGATGTTGCCGCTCCCATTATGCCCGTCCATGTGGGTACAGACAAGAGCCTGATGTCCTGGGAAGTTTTTCTTTGCATATTCCATTCCGATCTGCTGTGCCTGTTTCCCGGTCAATCCATTTTCTGTGGCGTCCTTTGGATCGAAGCTGATGATGTAATGGTGGGATTTGATTTCATCATAGGATTCATTTTTGCGGTATAGGGCATTTAGTTCCCCGCACTCCATGTCGAACGTGAACGGATTACAGTTTATGCCATCCATGATATATTCCTTACGGGGAATCCATTCACCATTTTCATCAAGTATCGGTTTGTTGGTATCTTCATCATGTTCAAACATGAGATAACGCTGTATCTCTGCATAGTTAGCATTTTTACTCGCTATGTGTTTCAGGATTGCCATGAGTATGCCCTCCGGAAACCGTCTGGAAATCTCCCGCCATCTTCAAGACTTCAAATTTCATTTCATAGATTCTGGCCACGCTCTGGTCGATTGCCCTGCGCATTTCCTGTGAATGGATGCCGCCGCTGTTAAAGTGCCTTGCAATCTGGTTTAAATTGCTGCCAATTTTCCCAAACTCTGCAACCAGTTTTTTCAGTTCCGGCAGGTCTGCCACAATTTCATATTTCGCTGTGACCTTCTGCTTCATAATTTGTTTTCGGACATATTCAGCCAGTGGGAGGTGCGCAGCTTTAGCACTTTCAGAGACGATTTCATATTCCGTATCGGTAAGGCGGAGCATGATCTGGTGCTTGTGTTGTAATTCCTTTTCCTTTTTTGGTCTTGCCATTACATAGTTCCTTTCTGTGAAAATTGTAAGGATGATATTTCTTTCCTGATTATAGGGACTTAAAAAGAGTTCCTATCATATAAGCCGATTAGGGAACGTCATTGGGAAATAAAAGAAGGATTTTTACAGAAATATTTAGATTTCTCCGTGATGGGAACTATCACGCTGCGACTATTTTTAATAGGAGCCAACTTGCATATTTGGAAAATATGCAGGAACCGAGGGCATGGGGAGCGGAATCACCATCAAGTTTGTCGGGTTAGCAAAATCCACGAAGTGGGTTTTGAGTAACTCAGGCGAATCTTGCTCTGGTTATCCCGATACGGGATAACTCTTTGAAATAGGAACGAAAAGCAGGACGGAATATTATGTTATGAAGGTGGAATGTAATAATATAAATCTGTTAATGTGTAAATTGATTTGATATATGATGAAATCTAAAATCTAATTGAAAGGAAGGAGTGGGCATATATGCCTTTTACGCATTTCTGATAATTTGATATAAGCATTAGACATTTATGGGAAATTATAATATGATAATTGGAAAAACGAACAGAGGTCTGGATAGTATCCTTCATTGGAAACAGTGGATCATATGGCTTGTGCAAAATATGGGCAATGGATAAAGAGGTGAAGAATGATGTTTAGCAATAAGGATTTAAAGAGGATGATCGTCCCGTTGTTTCTGGAACAGCTTCTGGTAATATTGGTTGGCCTGGCAGATACTTTTGTGATTAGTTTTGCCGGGGAGTCTGCGGTGTCGGGGGTATCTTTGGTCAATTCCTTTAACACGATTTTTATTTTCCTGTTTACGGCTTTGGCTTCGGGCGGGGCTGTTATTGTCAGCCAGTATATTGGCGGGAAAAAGCGGGAAATGGCGGGAGAGTCTGCCAGCCAGCTTTTCATGGCTTCCATTCTTTTTTCATTGGGGATTATGGCTGCCGTCCTGTTTTTTGGGTATCCGCTGATGAGGTTTCTGTTCGGAAAAGTGGAACAGGATGTGATGGAAGCCTGCCTGGTGTACCTGCGGATTTCTGCCTATTCTTATCCGGCTCTTGCCGTTTATAATGCCGGCGCAGCGCTTTTTCGGAGCATTGGCAAAACAACTGTGACGATGTATCTTGCAGTTATTTCTAACCTGATCAATATCATTGGAAATATTTTCGGTGTATTTGTCCTTCATGCGGGAGTGGCGGGGGTAGCATATCCCTCCCTGATTGCAAGGACATTTTCAGCAGTGGCAGTGACAATCCTTTGTTTTCGGAAAGAAAACAGTGTCCGTTACAGATGGAGGTGGATTGGCTGTTTTAATTTCGGGCTGTTAAAAAAAATATTAAGGATTGCTGTGCCAAATGGCGTGGAACAGGGGATTTTCCAGTTTGTCAAGGTGGCTCTGAGCAGTGTCGTGGCGCTGTTTGGCACATCACAAATTGCCGCGAATGGAATTGCACAGAGCATCTGGTCTTTGGCTGCCCTGGTTTGTGTGACGATGGGGCCGGTGTTTATTACGGTAATTGGACAATGCATGGGAAGCAGGGACACGGAGCAGGCAGAGTATTATTTCCGAAAACTTTTAAAGATAACAATTCTGATGTCTGTTGTGTGGAATGCGGCCGTGTTTGCCCTTACGCCTTTTGTCATGAAGTTTTATGATGTGGCTGAGGAAACCAAAACGCTGACGGTCATGCTGGTTTTGATCCATAATATTTTTAACTGTGCTGCCTTTCCCTTTGCGGATCCGCTGGGGAAAGGAATGCGCGCAGCCGGGGATGTGAAATTTACAATGGCGGTGTCATTAATTACAACGATTGGCGCAAGGCTTATTTTTTCGCTGTTATTTGCCATTGTTATGGATATGGGCGTGATTGGCATTGCATGGGCAATGTGCATGGACTGGTGCGTCCGCGCTGTGGTTTTTTACATTCGCTTTCAAAAAGGAAAATGGAAACAATTCCGGCTGATTTAAGGCTTGGGGTTCATTGATTTCAGGATGGAAGCATGTTAATATAATGGATAGGAATTGTATTTCATTATAAGAAATGGGGATGGCTATGGAACTGCGTGTTTTAAAATATTTTTTAGCTGTGGCAAGGGAGGAAAATATTACAAAGGCCGCAAATCTTTTGCATATCACCCAGCCTACGCTTTCCAGACAGATGATGCAGCTTGAGGAAGAACTTGGGATCAAGCTTTTCCGCAGGGGCAGGCATAATGTATTGCTGACGGAGGAAGGGATGCTGCTTAGGCGCAGGGCGCAGGAAATTGTGGACTTGACGGAAAAGACAGAAAAAGAACTGGTGCATGGTGAAGAAACAGTGTCCGGGGAAATATCCATTGGCTGTGGTGAAACACAGAATATGAAACCGTTAGCGGAGATGATTTCTTCTTTTCAGGAAGAATATCCAGAGGTGGTGTTCCATATGTACACCGCCATTGCAGATGATGTGACAGAACGATTGGAAAACGGCATCCTGGACATGGGACTTTTATTGGAACCGGTAGAAATCAGCAGGTATCATTTTGTAAGGATGCCCCTGCAGGAAAAATGGCATGTCCTTATGCACCGGGACTGTCCACTGGCAGAGAAAGAAAAGATAACGCCGCCTGATCTGGCAGGTATGCCGCTCATTATTGCAAAGCGGCAGTCGGTACGCAATTTACTGGAAAACTGGTTTGGTGATGCGGCAGAAAAAATCCGGGTGGCATCGACATGTAATCTTTCCCATAATAATGAATCTCAGATGGTAGAGGGAGGAATGGGACTGGCTTTGATGATGGAGTCTACTTGCGACCATGAGAGCCTGTGCTTAAGGCCGCTGGAGCCAGAGATTGTCAGCGGATGCGTATTAGTCTGGAAAAAGAACCAGACACTTTCTCCCGCAATGGCACGGTTTATTGGATATGTGAAAAAATATTTTTCGGTGTGACAATCGTTGGGCCGGTAAAGGACTGTAAGGAAAAATTACAGTTCTTTTTTTATGTTATGGTTCTGTCATTCAAAACAGGCATTTCTGAAAATCCAGTATAGGTATTAGATATAGTCAAAAAAGTTTTGTATGATGGAAACATAATAAGAGAAGGAGGTCATCCAAATGAGCAAAAAGTATGAAAGCCTTGCAGGGACGTTTGTGGAAAAAGTGGGCGGCAGCGGGAATATCAGCGCCGTGCGCCATTGCCAGACAAGGCTCCGTTTCACTCTGAGAGATACCGAAAAAGCGGATAAAGAGGGTATCGGGAACCTGGATGGGGTGGCGCAGGTAGTAGAGAGCGGCGGTATGTTTCAGGTTGTCATAGGTATGCATGTGGCAGAGGTGTTTGAGGAAGTAGAAAAACTGGTTCCGAACAGGGAAGGGCAGGAAGAACCGGACAAAGGGAATGGCAAAAAAATGTCGCCGGTAGACTATGTGATTGATTTTGTGTCCAGTGTATTCCAGCCGATTGTCCCAGCGCTTTCCGGAGCCGGTATGCTGAAAGCGCTGATGGCATTGCTTACCGTATTCCATCTGGTAAATTCAGATTCGCAAACTTATTATATATTAAATTTCTTTGCATACGCAATCTTTGCGTTTCTGCAAATCCTTCTGGCCTATACAACGGCAAAAAGGATGAAATGCAACGCAATCCTGGCTATGTCTGTGGCAGGCATTATGTGCCATGCAAATTGAATGGCATTAGTAGCCGCAGATGAACCGGTAAAATTTTTTGGTGTGATACCGTTCTATCTGGTATCTTATACATCAACCGTTATCCCGGTTATCTTCGTTATTATTGTACAGTCTTTTGTAGAGAAATGGCTGAATAAAGTGATCCCAAAGGCAGTAAACCTTGTATTCGTTCCGATGTTTACATTTCTTATTATGGGAACGCTGGCGCTGTCGGTTTGCGTACAAGAGAATCCAAAACAAGGCAGCTTGGCTTGTCTACCGGCGTTACGGCGCTGATGGGAATTACAGAGCCAGTATTGTATGGATTGAACCTGCCGAAGAAATATCCTCTTATTTCGGCAATGATAGGCGGGGGCTTAGGCGGTCTGTATGCCGGAGTTACACATACACACCGTTTTGCGACAGGCTCTTCCGGGATTCCGGCAGTGCTCCTTTATATCGGTGATGATACCATGAGTTTTTTTTGGAATATCATCATTTTGCTTTTGATTGCGGAAGTATCTACGGCAGCCATTACATTTATTCTTTCGTTAAAATTTGAAAAGAGTGTGGAAATACAGGTACAGGAAACAGCAGCCATTGAAAATGAAGAAAAAAATACGGTATACGCCCCGGTAAATGGAAAGATAGTTGAAATGGGGGATATTCCAGACCCGACATTTTCAGAAGGGGTTTTGGGATGGACAATGGGGCTTTATCCAGAAGATGGCATTGTGCGGGCGCCTTTTACTGGGAAAATAGTGCAAGTGTCAGATACTGGCCATGCAATCGGCCTTGAAGGAAACGATGGCATGGAACTTCTGATACATGTCGGCGTTGATACGGTGGAAATGGGCGGCATGGGATTTGATCCGAAGGTAAAAGAAGGGGATGAAGTAAATGCTGGACAGGAGCTGCTTGTTTTTGACCGGAAGGCAGTGGCGGATGCCGGACACCCTGATGTCGTGGTAGTGATTGTGTTGAATGCGGATGATTATACAGCGACAGAACTTGTGGCGGAAGGGACAGTAGTGGCAGGAACAAAGATCATACAGTTGAAAAAATAGGAGGTTATTATGGGCAGGTTTCCAGAGAATTTTTTATGGGGCGGCGCTACGGCTGCCAATCAGTTTGAAGGAGGAATCCAGGAAGGAGGGAAGGGGCTTTCTGTTCCGGACGTTATGACAGGCGGGACAAAAACAACTCCCCGGCATGTGACAGACGGCATACTTCCTAAGTACCATTATCCAAGCCATGAGGCGGTAGATTTTTACCATCGTTATAAAGAAGATATTGCCCTGTATGGTGAAATGGGTTTTAAATGTTTCCGAATGTCCATTAATTGGAGCAGGCTGTTCCCAAACGGGGATGAAAAGGAACCAAAACAAGAAGGGCTTGCTTTTTACAGGAATGTCTTTTTAGAATGTCAAAAATATGGTATCCAGCCCTTGGTGACCATCAGCCATTATGAGATGCCTTATCATCTGGCAAAAGAATATGGGGGATGGGCAAACCGGGAAATCATGGATTTCTTTTTGAGATACTGCAAATCCCTGTTTACCGAGTTTAAAGGGCTGGTGCATCACTGGCTGACATTTAATGAGATTAACATTTTGCAGATGGGGGCTTATGGCAACTTGATGGGCGGGGGAATCCTTCCTCCGGGAAAGGACACGGCCGTTGGGGTATTACCGGGCCTGGATACAAGCTGGGATGACGAGCAGAGGCGTTATACGGCGCTGCATCATCAGTTGGTGGCAAGCGCCAAAGCGGTAACGATGGCGCATGAGATTGATCCGGAAAACAAAGTGGGCTGTATGCTGCTGAGCCGGATCGCATATCCATATACCTGCAGGCCAGATGATGTACTGAAAGGGCAGCAGGTTATGCAGACAGCAAATTATTATTGTGGGGATGTCCAGGTAAGGGGCGCATATCCTGCCTTTGCCAGACGGCTCTGGAAAGAAAAGGGGATAGAAATTCCATTTGCCGCAGGGGACAGCGAGGCATTAAAGGAGGGATGCGTAGATTTCTTTACGTTCAGCTATTATTCCAGCAGCACGGCAACGGATGACCCAGACGTGCCGGTTGCCAATGGGAATATGATGCGCGGCCCGGCAAATCCTTATCTGGAGCAGAGCCAGTGGGGATGGACGATTGACCCCAAGGGGCTGCGTTACCTGTTGAATGAGTTTTACGGAAGATGGCAGATACCATTGATGATTGTAGAAAATGGGCTCGGCGCAGAGGATCAGGTGGAAGAAGATGGCAGCATCCATGATGAATACCGGATTGCTTATATGAGGGAACACATAAAGCAGATGGCAGAAGCTGTGGAAGACGGTGTGGAACTGATGGGATATACCGTCTGGGGCTGCACGGATCTGGTCAGCGCCGGAACCGGAGAGATGGCGAAAAGATATGGCCTTGTCTATGTGGATAAGGACAATGAAGGAAAGGGTACTTTGGATCGCCGCAGAAAAGACAGTTTCTACTGGTATCAGAAGGTAATAAAGAGCAATGGCGAAAAATTGGATTAAGGAGGAAATGCAACATGAAAACATTTGATTATACGATTAAAGATGAGGTTGGAATCCATGCAAGACCGGCAGGACAGCTTGTTAAGGAGGCAAAAAAATATGAGAGCAAGATTACAGTCAGCATAAATGGAAAGAGTGCAGAAGCAACGAAGCTGATGGCTGTAATGGGGCTTGGCGTAAAATGCGGACAAACCGTGGAAGTGACAGTGGAAGGTGCAGATGAGGATACTGCCTGTGAGGGAATAAGAACTTTTTTTGAAGAAAACTTATAAATTGATCATCTGGCCAGACTTAGGATTATGTTTTGTCTGGCCGGAATTGTATTATTTTACTAGGAGGAAACGGTATGATAAAGTTATCAGGAAAACCCGTTTACCAGGGGATAGCAATGGGCCCGGCTGCAGTGTTGAGAAAAGAGGACCAGCCGGTAAAACGGATTCGTATTGCAAATACAGAAACTGAAATTGCCAGACTTAAAAAAGCCGGAAAGGAAGCGTCACAACAGTTGCAGAAACTGTATGAAAAAGCGAAAAAGGAAGTGGGGGAGTCCAGCGCCGCTATTTTTGAGGTACACCAGATGATGCTTGAGGATGATGATTATCTGGATGCCATCCATAGCATGATCTGCACGGAAATGGTAAACTCCAAGTTTGCCGTAGCTATGATAGAAGATAATTTTGCAGCTATATTTGCGGGTATGGATGACGATTATATGAAGGCAAGGGCGGCGGATGTGAAAGATATTTCTAACCGTTTAATAAGAAACCTTTCCGGAGAAAAAGAAATTGATTTTGCATCTATGGAACCGTCTGTTATTGTAGCAGATGATTTAACGCCAAGCGAAACGGTACAGATGGACAAAGAAAAAATACTGGCTTTTGTGACAGTACACGGTTCTGCAAATTCCCACACATCTATTCTGGCAAGGATGATGAATATTCCGGCATTAATTGGCGTTCCGGTAAATCTGAATGAGATTCGTTCCGGCATGACAGTTATGGTGGATGGATTTCGTGGGGAGGCGGTATTTGAGCCGTCCGAAGAAATAGGTATGGCTGCAAGAGAACGGATTCAGAAAGAGCAGGATAAAATAAAACTTTTGCAGGAACTGAAAGGCAAAGAAAATAGAACGAAGGATGGGCGGACGATAAATATATATGCCAATATTGGAAGTGTCAGTGATGTCGGTTATGCTTTGGAAAATGATGCAGGCGGCATCGGCTTATTCCGAAGTGAATTCCTATATCTTGGGAGGGATGATTATCCGTCCGAGGAAGAACAGTTTCAGGCATATCGGCAGGTAGTTCAGACAATGGCTGGAAAGAAGGTCATTATCCGCACATTGGATATTGGCGCAGATAAACAGGCCGATTATTTTGACCTTGGCAAAGAAGATAATCCTGCAATGGGATACCGTGCTATCAGAATCTGCCTGAAAGAGCAGGAAATATTCTGCACACAGCTCCGTGCGCTTTTGCGCGCTGCTGTATACGGGAATCTTTCTGTTATGTACCCAATGATTACTTCTGTAGATGAAGTGACAAAAATATATGAAATTGTGGAGCGTGTAAAAGAGGAACTTGATACGAATGGAATTCCATATAAGGTTCCGGAACAGGGCATTATGATCGAAACCCCAGCAGCCGTAATGATTAGTGATGAGCTGGCAGAAATGGTGGATTTTTTTAGTATCGGAACCAATGACCTCACCCAATATACACTTGCAGTTGACAGACAAAATGAGAGACTGGATGACTTTTATAATCCGCATCATAGAGCAATCCTCAAAATGATTCAGATGGTAGTGGATAATGCCCATATCGCAGGAAAATGGGCTGGAATATGCGGAGAATTGGGAGCAGACCCAAAACTTACGAAAAGGTTTATAGATATGGGGATAGATGAACTATCTGTTGCGCCGTCAATGATACTGCCATTAAGGGAGATTGTACGTGAAATATAAACTTTTATGCTTTTTGGGCATTTCTAATTATTCAATATAAGTATTTTACACTGCAAAAAAAATATTCTACCATATAGGGAAGGAGGCAGGAATATGACAATGCAGGAAATAAGTGAGCGTTACCGCATCCCGATGGATGTTCTAAAAGAATATGAAAAATGGGGACTGCACAATACCATAGAAAAGGCGTTGGATAAACAGGAATATGACGATCAGGATATAGGACAGCTGAGCATGATCATGACTCTGCATGGCATTGGATTTGAAACCGAAGAGGTAAAAGAATATATGTATCTCTTGCAAAAAGGAGAATTGACAGAAAAGAATAGGCTTTCCATGCTGAATAAAAAAAGAAGAGAAGTGTTAGATGAAATTCATTTTAAAGAAACCCAGATCAACCAGTTGGACTATTTGAGGTATAAAATCCGGTCGGCAGGATAGAAATGGCGGTTTGGCAGTAATGAAAAGGAGCAAACGTATGAAACATATGCATAATAAGGTATTGGCAATAAGTCTGGCTGTTTTAATGGCTGTATTCCTGTTTGCAGGCACATCCGTCCAGGCAGCGGCAAAAACCAGTCTCAGCCAGTCAAAAATTACATTAGAAACAGGAGAAAGCACAACGATAAAAGTTAAAAATACAGGAAAAAAAGTTTCGTGGAAAATTCTGTCCGGTAAAAAGAATATTTCGATCAAAGGCGGGAAGAAAAGTGTAAAGATTACAGGAAAAAATGCCGGAAAAGCAAAATTGCAGGCGAAGGTGGGAAACAAGAAACTGACTTGCCATATTACTGTGACAGGGAAGAAAAAAACGAATACAGCAAAAGGCTCTAAGATTACTGTAAAATCCGGCAAATATACTGTTACTTATCAATTAAATAACAGCCAGGCTGCAAAAGAGCTGTATGCCCAATTGCCATTAACATTGGAGGTAGAGAACTACAGTGATAACGAAAAGATTTTTTATCCGCCAAAAGAATTAAAAACGGGCGGTACGCCAAAGTCGGAAGGAAAAAAAGGTTCCTTATCCTACTATGAGCCATGGGGCGATGTGGTTATGTTCTATCAATCGGCGGAATCATCATCGGATTTATATGAATTGGGGACAGTCATTTCTGGAGAAGAATATATTTCCAAGTTATCTGGAAAGATTACGATCAGTAAAAGCTGTCTATAAAAATGGCATGGATATCAATGGGTTTCAGAACAGAAAAGGTGGATAGCTTTTTAGAAATTGGAGGAATATGGGACATGAGAACAATTCGGTTAAATAATGGTGTAGAAATACCTCAGGAAGGGTTTGGGGTATTCCAGATGACAGACTTGAAGGTATGTGAGCAGGCTGCTTGATACAGCGAGCAGTTATAAGAATGAAGAAGCAGTCGGATTGGCAGTCAAAAAAAGCGGCGTTAGCCGGCAGGATTTATTTATTACGTCAAAGGCTTACATTCAGGAAATGGGGTATGAAAACACAAAGAAAGCATTTGAGGATTCCTGTAAAAAGTTGGGGACAGATTATTTGGATTTATATTTAATCCATATGCCGTTTAACGATTATTATGGTTCATGGAAAGCAATGGAGGAACTATATAAGGAAGAAAGAATCCGTGCGATTGGTATCAGTAATTTTCTGCCGGACCGTGTTGTTGACTTTTGCATGAATGTGAATGTCATTCCGGCAGTCAACCAGATGGAGATCCATCCATTTTACCAGCGTCAGGAAGATATAAAGATAATGGAAGAATATGGAATTCAGGCGGAAGCATGGGCGCCTTTTGCCGAAGGGTTGAATGGAATGTTCAGCAATCCGGTTTTGGAAAATATTGGAAGGATGCATGGAAGGACAACGGCACAGGTTATCCTGCGTTGGAATATACAACGGAACACGGTTATCATTCCAAAATCTGTGCATATGAACCGTATGAAGGAAAATCTTGACATATGGGACTTTGAACTGTCTGCGGATGAAATGCTGCAGATTGCTTCGCTTGATCTTGGAAGGCCGCAGATGTTTGATCCGACAGATATAGGCGAAGTCAGACGTGTCTATCATTATCTGGAAAATCCTGTGGTAACAAGTTTATAAGAAAAGTATGAAAGAGAGATGGCATTTATGGTAAAACGGATGATAGCAATGCTTATGATATTGTCAGTGGCGTTTGCATGTGTTCTGGCAGGCTGGATCCAGGATGAGGTTGGAGGAGATCTGTTTTCCATTCAGGTAACAGAACCATATTCCAGTGATTATGATGAATGTCTTGACAGGGCAGCCGATGAAAAGGCAGAAGACGCTAGGCCGCCATTAAAAAGCCGGGTGGAAAATATGGATTCCTATGATATTGTGTTTTTGGGATTTCCGAACTGGTGGTATACGGTACCGATGGCTGTTCATTCTTTTGTGGAAGAATATGACTGGTCAGGTAAAATGGTGATTCCGTTTGTTACACATGGAACAGGTGGGCTTGCAAGCTGCATTGATGATCTGGAAGAGGCGCTTGTCCCTGCGACGATCATGGAACCGATCGGAGTTTACATGGATGACATTAAGTCGGCTCAGCCAGAAATTCAGGAATGGATTGCCGGACTTAATATTGATCTTAAACAGAAGGGAGGGCGAGAAATGGCTGAAAAGAATGACAAAAAAATAAGAATAGTTCTGGATGGCGGAGAAATTGTAGTAAAGATGGAAAACAATCCAGCGGCAGAAGATTTGCTTGGCAGACTTCCGCTTACCATGAAGTTTGAGGATTTTAATGGGACAGAGAAAATCCATTATCTGGAATCTTCACTGGACACTGCCGGCGCGCCGGATGAGTGTACGCCAAAGGCGGGGGATTTGGCATATTATGCGCCGTGGGGGAACCTTGCGTTCTTTTATCAGGATTTTAGGAACTCCCCGCAGCTTGTGCCATTGGGAAGCATTGAGTCAGGAGCCCAATATTTGGAGCAGTTTGACGAGTATGCGGAAGTTACAATGGAATTGGTTCCATAATGGCAGAATGAATGAACATAAGGAGTGGAAGATGGAATACACAAAATTAGGAAAAACAGATATTACAATCTCAAAACTCTGTGTCGGCTGCATGAGTTTTGGCAAAGCAGGGACAATGCATGACTGGACTCTGGATGAAGAAAAAAGCGGGGAGGTGATCCGACATGCACTGAACCTTGGAATCAATTTTTTTGACACTGCAAACGGTTATTCGGCCGGGACGAGTGAAGAATACCTGGGACGTGCATTAAAGGGTGTGATTGCAAGGGATCAGATTGTTTTGGCTTCTAAAGTATATTTTAATGAAGGGAGGCTTTCCAGAAAAGCAATTTTAAGGGAGATTGACGGCACGCTTCGCCGCCTTGGCACAGATTATCTGGATTTATATATCATTCATCGGTTTGATTACGATACGCCGATGGAAGAAACAATGGAAGCCCTCCATGATCTAGTAAAGATGGGAAAAGTCCGTGCCCTTGGAGCTTCCGCCATGTATGGCTATCAGTTCCATAATATGCAGCTTGCTGCAACGGAACATGGATGGACGCCGTTTTCTGCAATGGAAAACCATTATAATCTTTTGTACCGTGAGGATGAGAGGGAACTCATTCCTATCTGCAGGCAGATGGGAGTTTCCCTGATGCCGTACAGCCCACTTGCGGCAGGCCATCTGGCAAGGTCTGCATGGCAGTCGGATTCTCCCCGTGGACAAACGGACAGGGTTGCAAAAGGGAAATATGACCGTATGGAGCATCAGGATATGCAGATTGTAAAAAGGGTCAGTGAGATGGCAGAAAAGTATGGATGCAAGATGTCGCAGATTGCACTTGCATGGCACTGGGCGAAAGGCGTGGCCTCGCCAATTATCGGGGCTACAAAGCCGCAGTATTTTGACGACGCTGCCTGTGCATTGGATGTTCATTTAGAGGAAAAAGACGTGACATATCTGGAGGAACTTTATGTGCCCCATCCGATTGTGGGCGCAATTAACAAAAATCCAGAGCAGGGGGTTCTGCTGTTGGACGAGAAAAGATAATGAGAATATGGAGGAAGATCAGAATGAAGAGAAGATGTAGATTTTGTATTAGTTTCGCATTGGTTTTTGCGTTGGCTTTGGGGCTTTTACTCCCAACTTCCAATGTAAAGGCAGCAGGGAAAGAAAAGTCAAAAAAAGTTTTGGTTGTATATTTTTCAGCAACGGGGACGACGAAAAGCGCTGCAAAGAAAATCGAAAAAGCGACAGGCGGCAAACTGTATCAGATTAAAGCGGCAAAACGTTATACAGATGCGGATTTAGATTACAGTAATGATAACTGCCGGGCCAACAGGGAACAAAAAAATGAAAGCAGCAGGCCGAAAGTAAAGGGAAAGATAAAAAATATCCGCAAATATGATGTGATTTTTATCGGTTATCCAATCTGGTGGGGAAAAGAACCAATGATCATCCGTACATTTTTAGAATCTTATAATCTGAAAGGAAAGAAGATTGTTCCATTCTGTACCAGTGGGGGAAGCGGGATTTTCGGCAGCAGGAAGGGCATTAAAGCGGCGGCAAAAGGCGCAAAAGTAATGAAAGGAAAAGATTTGACGGATGCTTCTTCTGAGAGCGTGGCAAAATGGGCGAAGAAACAAATAAAATAGTATGACAGAACAATGCTATATAAGTTCTGCTGGAAACTAAAAATCTGAATGGAGAAATAGAAATGAATTTGTATGTAACAGATCCGGAATTTATGGAGCGTTTTGAGCATTTTGCATTTCAGGAGGTTCCAAATGAAGAAGGACAGCAGTTAGACGACGATACCAGGTATATGGCGGTTTTGGCGGCGCTGATTGGCTGTCAGGGAGTGGAAGAATACCGTATTGTGCTACAGAGGGCATTGGATGCTGGATCTGCCGCTGTTGCTGTGAAGGAAATGGTGTATCAGGCGGTAGATTACCTTGGGATCGGCAGGGTTCTTCCGTTTCTGAACGTAGTGAATGAGGTTTTTGAAAGCCGCAATATCACACTCCCTTTGGAGGGACAATGTACGACAACATTGGAAGACCGTTTGGAAAAGGGTGTGCAGGTGGTGTTAGTATATAAGTGTGGACAGGAAAAGTTGAACAATCTATACTATCAAGTGAAAGAGCAAAGGAGATGTTCAGCATGGCGAAAAACCAAAAATCCTACACCCCGGAATTCAAGCAGCAGATCGTGGATCTGTACAATGCCGGAGGAACTTCGTATCCACAACTGGAACG
>CAJTFD010000029.1 GCA_910575625.1 Clostridia bacterium
ATGAGGTTATACAGAGCATCCATATCGGTAAAAAGGAAGTCGTGTTCGGTGTGGATTTGAAAGAGGAATATCCTTTTTTAGTCTGCTACTGCACTTATGACAATCCCCTGTCCGCAGAATGGGTGACGGATGCGGTCGGCTCAGATGACTATCTGGAAGCCATGCAGATTTTTACGGACAGGGTGCAGGAACAGATAGGGCTTGTGAGAGCCGAGCAGGAACAATTCAAGTTCGACATGACGCCGTTTACCATAGACGACTGCATCCCAGACAATAAAAATGACAGCATTGTGGGAAAGGTCATTGTTATCAATGCCGAAGTCAACCGCTATGAGTACAGGCATTCCGCCTATCAGCTTGTGTTGGTGGACGGCGGACACGGTGCAAGGGGCGGCAGGGGGCAGGCGGTGTTTGGCACGAACCTTGCAGACGGCAAACACGCCAGATGGGAAAGATATGATGTGCTTGGCGAAATCAAACCAGAAAAAATGCCCGATTGGGCAAAGGAAGCCTTTTCTAAAATCAAGGAACAGGAAAAGGCGAAAAAATCAAAGAGCAGGGAGGGACGCTGATGGAGATACGAGCTTTGACGCAGCCCGAACAGAAATACACCTACGCCCAGAGTATGCAGCTTGAGGGGCAGACAGGGTGCATCGGGCATCTGCGGGGGGATTTTGCCGCTTCTGGATATGGTTTCTATACCGCTTGGTTTGATACAAGGGAGCAGTGGAAAACGGATGAATTTAAGTCGGAGCTTGATGATGTGATAAACGCCCTGCGTGAAGATAAAGGGATTCTCCACAACCGCTATGATATGGCGGCGTTTGCGGGGAAGAATCCCGAAAGTGCTTTTAAGGGTAATTATTGTGCGGAGTACGGCTTCCGTGTGGATACGGAGAAACACGCTTTCCTGCTCCGATGCAACCCGACCAAAGGTGATTATAATTTTTACTGTTACTGCTATGTGAAAGAATGGCTTGATAAGCATATTTCCAGAGCAGAACAGGGCATACGTTTTATTGACCCACATTACAAAGAGAAGTTCCGTATTCCCGATGGAGGGAAAATCATCATCACTTACAGTTGGGGAGAAAAAGCAGAAAAGACCTGCCGTTATATTGACGAGTACCATACCGAGGTGGGCAGCAACCTTTACCACATCTGCGAGTTTGCAGAGCGTATGGAGAGGAACGGACACACCTATGAGCCGAAGCCAGAAGATGTGCAGGCGGCGAAAGCCCCGAAAAAGAAAGAGTATGAGCGATAGGAGGGATTTAAAATGGCTGTAAACCCAAAAGCGGTCAGAGTTTTAAATAAGGTCTTTGAGGCAGGCTTTACCGATGAAAAGGCGATTGCCGCCATGACAATGGATGATATTCTCTCCATGCAGGGAATCACGGTTGCGGACATCACGCTCATCAACGAGCTGCAAAAGAGCATCAAAGGAAACAAGGTCATCTCATTTCTGGGAGGTGGCACGGAATGAGCGGAGGACAAAAAATCTGCATGACGGACAGTGTAGGCAGGATGTTTTTCTCTGTCCCCGATGGCGGCATTATCCGTATGCTTTATGGGAACGGGGAGGATTATTTTGCCGTCTGCCATTATTTAGATGAAACCCATGCAGAGATTGACGGCGTAAGGTACGCCGTTCGGGAGTTTGCAAGGAGGATGGAACAAAACAAAATCAGCTATGCCCCTGCCTAAAGGCGGGGCATGGACAACAGGAGGATTGATATTTTATGGAACAGATTGTTTTATCGGGCGGTGATAGGGATTGAGTACCGAGCTTATCAACCGCATTACGGTAAAGAAAGACGGCGTGTATGTATCTTCCCACAGCTCCAATGACACCTCTCCCTACCATTCATGGAGGTGCAAGGGCTTGTCGGAAATCTATGCCGCCGAGGGGCAGAAAGGGCTTGACCGTGAGGTTATCCGTATGCTCTATGAGTATGCCGAGCTTCGTGGCTCGCATAAAAGCCTTGACCGCTACCGATACGCAAAGGATACCCCTGCCGCCCATGCCATCTATCAGAGGTTTATTGACCAGATTGACGAACGTTATGAGGGCTTGGACGAAGCTGACCAGAAAACCGTCTGGTATAAGCCCACGGAAAAGGCAAAGGAATACCGAGCCTATGAGCGTGAGATGCGGGAAAAGATGTATTCCGAAATCGCCAAACGGTGCGGGGAATACGATAAGAAGCAGAAAAACAAAGATTTGGAACGATAAGGAGGTGTGAGCCTATGGCTGCAAAGTACCAGCTTATCACAGAGCTGTACCGCCGCACAGGGAGGGACGTCACGAGAAACCCGCAGGCTTGGCAGGGCTTTTTATCTTCTGCCTGCCGCAACTACAAGTGCCGCTTTGACGAGCAGCTCTTAATCTATGCCCAACGCCCAGACGCCACCGCCGTTGCCGAGATTGGCACTTGGAACAGGCTCTTTAAGAGGTGGGTAAATAAGGACAGCAGGGGCATTGCGGTCTTTGACCCGAAAGGACGCAGGAACACGCTGAAATATTATTTTGACGTTTCCGACACCCATGAGGGCTATTATGGCAGCCGACCCGTCCCGATATGGCAGATGGATAAGCAGTACGAGCAGCCCGTCATGGAACGGCTTGCGGACAGGTTCGGCGGCACGGAGGGCGGCGACCTTGCTGATTTCTTAATGCAGACGGCGGAGAACGCCGTGGAGGATAACCTGCCCGATTACCTTTCACAGCTTAAGGACTGTACGAAAGACAGCTTTTTAGAGGAACTGGACGACTTCAATATAGAAGTGATTTACAAGCGTCTGGCGGCGAACAGCGTAGCCTATATGCTGTTGAGCCGCTGCGGGCTGGATGCGGACGGCAATTTTGAGCGTGAGGATTTTGCTGACATCACAAATTTCAACACGCCTGCCACCTTGAACGCCATCGGCATCGCCACAAGCGACATCTCCGAGATGGCGTTGCGGGAAATCTCTGCGGCAGTCCGAAATGTGCAAATCGAAGCTAGAGGTCAGAACCGCACATTTGCAAGGGACACTATAAGCCAGTATGATAAGGGCAGGAAACAACCCGAAAGGAGCGAATACAATGAGCGAAATCACTTACACGAAACAGGCGGATTATCTTATTCCCGACCTAACATTACCGACAGAGCCAGAGCTTCCGCTTGGCAGGTACGCTTTGATGCACAGGGATTATCTGGAGCAGCACAAGAGGGTGGCTTACCTCAACCTGCTGACGTCGGGCAGGCTGAACACACACCTGCACCAGACCGAGCAGACGGCATTACAGAGGTTAGAGCTTCTGACGAAGCAGCTCGCCAAAGAGCAGGGCGTGACGGAGGAACTGAAAGAGAAAGCACCGATGCAGTGGGTGCAGGCGATGAACGCCATCCGCAGCCAAGCGGAAGAAGTGATACTGGAAGAACTGATTTACAATTAGAAAAACCAGAGCCAGAGCCGCAATCGGACGACGGTGTGCAGGAAGAAAAAACAGCTATGGCACAAACGGCAGTGCCAGAACCTGCCGAGGGCAGCATTGCCAACGAGGAAGAAGTTGCTGCAAATCTCCCGACCGTAGACGAACAGATTGAAATGATAGCTGAAGCAGAGGACGAAAAATCCTCTGCTTTTGCCGTTTCACAGGAGGATATTGATGCCGTCCTTGTAAAAGGAAGCAGCTATGCGGATGGTAAATACCGCATCTACCATCAGTTCCAGAAGCGGGAAGATAAAAAGGGAAATATTGAATTTCTGAAAAAAGAATATGGCGTCAGCGGCGGCACTCCCGTTACTTTTTCAGACGGGACAAAAGGTTATGCATGGCATGACAGTAAAGGCATTTCCATTGACCGTGGCGGCATTTCCACAGAACACAGCCTTGTGCTTAGTTGGGCGAAAATAGAAAAACGCCTGCGAGAGCTGATTAGGGATAACCGCTATCTCAACCCCAAAGAGAAAGACCATTATGCCGATTATCTGGAAAGCATATCTGCCCCGCAGTATGAAATCGACACCCAGAGGAAGCTAAAAAGGCAGCGGTTTATCGAAGAAAAAAGGGAGCTGCCGCCTGCCGACAAGAGGGATACGCTCGCCCTGCGGCTCTCTGATTTTATCCGAGATTTGGACGGATATGAGAAAGATTTGTTGGGCGTGATTGGTTGCAAGGATTTTGCGGATATGCCTGCCGACCTTATGGAGCAGGCATTGCAGCATCCAGATAACGTGCAGGAAATGCTTGATTTTTTGGCTTTAGTGCAGAAAAAGACTACAAGCGTTTACAGCCGAAGCAATGCGTGGCGTTTTTCGCAGGAGCTTACGGAGCTGTACCCTCTCCACTATCTCTATCACGAGGGCGATGTGGTATATATCGGTGCGGATAAATATGAGGTCATAGCCTTTGATGAAAATGCCGTGTCTTTGCGTAATGCGGATTTCCCATTGTTCGGAAAAGAGTTCAGCAGGGTTGATTTTGAGGAAAAGTTAAAGGAAAACCCTGCTAACGACCATCTGAAAACAGTCATTACCGAAAGCCAGAAAACGGAAACGCTTGCCGAGGAAAAGCCCGACAGCATCACGTTTTCCATCGGGTTCTCCGAGCATCCCGCCTTTTATGACAGGGAACTGAACGACCGATTTACGGAGCTTAGCTTTGCACTTGGGAACAGGCTGCTTGGCGTTTTGGATGAAAAACAGCATTATGAAAGACTGGATGAAAGTAAGGGTGTCGGCTGGTATAAAAAGACCGACTTTGAAATCCATGCAGTTATCGGCGGGGAAGAATTTAATTACGAGGGGCGGTTTGACATCGGGGACGGCGAGGGCGATTTGATTGCCCATATCAAGAACTTTTATGAATACTCCCTCTCCCCCGATTGTCCGTTTATCCCAGAATGGAAACGGCAGGGCGAGGATTATTATAGAGAGCATATGGAAACCCTGCGTTTCGGGCAGGATGTGTTTATCCCGTTCTTGGAGCAGCATACCGAGCTGACGCTAGAAGATGAAAAGCTCCTTGCTAAGATTTTGGCTACCGAATCCGACTGGAACAGGAAAGGTGGGGATAAGGAACAGACCGAAGAAATAGAAAATAAAGAGGAACAGCCTGCCATTGATGAAATGTCTGCTAAGGAACAGGAAACCGAGCCGCTACAAGAACGGTTTGAGGTTACAATGACTTCCGATGCTTTTCCAGACCCCGAAGATGCTTTTGCCATCTGGGACAACAGCCGTGGGGATTATTATTATATCAACGGGGACGGTATGGTACTGACCTATCCAACCAAGGAAGATGCCGAAGCAGGACTTTTAAAGGTCAGAAAAACCGCTGCGGATAAGGAAGCGGCAAGCCCTATCATAGCAAGATACTTGTCTGGTGATGAAGCCGTCGTTATCATGCAGTATCCTAACGGCAAATATTACAACCGATACGGATATGATGAGCAAAGGGATACTGCCAATACGACAGCAGGCGGCTTTGACACATTTGATGAAGCGGAAAAAGCTCTGTACTCCCACCGCCCGAAAGCGGAAAAGGCGGTCGAGCCTACGCAGAGCCAAGACAGAGGGCTTCTGCCTGCACAGGATAATTCTGACCTCATCGGCAAAGAGCTTGTGATTGACAACCGCCGTTATGTAATAGAAAGCGTCGGTAAAATCAGCGGCGATGTTTCCATGCGTGACATTACTTTCCAGAACAGCACAGGCTTCCCGATAAACCGTGTGGAGAAAATCGGCTATGTCCGCAGGCTCTTGGAGCAGGCACAGGAAGAATTACCACCCGAAGAAAAAGCAGAAGTTCCCAAAACGGCAAATCCGACTTCTCCTGCTGTTTCTGCCGACCGCCACAATTATCATATTACCGATGATGCGTTAGGCGTTGGCGGTGCAAAAGAGAAGTTCCGAAACAATATGGCAGCAATCCGTCTGCTCCACGACCTTCAGATAGAAAACCGCCTTGCCACGCCCGAAGAACAGGAAGCCCTTGCAAAGTATGTGGGATGGGGCGGTCTGTCTATGGCGTTTGATGAAAAAAATGTGGCATGGGCAAACGAATACAAGGAACTGAAAGCGGAGCTTTCCGACGAGGAATACCGTGCCGCTATGGAATCCACGCTGACCGCTTTTTATACGCCGCCCGTTGTTATTAAAGCGATATATGAAGCACTTGACCGTCTGGGATTCTCGCAGGGGAACATCTTGGAGCCGTCCTGCGGCACAGGGAATTTCTTAGGATTGTTACCCGACAGCATGGAGAAATCAAAGCTGCACGGCATTGAGATTGACCCCATATCGGGCAGGATTGCGAAGCAGCTCTACCAGAAAGCCAGTATCGCTATTGAGGGGTTTGAGGACACGAAGCTCCCAGACAGCCACTTTGACGTGGCGCTTGGCAATATCCCGTTCGGGGAGTTTAAGGTCAACGACAGCCGCTACAACGCCCAGAAATTTTTAATCCACGACTATTTTATCGCAAAGGCTTTGGATAAAGTGCGGGCAGGCGGCGTTGTGATGTTCATCACTTCTAAGGGCACGATGGACAAGGCAAGCCCAGAGGTGCGGAAGTATATCGCACAGAGAGCCGAGCTTTTAGGTGCGGTAAGGCTTCCCGACAACACATTTCGGGCAAACGCAGGCACGGAGGTCACGAGTGACATCCTTATCCTGCAAAAGCGTGACAGTATCATTGGCATTGAGCCAGAGTGGGTACACCTTGACACAGATGAAAACGGCGTCACGATGAACAGCTATTTTGTATCCCGCCCAGAAATGATTTTAGGCAAGATGAAGATGGAAAGCACAAGGTTCGGCATGGACAGTGCCTGCAAAGCCTATCCCGATATGCCGCTTGCGGGGCTTCTCCATGAAGCCATGCAGCGGATAGACGGCGAAATCCCAGAGATTGAAAATGAGATTGACCGAATCTCTGATGAGCAGGACAAATCCATCCCTGCCGACCCGAACGTGCGGAACTTCTCTTTTGCCCTTGTGGATGGCAGGGTTTACTTCCGAGAGAATAACACCATGACCCCTGCAAAGGTATCCATGACCGCAGAAAACCGCATTAAGGGGTTATTGGAAATCCGTGATTGCGTGAGAAAGCTCATCCAGTACCAGAGCGACGATTACCCAGAGGAAATGATACAGACCGAACAGAAAAATCTGAACCGTTTCTATGATGCGTTTACAAAAAAGTACGGTCTGATTAACTGCAGGGGGAACTACCTTGCTTTTGCGGCAGACGAAAGCTATTTCCTGTTATGCTCTTTGGAAGTGCTTGACGATGAGGGGAAATTTAAAAGAAAGGCGGATATGTTCTCAAAGAGGACGATAAAGCCCCACCGTGAAGTGACCTTTGTGGAAACCGCCAGTGAAGCACTTGCCCTCTCCATCGGGGAAAAAGCCCGTGTCGATTTACCCTATATGGCACGGCTCACAGGCAGGACGCAGGAGGAAATCATAAATGATTTGCAGGGCGTTATCTTCAAAGTGCCATCTTCCGAGCCTGCAAGGTATGTGACAGCAGACGAGTATTTATCGGGCAATGTGCGGGAGAAACTGAAAATTGCAAAGATAGCGGCAAAGGCAGACCCAGAGCTTGCAGTCAACGTGGCGGCTCTGGAAAAAGTCATCCCAAAGGATTTGCCCGCAAGTGAAATCTCCGTCCGTCTGGGTACGACGTGGATACCGCAGGAGGATATACAGCAGTTTATGATGGAGCTTTTAACGCCGTCAAGCTATGCGGAGGGCAAGCTGAAAGTACGCTACACGGCATATAACGGCGACTGGTTTATCAAGAATAAGAGTTCCGACGTGGGGAATGTCAAGGCGGACAGCACTTACGGCACGAAGCGGGCAAGTGCCTACCGCATTATGGAGGATACCTTAAATTTAAGGGACACCCGTATCTTTGATTATATTTATGACGAACACAACAATAAAAAAGCGGTATTAAACCATAAGGAAACCACGGCGGCACAGGCAAAGCAGGAGGTGATAAAGCAGGCGTTTGGGGACTGGATTTGGAAAGACCCAGAGCGGAGGAACAGGCTTGTACGCTATTACAATGACACGTTTAACAGCATAAGACCCCGTGAGTATGACGGAAGCCATATCACGTTTGGCGGCATCAGCCCAGAGATTAAGCTAAGACCGCACCAAGTGAACGCCATCGCCCATATCCTTTACGGTGGCAACACGCTCCTTGCCCATAAAGTAGGGGCGGGCAAGACCTTTGAAATGGTCGCCGCCGCACAGGAGAGCAAGCGGTTAGGGCTATGCCAGAAATCCATGTTTGTCGTGCCGAACCATCTTGTCGGTCAGTGGGCGTCGGAGTACCTGCGGCTCTATCCGAGTGCGAATATCCTTGTGACGACCAGACGGGATTTTGAAACGGGAAACCGTAAAAAATTCTGCGGCAGGATTGCGACGGGGGCTTATGATGCGGTGATTATCGGACACTCGCAGTTTGAGAAAATCCCCATCAGCGAGGAACGCCAGAGGGAACAGCTCATGCGTCAACTTGACGATATAGAGCGTGGCATTGACGATGTGCAGGCATCCCACGGGGAGCAGTTCACGGTCAAGCAGCTCATGAAAACAAGGAAAGCAATCAAGGCGAAGCTCGACAAACTCAATGACACCAAACGGAAAGACAGCGTGATAAACTTCGAGGAACTTGGCATAGACAGGCTCTTTATAGATGAGAGCCATTTTTACAAGAACCTTTACCTTTACACCAAGATGCGGAACGTGGGCGGCATCGCCCAGACCGAAGCACAGAAGTCAAGCGATTTGTTTATGAAATGCCGCTATCTGGACGAAATCACGGGCAACCGTGGCGTAATATTTGCAACGGGAACGCCTATCTCAAACTCGATGGTCGAGATGTATTCCGTGCAGAGGTATTTGCAGTATGACACACTTGCGAGGAACGGGTTGCAGCATTTTGACAGTTGGGCGTCCACGTTTGGCGAAACGGTCACGGCTCTGGAGCTTTCCCCAGAGGGTACGAACTACCGAGCCAAGACGAGGTTTGCGAAATTTTATAACCTGCCAGAGCTTATGCAGATGTTCCGTGAGGTTGCGGACATCCAGACCGCCGATATGCTGAAACTCCCCGTGCCAAAGGTCAATTACCACAATATCAAGACCAAGCCGAGCGAAATCCAGACGGAAATGGTAGCGGGGCTTGCAAAACGGGCAGAGAAAATCCGTGCAAGACTGGTAAAACCACAAACAGATAATATGCTCAAAGTGACAAACGATGGGCGGCAGCTTGCTCTTGACCAGAGGCTGATTGACCCGATGCTGCCAGACGACCCGAACAGCAAAGTCAACGCCTGCGTGGATAATATGTACCGCATCTGGGAGGAACACGCCGACACAAAGGCGGCACAATTATTGTTCTGCGACCTCAGCACACCGAAAAATGACGGAACATTTAATGTTTACGATGATATGCGGGAGAAGCTGATACAGCGTGGAATCCCTGCGGAGCAGGTGCGTTTTATCCACGAAGCATCCACAGATGCACAGAAAAAAGAGCTGTTCGCAAAGGTAAGGAGCGGCGAGGTGCGTATATTGTTCGGTTCTACCCAGAAGATGGGTGCAGGGACAAATGTGCAGGACAGACTGATTGCCATTCATAATCTCGACTGTCCGTGGAAGCCGTCATGTTTGGAACAGCGGCAGGGGAGGATTGAGCGGCAGGGAAATATGTTTCCCGAAGTGGAGGTTTACCGTTATGTAACGGAACAGACCTTTGATGCGTACCTCTATCAGTTAGTGGAGGGGAAGCAGAAATTTATCAGCCAGATAATGACGAGCAAAAGCCCCGTCCGTTCTGCTGAGGATGTGGACGAGGTTGCCCTCTCTTTTGCAGAGGTCAAAATGCTTGCCACAGGAGATGAGCGTTTCAAGGAAAAAATGGATTTGGATATGCAGGTGACGAAGCTGAAAGTCTTGAAGCAGAGCTATCTTTCCGAGCATTACGACCTTGAGGACAGGATACTGAAGCACTACCCGCAGGAGATTAAAGACTATGAGGAACGCATTACAGCCTATGGGAATGATGTGGAGATTGCCAGCCAGCATAAGCCGCAGGGTGAGGATAAGTTCTGCCCCATGACCTTAAAAGGCGTGACCTACAAAGAAAAAGCGGATGCAGGCGAGATGCTCCTTGCCATCTGTAAGGAAAATCCGTTGTCACAGCCGATAAAAATCGGCAGCTACCGTGGCTTTCAGATGGAAGTTTTCTATGATACCGTCAATGCCCACTACTGCTTAAACCTCTGCGGAATGAGGAAACACAAGGTAGATTTAGGCGTGGACGCCCTCGGCAATCTGACCAGAATCGAGAATGAGATTGCCAAATTCCCTGCCCGACTGGAAGCCGCCAAGACCAGAAAGGCAGAAACCCTTGCACAGCTTGAAACAGCAAAAGTTGAGGTTGAGAAGCCCTTTGCCTTTGAAAATGAGCTGAAAGAAAAGACGGAACGGCTGAATGCCCTCAATATCGAACTGAACCTGGATGAAAAAGACAATTCTGTTATTGACGATGAGCCAGAGCAGAACGATGAGCCGGCAGAGAAAAAAAGTGCGGACAGGGAGAGGTAAAATCCAGTTTGCACATTTGTATTGAGGATTTCTGGGCAGTATAATAAGTGACGGTAAGAAAAAATCGGAGGTGAGGAAGAATGTCTGATGCGTTCAGATTTGAAACTTTTGTAGACGCCCACAGCAATATCTTTAATGAATACCTCGGTTCTGTCATCGCAAAGCTGTCCAGAGAAAACGAGGAATACCGTGCCGTGAGAGCCGAGATTGAGAGGCTTTATGAGAAATATCCGAAAGTCTTAGGCGTGTTTGATATGGAAACATCGGAGGAACTGACGGAGGAAGAATGTGCCGCACTGATTAAAGTGATGGAGCTTAGGAACAAACTTACGGATATGGAGATGCAGTCGGTTTACTTCCGTGGCTGTTATGACAGCGTAGGCTATCTGAAAAAAGCAGGAATTTTATAGCGGACTGACCGAGGAAAAGGCGGTGTTGGCGTGAAAGCTGATGCCGTCTTTTACATAGTCGAGAGGTGGTAATATTTATGACTATGTGATATAATCAATATCATATTGTTGATTGGAGATGAAAAAATGCAGACTATTAGATTTGACCAATTTTTAAGGTCTATGAAACAAAATATGGATACTCCTCATGCATTATTGTTAGGGGCAGGTGCTTCAGTAGAGTCTGGTATTCCATCAGCAATAGATTGTATTTGGGATTGGAAAAAAGAGATTTTTTTATCTCAAAATCCAGCATTAGTTGAGAACTATCATAATGTAAAACTTGATAGTGTTCGATTTGCAATTCAAAAATGGTTGGATGCTCAAAAAATATATCCGATTTTAAATTCTGATGAAGAATATTCATTTTATGCAGAGAATGCATATCCAATTCCTGATGACCGTAGGAAGTATTTTCAGCATTTAGTTGATGGGAAAAATCCAAGTTTGGGTTATCATTTAGTGTCTATGCTTGCGGAAAAGGAATTGTTTAAAAGTATATGGACGACAAATTTTGATGGTCTTATGGTAAAATGTGCATATCAATATAGTATAACACCAATAGAAATCACCTTGGAATCAGTAGAACGGATATATCGTAATGATGTAAAAGGTGAATTGTTATGTATTGCATTGCATGGAGATTATAAATATGGGGAGTTAAAAAATACAACTGGAGAATTAGATACTCAGAATGAAGTCTTTTCCAGTGCAATAAACCACGAGTTATTTAATCATGATTTGATTGTGTTAGGATATAGCGGGCGTGATAAATCATTAATGGAAGCTTTGAAAAGTGCATATGAAAATAAGGGAACAGGGAAATTATTTTGGTGTGGATATGGGAGCAACCCTAATAAAGAGATTCAAGAATTAGTTGAATATATAAATGAAGTAGGACGTGTAGCTTATTATGTTTCTACGGATGGTTTTGATAAGACTATGTATAGTTTGGCTCGACATTGTATGAGCGATGATGAGAGTTTTATTCAAAATATAGAGAAGTTAAAACAGAAATTGGGTTCAGAAGTTAGTCTTTCAACAAAAGATTTTGCTTCTTGTGATAATGTGATAAATAAAATAGCAGATACAAATATTTTTCCGATAGCATTTCCTAGGAATTGTTTTCAGTTAGAAATTGCTTATGATGATAACGAAAAACCTTGGGAGTATTGTAAAATGCTCTTTGAAAACGATATTATGGCTGTACCTTATAAAGGTTGCTTATATGCATGGGGAGCGAGAGAGCAAATTCAAAAAATTTGCGGTAATAAGTTGAAAAGTGAAATTGTAGTGACACCATTTACCAGAGAATCCCTTGTTTTCAGAAGTCAGTTTAAAGAGCTTTTATTAAAAACTTTAACTGCGTTATTAGGGCAAAAACATTCGTTCATGTATCACAAAAATAAAGTATGGGATATAAAAAAGCAGATAACGGTACAGATTGGAGGCAGGGTAATAACAGTTTATAAAGGGGTTAGCTTTTCTTTGTTGTTTGATAATAAATATAGTTATGTTACATTAGTCCCCACATTTATGTTAGAGAAAGATATAGAATTAACACATGATGAAAAAAAGCAATTGGCAGATGCGTTTAGTTTCAATATTAATTCGGGAAAACCCAACTATAAAATCCATACTTACATTAAGGAATGGGCAGATAAATTATTTGGAGTATCGGGTATAGATTTTTCATATCCATTAAATAGTGCAACGGGTTTTGTTTTCAAAATAAGAAGAAATACTGCTATTGTAGGGATTAATTATGGTACTAAAATGCAAGTTAAGTTACCATCTACAATCTCAAAAGAAAGAATTATATTTAACGGAGTTGAATGTCATGACCCAGAATTAATGTTTTTTAATTCGCAACAGAATCAAATGGTCACAGATTTTCATCCAATGCGTGGTCTGATAAATAATTCGCCTTTTGATTATTTGTTAAATGAAAAGGTGTTGAAGCCATTTATTTCATTAGGAGTTATATGCCCTAATGGTTATGAGAACCAATTTTACAATTTTTTAAATCAATTAAATTGTAAGCAAAGTGTGAAGTATAATATTGATTTTGTTATTCCGTTCCCAGGTTTCTCTCAAGCATTTAAAGCAGGAATAAATATTCCTACCCCTACTGAAAATAAGTGGGAGAGTTTTCAGTTAAAAAATACTATGAAAATTAAACAGGATTCTATAGAATTAGGGAATATCTTAACTCAGAAATTAGATCAGTTGAATGCATCTGGAGTAGATGTGGCACTTATATATATCCCTAAAGAATATGAAATTTTTACTGGATATTCTGAAGCTGATGAGAAATTTGACCTTCATGACTTTGTTAAAGCATATGCAGCTCAAAGAAATATAGCCACTCAATTTATACGAGAAAAAACTATTGAGAGTGATATGTACTGTCAAATTATGTGGGCTGTTTCATTAGCAATATATGTGAAATCTGGTCGAGTTCCTTGGACTATTTCAGGCGTGCAAAAGGATACAGCATTCGCAGGAATTGGATATAGTGTAAATGATTGCACACATGGAGAAAGTATTGTTGTAGGATGTAGTCATGTATACTCTTCGGATGGACAAGGAATGAAATATAAACTTTCAAAAATTGATGAGGTCACTTTTGACCGAAAAAAGAATCCATTTCTTTCAGAAAATGAAGCGTTTAGACTTGGATTGAATATTAAAGAGTTGTTTTATAAATCCTTTACTGAATTACCTAAAAGAGTTGTTATTCATAAAAGGACACCATTTAAAAATGAAGAAATAAAAGGAATTACTGAAAGTCTGGCTAGTTCTGGAATACGGGATGTTGAGCTTTTAGAAATAACGTATGCGGACGAAATCAGATGTTTTGAATTTAATAGATATGTGACAGAGATAGATGGATTTCCTGTTCGTAGAGGTTTATGTTTTCCATTAAATAGAAATACGATGTATTTATTTACGCATGGAATTGCACCATCAATTAGAAATCCACATTATAGATATATACAAGGAGGAAAAACAATTCCATTACCCCTTAAGATTGTGAAGCATTATGGAAATGGGACATTGGCACAGATTGCAACAGAAATTTTAGGACTATCAAAAATGAACTGGAATAGTTTTGGATTGTACTCTAAGTTACCTTGTACTATTGAATCTTCGAATGAAATAGCACGAATTGGTTGGTTATTATCACAGTATGAGGGAGCGATTTATGATTACAGATATTTTATGTAGGTGACAGTAATATTGGGTTGAGATATAAACATATTTCTTGAATGATATAATGAGAAAATTATATTATAAAAAGGATGGATGGATTTGGATAAAATAGAATATAACTTTATTGATAATGAATCCGAGATAAGAGAAAAAATTAATACGTTGGACAAGCTTGCCAATTTACACCTTGTGAAAATTCATGATTTATATGTTGAAGATTTATTTTTTATGTCGGCGATTGATAAATCTATTAAATTAATTAATAGTTTTTTGTTTGCATTGGAAGAAAAGAATGTAACGGTATTAGCCACATTAACAAGAGTCCAAATGGATTGCGTTTTGCGAACTTATGCTTCTACTTTGGTTAAAGATAGTGGGGATTTTTGTAGGTCAGTATTATATGATAACGTTCCAATTAATAGAATAAAAGATAAATATAATAAAAATTTGACAGATAGATATTTATGTGAATCATTGGGGAAGTATTTGAATCAACCGATTTACGATTCATATAAAAAGATTTCTGGATTTGTTCATCTTTCTTCTAATAGCTTTCATAATATCACGAAAGCACATAAAGAATATGATTTTTCAATGTTTATTAGTAGAAAGAATAGAGTAGAAGATAAAATGATTTATAAAAAGCATTCAATTGAGTTGGCAAATCAATTTTATTATTTTGGTTTAATTTTAGTGGAAATTCTTTTTGATTCGTGGTTAGAACAAAAAGAAAAATAACATAGATAAAGTTAGAGTTTGTTGATAGAGCATGATATTTATTGAATATTTTTATTACATAGCCGAGAGGTTTTCACAATGAAAATCCCTCGGCTTATTTTATTTTCAAGGAGGTGTGTGATTGAATTACCAAGAGTACAGACAGTCCCTTAATCAAAAACTGGCTGAAAGGGTACAGCGTGAGCTTGCCGATTTCCGTGAGGATATTCTAAACAAAAGCCCACAGGAGATTTACGATGCCGCATATCAAATCATCTTAAAGAGTGATATTGCAGAGTGTTTTTCAGATGCAGATTATCCCCCGCAGGCGGCAAAAGCCCTTATGAAATCCCCGAATCTTTTGCAGGATATTTATGAGGAATGGCTTGAAAAGGATGATTCCCACATGGAGGATTTACGCCAGACCATCGCTGATTTTAAGTCCTATATGGTTAAGACGGAAAAGATTTTATCTGGGAAAGAGAGGTGATTTTTTCTTGAATGAGAAGTAGCAGACCATATGTGCAGATAGACCCAGACATGCTTGAGCGGGCAAGGCAGATAGACTTGCTTTCCTATCTTAGAGCCTATGAGCCGAACAATCTTGTCAAAGTCAAAGGCACAACGAACGTGTATTGTACCGCCGAGCATGACAGCCTAAAGATTTCCAACGGCAAATGGTACTGGTGGTCGAGGGGCTTCGGCGGGTATTCCGCCCTTGATTATCTGATGAAAGTTAAGGAGTATGGCTTTGTGGAAGCCGTGGAAATCCTCACGGGGCAGACGATGGCAGACTGGAAACCGCTGTCCCCTGCCGTGAAAAGAGATGAGCCAAAGGTGCTGCTCCTGCCGCCGAAGAATAAAAATTGCGACAGGGTGGCGAAGTATCTTTTCGGGCGTGGCATTGATTATCAGCTTATCCAAGAGTGCATCGCCGAGGGGATTATTTTCGAGAGTGCCGACTACCACAATGCTGTTTTTATCGGAAAAGATGAAAACGGGACACCTAAGTACGCCGCCTGCCGTGGCACAATCAGCAGTTTTAAGCGTGACGCATCGGGCAGTGACAAGCGGTATTCGTTTCGGCTTCTGGCGAGAGAGCTGACAGATACCGTGCATTTATTTGAAGCTGCCATTGATTTATTATCCTATGCCACCTATTTAAAGTGTGAGGGCAGGGATTACAAAGCGGAAAACCTGCTCTCCCTGTCGGGCGTGTATCAGCCAAAGAAAGAGATAAAAGACAGCAAAATCCCAGTTGCCCTCACGAATTTTTTGAAAGCAAGCCCACAAATCAATACCATCTATCTGCATCTGGATAAGGATAAAGCAGGTCGGTTATGTACCGCCGCCTTAAAAGAACTGTTGCAGAAAGACTATCGAATCGTTGATGAACCGCCGCCAGTCGGCAAGGACTTCAACGATTTTTTAATGTCCTATCTGGGGATTGCAAGGCAGAAACAGAGCCGTGAAAGGGGGGATGCCCGTTGATTGTCTAATATGATTTTTTCTAAAAACAGCCAGAAGGTGAAGAAAAACTGAAAAAGAAAGAGAGGAAATTGCCCTTGAAACAGTATGAAGTAACGCTCACAGGTCACTTTGAAAAGACCGTTTCCATCTATGCAGACAGCCCAGAACAGGCGGCGGAAAAGTTGAAGATTATCCTGTTTGATACTGACCTTGTTAGGTTTTCCGATGGGGATTTTGTCTGCGGGGAAGCGGATATTAAGGATGAAAATGAGGACGGATGTGAAGAAATGGAGAGAGAGGGCGGTGGCTTTGAGAATGAGGATTGTTCAGACTGTCCGTACTTCTGCCCCGTGTGCGGAGAATGTATGTATGAGGGCGGAGATTAAAGACACGTCTTACCAAGCACTGAATTTGGCTAACCAAATTCGCTTGTTAGGGGATGCCCCTAATACCCCTTAAAAAGAATAATGTCACAGAAAGGAATCCAAGAATGAGTGAGTTTTTATCGTTTGCCATCGGCACGACGCTCGGCGGCATGGTCGGCGTGGCGTGTATGTGCCTTTTGCAGATTAACAGGCTCTCAAGCAGAGAGGAGGAAGTGGATGAGGAAAAGAAACGTGCAGGTGCTTTTCCGACTGACCGAGGAAGAAGCTGAATACCTCTGCTCCCTTGCAGTAAAGTCGGGACGCTCCAGACAAGCCCTGCTCCAGTCAATGGTCATGGGCTACCGCCTATGCGAGAAGCCAGACCCAGAGTTTTATAAAATCATGCGGGAGTTGTCGGCTATCGGCAACCGCATCAACCAGCTTGCGGCAAAGGCGAACGCTTTAAATTTTGTAGACACGCCGATGCTCTATGACGAAGCGAAGCGTTGGCGGGACTTCCGTCTGGACGTGAGCAGGAGCTACCTTGTTCCGAGGAAGATGTCTGGCTGATGGCGGTCTGCGAAATCTGGGACGTGAAAGGCAGGCTCGACCACCCAATCGACTACGCCGAGAATCCAGAAAAAACCGCCAACCCCAAATACAGCAGAGCCGACCTGCAGGCGATGGGCGATGTGATGAAGTACGCCACCAACAGCGACAAGACCGAGAAACAGTTTTTTGTCACGGGCGTCAACTGCGACCCGACTACGGCACGGGATGAAATGGTGATAGCCAAGCATCAATGGAACGATGAAAGCGAGATTGTCTGCTACCACGGATTCCAGAGCTTCAAGGCGGGCGAGGTCACGCCAGAGCAGGCACATGAAGTTGGCGTGAAGTTAGCCGAGAAGATGTGGGGCGGCAGATTCCAAGTCGTTGTTGCGACCCATCTAAATACGGAGTGCCTGCATAACCATTTTGTCGTAAACTCTGTTTCCTATGTGGATGGAAAACACTATCACGATAACAAGAAGAACCTGCGGTTATTGCGTCAGCGTTCGGATGAATTGTGCCGTGAGTATTCCTTATCGGTCATCGAACACCCAAGCGACAGGAAGAAACCATACGCTTTATACCAAGCCGAGAAGCAGGGCTTACCCACAAGGGACACCGTGGCACGGCAGGCGGTAGACGAAGCCATCAGCAAATCATTCACGCTGAAAGACTTTGACCGCCAGTTAGGGGAAATGGGATACCGTGTCAACTTTGACCCCAACCGCAAATACTGGACGATTATCGGGAAAGGTTGGGAAAGACCGAAGCGGCTCTATAAGCTCGGAGAAGATTACACCAACGAGAGGATAACGGAACGCATTAAAGAAAATTCCTATGCGGTGAAGTTCTCCCGATTCGCCGAGCCGACCAAGCCCATCAAGGTGATAAGTGTAAAAGGCACATTAAAAGACGCAAAGAAAATCGGCGGCTTGCGTGGGCTGTATCTCCATTACTGTTACAGGCTCGGCATCCTGCCAAAAGGAAAAAAACAGAATTATGCACGGCTTCACTATCTTCTGAAAGACGACTTGATGAAGATGGATGCCATCACAAAAGAAACAAGGCTGCTCTGCCATAACCATATAGATACGGCAGAGCAGCTTTTGTCATATAAAGGCTCTCTGGAATCCGAGATGCAGGAGCTGACCGAACAGCGTAAGGGGCTTTACTCCCAGAGCCGCAAAGCAGTCGGCGAAGAAAAAGAAGCGGTCAAGGCTCGCATCTCGGAAATTACGGGGAGGGTGAAAATCATCCGAAAGGAGGTCAGATTGTGTGAGGGAATCGAAGCCCGAAGCAATGCCCTTAAAGAAAAGTTACAGACCATACGGACAGACGAAAAAGAACAGAAAGGAAAGGAGCTGATGAAGCATGAACACAGGCGGCGAAGCGGCAGAGCAAATCGTGAGGATGAGCTTGGAGGGATTTGAGGTCGCAGCCAGAATCACGGGGGTGGGTGCGAAGAATATCGCAATCCTGCTCTACTCCATTTTAAAAGAGGAACAGAAAACAAAGGGAAAGGCAAGGCTCACAAATATGCTCCGCTCTGGCAAGGAGCTGAAAGTCTTTACCGTCAAGAACGGCGACTTGAAGAAGTTCACGCAGGAGGCGAAGAAATACGGCGTACTCTACTGCGTCCTTGCCGACCGTGGGAACAAAGACCCCAATGCGGAGGTGGACGTGATTGCCCGTGCGGAGGACGCATCGAAAATCAGCCGCATCGTGGAACGGTTCAGCCTTGCATCGGTGGACACCGCTTCAATCGTAACCGAAGCGGAGAAATCCAAAGGGGCAAAGGCAATATCGAAGGACACAAAGACCGCAGAATCAAAGGAGGACGGTCAGCCAGAGCCAGGCATCGGCGTGCAAAGCAAAGAGGAGAAAGACAGGCTCATGGACGCTTTGATGGGCAAGCTAGTCCAGAAAGAGGAAAATGCCCCAAACCCCTCATTGGCAAAGACAGAAAAATCCCCTCTGTCCGAGCCTACCTCAGAGCAGCAAAGGAAGTCCGCAGAGGGGGCTACTATGACTAAGGCACAAAAGCCGTCAGTCAGGGAAGAACTGCGGAAAATCAAGGAGGGCAGAAAGGAGCAGGAATCGGATGTTTCCCCGAACCCTGCGAAAGAGAAATCTCCCGCAAAGAAACCGTCCGCAGGAAAGACGGAGCATAAACAGCCCCAGAAGCGGAAACGGAAACCAAAATCGAAAGGAGCAAGATAAGCATGAGTATTTATGATGTATTCAGCGGCGGCAGCAGAGCCTTTAACAAAGAGGAATGGGCTGCCGCCAAACAGGAGCAGCGGAGGGAAGCCTATGAGCTGATAGACAATACGTGTGCCGAGATTGCGGCGGACGGCGGGGCGTTCCAGAGATACCTTGACGTGCAGGGGCATTTTGACCGCTATTCCGTCAACAACGCAATCTTAGTGTCGGCACAGATGCCCGAAGCGACACAGTTAAAAGATTATGGGAGTTGGAAACAGAGCCGTGTCTATGTGGATAAGGACGCACAGAAAGTGACTATCCTTGAGCCGGGGAAAGAATACCAGAAGGAGGACGGCTCAAAGGCGGTCGGCTACAACGCCAAAGTGGTATATGATGTTTCCCAGACCTCGGCAAAGGACAGGCAGCAGCCGCAGGAGCAGAAAACCATGCGGGAGCTTGTGTCGGCGATGATTGACGCAAGCCCCGTTTCTTTTGTACCTGTTGATGACCTTGAGCTGCCTGCGTTCTACGACAGCTCACAGCAGACCATCTTTATCCGCACGGGATTGAATGAAGAACAGCTCTTTGTCAGCATGGCAAAGGAAGTATCGGCGGCGGTCTTTGAATGCAAGCATAAGGAGAGCCGTGATGAATCCGAGTTCAAGTCGTTCTGCGTCGCCTATATGGTAAGCTCCCGCTACGGCGTGGACACAAAGGGATTCAGCTTTGATAATCTCCCGAAAGAGTATGAGGAAATGGACGAGCAGGGCTTAAAGGGCGAGCTTGGGAAGATGCGTGACGTACTCGGAGAAATCCAGTCGGATATGTATAAGAGCCTTGAGAAGAACAAGCCGCCCAAATCTAAAGAGCAGGAACGCTAATCGGAGGTGCAGACCATGAAAGAAGAACGATACCATCTGGCATTGGATAAATATGATAAAAATATTGTCTTAAACGCCCTCAATACCCTGCGGACACAGCAGATACAGGAGGAACGCCCCACCGAACCTGTTGACGAGCTGATAAGCAGGGTGGCATACGCCCCGACCAAGAAAGTAAAGGTCACACCATGCAAGTGCCATGAAGAACGGTGACGATTATAAGGCAGGCGTAATCCTCTCCCTGTTCGGCATGATTCCTGTTGTATGGCTTGCCCTGCTGACAGCACCTTATGTCAGCGGCGGCATCGTGGAGATAATCAGTAACCTGTCCGTAGCAATCGAGAATCCGTTTTCCATAACGGTATGCGGGGACACTCCCAGAGTTGTCCTCATTTTTCTGCTTGCCTACGGCATGGGAATCGGCGTTTATTTCTCCACACGCAGGAACTACCGCAAGAGGGAGGAACACGGCTCTGCGAAATGGGGCAACGCAGGTACGCTCAATAAGAAGTACCGAGATAAGGACGCATCAGAGAACAAGCTGCTGACCCAGAATGTCCGCATCGGGCTTGATGGGAAGAAACACCGCAGGAACTTGAATATCCTTGTGGTGGGTGATAGCGTTATTATAGGACTAAGCTGAACGGCTGACAGAAATCAGGGAGCCGCACAGGCTTAGTCCTTTTAGTAACTGGCGGGGGAAACAACGGCGCCGGGTTCTCCGCCCACATCATCATCCGGGTATCTTCCTTTGCCCAAGGGAAGAGCCTGGTATCTATCAAATCAGGAGGAATTTCCATATGGCAGATAAAAAGACAAGGAACATCAAAGTGTGCAGGCAGCCGGGATATAATCGTAAGCCGGCGCCGGAAATTAAGCTTAGCGGGCAGTGGCTGAAAGAAATAGGGTTTGAAATCGGGTCGCTGATAAAGGTGCAGTGCGAGGACGGGAAGCTGGTCATCCTGTTGGATAAGGCCAGGGAGGAAGAGCTGGAAGCGGAGAGGGCTTTCATGGAGGCGGAGACAAGGAAGCTGAAAATGCGTTTTGAGGCGGAGAAAGAGGATATCCGCGCAAGGTTTGTGGCAGAGCGGCGAGCACAGTATGGAGCATAAGAGAGGAGAAGAAAATATGGGAAAGATCATAATATTAGGTTCGGAGAAGGGCGGCGTGGCGAAGACCACATCAACGTTCAATCTCGCATATGCACTGGCAAAGGAAGGGAAGAAGGTTCTGGCTGTTGATTTTGACAGCCAGGCGAACCTCTCCACCTGTTTCGGGATTGAGGACACGGCGGCGGTGCCGGTGACAGTCGGGCATCTGATGATGCACAGGATTGAGGACGAAGAGATCCCTGATGCATCGGAGTATATCCAGAGCAGGAACGGCGTGGACTTCATCCCGTCATCCATCATGCTGTCCGTGGTGGAAGCGAAGCTGAGGCTGGAAATGGGGGCGGAGCGGATGCTGTCCGGGATTCTGGAGCCTTTGAAGGAAAGATATGATTACATACTGGTGGATACCTGCCCTTCGCTGGGGAGCCTGACCATCAATGCGCTTTCGGCGGCTGACGGAGTGATCATCACTGTCAATCCCCAGCTCCTGGCGATGATGGGGCTGCAGGACTTCCTAAAAACAGTAGGTAAGATCAGGAGCCGCATCAACCCTGCCCTGCAGGTGGAGGGCATCCTGCTGACCATGTGCGATGCGAGGACGAATCTCTGCAAGGTCATCACGGAACAGGTGGCGGAGACATTCCAGGGGCAGATACGGATATTTGGGAGCAGGATACCGAGCACCGTCAAGGTGGGGGAGTCCGTCTATTACAGCAAGCCGCTTTTGGAGTATGCACCGGAGAGCGGGGCATGTGCGGCATACCAGAATCTGGCGAAGGAGGTAATCACAGATGAAAGCTAATGCACCGAAAAGGAAAGTGTTCAATGATGCCGTGGACATGCTGACAGGCGGGGAGCCTGCGGCAGCGGGGAAGGGGGTGCAGATGCTCCCGGTGGAGGGCATAAAGCCGTTCCGTGACCATCCGTTCCATCTGTATGAGGGGGAGCGGCTGGATGACATGGTGGAGAGCGTCCGTGAGCATGGCGTCCTGGTCCCGGCCATTGTCCGCACGGCTCCCGGGGGATATGAGATGCTGGCTGGGCATAACCGGCTGAATGCGGCCAGGCTTGCGGGGCTTAAGGAGATACCGGCCATTGTGAAAGAGGGGCTGCCGGATGCAGAGGCGTATGTGTATGTGATAGAGACCAACATGCTCCAGCGCTCCTTCAATGACCTGAGCATATCGGAACGAATCGCGGTCCTGGCGGAGCGCTATGACAAGGTCTGCGGCACGAAGAAGCGGGAGGAGATACTGACGGAGCTGCAGGCGCTTAATGGGGGCGGTGGACATGATGTCCACCAGCAGGCGAAGAGCCGGGAGCTTTTGGGGAAGGAGCTGGGGCTGACCGGGCGGCATGTCGCAAGGTATGTCCGTTGCAAGGAGCTCATCCCGGAGTTCAAGGACATGCTGGATGACGGGAGCCTGACCATGGTGTCGGCAGTGGAGTTGTCCTACCTGCCGGAGGAGGAGCAGGCGGCGGTGAAGAAGGTCATGGACCAGAGCTGCATCCGGCTGAAAGCGGACAAGGCGGGCGAGCTGCGGAAAGCGGTGGGGAGCCTGTCGGAGGGGAAGGCGCAGGAGATCCTGGGCGTTGACCGGCCGGTGAAAACGGATGCGGAGAAGCCGGTGAGCGTGAAGCTGCCCGCGAAGCTGTACAGCAGGTATTTCACCAATGTGGCGGCGAAGGACGTGCAGGGCATCCTGGAGGCGGCACTGGAGCAGTATTTTGAGGGGAAGGGGGCATGAGGATGGTCGCGGTCATACGGTATTACAATGTGAGGTTCTACCTGCTGCTTAAGGATGAAAGGGAGCGCAGGTGGTTCTCCTTCCTGGAAGAGAGGATCATGGCCGGGGAGCGGATGGTGATGAAGGATATTTACGGATGGTGCGCCAGCCATGGGGTGCGGTACTGTACGAGGTTCTGCTACAGGCGGGACTTCCCGGTCACGGCTAACCTCTGGAATTTCTATTCCTACCTGAAGGGGAAGATTGACATGGGGCGCGCTGGAAGGGAGGCTGCGGATGTTTAGCACGGAGGAGCTGGAGTCCCTGGACCGTTCGTATTTTTCGGTCATCTGCGCGGATGCGTATGACGTTACCATCATGTCGAAGAATACCGGGCATGTCTGGTATATCCATAACCCGGAGTATCCGGAGCCGGGCAACTGCATCATATTCCACAAGCACCGGGCATCCCACCCATACCACAGGCACGGCCGGGCGGGGAGCCTGCGGCAGGCGGTGAAGAGCATACAGGGGCATGACAGGTATCAGATTGAGGTGAGGGAGGGCGGAGCCGGCGGCGGACGGAAAGAGGCCAGTAGGGCAAATGGAAAGGCGCGTTGAGCGGCGTGGATAAGGCACAGGGGTTCTACTATCCTGTGCCTTTTGAAGTTTATTCTGATAAAATTTATAAATTGGAGTAATTGGATATGAGTCGGATTTATGCAGCACAAACGTGGATAATAATTCAATTATAAATATAGACTTGACAAATAATCCAGTAAGTGGTATTTTTGTGGAGAAAGGTGGTGCGAGCATGGGGAAAATGGAGTTCGATAAGAGAAGATGTATGTCCGCAATATACGCCATTGCGAAAGAAAAGGGTGTCAAGATAGGGGACCTAGAGAAAGAAGCGAACGTGAGCACGGGGTATCTGTCCAAGCTGAACAAGGAGGAGAACACGTCCTCGCCGAGCATTGAGCTGCTGGTGGCTGTCGCCAGGGTTCTGGGCGTTACCATTGATATGCTGGTCTATTCGGAGTATGAGGGGCTGAGCTCCAACGAGAAGTACATGCTGAAATTTCTGGACAGGCTCATAAAAAAAACGCTGTCTGGGGAATTGCAGTGGGAGAAGGAGACCAAAAAGCAGCTTTTGAATTTAGAATGCGGCTATGACCTGAGTGGTGAGGCGTATGTGCGGCATCCTTTGTTTACGGTAACGGAAACCCCGGCGGGTGGAGAGGGCAAGTTTTATCTGACTCCATGCTACTGCAGCAGGTTTTTTCCGGAAGGGGATACGCTGATTGCGGGAGATGGGTTTCATGCGGCTCTTTCCCCTTCTGATGCGGAGCTGTACATCATGAAGGTGGATAATGAAATAGCAAACATGGAAATAGGATATGACCAGTTTGAAGTCTATCTGGTTAACGGGGGGAGCGTAAAGCCTTTGGGCTGCAGTGATTTTGTATGCGGCGAGATTTCCAGGCAGATACAGAACCTGTATAAAGTGATCGTTGATGCGGATTCCAACCTTGGCATCAATGACGAAGTGAAGGGCATCATTGACCTTTACATGATGGACGGGGACGAGGAACTGCCGTTCAATTAAGGAAGGAGGCACAGTATGTGGCATATACCGATCTATAACCGGAAACTACCGAAGAAGCAGAGGGTCTTTGACGTGGAGGCTGACGAGAAAGGGGTAATCCACAGGTATTTCACCCAGAACATAAAGGGGAGCGCCTTTGTGGATTCTGAGGACGTACAGAAGCAGATAAATGAGTTTTTGGAAAAGAATGCAGTAGGATAAGAGCTACCGAGCAACCGGATCCGATATACTGAGTTACCGACCGCCGGAGCCATGATCCTGACAGCAGAGAGAGTATTTTTGTACTCTCCCTGTTTCAGGGGATGGCTCCGGCTTTTTTTGTTTCCATGGAAAGCGCCTGGTTACGGATCAGGGCGGATATCGGATGATGTCCGTCCTGATGGGTATCCAGGGAGGTACCCGGGATAAAAAATTCATACCGGCCGCATGTGCGCAGTGGGGCGGGATACGACATACCGGGCTTCTTGCAGCCGCGATAAAGGCGGCTGTGGGGAGCCGGATGCAGGCATCCCTGCTTTCCTGCGCTCTTTTTGTGCTGTGCTGCGGATGCCATGGCCTGGATCATGAGCCTGTCCTGCCTTTGCTGCCTCCTGGCCGGGGAAGGAGGCAGGACATGAAGATGAGGTTCAGGAAGACGCCCATGAGCCGGAGGGTCAGCTATTGCTATGAGTCCGTGACGGGGGAGAAGTTCCGCATCAGCGCGGAAGAGTACGGGGCGGAGACGGTCAGCCTGCTGCACCGGATGGATGACAGCGAGGTCAGGAACAACCTGAGTACAGGGAAGCCGGGCATCCAGAAATGGCAGGAGGAGGCGGCCAGGCAGTGGAGGGAGCGGCATCCGGATGAGGAGCCGCCGAAGAACTGGGTGCTGTCGCTGGACAGCCTTACGGGGGAGGACGGCAGCGGCATGGCGGATGACAGCCGGTATATGAAGGAGGCAGTGGACAGGGCGACGCAGGAAGAGGCAGACCCGCTGAAGGAGCTCCTGCATGAGTGCGTGGAGGAAATGGATGGGGATTCGCAGAGGCTTTACCAGAGGTATTACATGGAGGATGCCGT
>CAJTFD010000030.1 GCA_910575625.1 Clostridia bacterium
CCACTTCTCGGAATATCAGTTAGAAAGGCTGTTGCCTTTCCGTCACTTTTACCTCTTTGCAGGAAAATCCTACGCAAAGTTTATATGCGACAACGTGTCGCTGCACTGTCGAATGGGGCTAACCTCGCGCCGCATGAGATAAGTATGCTTTTTGCGGTCTTGCCAGTAACGTTTTGTAAAGGACTTTTTAATCAAATTCACAAAAAGTTTACATTTATCCATCTTTACTTTTAGATAATAGTTTTCCCGCCATATAATAGAACCCGTTTCAACATACAAAATAACCTGATGGTTAAGAGAATTTTATTGAAATTATTGAGAATTATGCTAGAATCATACTTACAAGTTCTGGTAAATTATTAACATTTGAAAGGATATGATTGTAATGGAGAAGTCTTTACCTAATGATAAGGAATTAGAAGTTTTAACGTTATTTTATAATAGATTTTATGATTTGTATGAAGAAATTACTAATGATAATTTTTTTAAAGAAAATGCTCAATTACGTTTTTTTAAATTGAGAGAAGCATTTTCGATATACAAAGAATTATTAAGCTATGAGCCAATAAAAAGCTATCTTGAATGGATGAAAAGAGGTGGAAGACCCCCTCTTGAAGGTATTATCGCAGATGGTCTATTTAGCTTTATACGAAATTTATTATTACACTTTCCTATTTTTAAAACCTGGGATGAAGTATATGTAAATAAAAATTTAGCTACATGGAGTAAAAAAGGACAAATTGATAAATTTCTGCATAAATGTACTCAAATAAAAATTGATGGTAGTGGAATCCTTCAATATCGAATTTGGGAAGTTAAGAAAGAAAAAATGACATACTTTTCAATACATTTTCCTGAGGTCTATAATCAAAATGATATTTATTTGAAAGACATAATTTCTGAAGATGCTGGCATGAAGTTTTGCATGGCACTAATGAGAGAAGTCTTGGATACACAAGTCGAAAATGCGGATGAACCCGATATTAAAATTATGTCTCAGGTATACATGCCCATTAAAACAAAATAATTTTTTGACAAATTCACATTTTATAAATAGTGTCTTGTATAATCGTAAAAATTATAGACTGGGAACCTGTCTTTAGATTCCCAGCCTACAGTTTTGTCTATGCACTTCTATCAGCTTTCAGTTGTTTTACTTCTTCAAGAGAAAGTCCTGAAATATTAACGATTTCCTCCAACGCATATTTGCCAGCTGCCAGCATACGGCGTGCCGTAGCTTTCATGCCTTCACGGATGCCTTCCTGTAAGGATTCGTTTCTCATATCTTCCATGGCCTTACACATAATCTCGATTCCCTCCTTGCTTTCCTTGAAAAATTTCACCCTGCTTGCCAGGATTCCGTAGTACATATCTTTTGCGTCCGTACAGGAGAAGTCGTGCATTAACTTCCCGATTGGCGTATCTCCACGATAAGCGCCGTTTACATACAGTATGTGCGAACCGTCCTCAAATCTTTTCCCGGTTCCTAAAAAGCACCGCTCAATCGGATAGAGCGGCAGCCCTTTTCCCATTACGTCATTCTCTGTAATAAAGATTACCCACGTTTCCGGCAGCTTGTCGAAGTCCTCGCCTTTTTTCAAAAGGTTTGCGTCCATCATGCTGCTGTTGTACCTTGCCCTTTTTCTCCCGGCTCCTTTGTCGGAGCGCTGTACCTCCACGTTCAGTTTTGCCCCTGTGCTGTCCGTAGCCAGGATATCCAGCCTTACCGAACGGTTCAGCAGGTTCTCCACAAATACCTGGGTGCGGACGTCCAGCACCTTTAAATCTGGCTTTTCCAGTACAATCTGCAATACCAGTTCTATGCTTGCCGTATCTCCCTCAAAACACTTTGTGAGGAAGTCATCATCAAGCAGGCGAAAACCTCTTAATCTCTGTAAATCTTCCTGATGTTTCTGGTCGATCTGTTCCGTCACTGTCAATCTTCCCACCTGCTTTCCCTTCCGTTTTCGTATCTCCATACTACCATAAACCTCCTGATTTTACAAGCCGGGAGCCAGCGCATTTCTGATTCCCGGCCTGTTTCTATTATCGTTTTTACATCTGCTGTATCTCATTTTTCAGCATACGCTTGATTTTGTCGCTCATGGTTTCCTTGCTGGTCTTGCTGAAATGAACCCTCACAATGTAGGTAGTCCGGCCAATCTTCTTCACCAGTGCGGGAGCGTCCTTAGCCGGTGCTGTGGTGGTAGTGTTCTCTGTAATTTTCTCGCTGCCCATAAATTCTCCTTTTCATGCAATCAGTTTATGCTATCCTTTACTCACAATCTCCTTCGCCGCCGCTTTAGTCGCCCTGGCTCCTTCCTCCCGGAAATTTTTACCAGAAAAGAGAACCGGCGCACACCGTTCCAGTATGCGGTCATAAATCCTTGCGTGGGCAAGGTCTGGCGGGTTCTTGATTTCTTCCAGTTTCAGGTTTGTCGTGACAATCAGCGGCTTCTTGCTCCGATACCGGCTGTCAATGACGGTAAACACCTGCTCCATGGCATACTCGGTATTCCTTTCCACCCCTAAATCGTCAATGACAAGCAAGCTGTAATCGTCCAGACTGGCAATAAAGGCCGCCCTGTCCTCGGCAAACACGCCGGTCAGCCGGTTTAGGATAGACGGGAAATTTGTCATCAGTACCGGCACGTCACGGTCAAGCAGGGCATTGGCGATACAGCCTGCAAAAAAAGATTTCCCGGTTCCCACGTCACCAAAGAGCAGAAGGCCGGTATTGTCCCGGTATGCCTCCTTCCAATGCTCCACATAGGCGTGGGCTTTCTCCATGACGGGATTCTGGCCGTTATCATTGGCAAAAGTGTAATCATAAAGGTATCTGTCCTGAAGCCCCTGCGCCTTCCGGCGTTTGACACGCTCCATGCGTTCCTTCTGTTCCTCCATGGCTTTCCGTTCCTCCTGCGCCTTCTGCTGGCAGGGACAGAGGCAGCGGGGCATGAAATAGCCGGAACCGCCGAACCTGGGCACGACAGTCTGGCGGCTGCCACGGCATTTCTTACAGTGGATAAGCCCGTCAGCCGGTTCTATGTATTCGTCCCCGGCAAGTTCCATATCCCCGGCGGCCCGGTCTATGGCCGCCCGGACTTCTGCGGTAATCTCTATCATATGGTTTCTCCTTCCTCCACGCTGTAATCCCGGTTCCGGGCAGGCGGTTCCTCTTTCTTTTTGTCGGCGTTCGCCCAGCGCCGGATTGTGGCGGCATGGTTTTTATATCCTTTTCCGCTGGATTCCATATACTCGGACAGTCGCTCAATGTACTGCTCCCAAAGAGAGGGGAGTTCCGTCTGGAGTTCTGCCAGTTCTGCGGAAGATAGAAACACATTCCGGTATCTCCCATAGGCGTGTGTCTTATCCCCCTCTCTATTCTCTATACTCTTATCTCTAATCTCTTTATCTCTATACTCTAATATAGGCGGACATTTGTCCACCCGGCCATTGGACGGACAAATGTCCGCTTCCCCGGACGGGAGCAGGTTCTGGCGTTTCAGCCTCATGCGCTCCTTTTTCTTCCGCTCCCCCTCGCTGGAAGACTGGCCGATCAGCAGCTGGATGTCGCTCATGTAATAGGCTCCGTCCGTCAGTATCTCCACAAGCCCAAACTCCTGGAATATCTTCAAAGCCCGCTCCACCGTGCCTACCTGATGCCGGGTAAAGGTAGCTATGGTCTGCACGGTATGGGGCAGATAGTCATTCAGCAGGAGTACGCCGTTGCTTTTCAGGGACATCAAATACATCTTGAGCAGTAGATTGGAGTACAGAAGGCCGTCCTGCATACTCTCCAGGATGACCATGGTTTCGCTGTTATAAAAATTCTCTTTCAGCTTGAGGTAATAAAATCGTCGGTTCTCTGTCATTTAGTTGCTCCTTTTGTTCTGAATAGCTTTTTTAAGCCTATGTACGCATTTTAAGGCGGCTTTTGGGGTGTCAGTGATAAAAAGTATTGCCTCCCCTCCGACACGCTCCGAAAGTGCCTGATTTACAAGGTTTTTTCCGCTTCTAAAGCGTGACATAAGCGCCTTTGTTTCCGTTTGCGCTCTGTGGCGTGTTTCCGCTTCATACGGGCGGCACATTCCCTACAGTATTTCGCCCGGTTGGAGCCGGGCAGGAAAAGAGCGCCACACTGGCTGCACCGCCTGCTTTCCAGCCGGTGGTAAAGCGCCGTTTCCAGCTGGTGGTCTAAGGGCAGCACCGCCACACGGAACCAGCGGCAGAGCAGGGAGTGGGAAATGCTCTGGACACAGACGCACCCGTCCCCCTCGTCAAGCGCCATACACTGGCCGTTGTCGTAGTTGCAGCACTCACGCACCAGCCGCCTCGCCCTGCGGTACTGCCGGTAGTCCATGGCCGGGTTCCGCTCATGCCGCCTGTTTCCCATATCCCACCTTGCAGCGGCACAAAGACGGCTGCCCTTCCCTGAAAAGGAAAACTGGCTCCGGCGCTTTCGCCCCCGCAGGCGCTGGCGGCGTGGGCGGCACGGGTATCTTTACGGTGATGGTAATTGTCATGGTGATAAACTGCTGTGTCATAATTCCTGTTCCTCCTTCTTTCTGGCTGGTTCATTTTCCGTCCTGGCCAACTGCTCCGCTGTCTTTTTCAGGTTCTCCACCGCCTTGATGTCCTCCCGCATGGCTTTCATTTTCTGATACTGTACCGCTTTCTCCGCTTTCAGGCGGTCGGCTTCGGCCTGCCATTTCTTCGGGGTGATTTCTTCGCCGTTAGCTTTCAGCTTTTCCAGATACCGGACGGCGGCCTCATATAATGCCAGTTCCGCACTGTGCTTCTGCTCAAACTGCTCCTTTTTCTTTCCCGGCTTCATCTTGTCAAGCTGGCGGCGGGTTCCTTTGTTCCTCTCGTATTTCTCCCACATGGAGAGATGTTCGTCCAGCACTTTAATACGCCGCTCGACGGTGACAATCTTCCCACGAAGGGAATAGTAATCTTTGTTCATGGCGGCCACTTTTTCATAAAGCTGCTCCATGGAAGTAATGTGGTTGCCGTTCAGGAAATTGAACAGGGCAGCGCTTTCTTTCAGGTTCCTTATCTTCCCATACCGGGAGCCGGGTTTCCCCTCTGACAGCTGTGCCTCGTAAAGCTGCGCCATGATACTGTCTTTTCTTTCCGGTTTCCCCGCCTGCTCCTTTGTCCATTTATAGAGCCGGGTAATCCTTGCTTTAATCTCCTTTAGCAGCTTATTGTCGGCGGCAATCTGGCGGTTGATATTTCCCTTCTCTGTGGCAATGCCTTTCCGCTCCATCTGGCTAGCGGCAACGCCCAGATGGATAGAAGGTATCTTGTCAATGCCCTGACGCTCGTAGGAGCGGTGGTCAATCCGTTCCGGCATGCCCGCTGCCTCCAATGCTTTATTGGCGTAAGCTGCCCAGGCAGACCTCCACTTCTCTACATTTCCCTTGTCGTTCCAGTCGGTAGTGTCCTCCCGGTGGTTCTTCCAGCCGCCTTTGCCGTTGGGGATTCTCTGGCCGTTTTCGTCCAGTTCGTAGACCTTCCGGCATTTTGCTCCCCACTGCCCGTCCTCCTTTAGCGGCCTGATAGTGAGCATGACATGGAAGTGGGGGTTGCCATCCTTCTTGTCATGGATAGAGAAATCCGCACACATACCGGCAGCGACAAAAGTATCTCTGATGAAAGAGCGGGCAAGCTGTAATTGTTCCTCCCGGTTCAGTTCCACCGGAAGGGAAATCTCTATCTCACGGGCAAGCTGTGCGTCACGGGTCTTTTCAACCATCTCCACACTGTTCCAGAGAGTGTTTCGGTCTTGAAATTCCGGCGGGGCATGGGACGGCAATATGATTTCAGAGTGGACTACGCCACGTTTCCGGGTGTAATCATGGGTAAGCCCGTCCCATTCGTTGGTCATTTTACTTCCGCTCCGGTATGCGGCAGCGCCTACGGCAGACTTGGCCTTGCTGCGCTTGATGATTTGGACGGGCATATGGAAGATGGCTATGGCGGTTCGCCTCCTTTCGGCTGGGATAAATTGGCTTCGCTGGAAAGGTCAGACGCAGAGCGGGTGTCCTTTCCGGCGGAGTGCACAAGGGGTTTGGGGAGTGTAGCGCCCCATTGCGTCCAGAGGACGCCACGCCCCCGGCACACCCAAAGGGCGTCCAGAGGAGGGCGCACGCACCGGAACGGTGTATAAGTGCGCCGTTGGATTTTTAAGATTGTTGCGCACCTTAGCTTCTAGGCTCGTTTTTCAGCAGCCACATGACTTCCGGCAGGCGGGAAATAGCAGATAAAAACGCCTTGACTTCCTCGCCGGTCATGGCGGCAGCGGCAGGGAAGATACTTTCCAGAACCGCCCCATGCTCAATCAGGCGGCGTGTCCTGACTTTCCGCTCTGCGTCCGTTTTTCGGTTCAGGAGAATCTTCTGTCTATTCTCCAACTGGCGGATTTCTGTCTTTACTTTTTCCTGCTGGGCTTTCAGCTTATCTATATCCGGCATTTGTAATCACCTCCTTTCAGATGGCAAAAAAAGACAGCCGTTTCCGGTTGTCCTGCTGTGGTTTAGATTCTGTTGTCTGTCACCGTTCCTGCGCTTGGGGCTTCTTGTCTGGGTAGAGTTTCCCGGCCATGACAGCGGCATGGTTCCTGATTTTGATTTCTCCCCGCTTCTCACTGGCTCTGGCGTTTTTGTAGCCCTCGTCAGAGAGGAAAAAGCGGTATCGCTCTCCGGGGAATCCCACCGGGCTGTCACTGTTCAGAATATCCACCGTTACCATGTGCCTTGTTTCCGGCAGGAACCGCTCCATGCCTGCCAGGTTATGCCCCTGCAGAACCGGCTCCCCTTTCCCGGCTTTGGCGGCGGCAAGCCTCTGGCGGATAGAATTATTCCGCTTTTCGATAAAGGCGGCCCGGTTATCCGCAATAAACCGGCTGCACTCCGGCTCCGCCAGTTTTTCCAGTTTCCGTATGGTATTCCAGACAATCACTTTTGAGAGTAGATCGTCCTTCCTTTCCAGAACCGGCACAATCTCTTTCAGCCCGGCAAGGGTTTCTTCCTTCGTTGGTGCGGCATACTGGTAGAGCATTTCCAGTTCGCTTTTGGTAAAATTCATTTGCCTCATTCCTTCCACTTCTCTTTCTCAAAATAGTTCCGCATTCGCTTTAATCCGCTCTTAACGGTCTGCTGTACCACGGATACGCTCACGCCTTCCTCTGCGGCAATCTCAATCAGTTTTTTGCCAAGTATATAGCGGGCATGGATACGCCTTGCCTGGGTATCGGTCAGACTATTCATAGCTCCGGACAGATGTTCCAGTGTAGCAAGGAAAAGCTGTTCTTCCTCCTGTTCCAGCAGAATCTCCTCCGGGGATTTGGCGGTAAGATCAAAGGCACAGTTTTCAATCCCGTCCTCACAGTCAAGGGAATAGTACGCCTTGTGATACCAGATTTTATGGGTGCGGTTGTTTTCCTCCCTCCGCATAAGCAGCAGAGCCTCGGCTATTTCGTCCGATACCTCAATAAATGTGTCAGTGACAAAAAGCGGGTAATAATACTTTTTCAGGTTGATTGTTTTCATGGCTAATCTCTCCTAAAATGCGGAGAGGACAGGCAGCGGTTTCCTGCCTGTCCTCCCCGGTAATGTGATAGGGAAAAAGTTCCCTTCACTGGTTAGCCCGAAAACGGCCAATCGTAGGGTCTGTATCAGAAAAATTTTTTGATTTTCTTCCGTACTGCCTCAATGCTGTCCTGTATGGCAGCTTTGGAGCAGCGGCAAAGCCCGGCAATCTCGGCATAACTCAAACCCTCCAATGCGTAGAGCAGGAACCGGCGGCGCTGCGCCTCGGTGCAGAGCGCAAGGGCGGCCTTAATCTCCAGCATGGTCTCCTTCCTGCATACCCACTGTTCCGGTGTCTGATAGTAGCAGGAGCGCCCTTCGGTGAGGACTATGTACTCGTCAAACTCCCGGCTGTCCCAGTGCCGCCGCTTCTCATGGGCAAAGTTTTCTTCCTTGTGGTCTGCTCTGTCCAGGTATTCGTATACTTCGACTGTGACCTCCACGGACAGGGCTTGTCCGTCTATGTTGATGGTGACTTCCATCCGTCTTTCCTCCGTTCAGATTTTTTGCAAAGGTTTCTGAACGGAGTAGGGCGGGGAGCGGCAGCCTGGACGGGCTGGCATTTGCTTTACCCATAGGCATATAAAAACACCCGGCTGTGTAATGCAATCGGGTGTAATGGAACTGTGAACAGTATTTAATTGATTTGACAGTGCATACTTATGGGTAAAATATCCCCCGGCCAAGATCAGGCTTTTTTCGATGTGTCAATGACCGTCGGATTTTGTCGATACGGTATGTGCTTCATGGCGGCTACCTCCTTTAGCCGCCGCTTTTAACAGTGAAACCGCGTCATTCCTTGAGAAGATAAAAAGAAACGGCGGCTTTGATTTCTCAAAAGCCGCCGTGTATGGATAGGCGTGTGAAAATACCTCTGCTGTACGACGGCTTTTTTTCTTTTGCCGTCGTGCGGCAGAGCATTATTTAATATTCAATTCCATACTTCCTGTAAAGTCTTCACATTCAATACCAATATAGTTGCTGCCACTTGACAATGTAATTGTTTCCTTATAAGTTCCGTCCGTTTCAATCAAGCTAACTGGTTTCTCGCTTCCCGAAATCCAAAATACTTTAGCAGTACCACTGTCAACTTTTAGGACGCACTCTACAGTTAATTCATTTCCCTGCTCTCTTTCAACATCAACACCGCCAAACAGATATTCCGTTTTTGAAAAGTCCTTATATTCGGCTGAATAAGTTCCAACGTAATTATCAATCCCTGTAGTACGTTCCCCCTGCAAAGAGGATTCAGAAGTTAAAACAGTGTTTCCACCAATTTCATTTAGCGCATCCATGATGTCTAAAGCAGTATTTTTTGGAGTGTCGCCTACAGTGTCAGAAGCCATATCAAGTATCTTTTCCGTCCCGTCGGATAATGCTTGATAAATGCTGTTACAGCCGGAAAGCGATAAAGTACCCATACATATTAGAATGATGCAAAGTATTCTTTTTCCTGTCATTGAATATCCCCTTTGCCTTTTATTTTTTGTGTTTTGCTCCTGTCCTGTGCCAGAAGCAGCATAACCGCAGTTATAACAAGCATAATCAGAAGTACAACAACGCATCGGAAAATATTATATGTGCCGGCTTCCATGCCATTTTGATAATTGATAAAACCAAGTCCTATCGTAACCGGGTAAAGACAGGACAGACCATGACCGGAAGCAAAAGTCCCTATAAAACCATAAAAAAATGCAAAAGCTACTCCCGTCATAAATGCCCCTGCCTTTTGTCCTGTAAATACAATAACAGGCAGCACCGATATAAATACAAAGCAATTCATTCCAACCATTTGGGCAAGCGATCTCATTACGCTGCCAAGAGCAATTCCCTCATATCTGCTAAAAAGCGAAATGAGAGCAGTAAATAAAAGTTCCACTACCGCCAGAAAGACAGAAATCATTCCGCAGACAAATACCTTACCCAAAAGCAATCTTCGGAAAGATACCGGGATTGCCATTATATTTTTAAGCGTGTCGTCTGTTCTTTCACGTTCAATCATATAACCTGCAATCAGTACGATTGTCGCCGGAAAGATAAGCGAAAAGCTGTTCCATATTACATTATCTGAAAAACTGGAAAATGTCGGCGTTCCCGGCGTACCCATCTCCATAAAACAGGTTAGTAAAACAACAGACAGCATAGTTGCAATTCCAATCCAGATAACAGAGTATCGTTTTAATTTCCAGAGTTCTGTTTTTATGAGCCTTGCCATTTCTTACACCTGCCCTTCCTGCTTTTTGTAGATTTTGATAATCGCAAAATAAGAGATACCTCCAAGAATAAAAACGGTAAATACTACAATTCCTAATTTCAGAAAGTAGGGCTGCCAGTTTTCAAAAGCAGTTGTTCCCTGCTCAATCATTCTTGAAGCCTGCCAACGATAAATAACAGGCGTTGGTAAAATACTGGTAAGCACTTTCATTACTTGATTATCTGATGTGAACTGCCCTGTAAAAGCAAGGGAAAATCCAAACATTGTATAGAAGAATGTCAAAATAACTGCAAATATATAAGAGCGGTTAAATTTTACAATCGCAATTATAATCGGAAGTGTACCCGTGGCATATAGAATAGCCGTAATGATGGCGGTTATAAGTTTGTTCCAAATATTGCCCAAATCAGATCCGGCTATTATCCCCCCGATAATTGCAGAGAACAATGTTACACAGGTGAATAAAAGGCTGATAAAGTATAATACTATGATTTTTGCAGTCGCAATTTCCCATGCCGAAACAGGAATAGCTATCAAATTTTTCAGAGTTGCATTATCTCTTTCCATGTAAAAGAGCATAGCCCCTATAATGCCAAGTATGCAGGGAAGCATAACAGGAACAGCCATGCAAATGAGCAAATCATATAAGCCGTCAAAAGCGTTCAAATCGCCCACATTCCCTTTTAGTACAAGTGCAGTAAACGGGATAGGAAAAAGCAGCGCAGAAAATATTACGAAAAGGACAAACTTTTTCCGTTTCAATTTCCAAAACTCACACTTTACAAGATCAAGCAATCCCTTCACCCCCTGTTACACGCTTGAAATAATCTTCAAGGCTTTCTTCGCAGACATAGGCTTCTGACACGGTAAGCCCGTTTTCGACAAAGGCTGTTACAATTTCACCGACAGGAATGTCTAAATTATGCAGACGCATCTTATGATCGTCCTGTATGGTAAACTGCGTTTCATGGAAATTGCGTTCTAAAATCCTTGCCGCCTGTGTTGTGCTGGAAACGGTAAAACGGATATGTCTGCTGCTTTTTGCTTCCAATTCTGCAAGGCTTTCTTCCTCCAGTAATGCGCCGTGGTCGATAATTCCAATATCATCAGCCAGCAATGCGATCTCGGAAAGAATATGGCTGGAAATCAATATTGTTTTCCCTCTTTCCGTACAGAGGTCACGGATAAAAGAGCGCACTTCCGCAATTCCAATCGGATCAAGACCGTTAATCGGTTCGTCCAAAATCAAAAGCTCCGGGTCGTGCATAATGGCAAGGGCAATCGCCAGTCGCTGCTTCATGCCAAGGGAGTATTGGGAAAACAGCTTTTTGTCTTTATAGGGAAGCCCCACTAAATCAAGCGCATTTTTAATTGCATTACGGCTCGGCACTCCCCGCAGGGTTGCAAAAATGCGCAGGTTTTCTGTGGCGGTCAGATTCGGGTAAAATCCGGGGGATTCGATCAGATAGCCAATCCGGGGCAGGAGCTTTTTCTCATTTGTCCGTAAAGGCTGTCCCCAGATTGTAACTTCCCCGGAAGTGGGCTGTGTCAGCCCAAGCAGCATTTTCATGGTCGTTGTCTTTCCGGCTCCGTTCCTGCCAAGCAGACCGTATATGCGTCCCTGCTTTACATGGATATTCAAATCCGCAACGCTTTTCTGTGTTCCGTATTGTTTGGTAAGATTTTTTGTTTCAATTACATATTTGCTCATTGCAAAACCTCCTTTTCATATTTGCTATTCTATCACGCTAACCTTGCCAAAACCTTGCCGAAACCTTGCTTTTTTCATGTTTTTACAGTTAAGCGAAATTTGACAAACTGAAAAATCCCCGTATTATTACAGGGATTTCGGAAGTAATAAGGTAAATGTAGTCCCCCTATCGGGAGTGCTGTCAACGGTGATCGTTCCTTTGTGAGCAGCTACAAGTTCTTTTACGATTGATAAGCCTAATCCATTTCCACCAGCAGACCGTGACTGATCGCATTGGTACATTCTTTCAAAAATATGCGGAAGATGATCGGGAGATATTCCTTTTCCATTATCTGTCATAGTGATTTTGGCTTGCAGATCATTTTCAAAAATATGGAAAGATATTTTGCTTCCTTTACTATGGATAAGGGCATTCTGCAACAGATTATTGAGGATGCGGCTATAAGCGTTTGCATCTATACGCATAAGATACTCTGTTTCTGGTATATCAAACACATAGTCAAAATTGCTGTTTTCTAAAACAGAAATCCAGTCAACGATAATATTCCGTGATAACTCGTTTAGGTCTAAAACTTCAAAATGAAAAATCTGTTCTCCGGAGTCCAGTTTTACCCATTCAAAAAGATTTTCCACAAAATGCTTTAGATAATCCGCTTTTTCAAATGCGACATGAACATATTCGTCTTTTTCTTCTCCTGCAACGATCTTACATTCTATTGCTTCCAAATAACCAACCAAAGAAGCAAGGGGAGTTTTTACATCATGGGAAATACTTGTCATTAACCGTTTATATGCCTGTTCAGATTGTTTTTGCTTGATAAGCTGCGTTTGGCTGTTCATTGCAATATCGTTTATACCATAGCAGATTTTTCTTGTCATATCGTTCTTTTTAGTCAGCATACGGCGGTTTAAATTCCCGGATTTTATATCTTCAAGGGCTTCTTCGATAATAGATAGTTGTCCCCGTACACGCCTAAGTTTTGTGACAAGAAACAAGATAAATAAAAGTGCGATACAAAACGCGATCAATAAAAACAGATTAACATTCATGTTATGCCTCCCTGTTAAAACGATAACCAACGCCGCGGACGGTTAAAATATAAAAAGGGTGTTCCGGGTCTGGTTCAATTTTTTTTCGTAATTTGCTGATAAAAGACATGATATTGCTATCATCAAAAGCATATTCTTCCTCCCATACATGGGTATAAATCTGCTTTTTCGTAAATACCTTCCCTTTGTTTGCCGCAAGAAAAGAGAGCAGATCAAATTCTTTTCCTGTAAGTTCCACTTGTACGTCGTTCCTAAAAACAAGACGATTCAGATTATCAATCGTCATTCCCTGAAACACCATACAATCCGTTTCGGTGCCGGAAATTGGATTGAGCAGGGTATAACGCCGGATAAGGGAATTGACCCGCGCCATAAGCTCGTTAATGCTAAATGGCTTTGTCAGATAATCGTCTGCCCCCATTCGCAAGCCGGACACTTTATCTTCTTCATCGCTTTTTGCAGTGAGCATAAGAACGGGGACATTGCTTGTCTGCCGTACTTGCTGCAATACCTGAAAGCCGTCTAAATCGGGCATCATGATATCAAGAATGATAAGTGAACAGGTATCTTTGTTTTCTGCCAAGATATGCAAGCCTTCTATACCGCCGCCTGCGACGATCGCAGCAAGGTTTTCCTGCTCTACGCATTTTTTCATAAGTGCGCAAAGCTCTTTATCATCATCAATAATCAAAACTTTATTCATGTTTTTTCTTCCTTTCTGCTTTCAACCGGGCATCTGTTGGTTTTTCTGCGTCTTTTGGTATCAGCCATAGCCGACTAAATTTTGCTACACCCGGTATGCGGTTTTCCTCACATAGCTTTTGCACCCGTCTTTCTGAAATGCCCCATTTTTGTGCCGCTTCCGGGGCAGAAATATACTCTAACATTTTTATTCACCCTTTCGCTAAACTCTATCAGTATAATTATATGCGTCTAGCCGAATAAATACAAGATTCATTCTCTGTCTTTTATAATTATTTAGGCCAATCAGTGTAACTGTGTAGACGTATTCTTTTAAAAAAGTAAACTGTACAATACAATAGGGTGAACAAATATGTCAAAAAGACCAGTACCACGATATGATTTTAAGGATTTTGGAGCGGCAATCAAGGCTGCACGGACAGGGCGCAGAGAATCCAGAAAGAAAGTTTGCGATGAGATGTTTATCTCACCTCACTACCTTGCGAACATTGAAAACAAGGGGCAGCACCCAAGTTTGCAGATATTCTTTGAGCTTATGCTCCGCTACAATATTTCCGTAGACCAGTTTCTCTTAGACAAGCCAGCGGGGAAGGACACCCGGCGGTTACAGCTGGATGCATTGCTGGCTGTCAACTTGACTGGCATTGTTCTTGTAATATTTTACACCTTGTTTTTATTTCCGCTTCCTCTGACGGATTCAATTCTCTGTCATTCTCCGTCATCTGATCTTCCAAGAAACCGGCATAAGTGTCCAGCAGGGCGTCCAATAACATTTCCGGCGTTTCCATAAGTTCCGCCTGATACCATTCATTCCTTTCCGGCTCCCATGCCATCAAGGTATACCCATGGCTGGTAAGAACAACTTCATAAAGCGGGTCTTGCTGAAGGTAATCGCTAAATACATTTAATACTTTCTCAAAAGTCAACATTCCTCTTTCTCCCTTCCATCAATCATAAATCAGTTCACTTTGTATGATTTCCTCTGCCTGCGCCTTTAATGTATTATGTGTATGCCTCCTTGTCATTTCTGTGGTATGCCAGCCGCCTACATAGCGGCTTTGGCTGGCATTGGTGCTTTTTGTGGTTCTTTCTTCGGCAGGCTGCTGGCCGGGATAAACACGCCGTTTTCCATATCCTCGGCATGGATAGCGGCTTTCTTCGCCTCGATTTCAGCCTTTTTCTTTGCCTTGATTTTATCCTCGTACCGTTTCTGTGTCCCGTTGGCCTTGCGCCGGAGATACGCTTGGTGCAACTTGTCCTTGCGTTCCTCTTTCTTCCGCAGGGCTTCAAGTTCCTCCGGCGTGAGGTTCACTTCCCCGAAGTGGGGCGGTATGTACCTTCCTACAAAATTGAAGTAAATCTCAACCTCCTGCGTGGTTTCAATGCTGCCTTTTCGGTCACGCTCATGGACGAGGATTTTCTCCACAAACTCATTCAGCATGGTGGTAGTCAGGTTGTCAAAATTCTCATACTTGTCAACAAGGGCGATAAATTTCTCCGCTGATTTCCGGCTCTGCTCATATCCGGCGATTGCTTTTTCCAGTTCGGCAATCTCGCCGGAAAGGGATTCCTGCTCTTTTGCGTACTGTGCGTCCAGGGCGGCATATCTTGCGTCCGGCAGCTTGCCCAGCACATTGTCCTCATAAATCTTGCATATCAGTTTTTCCAGTTCCCCGGCCCGTTTCTGTGCCGCCGCCAGCCGTTTCCTCTTTCTGGTGATGTCGCTGGCCTGCTGCTCGGCCTGGGTTTCCTGAACCGCTTTGATAAACTCTACCCGGTCGTTTCTGGAATACTCCGCAATCGCCCGGAGCATATCGGAAACCAGTGTCAGGACAGCGCTTTCATTGATTCGGTGCTGTGTGGCACAGAGGACGCCGACCGGAACCTTGCTGTACCGGGAGCAGGTATACTGTGAGATACGCTTGCCGTTGTTGGTGCGGTGGACGTACATCTTGCCGCCGCAGTCGGCGCAGTAGAGCAGGCCGGTGAGCGGGGCGGCTTCTCCCCAGCCGTACGGGTAACGCTTCACATTGGAGCGGATTCTCTGCACATTCTCAAAAGTTTCCGAGTCAATAATAGCGGTGTGGGTGTCCTCAAAGATTACCCATTCGTTTTCGTCAACGTAGTGGCTTTTCTTGTCCTTGAAATGTTTGCGGGTCTTGAAATTGATGGTGTGGCCTAAATACTCACGCTTTTTCAGGATATTGACGATAGTGGAAGAACCCCAGCCATAAGGGTCTTTAAACGTTTTGGACTGATTCACGCCTTCCCCATAATGGGAGAGGTGCAGGGAAGGTATCTCAATCTTTTCCTGTGACAGCCGGTTCGCAATCTGGTAGGGGCCGTATCCGTCCAAGGTCATAGCGAATATCCGGCGCACCACGTCAGCGGCTTCTTCGTCCACAATCCAGTGTTCCCGCTTTTCGTCCCACAAGTAACCGTAAATGACTGTGCCGGTCAGGTGCTTGCCACTCATGCCTTTTGCCTTGAATACGGATTTAATCTTGCGGCTGGTATCTCTGGCGTAAAATTCATACATAATGTTCAAAAACGGGGTAAAATCATTCTCTCCGTTGGCGCTGTCCACTCCGTCATTGATGGCGATCAGCCGGACGCCTCTCTGCCGCAGGATTTCCATGACCTGGCCGACTTTGAGATAGTCACGTCCCAGCCGGCTCATGTCTTTGATGATGATTGCCTCCACGTTCCCGGCCTCCACTTCCTCCATCATGGCGGTGAATCCGGGGCGGTCGAACCGGGTTCCGGAGATTCCATCGTCCGTGAAATGGGTCGGGTTGGGAAAACCGTTGCGGCGGGCGTAATCTTCCAGCATGGATTTCTGGTTGCTGATGGAATTACTCTCACCTTGGAGTTCATCGTCACGGGAGAGCCTCTCGTACAGCGGGGTAATCTTGGTTTTCGTCATAGCGTCTGCCTCCTTACATGAAATATGCTCTAAATGTGTCCTTCACTAACCATGAGAAAATCTCGTGATTAAGAAGTCATTTAGAGCATATATCACCCGCCGCTAATTTATATTTCTTATACTGGCGGAGGGCGAAGTGGTCCGGGTCTTTCTGCTCCAGCGCATCAAAGAGAAGGTCAACGGCATTTTTGAAACTTTCGTCATCCTCCCGGACCTCCATAGCGTTTATCATTTCTACCAGGGTGGAAAAATTCTGCTCGTTTGTCGGGGCCTCATAATAGATATAGCCGATCAGCGCCGTATACAGCAGGGTCTCGGCCTTGACCCAAAAATCGTCGCCGGATTTTCCTTCCCCTTTGGTGTTTGCAATCAGCACCGTTACCAGTTTCAGAATGTCTTTCTCATTGTGGATGTAGGCAAAAGGTTCCGATAGGTAAGCCTTTGATGTTATCTCCGGCTTTTCCCCCGGCTAGCACCGGACATGCGACTTTCACCGCATCCGGCGCCCCATCAAGCATAGTTTCAGCAGTGATACACACTCACTCTTTCACATTAGCTAAATCAGTTTGTTACGATTTGCATTGACATTTCTGCCAATCCTGCGGTAACACGCAGTTTGTTTACTTTAGTAATTTGTGCCTTATTCAAATCATACTTCTTTGTCAGTGTAGCGAACTTTATACTGTCTGTTGTTGAGATAAGTTCATATCCAGTAGGTGATAAAAGCAACAGATTACGGTAACTGTCTCTGCCATTTTTACACTCATTCGATTTTCTGTAACAAATACAGTGAATCACTTCCAGATGTTCCCCGGTGATTGCACATTTACCTTCCTGTCCGGCATAGAGAGAGATTCGGTTATCATTGAACTGTACCGTTTCTCCTGTTACCGGGTGGCGCATGAGCCAGAGCATATCTTCAACGTTCAGTTTCAGATTGCTGTGGATTTCCATTCTTCCGTCCGGAGTATATGGATTGATTTTCCTGCTCTTGCGCATTGGTATTTTAAACTGCACATATGCCAGAGGTACTACTGGTGTATCTCCAATCCAGCGCATTTGCTTCGATTTTCCATACCGGTTTTTTAAATATTTGTTGTTTAGCTCGCCCTGCTTTTTATATCCATCTATCCGATGGAGAAAACGACCGTTATTCACATGAGCCATTCGGCTGAAATTCAGATTTATCCTCGTAGCAATGCAATAATAGTTCTGCATACCTATGACTTTGGCGTTGTATTCGTGAATGTTGCTCTTTATATTACTTGCTGTCTTGCTGTTTTGGATCTCTATAATTGCTTTTGAGAGTTCTTTCTGCATATGCGACATTGCCTTGTCACAGACATTTGAACTGATTACCCATGTCCTGCGTTTCCTTATCAGCTTCATACGGAACCCCAGAAATTCACTGTCTCTTTTCCTGAGATTTGTGACCTTTGATTTTTCATCAGAAATTTCCAGTTTGAGCCGCTTTAGTAGCCAGTCCTTAACCGCATGGTATGCTCTGTCAGCGTCCTTACGGTTTCTGCAAAAGATTTTAAAATCATCTGCATACCGGACTATACGCATTTCCTTGAGATTGCTCTTTTTGAGCGCCGTGTAGCTGTTGTACTTTTTCTCTGCCCCATTCGGATAATATGTGACCTTACAAGGAGACTTCATATGGTCTGCCATACCCTCCCACTGTGACGCTATCCACCAGTCCAGTTCGTTCAGGACAATGTTGGCTAACAGCGGGGAAAGTATGCCGCCCTGAGGGGTTCCCCTGTCTGGATATAAGATTTCTCCATCTGGCATTTGAATTGGCGCTTTCAGCATTGCTTTGATTATCTGAATCAGTTTGGTATCCCGTATACCCAGCGTCCATATCTGTTGTAACAGCTTTCTATGATTTACGTTGTCAAAGAAACCCTTTATATCCACGTCTACCACATAGTGGAGCTTATTCCTTTGAGCCAGTCCGTAAGCGTAGGAGACAGCGTTTTCAGCACTCCTGCAAGGTCTGAAGCCGTATGAATGTTCATAAAACTTTGCTTCGCAGATTGGCTCCATGACCTGCAATATACATTGCTGTACAATCCTGTCTATGATACACGGTATACCCAACGGTCTAAATTTCCCATTTGGTTTGGGAATCTCTACCCTCCTTACTGTTTTTGGCACATACCTTGTAAACTGTTTTTGAATAAGAGAGACGAAATCTTCTTCTGACATATCTGCCAGGGATTCTATCGTTCTCCCATCTGTGCCGGCGGTATGGCTCCCATCATTGCTTTTAATATTTCTGAAAGCAAGCATGATGTTATTTGGTGCCGCAATGATTTCCACGAGATTATTGAATATTTCTCCATCTTTGCTTTTTGCATACAGTTCATCAAAGATGTTCTGCATGTCGTAGTATTCCGCATGGCGCAGTTTGCTTCTTTTTTTAGCTTTTTGTGTCATGTACATCACCCCATTTCATTGATTCGAGTGACAATTTCTTATTCTTACTCGACTGCATGATTAGAGAGTGTGTACTGCTGATTTTCTGCCTGACTTGTGGCCATTCCTCCGTCGCCCTCTTTTTCGCAGGCAACATCGACAGTTCGACCACGACCTTTCAGCAGAGATTCATCCGCTTATTGTTCTTCGCAGGATTATCCATAGGACTCTCTGCCTTTCCTTGTTCCGATAATTCTATCTGTACATATATACCCTTAGGTGTTCCCTCTAAGCCTGACAGCTTGCATGTGCCTGTAACACATCACGGTGGTTCGTAACAACCATTCCTACTAGACCGCACTGTCTGGGCATGAACCCACACATACATTTCTGTATGTGGCACTTTTAGACCTTTACATTCGGGAGTTTCGTCAGGCATTGCTGCCATTCTCACCTTAGGTATTTTATAGACCCCCGGCATATGGGGTGCGCTGTCCACCTCTGGACAGGTTTCGTCAGCGTTATCTGTTACGGCACCTTTCTGCCGACTTTACCGGGCTTCACACCTCATCACAGAGTGATGACGCATGCCGGAGTATCAGGGGAGGCGTTTCAAGGCGTTACCCTATCATTCCACCTCTCGAATTATCAGTTCACAGAACTGGTTAAAAACAGCGCTGTGCGCCGCCTTTTCAGCGGCGAACAAGTCGCACGGTTATAGTGCATACTTTTTGAAAAGTTGATCGTATTGAATACCTTGATCTTATAAGGCTCATACACGGTTTTTCCATTCTTTCCCCTGACCGGTTTCCCGTCCTTGTCCAGTTTCGGCGTGCCGCGGCTTAGCAGCTTTCCCACTTCGATCAGGACCGTACCTTTCGGATCGGTGACGACATACGAGCTATGGAGCTGCATGAGGTTGGGTTTTATAAAAAATCTCGTCTTGCCGGAGCCGGAACCGCCGACTACCAGCACATTTTTATTGCGGGCATGGGCCGGGTTCTTCGGCCTGCCGGACATCATAAGCCCCTCGGTCTGCGTCAGGATGATGTTGTTTTCCGGTTTCGGGTCCATGAAAGGGGCAATGTCTGTTTTGTTCCCCCAACGGGCAGAGCCGTACTCCACATCTTTGCGGTACTTTTTTGCATTTTTTCCTTTCACATATACCGCCAGCCGCACGATAGCCGCCCCGCATAATCCCGCCAGCCAGTCCAGTGCCGCACCCGGCCACATGCTTTGAAATGCCAGCGAGAAACCTTCGGACAATCCTAACAATTTCTGTGAGGCATCCGTTCTGGGGGCAAGGCGCACCGCCTCGCCCAGCTTCGCAAATACCAGAAGGAACAGAAGATAGGGCAGGTGGAGGATCACCTGCTTTTTCAGGGCATCTGTATCTATCTTCATCGTTCCGGCCCTCCGTGTTCCTTGTTCTTTACTCGGTCACGGCCCAGAGCCTGCGCCAGCTCCTTGAATTTATGGAGCTGGGAGAGCAGAGACGGCCTGGCGCTCCGGGCAAGGTCTTTCTGGGTATATTCCTTAAAAGCTGCCGTCAACGCGTCCGCCTGGTTCGCTTTGAAATAGACCGTCCATTTAGGCGGGTCAGTCCCCAGCTCTTTTTCAATATGGTAGCGGACCTGGTGTTTCCTGGCGTACCGCTCAAAGGAGCGGATTCTGCCGGAGACTTCAATGGTGTTGGCTCCGGGGTCCTTGCAGGTCAGCCGTTTCATGCTGTTCCTGCCGACTTTCGGGGTCGTGCGTTCCTGCTCCATCTTTTGGAGCACGGCGGCAATGGCAGAGCGCAGCACCCGCCCGGATAGCTTCGCCGCCTGGATGGAGACCGATACGGTCCGCTGTTCCAATTCTTCCTGCATGTGCATCCTCCTTCCTGATAAAATCTGTATTTATAAATGGTAAATAACTGATTAACGGGCGTCCCCGATCACCTGCTGGCGTGGGGCATGCTCAAAGGCTTTTGCTGCCTGGTCCACCTGGATTTTCGCATGTTTCAAAAGCGTCTTGATGAGGGTTGCCGGTTGGTTATGTTCCTCCAGGTGGTCCACCATATCCTTACAGCCCTCCGGGAGATATTCAGCCATATCCTTACAGGCATCGTCCAGGCCGCCCATGAATCCCCAGCAGCTATCCGACAGCTCGCCGTTTTTGTAAAGCTCAAAGCCGTAGCACTCGCCCCGCAGGTAGGAATCATAAGCGGCCACTTCGCTGCGCATCAGGTCCTCCGCCTTTTTCCGAATGGCGCCGGTCATTTTTTCGCCGCCAAACTCCTTTAGAGCATCCTCTTTGGAAACATAAATCCATCCGACCTGCCCGCTGTCCCAGGGGTCATTGAAACTTGTGGTCTGCATGGCAAGGCCGCTGTGGTCCATCAGATAGAGGGGGAGCGTAATGTATTTTTCGGAGATTACCTTAAGCATGGCGTCATCAACCGCCCGTTCCTCCGTCTTTGGCCCGTGCCGGAACCGGCTGCTCACAATGTTTACCATGTGTTCATAGCGTTTCAGCCCCGCTTCATCATGCCCCACGGTATCTAAATACATCGCCCGCAGGAAATCGTCTTTATCCATGTAATTGTGGCTGTCACCCAGCGCATAGCGGGAATGGAAGCAGGCCATTGTCCCAAAATGTTCGTCTACCTCACGGGGAGAGATTAAAATGTCGTCCGGCTGCACCATCAGCGCATACGGGCCTTCAACTGCCATCAGCATAAGCCATTACTCCTTTCCGGTTCCCTGGGCTTTTTATCCGGCGCTTTCGGCTCTGCCTGCGCCGCCTGTTTCCTCGCATTGTCAAGCTGTTCCCGCACGGAAACATCCCGCTTTGCCTCCGGTGTTCCTGCGCCGAAAAAATCCGGCAGCTCCTTAAAGCCGATACTGTCCACGTACCAGGCGGCATCCGCGCCATTCCCATGCAGGACTACCACATCAGAAACGGAAAGGGAATGGCCCTTGAAATCTTCCGGGTGGTCGATATTGAACCGCCGGTAAATATCCTCCAGCGTTTCGCCCGGTTCCCGCTGCATGGCATAAACCATCCGGTAATTGTCCCGGTCCACGGAGAGCCCCCTGCTTTCCAGCCAGTCCAGGGACATAAAACGCAGGTTGTCTGTATTGTCCGATAAGTCAAGTTGGTAAATGGAATAAGCGCTGATCCCATACTCTTTTTTATAGGAAGAAATACGCTCCAGAAGCGGTGCCGCCTCTCCCTCCATGTGTTCCTCACGCTCAAATGCCGCCAGCCTCATGCGGATCTTTCCGGTATCTCCTGCAAGCAGCTCGTCCGCCATGCGTTCCTTCTCCGCATGGGAATCCGGGTACAGGTCTGCATAAGCCCCGCTGTTCTGTCTGAAAAATTCGTCCAGGTCGAAAGCCAGGTCCATAGATTCGTCAAGCCTTATATCATCCCCGCCCGTTTCCTCCATGACAGGGGCTGGCTGCTGTTTTTCCTCCGGCGGGAGGGGCTGCTTCACCGCAACGATCTCACCCGCCAGACGGTAAAATTTCTCCGGGTATTTGAACTGTTCCTTATACTGCTCCATGAAATAATCGGGAAGGTCGGCAAAACTTTCCTCGCCGAGACCGGCTATGAAAAAGGTGCCTGCCATGATCTCGATCATCTCGCCGTCCTGGTTGTAGATCGCCCGGTTCAGGGGCAGCCCGTTTATTTTCCCTTCATCATTGCAGACAATCGCGACAGGCTCCGCATAAGGGTAGTAGCCCTCTATGCCTCCCCCGACTGCCTCCTGCATGGATTTGAGGCTCCCGTCCAGCTCGGCCTCATAAGGCGCTTTCCCCGGCTCTATCATCAACACTTTCAAATCTGCATATCCTCCTTCTTTTTAATTGGCGCCTTCGGTTCTGCCGCAGCCTTTTCCCGTTCCCTCGCCGCAGACAGCTTTCCCAGCACGGAGGGCTTTTCCTCTTTTCCGGGCGCGGAAATAGCGCCCTCCGAAACATCGGCGGCCTTGTCCGTGTAGCGTTTCTTATCCTGCCCTGCAAGGTGGATGTTGTAGCCTTTCCTGGGTGAATTGATATACAGGTCCCATGTCACATACCAGGCAGTCGGAACATCCTGTTTTGCCTCCCTGTTATATGTTGTCTGTTCCCTGATCTGGCAGAACATCTTATAAACCCGGTTGCTGATCTCCATCCAGTCCTTGTTGTTGGAAAAGGGCTGCCAACAGTTCCCGGTATGCTTTACCTCCGGGGTGCGTAAGTATGCCAGCGCCCGGTCAAGCCGCTGCGTGGCCGCCGCCTGCTGTTCCCATTGCTTCGCTGCCGCCACCACGATGTCATAGGCTTTCTTTTCTCCCTCAATGCTGTCCTGGCGCATGGCCTGTACCGTTTCTGCCCCCTGTGCAATCAACGCTGAGATATCCGTGTTCTCGCATGATACCGTGTGTTCCACCTGCAGCTTGTAGCCTTCCGACAGGTCCCCGGAGCGGTGCGCCCGGTAATCTTTGTTTTCCTCCAATCCTTCCGCCTCCTTAAATCTCCGGCGTATGGCTCTTTTTCGGGGCCGCCTGTGCCGGGGTAGTTTTTTCTGCCGGTTTCACCGCTGCAAGCTGCGCCATGACCGAAGGCCGGTCTGCCGTAAATATGGAAATCTGTTCATTCTCCGCCAGCGGCTGCGCCGGAAGGGGCAGTGTTTCATCCGAATGGGTCAGTATCTGCTCCCGTTTCAGGTCTGCCACGATCTCGTCAAATACCGCATTGATGGCTTTCCGTTCCTCACCCTCCGGGAAGGCTTTCAGGACTTCCAGTTCTCCGCTTTTATCTGTTACAAAGGCAACGGCACAATCCGCATGTCCCGCCAGATAATCAGAGCTGTAAGGCAGCTTATCCCTGATGTAACAGGCAAAAGCCCTGGCGGTCATTTCCGTGTTGCTGTCCCAATAGCCGCCATCCTTTTCGCATTCCTTACCCATGCGCACGGAATTCCGGTAGAAATCAGTTTCCACACGCCCGATCTGCGGCGCCTCCTGTGCCTGCATCCCGGACAGCATATGCTCGAATACTTCCAGCCGTTCCCGTTCACTTTTGGGGATCACCCGCCCGGTGACAGACTTCTTGAAAGCGCTGATCTGTTCCACGGAGCCTGTCTCGCCGGACAGAAAAGCCTCCCTGAGAACCGCGTATGTTTCCATCTGTGCCTCATTGCCATGCCGTTTCAGCGAACCGAGCACTGCCGAATCCAGCCAGCTCGCCGCATTTTTCCGGGTGCGCTCTGTCTGCGCCTCGGTACGGGCCTCCGCCTGCTCCGGCGTCTCCGGCTTATATTTCATGGTATCAATCAGCTTCTGGAACGGCGCATAGAGGCGGGGCTGTTCCGAGAGCATCCCCTTTGCGCCCATCTTCGTACCCAGGTAATCGTCAAACCCGTGCCACCATTCATGGGCTAAAGAGCCGGCCCCGTGCATCTTCGTAAGGTTGATGACCTTCCGCAGCGGTTCATAGTGGGCTGCCGCGTTCCCACTGCCCCTGGCGCCGAAAGCGATGGCAAGCGTTCCCTGGTAGGCAATGTCTTTGTCGCTGACCTGCAGGACAGCCGCCAAATCTTTGAGCGCTTCAAAACCCATGTTGAGGGAAGCCTGCCGGTCATTCTGGTTCATCCAGTTTCCAAACTCGCCTCCGCGGAATCCGAAGGTATCAAGGTAGTGCTGCCCGGTAATCTCCATGCCGTTTCTGTAATCCGGCCCGGTCCGCCGCACGTGGGAGAGCTGGGGAGGCACAAACCGCGTCTTTCCGCTTTTGCTGCGGCCCTTTGCCAGCTCCTGCACCCATTTCAGGGCGGCCTCCCGCGATTCAAAGTTTGTCTGCAAGATGGAATAGCCCTTCGTCACATAATAAGTATCAGGTTTCCAGTCATTATTTTTGGAATATGGTGTTAGTATATAAGTGTGGACAGGAAAAGTTGAACAATCTATACTATCAAGTGAAAGAGCAAAGGAGATGTTCAGCATGGCGAAAAACCAAAAATCCTACACCCCGGAATTCAAGCAGCAGATCGTGGATCTGTACAATGCCGGAGGAACTTCGTATCCACAACTGGAACG
>CAJTFD010000031.1 GCA_910575625.1 Clostridia bacterium
TTTTTCATTCCGTTGTCCTCCGTTCATTTGATGATACAAGTATACCACTCAATGAGTGGTATGTCAATAGGGTTTTAAAAATAATATTCATTTTTTTATCCCGCTGAGCAATGTATCCATGATGGGGGAGACGTTCAAATATTGTGCGCCGGTTGCAGGAGCTTTGGGGTTCACGGCGGAGGATACGGCGGAGGCCATCGGGCTGATGGCGAATGCGGGCATCAAGTCTTCCCAGGCGGGGACGGCCATGCGCTCCATGATGACGAACCTCACCGGGGAAGTGAAGTTTGTCGGGGATGCCTTCGGGGAACTGACAATACAGACCACGAACACGGACGGGAGCATGAGGAGCCTTGGGGACATCCTCACGGACTGCCGGGCGGCATTCGCGCAGATGTCCGAATCGGAGAAAGCGGCCAATGCGGAGGCGCTGGTGGGGAAGAATGCCATGTCCGGGTTCCTTGCGGTGATGAATGCCGCGCCGGGCGACATCGAGAAGCTGAACAGCGCCATCAGCAACTGTGACGGCACGGCGGAGAAGATGGCGGAGACCATGCAGGATAACCTTGCGGGGCAACTCACGATTTTGAAGAGCCAGCTGGAGGAGCTTGCCATCTCCATCGGCGAGATGCTGATGCCGTACATCCGGCAGATCGTGGGGTGGATACAGGGGCTTGTGGACTGGCTGAACAGCCTGGACGAGGGCACGAAAAAGATCATTGTCACGGTTGCCTTGGTGGCGGCTGCCCTGGGGCCGGTGCTGATCGTCATCGGGAAGGTGGTCGGCGCGATCGGGACCATCATGACGGTGGTGCCGCAGATAGCCGGGGCAATTTCCGGCGTGATAGGTTTTGTATCCGGGACGGTGATCCCGGCCATCTCTGCGGTGGTTGCGGCTATCGGATGGGTGCCTCTGGCGATTGCCGCGGTGGTGGCAATCCTCGTGGTGCTGTATAACAAGTGCGGATGGTTCCGTGATGCGGTCAATGCCATCTGGTCGCAGGTCAAGGAATTTTTTGTGTCTGCATGGCAGGCCATCTGTTCGTTCTTTACGGAAACCATACCAGGTGCGTGGAATTCGCTGGTGTCGTTTTTCCAGGGGATTCCTGAGTGGTGGAGCGGGCTGTGGCAGTCCGTGGGTGACTTTTTCAGCGGTATCTGGACGGATATGATGAACAACCCTGTCCTGACCGGGATTGTGGACATGATACGCTCCCTTTGGGAGAACCTTTCCACGACGCTGCAGGGTGTCTGGCAGGGCATCCAGACGGCGGCTTCCGGGGCATGGGAGCTGATCAAGAATGTCATCCTGGGGCCGGTGCTGCTGCTGATAGACCTGGTGACGGGGAACTTCACGAAGCTGAAAGAGGATGCGCTGAATATCTGGACGAATATACAGGATGCGGCGTCTTCTATCTGGTCGGGTATTAAACAGGTGGTGGGTTCGCTGGCGCAGGGGCTTGTGGACCATGTTTCCATCCTGTTCACTGGGCTGAAAAATACTGTGGCGAATATCTGGGCGGCTATAAAGAATACAGCCTCGTCTGCATGGAACGGGCTGAAAAACCTTGTGTTGTCCATCGCATCCAATCTGAAACAGGCAGCAATAAACGCTTTCAAGGCCATGGTGTCCGGCATCGGCTCTGCGCTGTCCTCTTTGGGGAGCGTGGTGCAGTCGGGGTTCCAGTCTGCCATCAGCTTCATTACCTCGCTGCCGGGGAAAGCCCTGGAATGGGGGAAGGACTTCATCAACGGGATTGCGGACGGCATCCGGAGCGCCATCGGCAACGTGGTGAGTGCGGTGTCGGACGTGGCGGACAAGATACGCTCCTTCCTGCATTTCTCCGTGCCGGATGAAGGGCCTCTGACGGATTATGAGAGCTGGATGCCGGACTTCATGAAAGGGCTTGCGAAGGGCATTGAGAAAGGCCGGGGCATGGTGAAGGAGGCGGTGTCCGGCGTGGCGTCTGACCTGATGCTCCAGCCCCAGGCGGCAGCCGTCCAGATGCAGGGCGGAGGCGGCGCATCCGGGGATTCCGTGAGGGAGCTTTTGGGCGGCCTGAGGGAGGTGCTTTCCGGCCTGCAGGAAATGGCAGGGGGAGGCACTATCTGTATCCCTGTATATGTGGGCGGGACGCTGCTGGATGAAGTGGTGGTGGACGCGCAGGCAAGGCAGAACTTAAGGTCAGGAGGGAGATAGGCATGGCTTTTATACAGTATTTGACGCTTGACGGGGTGCCGCTCCCTCTGCCGGATTCCTATGGGGTGCAGATGAGCGATGTGGAGGCGGATTCCGGAGGTGAGACGGAAGCCGGGACTACGCAGAGGGATGTGGTGAGGATGGGCGTGGTGTCCATCTCTGCCGCGTTTTCCGTTTCCCCCAAATGGCTAAAGATTCTGACGGAGTTCAAGCAGAAGGAGAAGCTGGCCGTGGATTATTTTGATACGGAGACGCTGGAGATGAAACGGACGGAGATGTTCATTGACGGATACAAGGCAAGCCTTGTGAAGGACACGTCCTATAAGGGGCTGTGGAAGGTTTCCTTCACGTTGAAGGAATTTTGAGGATGCAGGGGAGCATGGCGGGAGGAGGTGTGCCTTATGTACCCGGTGAGCGAGGCGTTCCTGCAGGCGGTGCAGGAGAACACCAGGCGGTATTACTGGACGGGGGAGATCAGGACGAAGGGCGGCGCAGTGTACCCGTTCGGTTATGAGGATATTGTGAAGGGGAGCGGGTATATCACGGCGCAGTGCTGCGGCAGTGCGGAGATTGAGCTTGGGACTGTGTATGCTGCGGAGATGGGTATCACGCTCTTTTCGCAGATAGACCGTTACACGCTGGAGGGAGCCGAAGTGCGCCTCTCTTACCATCTGCGGATTACGGATGGGAGTTTTGAGGAAGTGCCGATGGGCATCTTTGAGGTCAGCGAGGCGAACCGGACGGCGCACTGCCTGGAGCTGAAAGCCTATGACTATATGCTTCGGTTTGAGAAGAGTTTCAACGGTTTTGAGACGATGGGGAATGCCTATGCTTTTCTGGATTTGTGCTGCAAAGCCTGTTCTGTGGAGCTGGCGCACACGAAGGATGAGATTGAGGCGATGCCCAACGGGGCGGAACTGCTGTCTGTCTATCCGGAGAATGACATTGAGACGTACCGGGATGTGCTGTACTTCGTGGGGCAGGTGCTGGGCGGTTTTTTCTGCATAAACCGGGAGGGGAAGCTGGAACTACGGAAATACGGCACAGAGCCGGTGATGGAGGTCAAGAGCAGGCACCGGTTCACCAGTAGCTTTTCTGATTTCATCACCAGGTACACGGCAGTCAGCTCCACGAACCTGCGGACGCAGACGGCGGAGTATTATGCGCTGGAGCAGGATGACGGGCTGACAATGAACCTGGCGGTGAACCCGCTCCTGCAGTTCGGGCTGGAAGAGACGAGGGAGGAGCTGTGCAGGAATATACTGGCGGACATTTCCGTGGTGAATTATGTGCCCTTCGATTCCAGCACCATAGGGAATCCGGCTCTGGATCTGGGAGATGTGTTGGTCTTCACGGGCGGGCAGGCGGACGGGGAACAGATTGCTTGCATCACTTCCTCTAACTGTAAAATTGGCGGGAAGCATACGCTGAAATGCGTAGGGAAGAACCCGCGGCTGGCGCAGGCGAAGTCAAAGAATGACAAGAACATCTCCGGGCTGCTGAACCAGATTGAGGCTGGGAAAATCGGCATCCATACGTTCACGAATGCCTCTGCGTTTACGGTGGCGGAGACGGATGTGAAGATCATCACCATTGAGTTTGCCACAAGCGAGGATAACCATGCGCAGTTTTTTGGTTCCGTCATCGTGGATGTGGAGGCGGATGCGGTGGAGCGGACAGCTTTGGCAAAGGGAGAAGTTGTTATCCCGGCGGCCGGCGGTATGGATGCCGGAACAGGCGGGGAGGAAAGCCCTGGGGATGCGGGGCAGGTGCTGGAGGTGGAGCTGCCTGTCATCTGGTCTGAGGACGGGCAGGCGGCAGCGCATTTTACGTTTGAGATCAATGATTCTGTGGTGGCGATTCATCAGCCGGAGGAGACCTGGCATTCTGGGCGGCATACCATCCTTCTGTATTACCCCATTGAAGGCGTGGTGGCAAACTATACGAATGTATTCAATGTGTATATGCGGATGGGCGGCGGCACGGGCATAGTGGATACCGGCTCCTGCATTGCCAGCATCAGCGGGCAGTCCATGGGAGCGCAGTCCGCATGGGACGGGGAAATCAAGGTTGAGGAATGGGTCGGCAGGGCAGCCATTGGCGGTGGCATCCGGGCTGTTCCGGCCGACGGTGAGATTGGGATGGAGATTGACGAGACAATGAAACGGGAATGCAGTGATGTGGTTTGCGGCAGGGCAGCGGTCGGCGCATTTGCAAGGCCGGTGGAAATGGAGGTTTGGTATGAAATTGAAAGGGAACATGGTGATTGAGCTGGTGGATGGGAATACCGGGGAGGAGGAGCGGATTGAGGAAGGCAACATGGTCACCAATGCGGTGAATGACATCCTGGGGCTGAATCCCATGGGGATATTCTATGCGGTCGCCGGGGAGTATGACACGCATCTGCTCTGGAATGATAAGCTGCTGCCCATCTGCCCGAACATGGTCGGCGGCATCCTGCTTTATTCTGACCCTTTGGAAGAGGATGCGGATAATATTTACCCGTCCACCGTGAAGCTGCCAGTGGCGTATGCCGGCAATGACGTGAACGCCACGGCGAATGTGGCGAGGGGGAGCCTGAACCTGACGGAGAGCAGGGCGCTGGAGGACGGGTATAAGTTTGTCTGGGAGTTCACGCCGAGCCAGGGCAACGGCACCATTGCGGCGGTGGCGCTGACTTCCGCCCTGGGAGGGAAGAATGCATACGGCAGCATGGACAGTTCCGCGACTTCTTTCCTGCAGGTCATGGAGACGAAGCTGGAGGAGCAGACGAAGGAGGAGTTGGCGGAGCTGTATAGCGTCGTTGAGGTGGATTTTGGGAACAACCTGATGTACAGCCTGACATTTGCGGACCAGTCGGTGATCGTGAAGAAAAAGAGGCTGCCGGTCTTTACGGTGGGGCTCAATGACAGGCTGGATGATACCACATGCACCCTGCTGGAGGAGACGGCCATCCCCTGTAGCACCTTCAAGTTCCAGGGCAGCTATACGCCTTATGGGGATTTCCTTGACGGGCATGATGGGTACTGGTACGGGTTCTCCAATTCCGGGAATTCTTCCGGGAATGCCACGGTGTACTGGGTGAAGATAAAGAAGGATGGCCTGTCCATGGAGGAGGGCGTGTGGACGCTGTCCAATGTCTGCATCAGGACCCTGGGCAGCTTTAAGGTTGATACCTATGTGGAGAGGTCGTCCAGGGGCATCATCCGGGACGGGTATCTGTATACGCCTGCTTACGACAATACGGGCATTTATAAGATCAACCTGGGGAATGTGGCGGATGTCACGCTGATTCCGTTCGGGTTTACGTCTGCGGGCAAGTCGCAGACCGGTTCCGGTACCTGCTCCAATTATCTGCTGATGGTGAATGACCTGATCATCGGGTGGGACTTTCAGGTGAAGCCGGATGACACGGTAGTGCAGACGGCAGGGGGTGCAAGGTTCACGAATGTAGCGACGCCGCTGTTCCAATATAAGGAGTTCCTGTTTGGCTGGGGCGGGAACTATGGCTCTGATTACAGGATGGCGTACCTGGCCATGCCTTATCTGGCGAGCATCAACAACCTGGGTTCCGCCGTGGTGAAGAATACGGATAAGACCATGAAGATCACGTACACGTTGACGGAGGAGCCGTGACAGGCGGCTCCCGCGGGTAAATAAATATCATCTGGATACAGGGCTGTCTGCCGTCTGGCGGGCGGCCTTTTATCATACAAAAAAAATTTCAGAAACGGAGGGTTTTGACATGAAGGAATTCTGGAACACGGTCCAACTTATTTTTGCGGCTGTCGGTGGATGGCTCGGCTGGTTCATTGGAGGCTGTGACGGGCTGCTGTATGCGCTGGTCGCGTTCGTTGTGGTGGATTACATCACGGGGGTGATGTGTGCTGCGGCGGATAAGGAGCTGTCCAGCGAGGTGGGGTTTAGGGGCATTGCAAAGAAGGTGCTGATCTTCCTGCTGGTGGGAATTGCAAACATCCTTGATGTGCAGGTCATCGGCAGCGGCTCTGTGCTCCGCACGGCGGTCATCTTTTTCTATATCTCCAATGAGGGCGTGAGCCTTCTGGAGAATGCCGGGCACCTTGGGCTGCCCATCCCGGAGAAGCTGAAAGAGATTCTGGAGCAGCTCCATGACAGGGCGGAAAATGGGAAGGGAGATGAGTAGGTATGAAGCTGGTGGAAAGCATTCTGACTAAGAACCCGTGTTATACGGCGGGGAGGAAGATTACAGTAAAGGGGCTGATGCTCCATTCCGTTGGGTGCCCACAGCCGAAGGCGTCTGCATTTATCAGTTCGTGGGACAGCCCGTCACATGACAGTTCCTGCGTCCATGGGTTCATTGACGGGGAGGACGGGACGGTGTACCAGACGCTCCCCTGGAACCACAGGGGATGGCACTGCGGCTCCGGCAGCAGGGGCAGCGGGAATAATACCCATATCGGGGTGGAGATGTGTGAGCCTGCGTGTATCCGGTACACGTCAGGCTCAAATTTTACCTGCTCTGATACAACCGCGGCAAAGGCGGTGACGGAGAGGACTTACCGAGCGGCGGTGGAGCTGTTTGCCATGCTCTGCGGGAAGTATGGGCTTGACCCGCTGGCGGATGGTGTTGTCATCAGCCACAGGGAGGGCTGCGCGAGGGGGATTGCCAGCAACCACGGCGATCCGGAGCATCTGTGGGCACAGCTTGGCCTGGGATACACGATGGACGGGTTCCGTAAGGCAATCAGGGCGGCAATGGCGGGCTGTTCTTCTGGCACGGACGGATATACAAGGATTATGGGGAGAGCCGAAGCAACGGCGGAGCAGATGGGGGCGTATCTTAAAGCGAAGAATCCGGAGGCGGCGCAGTCTGTCTTTGACATGATCCCGCTGTACCTTTCGGAAGGAGAGGCGGAGGGCGTGAGGGGCGACATTGCATTTGCGCAGTCCTGCCTTGAGACCGGGAACTTCGAGTTTTTCGGCTCTGCGGTTACTTTGGCGCAGAATAATTTCTGCGGCATGGGCGTGACGGGGAGGGGCGTGAAAGGGAATTCCTTTGACACGCCGCAGTTTGGGATCCGGGCGCAGGTGCAGCATCTGAAAGCCTACGCTTCCATGGAAGGGCTGAAGAATGCCTGTATAGACCCACGCTTCAAGTATGTCGCGAGGGGCTGTGCGGAATATGTGGAGTGGCTTGGGCAGAAGGAGAACCCGGACGGGAGAGGATGGGCTGCCGGGGCAGGCTATGGGGAGAAGATTCTTGTCATCCTGAAAGGCATCCTGGGTATGACGGGAGGGGATGTGTTCCGGCCATATCTGGTGTGGGTGTCCATCCCTGACCTGAACATTCGGAAAGAACCTGGGACGGATAAGGAGAAGACAGGGAAGTACACGGGAGCCGGTATTTTCACAATCGTTGAGGAGGCTGATGGGAAAGGGGCTTCCAAGTGGGGAAAGCTGAAAAGCGGAGCTGGATGGATTTCATTAGATTTCTGCGAGAGAGTATAGGAGGGATTAAAATATCATTGACAGCGGCACAGGCGGCGATTCAGAAATAATGCCATAGGAATTTGGGTACTTGCAGGCAAAAGTATTGAAGAATGGCTTAAAATCAAGGTTTTTAAGGTTTGATGGGGTTCATCACGGTTGTTGGTGGACCCCATTTTTTGTGCTTTTTAATGCCGCTGATAATATGGCTATTGGGGCAAAATTATACTATCACGCAAAAGTCGTCAGTTTCCGTGATAGTATCCGAGTTTTGCGTGATAGTATAGGGGTTTCTGTGTTTATTTGGAGTTTCGCCTGTTTTTTTAAAATTCTGTTGAAATTAGGCGATAGATGTAGTATATGTGAATAGATAAAAGGGATACAGGATGCTTAAGAGATGACATTGGATTTGGGCATTCTAAGAAATAAATAAAATATTTTAATTGAGGTAAAACTTATGCAAAGCATAGTTGATGAATTAAAGGCAAAAAATATTCATTTTTCTTTGATGTATTATGGAAAAGAAGATTATGGTACATTTTGGGATATAAAGTCTATTTTAGAGAATAGAGAATATTTTCAAGATAGATTTAGTACATACAAGATTCAGAGTTTTGAATCAATCTGTGATTATTTAGATTATTTATGTTTAAAGAAGTGTGTTATGCTTCAAGAAATGATTCCGGCTATAAAGAGTGATGAGGACAAGCAGGCGTTTCAAGCCATTTCTAACATTGCAAAGGAACAGTGCGATTGTATTGGAAATGGCTTAATTATACAATTTATCAATAAAAGTTACGAAGAAATTTTTGCAGAAAAATATCATGAATTTTCATTGTCCCAAATTACAATAGAACTGATTATAAAATTTCAAGGTGGGATAAATAGAGAGGTTTTTAGATATTTGGCACGGAACTATAATTATCTGTTAATATATAGATTTCAAGATTTTCAAAAAAAATTTGAAAAAGAGCCAGAACTGTTTGAGATGTTATTTCATAAAAAGAACTTGGAGGAGATACAATCACTGAGATTCGATACTGTCCTTCCTGTTTTCGCTTCAATATGGAATGGCTCTAATGCACAATTAAAAAAAATTATTTCTCCAATTATAGAGACTGTTATAGCTGATATGGAAGAACTTGTTAAAAGTAAGGATTTATGCGACTATCGGAACATAATGATACTTGAAAAACATTTCAGATATGTATATGAGTTTCTGATGAAGATTAAACATCCAAAGGCAAATACTTTTCGCAGTTATGAGACTGATATCGAAGCAAGGTTAGAAGAAGATATCAAGAAACATGGACAAAGTTTTACGCATGAGTTACCAGTAGAAGAAATAGTAAATTACATAAAAGGATTGCCAAATTGGAATGTTCAGATGCTTTCTTTGACGCATGATTGTAAAAATGAAAATAATGTGGCAGAGTTTGTGAGTCGTTTTTCACATCCATCTAAAGGAAAACAAGGTATTGTCGATATGGTAAGCAGTAACATATCTAGCGATAATTATTTTACGCATTCGCATCAGAGAGAATTGAATATTACGGCATCTTTAGGAGCAGCAACAGTTTTTGCAATATGGCATGATAAAGAACTGTTTCCAGATTGCTTACAATGGTATAATGCATTTCTTGCAATTATCAGCGAACAGATTGGTGGAGGGATAGAGTTATCAGAGGATTTGGAAACTTTATATATTATGCTTCAGCCAGTTATTTTGAGTGATGAGATTGATAAAAGGGATATTGCTCCTTTGTGTTATGGTGCAGCAATGTTTTTATGTGCATTAACTGAAAAACTACTTCGGACGTTTTATATTTATTTGATGAGGGATAGAGTGTATGTTCCGCTGACATCTGCTACTTTGGGAACATTACTATCTCCTGATAACCAAGAGATGGTAAATATTTTTGGTAAAGATCATTTAAAAAGTCTTTCTTTCTTCTTTTGTACTGTGGGAGATAAGAAAATAGGAATGAATTATCGAAATAATCTTGCTCATTGGATTGGTTTAAGGGACAGGGATATAAATAGTATGTTGGTGGCAAAATTATTTTTCCTATATACAGATGTCATAAACACAATTTTCTGGTATTTTTGTAAAGAGGGGTGGGATGAATTGGAGCAATAACTCTAGTACCCAAAGGTGTCTTAGTTTCCGGCAGATACAGACACGAAAAGCCGAGAAAGCCCGTAAATCCGCCACTTTCGGCATTACATAGGTTTGGGATTTACATTATTTCCGTGTGCTTTTAAGGACATTTTTGCATTAGCGAGAATGCGAACAGTTGTTCTGGGGTTCTTTTGCCTGATAGTATATACTCGTAGGCAAAAGTCGGTTATTATCACGGAAACTCGGATACTATCAGGCAAAACTCCATACTATCACGCAAAAGTCGATACTCGCAGGCAAAACCCTTATACGAACACGGAAACTGCCTATGAGTTTTCGTGATAATATAAGGGTTTCCGTGATTGTATACAGAGTTTCCGTGATAGTACACATAAAAATGATAAAAATATCTTGCAAAACTGTTTTTTTTAAAAACATTTTTATTCAGCGCAAAGCTCTACCAATACAATCTCCGGACGGTTATTGAAGCGGAACGGTATGATGCTGTTGCCAATGCCGCGGCTGACGACCATGTCCGTGCTGCCATCCGTATACAGCCCTGCATCAAATTTGGGGAACAGTCCCTGATTGGGTGCAATCAGCCCGCCGATGAGGGGCAGGCGGAACTGGCCGCCATGTGCATGGCCGCTTAAGACTAAACCAATACCGCAGTCTGCATAAGTTTCAAACAGCTCCGGGCGGTGGGAGAGCAGGATTGTGTAGCTGCCTTCGCTGCCGGCCAGGGATTCTAATTTTGTACCGGCCATAGAAGGCACTTCCCCGAACATATCACCCTTAACTGTAAAATCGGGATCGGAAAGCCCGATAAGCATAATCTTTCCACCATCCCGTTCCAGCCATACTGTTTTATCCTCAAGAACAGTCACGCCAGCCGTTTCAAGGCCGGTTCTGAGCCGATCATACTCTGTCAGGCGGGCTTCGTGGTTGCCTGTCACATAGTAGACGGGTGCGATCTGGACGGCCTCTTTTGCAAAGGAAAGGGCTGTGTCTATGTCTGTATGTGTAGAATCTACAAGGTCCCCGGTTATCACAATAATGTCCGGCCCGCTCTCGGACAGCATCCGCAGCAGCGTGGAGTTATCCTTTCCAAATTCGGCATTATGAAGGTCGGATACCTGTGCGATACGGAACCCGGAAAAGGCAGGAGGGATCCGGCTGCTGGAAATGGCAGCGGTGCTTACCATCAGCGCAGTGTTCCCCCATACTGTCCATATGATCAGAGCCAGCAGCACGGATACCGTGCAGAATGCGGCTGTCTTTTTTGGAGGAAATCTTTTTTTCATTTCTTTTTTCACCCCATTTCCACTGTTATGCCCCTGGACAGGCAGGGACTTCCCGGCATCACATTAAATGCGTGTCGCTCCATTTTTTCATGTCTCTCAAAATAGGGATGAAACTTTTCCCCAGGTCAGTCAGGGAATACTCCACCTTCGGAGGCACTTCCTGATAGATATAGCGGGAGATAAAGCCGTCCTGTTCCAGTTCGCGGAGCTGCTTGGTAAGGGTGGACTGCGTGATGTCCCCAAGCCGCCGCCTCAGTTCCCCGAACCTCTGCACTTCATATTCCGCAATGTACCATAATATCGTTATCTTCCATTTCCCGCTTAAGATGTTCTGTACCCTGACCATAGCCGCACATTGGGGCAGCGGCGCTTTCATATTGCTCATGTGGTTCCCTCCTTTTGCCAGCATTATACTATATTCGCTCTTTCGGCTCAAGGTACTATGCTTTTTGATACCGGTATCAATTTTCGCACTATAAACGAAAAAAGACAGTACTTTTCTTTTTCCTGCCAGTTGTTATAATGTGATTCAAGAAAGGAGGCGGACGGGATAAACACATCAGTGGATATAGCGGGCATCACATTGAAGAACCCGGTGATGCCTGCGTCCGGGACATTCGGCTCCGGGCAGGAATACAGCGGGTTTGTGGACCTGGACCGGTTAGGGGCAGTGGTCACAAAAGGCGTGTCCCTTGTCCCGTGGGAGGGGAACCCCACACCAAGGATCATGGAAACTGCCAGCGGCATGATAAACGCGGTGGGGCTGCAGAATCCGGGGATTGAAGTCTTTATCAGGAGGGACCTCCCTTTCCTCAGACAGTTTGACACGAAAGTCATTGTCAATGTCTGCGGCAGCACCGTGGCGGATTATCTGGGAGCCGTGGAACGGCTGTCCGTGCAGGGGATAGATATGCTGGAGATCAATATTTCCTGTCCGAACGTGGAGCATGGCGGGATCGCTTTCGGGCAGGAGCCGGGGATGGTGGAGTACATCACGAAGGAGATAAAAAAGAAAGCGGCGCAGCCTGTTTCCATGAAGCTGACGCCGAATGTCACGGACATAACGGAGATCGCAAAGGCGGCGGAGGCCGGCGGTGCGGACGCGCTCTCGCTGATCAATACCATTACGGGCATGAGGATTGACGTGAAGAAAAGGGCGTTCTGCGTGGCAAACAAGACGGGCGGTCTGTCCGGGCCTGCCATAAAGCCGATTGCGCTGCGGATGGTCTGGCAGGTCTGCCGGGCGGTAAATATCCCGGTCATCGGGATGGGAGGGATTCAGACGGCGGAGGATGCGCTGGAGTTCATCATGGCCGGTGCCGCCGCGGTGGCGGTGGGGACGGCGAATTTCAGGAACCCTTATGCCATGCCGGAGATCATCGGCGGGCTGGAAAAGTACATGGAGGAAAACGGTATCCGGGACTTAAAGGAGATCAGGGGTATCGTCAGTTAGATTTTTACAGACAGGAAGGAGAGATGGTTTATGCATTACACGGGAACGATATGGAGGCCGCCCTATGAGGCGGGGAGCGCACTGGTACAGGCGACGGCGGGCTGTACCCACCACAAATGCAAGTTCTGCACGCTCTATGAGGACGTGCCATTTAAGTTCCGTATGTCACCTTTATCTGAGGTGGAGGCGGACTTAAAGGAGATCAGCCGTTACTACCGGAACGCAAAGAGGGTATTCTTCACCGGGGCGAACCCCTTCGTATTAAGTTTTGACAAGCTGAAAACGCTGGCGGAACTGGTGCGGAAATATTACCCAAAAGTGCAGTCCATCGGCTGTTTCGCCCGCATCACGGACATCACGCCGAAGACCACGGAGCAGCTGCGGGAACTGAGGGGGCTTGGGTACAACAGCCTTACCATCGGCGTGGAGGCGGGTGACGAGGAATCCCTGTCCTTCATGCATAAAGGGTTCGGCACGAAGGAGATCATAGAAGAATGTAAAAGGCTGGATGAGGTGGGGATGGATTATAACTTCTTCTACCTTGCCGGGATATACGGCTCCGGGCATATGGAGGAAGGGGTGAAGAACACGGCGGAGGTGTTCAACCAGCTCCACCCGAAGGTCATTGTTTCCTCCATGCTGACGGTCTACCCGACCTCGGAACTGTACCGGGAAATCCAGGCGGGGAACTGGACGGAGGAAACGGAGATAGAAAAGCTGTATGAATTAAGGACGCTGGTCGGCAGCCTTGACATAGACACCTATTTTGCAACGATGGGCGCATCGAACTGCATCAACGTGGAAGGCCATCTGCCGAAGGATAGGGGACGGATGGTCAAGTGGCTGGATGAGGTCATCGGCGCTGTGGACGAAAAGGAACTGCGCAGATACCGTGAGAACCTGCGGCATCTGTAAGGAGGGGAGCCATGATACAGGATATCTCCCCTTACAGGCTGGATACGGCATACCGCGGTACAGCCCCGGTCCCGGATGACTGCTTTTTCTCCTTCCGGGGAGAGGATGTGCTTTTGCGGGATATGGGGGACGGGCATAGGAGCCTCCCGTCCTTCCGGGATTTGGGGCATCCGGCAGGAAAAATGGAAAGCAGGGCGGTATTCCTGTTCCGGGCGGGCAGGGAGCCCGTTTACCTGCTGGGGCAGGAGGTGTCCGGATGCCGGGGGCTTGGGTATTTCCCCATCTGTGAATTAAAAGACGTCCTGCCGGAGTGGGTTTTCTTTGCCGGGGCCACGGCCCTGCACTTAAGCCGCTGGTATGAAGGGAACAGGTATTGCGGCAGGTGCGGCGGGAGAATGGAAAGGAAGCCAGGGCAGAGGACGCTTGCCTGCCCGGAGTGCGGGAATACGGTATATCCCGGCATTGCCCCGGTGGTAATGGTGGCGGTCACGGACGGGGACAGGCTGCTGATGACAAAATATGCAGACCGCTCCCTCCCGCAGTGGGTACTCATATCCGGCTTCGTGGAGGCAGGGGAGACGCTGGAGGAAGCGGCGGAGAGGGAGGTCTATGAGGAGACAGGCATCCGCATCCGGGATTTGCAGTATTTTGGCAGCCAGCCGTGGGGGTTCTCCGGCTCCGTTATCGCAGGCTATACTGCAAGGCTGGACGGCCCTGATGAAATCCGCCCTGACAGGAAAGAACTGGCGGAGGCAGAGTGGCATCTGCGTTCCAGACTTCCGGATGAATTGACGGATATCAGTATTGCCCATGAGATGATTGAATCATTGAGGCTTTAGAGGAAAGGCTGGATAAAGATAGTTTACTGTACTAAGGATAAAGAGGAAGAGGGCTCACAGGCCCTTTTTCTATGTGCGGCGGTCTGTCGTATCCGCAGGCAGGTTTGACAGCAGAAACCGCTTGGAAAGCGGGGGAATCAGAGTTAATATGCTTACACGGCGGTTTGCGTTTGTGCCGCCCCTGTATCGGACGAATGGCGAAAAACTTTAGGGCTGATTTTGAAATTTCCGTACTGCATTTCTGCCTTTCGCTCCATTTTATATGCCTTTCGTTCCCTGCATCCCAAAATAACAGAAAATCTGCCGATAAATTAAGTGACGGCTGAAACGGAAATCCGAGGTGATGAATTTTGAATATAGCAGTGGTCGATGATGAGGAAGCCATCAGAGAGCAGATTAGTGGTTTCATAAAAAAGCGGAATCCTGATTTTAATATAAGCGGTTTTGCCACGGGGGAAGGGCTGCTTGCGGCGGGAAAGGATTTTGATATTATATTCCTCGACATACAGATGGAGGGCATGGGCGGCATTGAGGCGGCGAGGACACTCCGGCAGTCCGGCGTGGATGCGGTGGTCATCTTCATTACGGGAATCAGGGAATATGTGTTTGAGGCTTTTGACGTGTCGGCATTCCACTACCTGTTAAAGCCGATTGAGGAACAGAAATTCATGGAGGTGCTTGACAGGGCGGCGAAGGAAGCCGGGAAAAGGAAGGGGCAGAAGGAGCGGCAGATATTCATACGAGCGAAGAACCAGGGGTATACGCTTAAGCTGAACAGTATCCTGTATATTGAGAGCAGGGGGAAGAAGGTGGAAATCCATACCACGGACATGGAGGACGTCATAGAGTCCTATGCCACGATGGATGAACTGGAAGGGCAACTTGGGGATGGGTTTTACCGCTGCCACAGGGGGTACTTGGTAAATATGGCGCACATAGCGAGGTATGATGCTGACAGCATTTTCCTTTCCAGCGGTGAGAAGGTCTACCTGACAAGGAAAAGGCACAATGAGTTTGTAAAGGTGTATATGTGGTATTTGCAGAATGGAGGGGTGTCCTGTGTATGAAGTGGCGAGCGGCCTGCTGGAAGTGTTTTCTGCCGTGTTCCAGGGATACTGCCTGCAGTATTTCTTTGGGAGATTTCTGGAAACAAGGATACGGAACCGGCGGATAGGCGTGCTGGCAGTCACAGCACTGTATGGGGTCCTGCGGTTAGGGACGGGATTTTTTTTACCAAAGGGCTATACGAGTTTTTGGGTTTTCACAAGGCTGGCAGTGATCCTGTGCATCGTATCGGTGACTGCATTGGTCTTTTATAGGGCGTTGGGAAAGATAGCCTTATTTCTTATAGTCACCTTTATGGCTGTGGGGGAAATGAGCTTTTTCCTTGCACACATGCTTTTTGAATTAGGAAACCAACTGTTCCGGCTTTGGGACTGGTGCTTGGGGAACGGATATATCTCATCATTGGAATTTTATAATTTTGTTGTAAGCATTACTCTCATAGGGAACCAGATTTTGTTTTGCGTGATTGGTGCAACGGTGCTTTATTTTACTCTGAGAAAGGTTGTGCAGGATTATCGGGAAAAGGACTATGCCGTCCACAGGACGGAGTTGCTGTTCATCCTCACACCGGGGCTGACCGGCCTGATGGTATGTACTTTACTGCGTATTACGATTGACACGGCGGAAAACGGAGTGCCGGAGACGCTGTATGACAGATATCCGTCTCTGATGGTCATAATGCCTGTTATCCTGCTGCTGTTACTATTCTCCGTTATGTTTGGGGTAAAACTCTTTCAGGACATGATCTGCTGGAACAGGGAAAAGAGCAGCCGGATTATTCTGGAGAAACAGGTCAGCAGCCTGCAGGAGCATATGGGGGAGATGGAGCGCGTCTATTCCGGGATACGGGGGATGAGGCATGACATGAAGAATACGATCTCCGTCATCATGCAGCTTGCAGCGGGGAAAGAGGAAGGACTGCAGGCATATCTGGAAGAACTGAGCCGGACGATGGACAGACTGGAATTCCGTTTTAAGACAGGGAATACGGTTGTGGATACCCTGCTGAATATGAAATACCATGAGATTGCAGGTACGGTGCCGGATCTGCGGATGGATGTGGATGGGCTGCAGTTCCCTGAAAAACTGTTCATCCAAAACTATGATATCGGCATTGTTTTAGGGAATGCGGTGGACAATGCAATGGATGCGTGCCGGAAACTGAAAGCGAAAGAACCGGGCGAGGAAGCCTTTATCCGCATCAGTTCATTCCAAAAGAGGGAGCTGTTTTTCCTGAAAGTGGAGAACAGCTTTGACGGGAAGGTGGTGAGGAGACCGCAGAATGAGTTCCCTGTGACGGACAAGGCGGACAGGGAGAATCATGGGATAGGGCTTATTAACATCAGAAGCACAGCGGAGAAATACCAGGGAACAATGGATTTTAAGGTAAACGGCAGGGTGTTCATCCTGTCCGTGATGATGAAAAATGAAAGGAGAGAGGAAGATGGATTTCGGAGTAACAGGTAAATTGGGAGGATACTATCTGGCGGAGCAGTACCGGAAGAATGCGGCAGGCAAGAGCGAGGGCGTGAGTTTTGCGGAACTTGCGGCGGCAAAAGCTGCGGAGCAGTCGGATGTATCGGGAATGAGTTTTAAGGATATGTGGCAGGCGAGGTTTCCCGGAGCGTACTACCATACGGCAGATGCGTCCGATATTCCGCAGGGGGTATGGGAGAGGAATGATTTCCCATTTGAGAAATTTTTCCGTAATGATTTGGACGAATCCGCCGTGAATTGGAAACCGAATGGGGCGAATCCTGCGATGGATTCATCCGGGGTACAGTCAAGGCTCCACTCAATCGCCGGGCAGAAGTCGATTGTCGTACCGCCGGAATTGGAAGAAAAAATGAAAAATGATCCGGCACTGGCAAAACAGGTCATGGCTAGAGTGGAGAGTTTTATTGCAACAAACCAAGTACCCGGAAGGATATGCTCCCATCTGATTGTTTTGGATGAAAATGGGGAGATTGCACGTTTCCGGGCTTCCAGCCACGGTGGAAATATTACCGGTCCGACAGAAGAAGAAATGCGCCAGTTTGAGGCGGAGCAGGCGGCAAAGAAAAAAAGGCGTGAGGAATATGCCCGGCTGAATGAGGAGAGCGCCCTGAAACGCAGGCTGATGGAGCAGGAAACGGACGATAGATATTATAAGGACAGCATGACCAAAAAGGCGGTTTCGATTACAGCATATGAGGCGGCGGGCATTTTGAAGTAAGGAAGATCATGCCCGGACTTACCGCAAGGGGGCATGGGCGGCCCTGAATGACAGAGGGACCGCAGGTAAGATTTTTTGAAGGAGGATGATTATTATGTCAATGGAGATCACAAACAATTACAGCGATTATGGGAAAGGCTACACAAATACTGCAAAGGAAGGAAATGTGACGACAAGCACGGTGGAACTGAAAACCCCAACCGGGGGAACAAAATCGGAGCAGATTAAGACGGGGTACAGCAATGTCAATGACTATTCCAAATACCTGCAGGGCAAGTACAGCTATATGAATTCGGGTACAACTTCCATGCAGGGCGTTCCGACAACGGTATCCGTATCGGGCGCTTTCCTGAAGAAATGTATGAACGACCCGGAAAAAGCAAAGTATCTGGAAGAAAATCTGGCGGCATTGCCGGACTGCGCCTCTTATGCGGTATCCCATGCGCAGGGAACACTGACGAGTATTTCCTATGAGATTGATGCAAATGGGAATATAACGGGAATTTCTTCCGGCACAAATGACCCCGATGGGAAAATAGCCAGAGAAAATGCGGAACGGCGGGCAAAAGAGAAGAAAGCCGCCGAGGAAAAGGCTGCCGAGAGGCGCAAGGAGAAAAAGGCGGAGGAAGAAAAGGCAGCGGAACGGCGGGCAGAAAGAAAAGAGAGGATGGAAGGTACGTTCACGGTGTCTGCCACTGGCACGGATGTGAAAAGCATTACACAGAATATTGTTGCGGCGGTATCCGGCACATCGTCACCCACAGGGGGCAGTTTTGACATAAAGGCATAAAGAGATGTTGCTTACACCCTATTCCGCAGAGGCGCATAATGCTTTGCCTCTGCGGTCTGCCCGGAGGCGAGGGGCGGATGTAGGTGATAGAAATGAAACTTTTTTGGAGGCTGGCTCGTATTATTAGCGGATGGCAGCGAAAGGGGGTGTTTGTCATGAAGTTTGACAGGGGAAGTTAGGTTGTATGTCCGCATGGAGGCATAAACTGCTCGGACTTATTACATGGGAGCAGGGGCGGCTCTGAACGACAGAGGAGCTGCTATCAAAATAATTGATGACAATGGAGGATTTGAAAAATGAACGTAAATGGAATAGGACAGAATTATTATCAGAACAATGTATCAGCGAATAGATACAATAGGAGCAGGGCAGGACAGTTCTACCCGCAGAAACAGGCGGCAGAGGAATCCGCTCCCGGAAGTGCAAGGCAGAATGCCAATGTGCAGGATATATATGACGCACTTAAATCAACAAATCCAATAATGGGGCAGGAGGAAAACACCGTATCAAATGACAGCGGGCTGACAGTGTGGTATGGCGATAAGACCTTGGAAGAATGGGCGGCAACAGACCCGAAATATACGGACAAAGCAACAGGTTTTTCATGGTATGTCAGGGATGGGAAGCACCCTTATATGACGGGGGAGGATGCTAAGAAATTTAAGGAAATGTGCAAGGAAACGGGAGAGTCGTGGCTGAAAAAGTTCGCGGAAATGACAGGAACGATACAGCACCTTGATGACAATACAACTGCCTATGTGGGAACAAACGGTACAGCGATTAAATCAAAGGACGGAAAGGAACTGTTTATAGATACGTCATCCATGACTTATGACATGATCATGAATATGTTCAGTAATCGGCCCAAAAGCGGGAACTATTTTGACAGCTCATATTGGCAGAAAAATATCCAGAAAGCTATGTTTTCTGTAGAACAGTGATGCTTTACATATTCAGACTGACACGGTGTAGCTGGGGGTGGAAACATATCACCTCCAGCCACAATATTGAATAAATGACAATAGCGGAGGATTTGAAAAAATGAATGTAAATGGAATAGGGACAGCAGGATATCAGGCATGGCAGGGAACAAGAAAGGCACAGCAGAATGCGGTAAAAAGGAGTTTTGCGGAGCAGGTAAACAATGTGGCAGATACTCCAAAAGTCTATAATATTTTTACAGATGAAGATATGTTGTGGACAGGAGGGAACGGTACAGGGCTGTCTTATTATCTTAAGTATGCGGAAGATTCAACAGAGGATGATCCGACAATCATTGCAAAGGGTGTTGATGAGAATGGGAATGAATTTGAAAAGACCATACATATCAACGAGATAAATCCCAAGTCAGCGACTGTTGTGGAGATGCGTGCTTTGGAAGCACATATGGGGGTAAAGAAGCTGGGGGGATTTACTTCCCTTCCGATGGAAGCCGGGGCTATGGGATTAAATGACAGGACAGATTTCATGGATATGTTCCAGAAGCAGATTGGCGATATGAAGCTGTTGCTCCAGAAAAAGACGGCGGCATATTATCAGTACAGTATGCAGGCATATTGGGATTTTATGAATAAGAAATAAATTCCATCGGCTGAATATCCCCAATAAGCCACAGCTTGACAGGGCAGGGCAGGCTTCCCCGGCGTTCCGGCAAAACAGCGAGAGGCGATTGAAAAATGGATATTACAGGAATAGCAAAAAGCCATCAGGCGAACCGTATTGCAACGGGAAGGCTATCATCCAAGAAGGACTGGAAGTTGTCCGATGCCCTCCGGGAGAAGATAACGGAATATGCCAGAGAGGACGCGGCACAGAACGTCTATATGGGAAATAAGTTCCTCACCCTGCGGAAAAGCGAGGTCGCAAAAGTTGCGCCGGACAGGGCTTCTCCCCGGTTTCCGGCAGATTGGGGAGAGGCTTCATGAATGGCAAAGTTTTCTTTTAGCTGTTTTTGTAAAGAAAGCCAAAGCATAACAGGAAGGCAAGATATTATGAAAAGATTGATTATATTGGTTTTATGGGTGGTTTGTATGCTGGCTTTGCTTGTTGGGTGTTCCAGTCAGGAAAATGAAATAGGAGATATCGATAATCATACGCCGATTGCTTTGTTGGATGATGCGGTTGTTTATAACTATATTGATGATGACGGTGCATTGGTAATTGGACGATATGTTCTTTCCTCAAAAAGGCAATCAGATATCGTAAGTGTGGAAGAGTTTTATATTTCAAGTGGAAAACCTACAGTGATTGATAATTCTGTTATTCTGCCTGTAACCTTAAATACAAACGAACATAAACTTTTGATGGTAAACGCTGATTCTGACACATCTGAAATGATATTTAGCGAATTTAATTCTTATCCAATGGACGCAGTTTCTGTAATGAACACAGACATTTATATGTTAAGCACCATGAAAGATGATGTGGCTACAGCAACTTATATCAGAAAATATAATGAGAATACCGGGGATATGGATATCTGCATTGAAAAACAGTTTACAGATAATACAGGTGAGCAGATAACGACATTTGCCTGTAGCAACGAAAATATTTATGTGCTGGTAAATAATATGGGAGCAGAAAATGATGTTTATATAGAAATTTATGATGATAAAAAATATGATTTACTTGGTAAGCTGTACTTTGATTCTGAATTGAGAAATTTTGTTTCCAATAATGGGATAGTAGAATTTTATTGTTTTGACAGTTACATATACATAAGGAATTTTTCAGATTATGGTGCGATAGGGGAAATAGAAAATAACCAGATAAAAACCTTTCTTAATTTGCCTAGTTTGCGTATGGCTTATAACGGTAAAAATACGCAGGATAATTATTATGGATTTTTTGTAAGAAATGGCAGAGAGCTTTATCTTTTAGATGTTTATTCTGATACTCTATATGAAACCAATTTAGATCTATCACAAGATGAAAGCATTCGTAATGCTATCTCTGATGGAAATAATATATGTATCAGTATTCTTGATGAGAGGGATACAGAGTCTTTTACAACAAAAAAGACCATTATAGTGGATTTCAATGAATTGAAAGAAAAAGCATATCAAACAAAGTGAAAAAGGCTATCCATTATATATCTCCAATAAAACACAGAGAGCAGGCTTCCCCGGTTTCTGGCAGATTGGGGAATCGGGGAGCAGGAAGAAAACCAATAATACACAAACGATAAAAGGGAACCAAGCAGGAACACTTCATGTTTGGTTCCCTTTCTACATATCGGTGCGGGGAGATAGCAATAGATGTATTTTGGGGGAGAGGAGGTGGTATTATCCGGAAAATGAAATGCCCGGAGAGACGGTGCAAGAAACGGGCCTGTGATATTGGGGAGACGGGTTCCGGATGGATCATTGTGTCACTGAAATGTCCTAACTGCGGCAGGGTAGTAAAGGTGTACTGGAAACCGAATGGAAAAAGATAAATATACATAGCAGGAAAGAATGGCAGGAAGGTATCCTGCTATTTTTACTTTTATAGATTAAAGCGTTTCTTTTATGGTCATACTAAGGTTATCAATGGTAATTTATGGAAATTCCATTGTGCGGCTTGGCAGGTCTGCCATGCTGGATAACTGAATATGTACCGAGCGAGTGGGACCGCATTGTGTCGAGTCACGAATGGCCGGAGTAAAGCTAGTGAATTATTTTAGATTTCTTACAAAGAGCTTTCTCAGGGCCATTTTTTGCCTTTTTTTCAAAGCCAGTCCCACATCTGAATGAGAGCGTTCCTAACTTTACGAAGCCGTAAAGGAAGGAACGCTTTATGTCTTTTACTATGAAACATAACCTTTCGGGTAACTAAAAAAGCGCAGACTGCCCCTGTCAAACTTAAAAAGGTTGATTTTGAACTTAACTGACAGGCTTAAGCGGCAAC
>CAJTFD010000032.1 GCA_910575625.1 Clostridia bacterium
GCTCCGCCAACCAGGAGTTCGTGAAGTTCTGCAGCTTCTCCGGGTCATCCTTGGAATCCAGGAACTCCTCGGCGATATCCGACCACTTGAGGAATATGCTGTACAGGGCTGACAGCCAGAATCCTACGGACCTGGGCTTTCCGACACCGCGTTTCTTGACCGCCCGCCACTGCCCCTCCCGGAGCATCTTGGGCTTGTCGGCATCCAGTATGTGGCCCTTGCATTCCTGGCATATATATACAGCGGTCTGCGCACGTTCATAGTTGCTCATCGTATGCTCATCATCATCCGCAAACTCGATCTGCTTGAACACGAACTCGATCCACTCCCCACAATGGGGGCACTTGACAAAATAGTGCCTGACTTCATCCGCGTTGTCGTGCAGCTCCCAGATATAGTTGGTCTTCAATGTAGGGGTGGAGCAGGCGTATACCTTCTCCTGGGGCCGGTATGTCTTGGTCCGCTCCAGGGCCAGGTTATAAGGTGATGCCTCTTTCTGGGATGCCCCGCCCATCTTGTCGATCTCATCGAAGAACAGGTACTTGATCTCTTTCGATGCCAGCTTTGAAGGTGAACCTGCTCCCCTTAGGTACAGGACCATCGTCTTGAAGCGGAGCCTGAGCTCTTTTGAGCTGTCCTCATAAAATATCTTCCTGATGTCTGGGTCGTTCAGCGCATCCATGATGCCCACGAGGTAGGGGGTGATGTCGTTCGTCCATCTGCCCTTTAGGTTGCTCGCCCCGTCCAGGATGCGGAAACGCTCCGCCCACTGGCTGACCGTCAGTTCTTCCATGGGCTTTAATATCTTCTGGACCGTCCTCATGAACAGCCTCCTGGTCTTCTCCCTCGAACGGCTCCTCTGGCTCATGGCCCATCCTCCTCATCGTCATCCTCTATATCATAGGCATCCATATCCTCCCCGTCTATGCTGTCTGGGTCGTATCTCGATAACTCTTCCAATGCCTCGTTGAAGCCCCGCGTCAATACCTGCACCAGCACGTTGATATCCTTTTCCCCGGCTATCTGCATCGCCATCTTGGACGGGAGGGACAGCAGCCGCTTCTTAAAACGCGTCAGCATATCCGATAAAAATGCCTCCACGTCTGCCGCCTCATGCAGCTCCTGCCTCATCCGGCGCAGCTTCAGAGCGGAGATGTCCTTCTTGATCCTCTCGTGGTCTGTTTTGACCTTCTCGATGGATACCGATGCACTCCTCCCCATTTCCGCATTTATCTTAAAATTTATGTACTCCTGGACGCAGGTCTCGAGGACATATCCGCGGTTCCCCTTGACGGTGTGGAAAAGCCCTTCATCCCTGAGATTGCGGACTTGGCGGGCGGATATGCCGAGGCACTGTGCCAGCTCTTTCTGGCTCACCACCAAGCCCCTCACCTCCTTGTCAAAAGCGGAAGGAAGTCACCTAAAGATTTTTTCCGGACGGAGAAAAGGAATGGGCCTTCCCCGCCCCGCACAGGGTGCGCGTATGCAAAGTACCTTTTTACGTTCCTTCCCATCATCAGGCACGCACATGAGGCCGGACAGATCACTCTGCCCAGCCTCATATAAAACACCTAAGATGATGCCCCGATATCATCTTAGCGATCGAACGTGTGTTTGTCTAGTAGTTTTTTATGATAAGCTCACGATAACGCCTCCTGCTCACGCCTGCGGCAAGGTTATCGTGCCTGTCAGTCTCAATGATGTTAAAGTCTTTATATGACTCCCTCGCCTCATCGCAGTCATTGTATGACAAGATGAACTTTCCCTTTATCCTGTGCAGTGCATCACGCAGACGCATGTGGTCCTCCGTCCCGAACCCAGCTGCATAATATTTCTCAGCATTGAAGTATGGCGGATCCAGATAGAACAGTGCGTCCGGCCTATCGTATACCTTTAACAGCCGCTCAAAGTCCATGTGTTCCACTACTACATCCCTCAGCCTGTGTGATACATCCTCCAAGTAACGCACAGCCTTCTCCATATCCCTCTTACGTGCCCCGAAAGAATGCAGGTCCGTACCGAATGAACATTTGATCAGGATATAAAACCTGGCGGCGCGTTGGATATCTGTCAGGCCCTGTATATCCTGCCTTGCGTCAAAAAACAGTTCCCGTGAGGCGTGTACCCACTCAAGCTCTTTTTGCAGTGCATCGGGATGATGCTTTACACACTTGAACAGATTGACCAGGTCCCCGTCTATATCGTTGTAGACCTCCAGATCCACCTTGCGCTCTTCTGCAAATAACATCCATCCTGCACCGCCGAATACCTCTATATACCTGTCGTAGCTAGGCGGGAACTGCGCTGATATCTTTTTACGCAGGGCTTTCTTCCCGCCTATCCAGCTGATGAAACTATCCATACATGACCACCTCCAGATGATATATTTGGGGGCATCATCTTAGGTGGCTTTTTTTGCATTAGAAAACGCCCCCACATATCAGTAGGACGTTTCCGAAAGGATAAATAATGGTCTCGTTCAAGTCTGTACGTATTTTAAGGAGGATCAGCGAAATGCCGACGTTTTTCCCTTGCCGCTTTCTGCACGATATCATAATATCACGTAACCTCGTTCAATTTGTACCCAATTTTTATTTCATGCAGATAGAAAAAGAATAGCCTTCGGAAAGCATAAAATTCAGTCCTCCCCACGGTGATCCTCCGCTGCTCCTCATCGTACTCCACGTACTCATATGGCAGGTCTTGGGTGACACTCCTCAGTATATATCTCCAGATACCTGGATTCGCCCTGATAGCAGCCTCTTCGACCATCTTGCAATCTTTAGTATATGATTCATTCTCGATCGCTTGCCTTTCTACCGGGCTCCCCGCATTCCTACCGCCTGATATCTCCCATGCGGGAGGGCTGCCGCCAGCTCCATACTGGATCCGCCCCTTCTTCTCGCCGTACTGTAAGCAGAACGCTTTCAACTCCTTATACCTATTTTTTGATATCCCGTAATCGTCCCAGGTCATATCCCGGAGCCTTTTCTTTCCCATCGGCTTCATCCTCCCTTATGTCAACTATACCGACCCGCCTCTCATCACAATACCTCTGCCCCTGTCTCCTGCTCGATGACTTTTTTTAGCGTCTCCAGGTCTATGTATCCCTCATCAAAACATCTGAATTGCTGTATCAAGCGGTCCTCAAACCGTTCCAGACGCTGCTTCCCAAAACCGAAGTCGTCCCGCAGGACTATCAGCGGCAGTCCCAACATAGCCTTGACGGAAACCTCGATTGCCTCTTTGGCCGCACTGGCCTTTATCTCCTTTATCTGCACATCGGTCAGGGTATACGTCCTGACGTTCCCTTTGATCCCGTTTGCGCGCCTCTGCTGTCTGTTCATCCTCATACCCTCCAGTTGACCGGGTTCCCTGTGTATGGGCAGGGCTGGCCACGTTCCTTGTCCCTGCAGGTGTCACAGTTTCCAGTTGCTTTGCAGTTGTCCCTTATATCCCGTGCTCGCGTCTTGCGTATCTCCCGAGAATATTCATCCATGTTCTCTATCGTGATCATGTTGCTGCCCCCCTTTTGTCAATCTTGTGGAATACCCACCAAAAGATGACCATATAGATGACACCGATGATGTTATCACCCCATCTATCCCACTGGAGCGTCCCGAACTGTTCATACTCAGCGGCATACCATATAGCCGTTACCGCCAGATTTACCACAAACGACTTCCACAACGACTTTATATCGCACAACATCCTCATCTCTCGCTCACTCCATCCTCATAGATACCCAACGCCATATCGACCTCAAAAGGCTTTCCATCTATAAAATCTGTCTGCAAACGTCCCTCGCCAAGGGATATGATGAGTACACAGTCATTGAACACCGTGACAAACTCATCGCCCTCTTCCAGTTTTGCATCTTCCCCATATTCTTCCCTAAATCTCTGCATCGCCATATCGATGGCGCGCGCTATCATCTCCATCACTCATCCTCCTCTCCCAATATCTCTTTCATGATATCTGTCCGGTCCGTGTAATGCCGGTCCCCTGTACCCTTCTCAGCTTTCCGCACATCGCCTAATAGCTGCCCCAGGCTGTCCATCGTCGACTTGTGGGTCTTCGCCCACTCAGCGACCGGCTGCATGACAGCCGCTGTATCCTTGGCAACCCTCCTGCCCCGGCGTACCATCCCTATGACGCCCAATATCAGCATGGCACCCTCGCCATCTACGGGAGGGACCTCATTGTTCTCCAGCCAGTGCAGGATATCCTGGGTCTTTTTATCGGCATCGGATATCTTTTCCCTGGCTGTCTCATGCTCTATCGGCGCTCTACGGATCAGACCCATAAATGCCTCTATCTGCTCACTCGTCTTCATCCTGCATCCTCCATCTTGATGATCTTCTGGTAGAACTCCCTGTCCTTTCGCAACGCCTTAAAATCCGCCTCATATGAACGGGCTAAGCTGGACAGGTCCCGCCGTATCCGCCTCGCATCCTTGACCCGCTGTGAACACTCCTTATACCGCTCTGTCCCCTTTTTATGCTTATCCCGCAGGGCTGCCAGCCTGTCGATATCCACCTCCGTCTCTTTCACCCGGGTCCGGGCACGTACCGCCCCGGTCGCGGCCTCTTCCATACGGGATACGATACTGTCAAGTGTCTCCCGTATGTACGCCGTAATCCTTTCAGCTTCTCCCGGGGTATCCGACTGCCGGATCAGTGACATCAGCTTTTTATACTTGCCCATCTTACGCATCCGCAGGAAGGCGGGGACGTTGACGTCCATCCTGCCCTTTCCGCATCTATAAGTCACGTGGACGGTCAGCCCTCCTCCTTTATCGCCCGTATCCTGGCCTTCAAGCTCTGCATGACCCATTCCTGTGCGCCCTCCTTCCTCTCCAATGCCGCCATCACATCCTCATCCCGGGTGCCCTGGCACACCAGGTGGTGGACGATGACCTTCTCCTCCTGGCCCTGCCTATGCAGCCTCTTATTAGCCTGGGAGTAGAGTTCATAGTTCCAGTTCAGACCGAACCATATGACGTGGTTGCCGCCCTGCTGCAGGTTCAGACCGTAGGCCGCACTGGCTGGATGGGCCAGGAGGATGTCCACCTTATGGGCGTTCCAGTCATCCTCATCCTGTGGTCCTCTCAGCTCCCGCACATGTAGCCCGGTCTTGCCCAGGGCCTTTTTGATCCGTTCCTCATCGTGCTGGAAATTATAGAACACCAGCGCGGGCTTCCCCTGCAGGGACTCCACCAGCTCCATGAACGCCTCTATCTTGCAGCCGTGGACCTCATGGGCCTCGTGGCCATCGTCGTACAATGCCCCATTGGCCAGCTGCAGGAGCTTGTTGCTCAGGGCCGCCGCACTGGTGACGCTGATATCCCCGTCCTCTTCCGGTAAAGCCAGCACCATCTCACGCTCCAGCTCCCGGTATGCCTTTTCTGCCCTGGCATCCAGGACGACCGGCACCTGGCTGTAGGTGATGTCCGGCAGCTGCAGGTAGTCCTCCGCCTTCATGGATATGCAGATATCAGATATCTTATCCAGTATCCCCTGTTCGCTCCCGGCCTTCGGGTCCCAGGAATAGATGACGCCGTTGCCCCTCTTGCCCGGGTCAAAATACCTTTCCCTGAACTGCCCATACCGTTTCCCCAGGCGTTCACCGCCATCCAGCAGGTACACCTGCGCCCACAGGTCCTCCAGGCCGTTGGGAGACGGCGTGCCGGTCAGCTCCACCATCCGCTGGATGCGCCCGGACACGCTGGCCAGGGCCTTGAAACGCTTCGAGTTATGGCTCTTGAAGCTGCTGGACTCATCCACGACCACCATGTCGAAAGGCCAGCTGTTCCGGTAATGGTCCACCAGCCAGGCCACATTTTCCCTGTTGGTGATGTAGATATCCGCCGGGGTGTTGAGGGCGCGTATCCGGCGTGCCTGGCTGCCCAATACCTGGGACACCCGTAGGATCCGCGTATGGTCCCATTTATCCTTTTCCTTCGTCCACGTTCCCTCGGCGACCTTCTTCGGCGCGACCACCAGGACCTTGCCCACGGCAAACCGGTTGTACTTTAATTCCCTTATAGCTGTCAGGGTCGTCACTGTCTTTCCAAGGCCCATATCCAGGAACAGCCCCAGCTTCGGTATCCTTATGATCTGCTCTATGCAATGTTGCTGGTAGGCATGTGGTCTGAATATCATACGGCATCACCTCCCCTCCTGCCTATGGCACTCATAGGTCATACCTACAGTCCAGGGCCTTGCTCACACTCTCGTACCCCATATCCTGGAAGAACTGGCTCAGGCCATCCATCCCCCTCACTATGTATACTAGCTGCCCCAGGGCCTGTAACCTGTCGATCTGGACCTTCTGGAGGGCTGTCAGCGTCCCCGTATCCGTCTTCAGCTCCACGAATACAGGCTCACGGTCGGGGAATATGACGATCCTGTCTGGCACCCCTGCATTGCCAGGGCTGACCCACTTATAGGCCCTGCCGCCCAGCCTCTTTACCTCATCCACTAATACCTTCTCTATATCTTTTTCCCTCATGCTATCCTCCTATCTACAAACCTCGCGCGCGTATAGACCATACCCATATAGGTGTCTTAGGTATATACCCTTATCACCTATATCACCTATTTTTTATATCTATATATAGATAATGTAGTCTTTGTAGCAGATACCCTCTAAAGCCTTATATATAAAGGGGTTGGGGTGTCTACAAAAGGTCGCTACATTTACATTTTATGTAGATGTTTGTAGTCAGGAGAGGGACTACAAAGTCTACAGAAAACTACAAAGTTTCCCTAGTCTGTAGCACACTATGTAGCCACCCTCTCAAACCCCCTCTGGGAACCATACAGCCCATACTTCCTCGGGGTCTTCACCCTCTCCCATCCGGGCAGCCCCAACAATATATTGTTGATCTCCATGCTGTCACGCCGCTTCAGGTATTTGGGGTCACCGTTAAAGCATTCCACCCAGATCTCCATCGCGCAGGTCTGGCGGCGCTGCAGCAGCGCCGTCCCCTCCGGCAGGCTCATGGTCCCGCCCAGGTACATCCTGCGCTGCGTGAGGTCCATCCTCTCCCATCCTTCCGGCACGGGCTGCTCCAGGAACCTCTGGACCAGCCCTTCCTTACCTGTCGTCTCCATATGGGCCTCCCGTGCCTTTTCCGCCAGAGCTTCCTCCTCCCCATCCAGGTAGAGCCTCTCCCCTGACTGCCAGTATACATAGGCCTCCGCCCATACCAGGTCCACTTCCAAGGGCAGCTGCTCCCACACTGACTTTTTCGCTGGGTACAGCCCCACATCTACCGGCCAGATCCGCCGGTTGCCCGTGGCATCTTTTAAAAACTCATGGTCGTTCGACGTCCCGAAGAACACGCACCGGCGGGGATACTTCTCCGTCCTGTGCCCATAGGCAGCCCTGTAGATATCGTGCGTCTTGCTCAGGAACTGTTTTATGATCTGGTTCTCCTGTTTGGAGAAGGCTGACAGCTCCCCTACCTCGTTGATCCACGTCCCTTGTATCAGCTCCGCAGCCTCTTTTCCGGCAAAAGTGGTCAAGGAATCTGAGAACCAGTCCCTCCCCAGTATGGACAGGAATGTGCTCTTGCCGATGCCCTGCGGCCCTGTGAATATCGGCATCTGGTCATATTTGACACCACCCACGACCGCTCTGGCCACAGCTGCCGCCAACGACCTGCGCATGACCGCGCGCGTATAGATGTTATCCTCCGCGCCCAGGTAATCCGGCAACAAGGTCTCCACCCGCGGCGTCCCATCCCACGTCAACCCCTCCAGGTATCTCTTCACATCGTTTATCCTGTTCTGTGCGCTGATGATCAGCAGTGCGTCATCCAGGTCGGTCTTCGCCTTTATCCCGTAATAGGATTCCATATATCTGCGGAACCCGGCATCATCCACATCCACCCACCAGCGCCTCTCTTTATTAGCCTCCCATGGCAGGGGGCCCAGCACCACGCCGCGGGCCGAGAACTCATCAAGGGCGATCCTCCCCTTCAAGTTTGGATCGTTCTCCAATACGATGACCACGTTGCTGATGGTCTTCTTGCAGTTACCGTTCCCATCCCTCTCCAGCTTCTTGTCCCAGTCCGGGTCATCCTCCGGCTGTGCATCCTGTACACCCGTCTGTATGGGGAACGCCGCCCGCGCTGCTTCCAGCCTCTCCCTGGCCATCAGCCCCGATACGCCCTCATCGGCGAGAGCCAGCTGCTTCATGGCAACGAAGGACGGCAGCTTATTGACCGGCGTGCCCGCCTTTGCCTCACCGTCCCGGTCCCCGTACATGTGCAGCCGAATCAGGTCGAAGGCGTTGACCAGGAGGCCGGAACACGGGTCCGTGGCATGGTGGGAATACAGGAACAGGTCGCCGTCGTAGACGATCGCGCCGCCCACCGTGGACCCGCCTGTGTAGGTATAACGTCCTTGCGTGGCCGTCTCCTCATACATCCCTGGGATGAACCGCTCCATCGCCTGTGTGACGGTGTACGTGCGGCAGAAGGCGCCTATGACGCCCTTCTTCGTTGTCGGGTCCTCCTGCTTTGCCAGACGCCGCCTCTCCCGGGCGTCCGCCCCTGGCACCTGCGGCCACTGGGACACATCCTTCCAGTCCCCGTACATCCCCAGGATCCCATCCAGGCTGCAGAACGGCTGGTCATATACCTGGTACACGTACGGACTGTCCGCACAGCAGCTGGGGAAGTACATCAGCCTGGACCCGTCAAATGTCGTAGGGTCACAGTGCTCGATCCCGATCAGGGCCGCCAGCTCCCTGGCCGCCGGCTCATATTCATCCGCCGTGGCCGTCCGGTCAAAGGGTATGACCACTCGGAGCCTGGGCGCGTACCCGGCGTGCTTCCGGGTGCTGTATACGACCGCCGCACATCCAAGGCCGCCCACACTCTTCAATATCCCATCCGTCTGTCCTGCCGGTATGTTGTCCAGGTCCAGTGTAGCTAGGTCACGCCCCTGTATACAGGATGCCTTGCGGCGGCCCCCTGTGAACGTACCGCCCACGAAACCGCCCACATCCTTTAAGTCATCCTGCTGCGTCTTAGGGAGGGCGAGGTACCCTTCCAGCGTCTCCGTGCCCCTGACCGGTATCTTCAGCTTTTCAACGAACTCAGACCACATGATACCCGTCTCCGGCCAGTGAGTGGCCCTGCGGCTCCCGGCCATGCTGATGCGCAGCTGCCTGTTATGATCCATCCAGGACCACCTCCCTAATCTTTCTTGTAATAGCTGCCCTCAAATCCCGCGCCTTTCAATATCAGCCCCGGCGCCCAGGGTATCGGCTCCGCCATCATGGCGCAGATATCCTCCACGGTGACGTCCATCGGTGCGTCGATGACCACCTCATCATGGACGTGGAAGACCACCTGCAGTCCCTTGGCGTCCACGCGTTTTAATGTCTCAGCCAGGCAGTCCCTGGCGATGGCCTGGACGATGTTCTCTGTCATCTTGCCGCCGTATGTGGATATAGGCCCCCATTTCTTTGTGTTCTGATCCACTCCATGATAATGGAGTGCCAGCCGATCGAACCTGTTGATGGCAAGATATGGTCTTGGGTAAAAGAGCTTGCGCCCACTCGGCAACCGCACGGTCAGGAAACACTGGCCGTAGGCGATATCACTTTCCAACGCGAACATCAGTCCATGTGTCCCCTGCGGCTGCGCTGTCTGCATGACAGCCATCACTGCCTGCCCTACGGCATACCACAGATCCACGATCCGCGGGTTCGCCTGCCGCCACCTCTGCACGATATCCGGCAGCTCATCCTCGGATAGCCCCATATCCAGGGCACCCATGGCTATCAGCGCACCCGGGCCGCCCTGGTATCCCAGGGCCAGCGTGGCGACCTTGCCCTTCTGCCGTAGGCCATACTCTGGGTTCCCCTTTACGATCCGCTCCACTGGCACACCGAACATCTGGGATGCCGTGGCTTCATATATCTTCCCATGTGTGGCAAATACCTCATTGACCCACTGTTCCCCGGCCAACCACGCGATCACCCTCGCCTCGATGGCTGAGAAGTCAGCCACCACAAACTTATGCCCGTCTGAGGGGATGAAAGCCGTCCGGATCAGCTGGGATAATGTATCCGGGACATTCCCATACAATAACTTTAAGCCGTCGTAGTTGCGGTCCTTTACCAGCTCCCTGGCATAGTCCAGTGTCTCCAGGTAATTCCTAGGTAGATTCTGCATCTGCACTAATCTCCCCGCGTATCTCCCAGTCCTGTTGGCCCCGTAATATTGCGTCAGCCCCCGGACACGCCCATCTTTCCCGTTTGCCGTATCCATGGCCACATATTTCTTGATGGATGTCTTCCCCATCTGTTGCCGGATACCCAGGACCCTGCGCACATCCTCCGGCAGATCCTGGTGTTTTAAGGCATCTGCCACCGTAGCTTTCTGCAGGTTCGGGAGGGGCACGCCCTGGCCTTCCAGCCATCCGAGTAACTGACTGGTACTGTTAGGGTTCTCCAGCCCAGTCATCCTGCGAGCTCCCTCCTCCAGCTGTGCGGTGCTCACTGTGTCTATGGCCAATGCCCCTCCTACCAGCCGCTCGTCTATCCGGACACCGTAAGCGTTCATCCGCACATCCATCCGCCACAGCCCTTCTTCATCCTCCGGCATCGGGAACGGCGTGAGGCGGTCCAGGATGCCCCGCTCTGCCACTACGTCCTGTTTACAATACTCCTTGAACAGCTCCCACTTCTCCGGTGCATGGTGCGGCAGGTTCCATGTGCGTCCCCCGTTGCTCTTCGTGGGCTTGCACGGTGTACAGAAATACTTTATCAACGCCTTGCCCACGGCCATCTTACGCTTGTCCTGGGGCAGGCCGATGGCCCCGCCCGTGGCCGCCAGCCCTGCGGGATACCCGCAGTACAGGCTATGGGCCATAGTGCACTGCCACTGTGTGAGCGGTGTTGCATAGCCCGCCCTGTTCAGGCAGTACCACTCGAAAGCCGCGTTGTACGCGTGTTTCGCAAACACCGGGTCCACCAAGGCCGCAAGGATGTGGCGGGGGATATGCTCCCCCTGCGCCAGGTCGACGACCTGCACGGGGTCGCCGTCCTCCTGGTACGCGAACAGCAGTATCTCAAAGTCATCCGACTGGGCGTACTTGTACATCCCAGCCTTGCCGATGTCCACGCTGCTCTTCGTCTCGATGTCTATGCTCAGATGTCTCATGGCCTAATACGGCAGCCCCGTGATCGGGTTGATGCCGCCGGATGGCTGCTGCGGGGCGAGCGTACCGGCATATGGCGGTGTCTGCGGTTGCAGGTATACAGGCGCCCCGGGTACTGTGCCCGTCTGCGGCTGTTGTGGGATGGGCGTCCCGAACGCCTGCGCTGCGGATACACGCCCGCCGCCCAATGCCTCTCCATCCCGGAGCTTCTGTACAGGCCCCAGTCCACATCCGATCCCTTTCTTGCCCCCGAAGGCGTATGGGAAGAAGTTCACGTTCACCCGGCCATACATACCGCTGTATACTTCCGACTGGTTGATGATCGGGTTCCCGTTCGCGTCCACCACTTCCGGCGGGTAGTCTGCCTTCGCGCTGGCTGTGAACACCCAATGACCCTTACACTCATCCCCGAAGGGCATCCCGTCCGAAGGCCGTACTCCGTCGCCGTCATGGACGGGTGTCGGCAGGATGGGCGGGCACTGCCCGTTCCACTTATCCGATACGCCCCTCTGCTTCGCCGCCTCGATGGCCGCATTGATGCGGGCCATGGTATCCGTATCCGTCTTCGGCACTAATACTGTCACGCTGTACTTTTCTTCCTGCCCCTGCTGGAACGCATAGGGCTTAAAAACATGTACAAATGAAAATCTCGCTTCCCCTGTCGTCACTCTGCATACATCCATACTCATCTTATCTATCCTCCTTGATCTTTCCGTCCCGGTATATATACACCGGGGCAGCGTTGATAGCGTTTACCACCGCCCCCAGTACCTCTTCCTGTATCTCCCCTTCCCGTGTACCATCACGGCACCCGGGGGTGACCGGATACTGGTCAGAGTTACTTATGGCGTGGCGTATATGTTCCAGGCTCACGAAACGGTCCCCGTCTTTCGGTTCTGGGAAGACATATCTGAATATCTGTGGCCTCATGTCCTGTCATCCTCCTTGAACGCTTCTTCAGCTATCATTTTGTTTGTTATCGCGGGCCTCTTATCGCTCTCCTTTGCCAGCGCGGGCTTGCCCGGCGGCTTTGTGACGTAACCGCCCGCGATCTCCGCAAACTCTTTCTTACCTACAACTTTTTCCACTTGTGCCAATGTCAGCGGCTTCTTCTCGTATAACACCGCCTCATCGATATCGTTCTCTTTCAGTTTCTTAAAGGCTCCCTCCTGATCCGTCCATTCCCGGACGCTCCTGCCCTCCACAGCTTTCCAGCCTGGGACCTTGTTCCCAGCCAGGCACTCGGACAGTGCCCACGCCTGCAGGTCCTTCTGGTACTTCACCACATCTTCTAATGCTTTCAGCCTCTCCCCCGCTTCCTCTGGGGTTATCAGTGGTGGCAGCTCCCCGATATCGAACGCCTGCTTGACGTTGTAGTCTGACCGTGCCCGGCACTGGGACCTCGCGCGGCAAAAACGGCAGGTCTCTTCCCCTGGCAGATACTCGCCCTCACCTTTCCACGCGAGTGCGGCCCGCGCCTGTACATATTCTCCCCAGCCCAACAGCTCCTGGAGGCTGCATCCCCACTCGGAGATGTTATCCAGCCGGGGCTGGACGATGGACATCTTGATGTCCTTTATCGGATACAGTATCTTATATGTCTCGTGAGCCCCCAGAGCGTATAGAGATAACTGTGGGTTTTCCTCTGCGGATACGCAGACACCCTTGCCGTATTTGAAGTCGATGATATGCAAGGTGCCGCCGCCCAACAGGATGCAGTCCGCTGTCCCAAACCCTTCTGGTGCATAAACACTGTAATCGACCCGCTTCTCCAGCATCACGGACGGCTCGGACCCGAAGGCCAGGGCAGCCTCCTTTATGTAGTCCAGGTACTCATCCGTGTACCCGTCCATCTCATCCTGCCATGATGCATCTTCCCTGAGCTTTTTGATCAGGCCGTTCAGCTTGCGCTTGCTGAAGTCAGCCTTGTGGAAGTAGTTGCGTACCTTGGCTTCCGCCAGCGTATGGGCCAAGGTCCCTTCCTTGGCCGCATCCGATGTGGTATCCGGGAACTGCTCCTCCAGCCGCGCGCTCTTTGTACAGTGCAGCCATCTGTGTGCACTGGATGCGCCCAGGAGGGCGTGCGCCATCATATCGGCGCCCCCATGGATCTCAGGGCCATGGCAAACGCTCCGTACTGCGTCTCCGGGAGTTCTTGTAATGTCGATACCCCGAAACTGGCCACGAGTGCCCGGACCTCTGCGTCCTTTCCCATCTCTTGTGCCGCTACTCCAGCCCGGCCCAAGTCTTCCAGCGTATAGGTCGGGGCTGTCGTAGGCACCGCTGTCTGGGCCTGCTGCGCTGGCACGGGCGGTGTCTGCTGCGCAGGCGGCTGTACCGGTGTAGGTGCTGCCGGTGCCGCTGGAGCTGGTTGTGCCGGTGGCTGAGCTGCCGGCGCAGGTGGCGTGACCGGTTGTGCCGGGGCTGCTGGCTGTCCGCTAGGATCTGCCCCCATCTGCTGTGACGCCTCCTGTGCCGGGACGTTCGGTGCTGTTATAAAACCCGCGAAAGCCCGCATCTCTTCCAGGTTGTCGAATCTTGCTGTTATCTCCATATCTCTTTCCTCCTTAAAAACATCTTGATATCTTTGCCCCTACACCCTATAATAAGGGTGTAGTTGTTGCATGTGCCCTGACGCGATCCCCTTATCAAGTCAGGGCATCTTTGTTATCAGTTTCACGCCGCCGGGCAGGTCCTCGATCAGGAAATGCATCCATCCCCGTTCCATCGGCCCCATCAGGCTCACCCGTTCATAGGATGGGATGCCCGAGACGGCATCGCTGTACTCGGTGTAATAGCGACCCTTGCGATAATATAATCTCTGCATCAGCTCTCACTCTTCGACAAAGAGCATACAATCTTCCATGAGCTCCTCGAGTGTCTGCCTCTCATAAGTCCGACAAGTATCATCCGTTGGGAATAATACGATCACATCCTCCTTATGTATCTCCTGCATCTCCGCCGCCTCACGGAGGCTCACCGGTCTTAGTTTCTTTTTCTTTGGGTAGATACGTTCCATGTCTTATCCTCCTTTACCACCATTCGATATCTCCATCCCTGTTCTTTCTGTAGTGCCAGTACATGCCGCCGGTGTAATGGATACGTAGATTTCCATCCTTGTCCATCTCCACCTTTTTGACATCCCCGTAGGGCCAGACCCCAAACGCTGACATATGTACTGCCACGCACTCTTCCACGAGATCCACATCGTAACCAGACGCGTCCTTCATGGATACGGATCCTTTTTCCTTCAGATACTCCCTCATCGTCTTCTTGATGTGGTCGATGTGTACACCCGCACTGCACACCCATATCATACCGGCTATCTCCTCAATGGTCCGGTCATTCACTGCGGCCATCTCTATCCAGTCGCGTTGCCTCTCTGATCCCTCACCGCACCAGTCTCTGTTGCGTCTGAACAGTTCCTGTATGTCCTCTATCGTCAGCTGCTCAGCCTCATCAGGTTCCCTCTTCTGGCGCATTACTGTGACCTGTTTCAGGATCTCCTCGATCTCTTCATCATCCATGAAGCCCAGCACCGGGTGGTCTTCCCGGATATCTTTCACTGTGGCGTTGTCCGTGTAGTCATACGATACGTTCTTGATGATCTGGAAACATTCTGACAACGCCCCAGTGATCTCCTTATCTGTGTGGTTCACCCGTAGTTCCCCGATGGCTCTTTCTAACTCTTTGTACATTGTCTTTCCTCCCTTATCCTACTTTTTCTGTTGTTTCCTGTGTACGTGTCAGCAGCTCATCCAGGTCCGCCCCATCTTTCAGCATCTTGTTCAGCCGTTTGAGGCAGGCCTCCGTATACCGCTGCTCAATCCCTTCCGTGTATTCGACTACTACTTTTACATCTTCCGGCCTTAGCATTGTCCTCACCTCCTGATCACTCTCATGTACCCGCCTTGGCTACCCTTGCCAGCTTTATCCTGACATATTTATGCAATATCGCACCCATAGCTTTATGGTACTGCCTGGACGGCAATGCTAGCCCAAGCTCACGCTCCCAGAGCTGCACCCTCACCAGGAACCGTCCATCCTCCGGTGAGAAGCACAGCACCCACTTGTCCTCATAGGAAAGCTCCTTGAACACTTTCCAGACAGCATCGTGTACAGCTTTATCCATGTGCGTGAGCATACACCCTTCTGGTGTATCATAGAAAGCCGGCCCGCTCTTGATCATCGGTATCTGCATGACCATCTTCGGCCTGACCGTTTTACCTTCTGCCCTGGCTCCCCTCATGTCCGTAAACACTTTAGCTGCCACTTTTGCATCTTTTATCATCCCCATCATACTGCACTGCCCCCCCCCACGCTCTCTTTTTTATCACTCCATCTACCGCAGACAACACCGCACCCAAAAACGGTCTTGCCCGTACATCACATACTCCCATGATCTCGCACTTAAACTCAGCGTAATCCTGCGCATCCATGACCAGGCATTCAGCCGCCAGTCCTTTTAGGTCCGGCATTATCTCCTGGAAAAATTCAGCTTTTGACATTTTCCCTCTTCCTTTCCGCCGGGAAAAGTGCTACACTATAAGTGTTCATTTTTTTATGTAGCTTTCCGGCTATACTTACCCTTGGCTCAGTGTTGGCGCACTGCCAGGGGCTGTTTTTTTATGCTTCTTTTAAAAACCGATTTATGAAATACTGCTGCCCTTTCCCGGTGACCTTGGTGGTCTTCGTGACCCTCACGCTCCCATCGGGGTTTGTTATGGTCGTCTCCTTCACATCGAACAGCCCCATATCCATGGATCTCTGCGTCGGCATGTTCTTACTGGAACCGCCCTTGATAAGGTAATCGTTATCCCGTAACCATGCAAACAGCCTCTTCTGTCCTGTCTCGTAGCCATTCTGTTTTAAGAGCTTTGCCAGGTCGCCGATCAGTATGGATGTATGGCTCGCTGAGACGGCATCCGCAAAGATCTCCTTCGGCTTCATGCGGTCATTGTCTTTTTGCAATGCGGCATTGTCCGTTTCCAGGCTCTCTATCCGTTCTTCTTTCTGCGCTAAGATCCTATTTGCCTCGATCAGCGCGAGTGAGATGAGATGCTCCCCAGATAACGGTTGCATTTGAGGATTGTAGTAATTCTCCTCCAGCCTATCAAACTGCTCCCACGCTTTATCGGTCCCGAGCATCTTGCAGTGTCGGCTCGCACCTTTGCGCGTCCAAATACATAACTGAGATGCAAACTTTAGATCGCCCGCAATAGGCAAGTCGAAATTTTCGACTACCCTTTTAAATTCCTTTAATTCTGGGCCTTTCAAGAGAAATAAATGCTCGCCCTCTTTGAATCGCTCTAAATTATTCACATAATTCTGCCGCACTTGTTTTTCAGATGATTCATACACTTCTGCAAGCTGTGCTGTTGTGACGACCCTCTGGCCTTTCCACTCTAACACTGGGATGCTACTGTCACCTATCTTTACAACTTCATTCATAGACCGCCCTCCATTATTCTCATATATTTAGGTATCCTTGTTTTAGGTTTGTGTACTTTTGTCACTTCTCCGGTCTGGCGATCTACCACGATTCCCTCTTTTTCATAAAAGGAATATGTCGGTATACCGTTTTCTGCTGCAAACTCTTCCATGATGCCCATCTGTCCATCCATCCTCCGGATGTCACTCATCACAGACAGCATCCTCGTTTCAAACTCCAAGATATCCCAGTTGTAATACTCCATGAGAAATCCCATGATATCCTCTTGTCCGATCGGCTCGTCCTGTGGGAACGTCCTCACGTACTCCATCGTACTGAAGTAATCTTTCACTCCGTATTTTTCGCCGTCGTATTCTTTCGGGATAGGAAATACCTGCATGAACTCTGTCGGCGTAAGTCCCGCCATCATATCAGTGATTGAGAGCATCGCATTTAATATACTCTGCGAATCTTCGTAAGATATCTTCCTCTCAATCCTGGACGCAAAGGCTTTTGTCATCAAGAATATAAATTTCTTCGAAAATTCTTTTCCGTCCTGTTCATTCTGTCTGTGTGCCAGATCCACCGCGGCATCCAGATAATCTTGTACTGTCGGCTTATAGTTCTTCTTTTGCGCCCCAAGGATCACTTTAAATCCGCGCATGTCTTAATTTGCCCCCTCCTATTCCAAGAAATAGTCAATAGATACATTAAAATAATCCGCGAGTATTTTTACTTTATCCACTTTAGGACAGCTTCTACCTTTTTTCCAATCGGAAAATAGCGACGTATAAATTCCAGTATCTTTTGCCACCTGATTTGTTATTTTCCCTGTTCTTTCCAAAAGGCTAACAAACTTTTTATATGAAAACATAAGATTCCTCCCCATCTAGTAACTTTTAAAGATACTCATTTTGCAAAAAAAATTTCGGCAGGGTTTTCGATATTCAATTCGTCAATCATGATTTGAATTTCGTCACTGCCAAATACACCTATTTTCATCTTTTCATAGAAAGTTTTGGGCGTAACATTTATCATCCTTGCAACTTTCGCCTGAGTCAATCCCTTCTTGGCGATTAACCCCTTTAATTCATCTGTACGAATCATTCTATCACCTCCGTAACTTTTTAAGTTGCCTTTATTATATCACCTATTCATAACTTGTCAAGATATTTTTTTATTGACTACTAACAATTTTGTGCTATAATAAAGTTACCAGGAGGTGTACTCATGAATATAGGTGATAAGATCAAAAAACTAAGAAAAAATATGGGAATCTCCCAGATAGATTTAGCGGAGATAATTCAAGTTTCTAAACAAACATTATATAAATACGAAAATGGCATTGTAACCAACATCCCTTCTGATAAATTAGAAGCATTAGCAGACGCGTTGGATACAACTCCTGAATATTTAATGGGATGGACAGACGATCCCATCGATTATGATAAACTTGACATTGATATACCAACATGGTGGAAAGGTAGTATCAAAGGATATCTAGAGTACCAAGATGCTCTTGATAGAGACCGCGAATTTGAATCTTCGCTAAACAACCCATACTATATAAAAGACGACTCAGAACGCAGACTCCTTATGTTGTGCCGCAGAGCTGGGGATGCTTCAGAAGAAGAAAAAAAAGCCCTTATCGATCAGTTTGAATCTACGATAGACATATATCTCAGAGCCAAGGGCATTAAGAAGGGGTGATATCGTTTGGAGAAACCTGATTTCAGCAGATGTACAGCAAAAGCAACGGAATTACTTTATAAGCAAGACGTATCTGGCAGGATCCTTAACATACAAGAATTAAAATATGATAAGGATATAGTATTTGACACCATCCAATCTTATTGCCAGCTTACGCGGATACCTATCAGTAATTTCATATCGCCACATAATGATATTTTAAAAGATGGATGCACGATATGTGATCGGGATACTGGATGCTATGTAGTATTATATAACGCCGATATCTTGCATTTCGCGCATCGGAATTGGACACTCGCGCATGAGGTCGGCCATATCTATCTTGGGCATGAGAAAGACGAATCTATCGAAGAGATCGAAGCGCATTTTTTCGCGTCGCAGCTGTTCATGCCCGAATACACCCTGCGCATGATGGCTGAAAATTATGGGTCCGTAGATGCACGTGCGCTCACTGAGATATTCGGCGTCTCTTACGAAGCCGCCACAAAACGGATAAATACAATGAAGAAAAAATTTTGTGTCAGTGCTACGGAAAAAGATATAAAGATTTGGGAAAACCAAAGAGAACGGATTGACATGTATTATATGTGCCAGGAAGAAGGCTATGATTATCAGTGTACGTTGACCAGCTGGCCAAAGATGAAAGCAGACTATGAAAGACAATGCTATTTAGAGATATGCGCAGAAATACGCTAACAACTTATCTTTGGGAAAGTGGAGGAGGCCCAATACCTCTGTATGTATAGTAAAATTTTAAAAAAAAAGGAGAATATCACATATGGCAAGAGGGACAGGCTCTCAGTCGAAAAGGAGAATGGTTGAAGGCGGTCATAAAAATGAGGCAAAGCAACGCTAAATTTATAAAAGGTGTAGCTAAATCTGCAAAGAGCACACGCAAAGATATAAGTAAATTGTACAAATTTGCAAAACACGCATATAGAGATATAGAAAAGCATCCCGAATAACTATGATGATATCCCAGGGACAGAAGCTGTGCGTCTGATCGGGAAGGTTGAAGGATAAAATTTCCCGAAATGTTTTTTTTAAGTTCTAATCAATAAAATTGTTACATATCATTATATTGCCGTTCTTTATTTTTAATAAAGAATATCTATATTAGTAATAGAAATGGAGTATAATGACAATGTCAAACACTATAAATATATGTACAGAAAGGATAAAGATGCAAATTTTAATTAAAAATGTTGCAAAAATATTAAAAGCTGAATTAGATGTTGGCGGGGTAACCGTAATAGCCGGCTATAATAATATGGGAAAAAGCACGGTATTAAAATCTATTTATGTTGTACTAAATACATTCCGTAACTCAACAAATAAGATAGTTTCCACGCGTAAAGAGAGTATTTATTCATATTTGTTGAAATCAGAAAATTATTTTGATCAGAATGGTTGCGAAAACATTCCTCGAGAGTTACTTTTTGATTTTGCTCATGGAATAGGCCAACATATAGAAGAATTCAATGCAATGGGTAAGGATAACTATGAACTATTCAAAAAAATATTTTTCCAAAGTCTTGTTATGTATGAGCATTTTTTTTCGAATGATTTAGAAAAATGTGCTATTTATCAAGACGATTTTATCAAACCATTATATGAAAAAATAAATTCCATCTGCACCAGAGACAGAAATATCGATCTACGATATATTGGGGAAATGTATATACGAAATGTATTTAAAGAGCAATTAAATAATCTTTATGGAGAAAGTCAAGCATCCATTAAGGCAGAATCCAGAAGCGAACACTACTTTATGTCCATTTTAGATAACAAAATAACAGATATAGAGTATTCAAGAAATTCTGAACCTGATGTATACTATATACCTGCTTACAATACATTAGATATAATTACATCGTCCCGTTTCACCGCAAGTCGATATTCCCCTGAAGGGACTATAAGACGAGCATTAAGGTCTAATAGTGAAGACCCTTCTCTGGAGGAATATTGGGAATCCGAAGATAACACAAAACTTATCAGGGAAATATTAAAAGACGTCATACAAGGAAAATTGATGCAATCACCAACCGGAGAAATCGCTTTCAAAGATAGTGGTTCAGATAAATTTATTAAAATTGGAAATGTGGCTTCTGGCATAAAAAATTTTTTAATCATTCAAACTCTCATAGAAAACGGTGAACTTAAAAACAATAGTCTCTTGTTAATAGATGAGCCTGAAACAAACTTGCATCCAGAATGGCATATAAAATTTGCCGAGCTACTAGTACTTATGTATAAACGTATGGGGATCCGTTCCATTGTGAGTTCCCATAGTCCATATTTTATCAGAGCACTTGAAGTGAAAATGGCCGACCATGAAATAAAAACGGACGGCCGATATTACATGATGAAGAAGGTACGCGAAAATTCATTCCAAGCAGAAGATGTAACAATGAAAACAGATAAAATTTATAGTACGCTTTATGATCCCTTAGAATATTTGTAAAAAGGACTGATATGATTAAAGAACTTGATGAAGAAAAAATACACAGTACATTAGGCGAAAAATCTAAAGATGATAACGGGAACTGCGTTATCGAAAGCGATCAGGAGGTTTTTGATTTTGATGAGATAACAAAAGAAATTGCTGATATATATCGTGTAAAAAAGCCCTTAACTTCCTGTGATGCATTGTATATCAAAGATGATGACCACATTTATTTAATCGAATTTAAAAACACAAGAAAAAGTAACATGCCCAAAAAAGAGCTTTTTCGAAAGGCATTTGACAGTATATCAAATTTAGCTTTTGCCTTTTTTTCGACATTATCTTTGGAAGAATTGAAGGAAAGAGTATATCTAATCATAGTATATAATGACGATGCTCTCATTGAAAAAGAACAGGAAAGCGTTAGCTTTAATTCCTTAAAAAACAAATTAAAACATCTTTCCAAATCAAAACCTACGGTCCTATTTGGATTAGAAATTTATGAAAATGTATTATACAAAAAAGTCATTACCGTAGAGAAAGATATTTTTATGCAAAAAACATATAAAGAAATATTTCTGTCCACATAACAACCTACTTAATTCCATAAAAACATTGTGGTTTTTAGTGGACCCATTAATTGAAGTGTACTCCAATGCTTTGTTTTAAAACCAAAAAACCGCCCGGTGTTACCAGCACCGAACGGTTTTTAGATATAACTCCGCAGAGTGATACCTTTACAACAAAACAAATATATCATCCTGCGGGGCACCCGGTCAAGCCAGAACGTTTGATCAGGTGTTATTTTTATACACTTTTTTAAGGAGGATGATACATATGAGGTTTGCAACATACGGAAGAAAATCAGTCTACTCGGACAAGTCTGATTCAGTCAACAACCAGGAGCGGATGTGCCGGGAGTATGCAGAGTTCCGTTTCAAGGATATAGAGGCTTTCGAAGTGTATTCCGACGAAGGATTTACGGGCGCGAATACAAATCGCCCCGGATTAAAGCGATTAATGGAGGATATCGAGGACGGCCTGGTGGATGCCCTGATCGTCTATCAGCTCGACAGGAT
>CAJTFD010000033.1 GCA_910575625.1 Clostridia bacterium
AGGGCAATCTTTGAATATATAGAGGGCTGGTATAACCGCAAACGAATCCATAGTGCAATTGGTTATATGACACCTCAGCAAAAGGAGGATGAGGAACTCAAAAAAGCAGCATAATCTTTCGACTTTTTTTGTCCAAAGTATTGACATAGATCCATAGCTGCGTGTATAAAAGCGACACAAGGAAATTGAAACTGGTGTCGTTGTCTGGTATCAGTGCGAACAGTGCGACTTTCTTCTCCCCCAAAGACGGCAAATCCAATTCGTCCGTGGCGGTCAATCCTGCAAGGCTTTCCAGATTAAACTTCTCAAGCCTTGCGGCAAGGGTTATCTGGATACTCTTTAGCGTTTTGGCTGAACCAGAATGATAGTCACGGTAGTATTTCAAAGCGATATGCTCTGGGTTCACCATCTCCAAGCGGTCAAACAGTTCGTCAAGCGGGCTTACATAGCTGTCGTCGTCCTCCCTTACCTCGCCCGCCCTTAACAGCTCCATCACCATCGGAAAATTCTGCTCGTCTGGCGGGGCTTCGTATTTCAGATAGAACACGAGGGACAGAAGCAGCATACTCGCCGCCGTGTCCCAGAACGGGTCTTGCGACTGGCTTCCTTTCGGCGTAGTCGCCTTAAATAAATTTGTTACCAGTCTTTGCACGTCGTTGTCGTTTCTTAGATAGACAAACGGGTTGTAGCAGTGGCTCTTGTGCATGTTGATTAAATCAAGCACACGCACCTCATAGCCTTTCTTTTCCAGAAGCCCGCCCGTGTCACGGACAATCTCGCCCTTTGGGTCTAAGATTACCATTGACGTGTTGCACTGCATCACGTTCGGCTTACAAAAAAATCTGGTCTTTCCTGCGCCAGAGCCGCCCACCACGAGGATATTTAAATTCCTCCTGTGCTTCTTCCCGTCAAGCCCGATGCAAACGCTCTGGGTCAGCAGCTTGTTTTCCGATGCGTCCTTATCTCGGTATTTCTTATTGAGAGTGCCTGCGTTGCCCCATTTTGCAGAGCCGTGTTCCTCCCCCTTGCGGTAGTTCCTGCGTGTGGAGAAATAAACGCCGATTCCCATGCCGTAGGCAAGCAGAAAAATAAGGACAATTCTGGGAGTATCCTCACATACCGTTATGGAAAACGGGTTCTCCATTGCCACGGATAAGTTGCCGATTATCTCCACGATGCCGCCGCTGACATAAGGGGCAGTCAGCAGGGCAAGCCACACGACAGGAACAATCCCACATAAAGAGAAGATTAAGCCCGCCTTGTAACCGTCACCGTTCTTCATGGCACTTGCACGGGGCGACCTTTACTTTCTTGGTCGGGGCGTATGCCACCCTGCTTATCAGCTCGTCAACAGGCTCGGTGGGGCGTTCCTCCTGTATCTGCTGCGTCCGCAGGGTGTTGAGGGCATTGAGGACGATGTTCTTATCGTATTTGTCCAATGCCAAGTGGTATCGTTCTTCTTTCATGGGCTGCACCTCCGATTAGCGTTCCTGCTCCTTATGCTTGGGCGGCTTGTTCTTCTCAAGGCTCTTATACATGTCCGACTGGATTTCGCCCAGAACGTCACGCATCGAGCCGAGCTGCCCCTTAAATTCCTGCGTTTCCATGCCCTCAAACTCTTTCGGGAGATTGTCAAAGCGGAAGCCCTTTGTGTCCACGCCGTAGCGGGAGCTTACCATATAGGCGACGCAGAACGATTTGAACTCTGAAACGTCACGGCTCTCCTTGTGCTTGAAGTCAAAGACCGCCGCCGACACTTCCTTCGCCATGCTGACAAAGAGCTGTTCTTCATTTAAGCCCGTCTTGACGAAGATTGTCTGCTGCGAACTGTCGTAGAACGCAGGCAGCTCAAGCTTATCGTCTGGCACAAAGGAAACGGGGCTTGCGTCAATCATCGCTGACACAAGCTCCCGCATGGTTTTGGCTTCCTGCGGCTGCTGCCTGTCCTTTGCCGAGGTCTGGGAAATGTCGTAGACCACTTTTGCGTTGTAGCCGACCGCCTTTGAGCCGTCCTCCCGCTCGTACTCTTTCCCCGGCTCAAGGATGGTGATTTTCTGTGCGTCCTTGTCCACATAGGCACGGCTCTGTTTCCAACTGCCGTAATCTTTAAGCTGCGTCGCTTCGGGCATCTGCGCCGAAACCAAGATGGCGTTGTTGACGGAGTAGCGGTCAAAATGCCCCTGCACGTCAAGGTACTGCTGAAACGCACCTCCGTCCGCCATCATTTTTTCGCAGGTCGTGTCTATCAGCTCATAGGCTGCTTTCCGCTGCTCCTGTTTCTGCGCCGCCCATTCCTCTTTGTTAAAAGGTCTGCCGCCGCCGCTGAATACATCATAAATGCTCATGCTTATCTTGCTCCTTTCGATTTTGGTCTGCGTTTCCGCTTCTGGGGCTGCTTATGCTCCGTCTTTCCTGCGGGCGGCTTCTTCGCCCTGTCGGGAGATTTCTCTTTTGCAGGGGAAACATCCGCTTCCTGCTCCTTGCGGCTCTCCTTGATTTTCCGCAGTTCCTCCCTGACTGACGGCTTCTCCGCCTTAGCCATAGTAGCCCCCTCTGCGGGCTTCCTTTGCTGCTTTAAGGTAGGCTCGGACAGAGGGGATTTTTCTGTCTTTGCCACCGAGGGGTTTGGGGCGTTTTCCTCTTTCTGCACGGGCTTTCCCATAAGGGCGTCCATGAGTTTGTCTTTCTCAGCCTTTTCCTCCACACCAATGTCTGGCTCTGGCTGACCGTCCTTTGTATCCTTTGTATCTTCTGCGGTCTTGGCATCTTTCGCCTTTCCCTTTGCCCCTTTCGATTTTTCCGCTTCGGTCACGATAGAAGCGGTATCTACGGAAGCAAGATTGAAACGCTCCACGATACGGCTGATTTTCGATGCGTCCTCCGCACGGGCTATCACATCCACCTCCGCATTGGGGTCTTTGTTCTTACGGTCTGCCAAAACGCAGTAGAGTACGCCATATTTCTTCGCTTCCTGCGTGAATTTCTTCAAGTCGCCGCTTTTTACGGTAAAGACTTTTAACTCTTTCCCAGAGCGGAGCATATTTGTGAGCCTTGCTTTTCCTTTGGTTTTCTGTTCCTCTTTTAAAATGGAGTAGAGCAGGATGGCGATGTTCTTCGCACCCGCCCCCGTGATTCTGGCTGCGACCTCAAATCCCTCCAAGCTCATCCTTACGATTTGCTCCGCCGCTTCGCCGCCTGTGTTCATGCTTCATCAGCTCCTTTCTTTTCTGTTCTTTTTCATCTGCCCGTATGACAGTTAATTTTTCCTTGAGGGTGTCGCTGCGGGCTTCGATTCCCTCACATAATCTGACCTCCCTCCGCAATGTTTTCATACGCCCCGTGATTTCCGACAGACGAGCCTTGACCGCTTCTTTTTCTTCCCCGACAGATTTTCGGGATTGGGAGTAAAGCCCCTTACGCTGTTCGGTCAGCTCCTGCATCTCGGATTCCAGAGAGCCTTTATAGGACAAAAGCTGCTCCGCCGTGTCGATATGGTTGCGGCAGAGCAGCCTTGTTTCGTTGGTGATGGCTTCCATCTTCATCAAGTCGTCCTTTAGAAGATAGTGAAGCCTTGCGTAATTCTGCTGTTTCTTCTTTGGCAGGATGCCGAGCTTATAGCAGTAATGGAGATACAGCCCACGCAAGCCGCCGATTTTCTTTGTGTCTTTTAATGTGCCTTTTACCTTTATCACTCTGACCTGTGGCTGCTCTTTGGAAAAACTCTGGAACTTGACCGCATAGGAGTTTTCCCGTATGCGTTCCGTTATCCTTTCATTGGTGTAATCTTCGCCGAGCTTATAGAGCCGCTTCGGTCTTTGCCACCCTTTCCCGATAATCGTCCAGTATCTTCGGTTGAGGTCAAAATTGATGCGGTATCCCATTTCCGACAACTGGCGGTCGAAGTCTTTCAGCGTGAACGATTTTGAGATGGCTTCGTCCACCGCCTGCCGTGCTATGCTGTCCCTTGTTGGTAAGCCCTGCTTCTCGGCTTGGCAGATGACATAGGGCTTCTTCCTGCCGCTTGGGTGTTCGATGACCGATAAGGAATACTCACGGCACAATTCATCCGAACGCTGGCGGAGCAGCCGCAGGTTCTTCTTGTTGTCGTGATAGTGCCTGCCGTCAATATAAGAAACTGAGTTGACGACAAAGTGGTTGTGCAGGCATTCCGTATTTAAGTGGGTTGCCACAATCACTTGAAACCTTTCTCCCCACATCTTCTCCGCCAGCTTCACGCCGACCTCATGGGCAACCTCTGGCGTGACCTCACCGTGCTTGAAACTCTGGAATCCATGGTAGCAGACAATCTCGCTCTGGTCGTTCCATTGGGCTTTAGCAATCATCATCTCATCCCTTGCGGTGGCAGGGTCGCAATTTACGCCCGTGACGAAAAACTGACGCTCGGTCTTGTCGCGGTTGGCGGCGTACTTCATCACGTCGCCCATCGCCTGCAAGTCCGCATCCGTGTATTTGGGGTTGGCGGTCTTTTCTGGGTTCTCGGCGTAGTCAATGGGGTGGTCGAGCCTGCCCCTTACGTCCCATATCTCGCAGACCGCCATCAGCCAGACATCTTCCTCGGAACAAGGTAGCATCTGCCCACGTCCAGACGGAAGTCACGCCACCGCTTCGCTTCGTCATAAAGCATCGGCGTGTCCACAAAGTTTAAGGCGTTCGCCTTTGCCGCAAGCTGGTTGATGCGGTTGCCGATGGCGGACAATTCCCGCATGATTTTATAGAACTCTGGGTCTGGCTTCTCGCAAAGGCGGTAGCTCATGACCATCGACTGGAGCAGGGCTTGTCTGGAATGCCCCGCCCGCTCCGCAAGGGAGCAGAGGTATTCAGCTTCTTCCTCGGTCAGTCGGAACAGTATCTGCACGTTTCGTTTCCGCATTGGCATCCCCCTTTCCCTCGGAGAGCCTGTTAATCTGCAGCACGCACATACACGCCACGCCGACCATGCCGCCGAGCGTCGTACCGAGAGCGAAAAACAATAATTCTCTCATCCTTAAAAACTCCTTTCTTCCTGCCGCACTCTGGCGGTGGTCTTTTCCACGGGGTATTAGGGGGCATTCCCTAACAAGCGAATTTTGTTTCCATCGGCAGATGGATAACCAAATTCAGTGCTTGGTAAGACGTGTCTTTAATCCCCGTCCTCATAACGGCATTCTTTGTGCAGCGGGCAGTAGTAGGGGCAGTCTGTACATTCCTCATGCTCTAAGCACCCGTCCTCCTCGTCATCTTCGCCTGCAAAGGACGCTTCCCCGAAACAAAAATCTTCATTGGAAAAGCCGATGAGGTCAGGGTCTGCAAGCAGGATATGGAGATTCGCCACCGCATCCTCAAGGCTTTTTCCAGAGATTGTGACGGTCTTTTCATAGTGTCCTTTCAGCGTCACGTCAAAATTTACCATACAAAAATCCTCTCTTTCATCATTATTCTGGCTTGGTTTTGGGTCTGGTCTTACAGAAAAATTCTCACGCAGTCAGCGGGCATCCCCCCTTTCACGGCTCGGTTTCTGCCTTGCAATCCCCAGATAGGACATTAAAAAATCGTTGAAGTCCTTGCCGGTTGGCGGCGGTTCATCAACGATTCGGTAGTCTTTCTGCAACAGTTCTTTCAAAGCTGCGGTACATAAACGACCTGCCCTGTCCTTATCCAGATGCAGAAATATGGTCTTGATTTGTGGGTTTGCTTTCAAAAAAGTCGTGAGGGCAACGGGGATTTTGCTCTCTTTCAGCTCTTTCTTCGGCTGGTACACGCCCGACAGGGAGAGAAGATTCTCTGCCTTATAAACCTTTCCCTCGCATTTTAAATAGGTGGCGTAGGATAATAAATCAATGGCGGCTTCAAATAAATGCACGGCGTCGGTCGGCTCTTTTGCCAGCAGGCGGAACGAATACCGCTTGTCGCTGCCCGATGCGTCCCGCTTGAAGCTCCCCACCGTGCCACGGCAGGCGGCGTATTTTGGCGTCCCGTTCTCATCTTTCCCGATAAAAACGGCGTTGTGGTAGTCGGCACTCTCGAAAATAATCCCCTCGGCGATGCACTCTTGGATAAGCTGATAGTCAATGCCACGACCGAAAAGATACTCCGCCACTCTGTCACAATTTCTGTTCTTCGGCGGCAGGAGCAGCACCTTTGGCTCGTCTTTCTTCACGGCAGGGGGCGGCGGCTTCCAGTCCGCCATCGTCTGCCCCGTGAGGGTTTCCACGGCTTCCACAAAGCCGTATTCCTTGACTTTCATCAGATAGTCGAGGGCAGAATAGCCGCCGAAGCCCCTCGACCACCAGTACCATTTGCCGTTGGAAATCTTTAGGCTGTCATGCTCGGCGGTACAGTAGACGTTCGTCGTGCCTTTGACTTTGACAAGGTTGCTCGGCTCGTAAGCTCTAAGATAGGAGAGTAAATCTATCTGCCTTGCCTGCTCAAGCACGTCGGGGTCAATCTGCACATAAGGTCTGTTACTTCTCATCCAAACAAGCTCACCTCTCTTTCCCAGACAAAATCTTTTCCGTCTTAACCATATAGGATTTAAAATCTGCGATGGTCTGGCGCAGCTCATCCATGTGGGAATCCTCCCGTCCAAGCCATTCCTCATAAATATCCTGCAAAAGATTCGGGGATTTCATAAGGACTTTTGCCGCCTGCGGGGAATAATCCGCATTGGAAAAGCAATCGGCAATTTCTTCTTTCATGGCAATCTGATATGCGGCATCGTAAATTTCCTGCGGCGTTTTTGCCTGCATTTCTTCCCGAAAAGAGGAAAGCTCCCGCTGTACCCTGTCGGTCAGCCTTTGGTTAAGGGACTGTCTGTACTCTTGGTAATTCAATCACACACCTCCTTGAAAATAAAATAAGCCGAGGGATTTTCGCTAATGAAAACCTCTCGGCTATGTAAAAGACGGCATCAGCTTTCACGCCGACACCGCCTTTTTTCTCGGTCAGTCCGTTATAAAATCCCTGCCTTTTTCAGATAGCCTACGCTGTCATAGCAGCCACGGAAGTAGACCGACTGCATCTCCATGTCCGTAAGTTTGTTTCTAAGCTCCATCACTTTAATCAGTGCGGCACATTCTTCCTCGGTCAGTTCTTCTGCCGTTTCCGTATCAAATACGCCTAAGACTTTCGGATATTTCCCATACAAGCTCTCAATTTCGGCTCGCACGGCACGGTATTCTTCGTTTTCTCTGGACAGCTTTGCGATGACAGAGCCGAGATATTCATTAAAAACATTGTCATGAACATCTACAAAAGTTTCAAATCTGAACGCATCAGACATTCTTCCTCACCTCCGATTTTTTCTAATCGTCCTTATTATAATACCCCAAAATCAGCAGTACAAATGTGCAAACTGGATTTACCGCTCCCTGTCCGTGCATTTTTTCTCTGGCTGCCCGCCGTCCTGCTCTGGCTCATCGTCAATAACCGTCTTGTCTTTTTCATTCAGATTCAGTTCGATATTGAGGGCGTTGAGCCGTTCCGTCTTTTCTTTCAGCTCGTTTTCAAAGGCAAACGGCTTCTTTACTTCCTCTTTTGCGGTTTCAAGCTGTGCGATGGTTTCCTCCTTTCTCGTCTTGGCGGCTTCCAGCCTTGCGGGGAGCTTGGCAATCTCATTCTCGATTCGGGTCAGATTTCCGAGGGCATCCGTTCCTAAATCCACCTTGTATTTCCTCATTCCGCATAAATTTAGGCAGTAGTGGGCATTGATGGTATCATAGAAAACCTCCATCTGGAAGCCACGGTAGCTGCCGATTTGTATCGGCTGTGACAGCGGGTTTTCCTTGCAGATGGCAAGGAGCATTTCGCCTGCGTCCGCCTTTTCTTTATAGGTCACGCCTTTTAAAGTCATGGGCAGAACTTATCCTCGCCCTGCGGCTTATGCTGACTGGCAATCTCCGCATCATTCCCATAGGCTGTGATGCGTTCCTCATAATCCTTAATCTCCTGCGGGTAGTGCTTCAGTATCCTGTCCTCAAGGTCGTAATGCTCGGAAAGATAGCTCTGCTTTAAGACTTTCAGCTTCGCCACCTGCATATCCAAGTCCATTTTTTCCTTAAAGCGTTCGTCGCCCGTAGCAAGCATTTTCACCTCCGCAAAAGAGAGGGCAACCTCATCCACGTCCTCGGCAGAACGCACGGGGCTTTTGCTCGTCATTATCTGGGAGATGAATTTCTGCTTCCCCTCGACGAGCTGATAGAGGTACGCATCAAATGTTTGTTCCGTCACATAGCGGTAAACCTCCACTTCGTGAAACATATTGCCCTGACGTTCCAGATGACCAAGTCTTTGCTCCAAGTCAGTCGGTCATTTTTTGCGGACAGTTCAATACATGCCATCCTTTTCTGTTCCCTGCTCCTGCGTTTGCACTCGTTTGATTTCTCCCTCTGTATCTTCTTGGCACAAACGGGACAATACTTCGATATGCCAGAGCCGGGGACATATTCAACGCCGCACACCGTACAATGTTTAGCGGGCAACGCCGTCCACTGCTTCGTGGGTGTGATATGTAATTCACCGACAAAGCCGATGAATTTATAGTAAATCTTGATTTCTTGTCTAACCGTTCCGTCCGCTGACTTCTCACGCTCCGAAACAAGTATCTTGTCTATCAGCGCATTTACCACCATTGCGTCCAGTTCCTTTAATCCTTGATAGTTGCGGATAAGGGAGAGGAAGTCACGGATTCCCTGCGACTTCTCATAGCTTTCGTTGAGAGTTTCCGTTACCTCTTTTAATCTCGCTTCGATTTCAAGCTGTTCTTTCTGGTATTTCCCCGACATCATTTCAAAATTCCGCTCGGTGATACGCTCCATGACCTTATCCTCGTAAAGAGAAGAAAACAGCCTGTCAAGCTCCGTAAGACGTTTGTTCAGCTTCTTCCGTTCTTTCTCCATGGACAACGGTTTCCGCAACGTCCACCGCTTCATCCACAACGAAGTCAAGCACATTTCCCTCACTGTCTGTAAATCCCTCCAATGAGAGCAGACTGTGGTTCGTGTCCAGTTTTTGAAGATAACGCCACCGTTCTTTATCCCGATAAAAATCTGCGTACTGTTCCCGAACGACTTCAAGCAGACAGCCCTGCACGGGGATAAACAGCTTGTCCATGTAACTCTGGTCGGCTTGCCTGCGGCGGCAGAAGTCCGTATAGGATAATTCCACATAGACATTGTTTTCTTTGATATATACTTTTCTTGGTGCATATTTCACCGTATTTTCCTCCAATCTGAATTTTTAAAAATGTAAAAATCCAGATGGAGAGGGCGGCGAACGACAATGAATACCGCATAACGCACTGCGGCATAATCTGATAAAAAACGACAAAAGAAAAACCGCAAAGGTTCTGTGACCTCTACGGTTATAAGAGATATATGTTCTGTTAAGTGAAGATTCTACTTCTGGTTTCATGGTGAGAAGTAGCGTTGCATGGGCAGGGATTTTTTTAACTGGCTTCCTGCCATTCCCCGATATGCTATGTATAAGTCAACTCTGCATTGCATAAGCAGATAGGTTACTGCCCGAAAAAAGGACATAAAAAATCCCTCCAAACTTTAAAACAGGTCTGGAGGGTATCTATTTATTCTTTTAGGTATAGTGAAACTGCCCACCATCGCACTGTTTTTTTTATTTGGTGGACATTGACCTTACCTTTATCAAAAGAAATAAAACCAATAAACTACATTGCTCACAGAGAGAAAAGCTTTGCCATCAAGTAAACAACAATAAAAGCTATTGCTGCACTTCCAAGCATATACATTACAGTTTGATATGGACGTTTCCCGATTTCCTGTTGTTCCTCTATCTCATCTAATCTCCTTCCTTCCGTAAAAGCAACGATTTCTTTATAGGTTGAAAGATGATTATCTTTCTTGACTTTATCCGCTTTAAATGCAAAATATAGTGCAATAGCATACACTCCACTCCACGGAATCAGCCCATACCAGTCCATGAACACTATAAACGGAACAAATGTAATGACTGTTAGAATCAAAAACACAGCATATATACCGCCAATTTTATTTAATTTTTTAATTTCTGTTTCCTTGATTTCATTTTTCATAATTTCAACATCTCCTTTAATTAATTGGTCAAGAGATACGTTGAATACAGAACTTAGCAGTAATACGCTATGAATATCTGGATAGTTTTTCCCTGTTTCCCAATTAGAAACGGTCTGTCTGCTTACATAGACCTTTTCTGCCAATTCTTCTTGGGAAATCCCCATATTACTGCGATATTTTTTTATTTGTGCGCCAACTTCCAACTTTCTTCCTCCTTTCTTAGTTTGTCGATTGAATAGTATCCCTGAACCACCAGAATCTTATCATTCAACAAACCCAGCTTCTACCAAAAGAATTTGACTTTAGCCAAAATCCCCATGTCAAATCCTTTTGACATAGGGATTTATCTACGTTTACAACGAAATTAAACACCATAATACTTTTTAATCGCATATGCAACATATTCAGAACAACCGTTTCCAAATTGGCTGTCCGTAGCTTCCGCCAACTTCTGTTTTTGCAAATACTCACTTGCTAAATCCAAAAGTATGCTTCTGGCATTGTCAAGTTTAAACATCTCCTTATAATTTTCCGCAAGCTGCTCGACTGCTTCTTTTTCTACATTAGCGTCACCAATTTCTTTTGCCGCCATAAACTTTTTATATATTTCAGTATTTTTGTCCTGCTCCTGCTTAAATTCCTTAACATCACCAGTTGACTGCATAATAGCTTCCATTGCTTTTTCTTTACTGCCATACCATTTAAAAACATCTGCAATGGCTTGTTCATTTGAAAAGCCTGCTGCTAAATATTCCCGGTATTTTTCCTCGCTCCCATATTTTTGTATCTGCTGTTTCAGTGATTCTTTTGACATACATTCCAACATATGGTCTAAAATTTCCTGAATCTCTTCGTTACTAAATGCCTTAAAACTCATAGTATTAACTCCTTTCATCACGTCTGATATTAACTCAATAATCCCATTTAGCCGATTTCGCTTTTGCTCCAATAAATTCTTTTGAGTTAATAAAGCCTGTTCTTTATCGTAATTAGGACTGTCCATTATTTTCTTTATATCTTCCAATGGTATCTCTAATTCTTTAAAGAACATAATTTCCTGCAATCTTTCTAATGCTTTATTGTCATATAAGCGATAGCCCGCATCTGACAATTCCGTTGGCTTTAATAAGCCAATCTCATCATAATATCTTAATGTTCTTATGCTTACTCCGCTTATCTCTGACACGTCTTTGACTGTTTTCATTATTTCCTCCTTCCAATCTTATCCTAAACCGTTACGCTACGAGAGAGTCAATACATAAATTTATCTTTTATTAAAGCAAAAATCATTCTTTATTATACCAAAAATTTTAACCTCATACATATCTAAAAAGCAGCGAAGATTTCTCCCCGCCACTTTTGATTTATCACACATAAATAATTTCCTCGTTCACAATCTCCCTCGCACACGCCCTTATGTTATTCATTCTTCCTGTCCATTCTAAGGCGTTTTCTTCCTTTAGACGTTCTGTTATGCAGAACGCCGTTTCCCCGTCCACATACATACGGTATTTGTATTCGCCCGTCCCTCCTGCGGTATGACCTCCAATGTTTGCACTGGAATTATATCGGATGGCATTCCCTGCACCGTCGTAGGTGTGGGTAAAAGAAATCGTTCCGATGTCACCCGCTGCGAACGCTGTCGTGGCAGGGACGGCGGACAATGCCGTGACCGCAGCCAACGCTAACGCCGCAGCTTTTTTGAATAATTTACGAATCTTCATTCATTACCTCCTGTTCGTTCTCATGTTGATAGTTTCTGTCAAAAAAAGCCGCCCGTGTGGACAGCCTTTACGCCGAATAACTCATGACAATGCATAAGTCATTCGGCTGTCGTGGCAGTCGCCAAATGTCCGTGCAAGCACGTCCGCTTGGCTCGTTGCCTACGCATATTTCTTTTCTCGGATAGTTACTGGCAGTATCTAGGGGGAGAGGTGTGGAGAGGGGGAAGCAGAAAAAAATTTGCTGTCCCTCAAAGGGGCAGACTTCTCCCTCGGCGTTCCATGCCAAAATCCCCATCTTGCCTGTTCTACCTCTCGTGAGCCTTGCTCCGCTGCAAGTGGCGGTTATAAAACTCCAACGCCTTTATCACAAAATCCGTTTCCTGCCCTCTGGGAATGGATTTCGGTATGAGCTTGGTTATCCGCTCATCCTTAAAGGCAGGCTTTTCTTTCTGGTTTGGCTTGTCCTCCTGCATAATGCTCTGGATAACCTCGTCCGTGAGCTTTCCCTCCTGCATGAACTTTTTCATCTTGATAGCCTGTGCAAGTGAGGGAGTGGCATCGTTGTAGCCCATCGCTTCTAAAAGCGTGTACTGTTGTTCCTCGGAAAGATAGGAAATCTCTACCGCAGGGCGGAAAGCAATCTGGCGTTCATCTACCATTTGCAGAATTTCGGGTACAAGCTCGGTTAAACGGATAAATCGGCGTATCTGCTCACGGCTCTCTCCCACCTCTTTTCCCAACTTCTCATTTGTTCGGGAAGTTTCTAAATCTGACACCACTGGTGTCAAATTATCTTTTGGTGGTCTGCCCGCTTGTCTGTTCATCGCTTCAAGCCGCATCTTATAGGCAAAGGCTTTCTCGCTTGGCAGGATAACAGAGCGTTGGAGATTACTCTCAACCATAACAATAATCGCTTCATCATGGGTCAGCTCCTTAACCTCGCATTTCAGCGTTTCAAGCCCTGCAAGCTCACAAGCCTTTTTCCGTCTGTGACCGCTGATTAGCTCATACCGCCCGTCCTCTTTCTGCCGAACCGTAGCAGGGGTCATTACGCCGCTCCGACTGACACTTTCCACAAGCTGCTCCATATCCTCATTCATTAAAACCTTGAACGGGTGGTCTGGGAACTCGTCAATCTCGGAAATGGGGATTTCCCTTATCTTGCTTAAATTCGCTTCTGCACGGCTCTCGTCTGTTTCAAAGAGGTCATCGTATGCGGTCAGCTCGATTCCTGTTCTTTTGCTTCTCGCCAATCTCTGCCACCTCCTTTGCAAACTGTTCATAGGCTGCGGCTACTTTGCCGCCTTTGTCATAGGCAAAAATACTTTTTCCCTCTACGGTGGCTTCAACCGCACGGATGGAGTGGGGTATCTGGGCATCGAAAACTTTAATCCTCTGCCCGTAGGCACTTTTTACCGTTGCCATAATCTCTTTAGAGATGTTCGTGCGTGGCATTACCATCGTCATTAAAATACCGTCAATCCGTAGATGGGGATTGATTTGCCGTTTGACCTTAGACACGGAGCGAAGCAACAGCTCTAAACCCTTTGCAGAAAGATAATGGGGCTGTGTCGGGATAACCACGCTGTCAGCCGCCGCAAGTGCGTTGATTGTCAGCATCCCCAAACTCGGCATACAGTCAATAAGGACAGTATCGTAATTCTTTTTTACTTCATTGATGCAGGTTTTCAGCACGCTTTCACGGCTAATGGCGTTTATCAGCCTTACTTCCAGTCCCGACAATTCAATGTTGGATGGGAGCAGGTCAACGCCCTCATCATGGTGCAGGATAGCTTTCTGGGCATTGGCAGGATTATCGTCTATCACATCCTGCATGATGCTTGAGAGCGTATCCGACAAATCATCGGGTCTGCCATAGCCAAGCGACATAGTTAAATTTGCCTGTGCATCGGCATCAATCAGCAGGACTTTCTCACCCTGCTGTGCCAGAGCTACGCCCAGATTGACCGCCGTAGTGGTCTTGCCGACACCGCCTTTCTGGTTGGTTAAAGCGATTACTTTGCAATTTGACATAGGTACGTCCTCCTTTCGCATAGATTTAGCCACTTTGTCAAGGTGGCTATGTAAAAGATTCATGGCAATAAAAAAAGCCGACTGGCTGTTTTTATTTGCTAAACTACACCAATCGGCTATGTAAAAATCTAGTCAGCAACCACCAGTTCAACTGGTGGTTTGCCCTAAGCCCTAATAAGGGCTTTCTTACTGCTCGCCCAAAAGGGCGGTGTCGCAAGCATTCTTACTGGTCCGCTAAAAAGCGGTACTTCTTGCATCTTCTTTTCGTGATTCTTCTGCCTGCTCGTTAATATATTTTCTGACAGCATCTTCCGTTATATTACCTATTGTTTCTACGTAATATCCACGTGCCCAAAATGCTTTGTTCCACTTACCTTGCAATTCTGGATGTCTGTCATATATCATTAGTGTGCTTTTTCCTTTTAAGTATCCCATAAAACTTGATATACTTATTTTCGGCGGAATTGCTACACTTAGATGTACGTGATCCTCGCATACTGCGCCTGCTATTATCTCAACATCCTTATATTTGCATAATGTACTGATTATCTCACGTACATCGACTTTTATTTGCCCATACAATTGCTTCTTCCTATACTTCGGAATGAATACTATATGATACTGGCATTTCCATTTCGTGTGTGATAAACTTTTATTGTCCATTAGGACCGCCTCCTATTTTTGAGTTTGGCTTGCGACACCATTCTCATTTTAACATAGGAGGCTTTTTATTATATCCTCATCGTTTCCACTTACACGATTCTCCCCAGCATAGCTGGGGGATTAGACCTTTCATTCAGTTTTATTCTTCGCCTTATATGCACTTTCGTGATAAGGCTTCTCTTATCCTCTCTGTATCCCATTTTTCTGGGAACAATACTGCCATAATATGAAACGCATCTATCAGCCCTGCAATATACGCATGAGTACCATATTCAAAATCCTGCTTTTCTCTACAATCTATAAGATGTTGGCAAACCTCCCTCTGCTTTTCTGTTAAGTTAAGCTGATTAAAAGCATCCTCTGCTTTTCCCTCATCCATACTATCTTTTTGGTAACTTGCATCTGCTTTTAACAGTTTCAATACAGATTCGTCTTTCAGTTTCTCTACTGCAATTTTCACCAGTTCTTTAAATTCCTTATCGCACATCACTTCCTCCTGCCAGTTCTACCCTTAACTTTTTTACAGGTGCATGGATAACTTTGAAAATAAGTTCATCAACACAATCTGTATATCTGCCCTGCTGAATGAGTTGATTTTTCAGTTCCACAAGGCTATGTAACAGGAGTTTTCTTTCATCACTATCCACATATAAATGATTTTTCTTTTCTCTCATAATCAACACTAACCTTTTTTGATTTCATTATAAAGAGAAATAGCAATCCAATCAAAGGTACGATTCAGACAAAAAAATAAGCGTACCACTATTTCTAATGATACGCTTATCATAATCCATCATCTAATCAAGGTCGATATAAACGGTTACATTCGTTTCTCTCCATTGATTTTTCCTTACATACTGTCCGTTAGCCTTTCGGTAAGCTGCCGCCTGCTCGAAAGATAGCGGTAATTCAAAGGAAAGAGAACTCCTACCTACTTTGTATAGCCGCCTGTGCTGCCATTGACTAATGTAGGACTCTCGATTAGGCTAACTGTTGGGTCATTTTTACGACCAGCGACCTGTAATTTCAGGTCATCATCAAATATATTCAATTTCCAAACAAAACAATCAGGATAAACTATAATCTCTTTTACGAAAGCATCTATCACTTCCTCCGGTATGCTATGAGTTGAAAAATTAAAATCTTGTTCTAACCCATATTTCAACACCTGCAACCGATTTTCGTATTCTTCGTCAGACACTTCCTCGTCAACTTGATATGATTCCAGTATTTTTTGATACTTGGCTTTGTCCTCAAACAAAGACTTTTTCTTTTCTTCAAATTTTGCCCTGTCAATCTCGCCAGCCATTCTCATATCAACTAAATTATCATATTTTTTATCCACTATCGCAATTTTTCTTGAAATTTCCTCAATCTCTCCTTGAAAATCAACCTCCCTGTCATCCATGAAATGCTTTTCAAGCATTTCATTCGCTATCTGAATTATGCTGCTCCTGTCCTGCCAAAACTTTTGAAAGACCACATCCGCCATTACCCCTAACTTCCACCCTGGCACCATTGGCGAATCACATATCCCCTCTAAATCCAATCCTTTCTTGGTTCTGGTAGCTATGCTTCCAGTCCTGATCTGTGAATAACATTGGTAACAGTATTGCGGAATGCCATTTACCCTTCGCCATACCCGCCTATTCATAGAAGCACCGCAGTAACATCTTAATTTCTTGCACCAAACATCATTTGCTTTATGCTTTCCCCTGCGCCCTCTATTATTAACGGAACAGGTCTTAGCATCAAGCATCTTTCTGACTTTTTCAAATTCTTCCTTTGTGATAATTGGCTGATGTTTTCCCTCTACTGCAATTTGCTCAACTTCTCCCCAATTTCTGATTTTCTTTTGTTCCAGATAATCGGGAACATATTCTTTCCTATACACGATAATACCACAATAGAATGGATTATTCAAAACCCTGCTTATGTATGACGAATACCACCGTGTCAGTCCTGATGAGGTTGTTCTTCCTGCCGCCTCAAGCGCAAACTGTATCTTCCGCATCCCCATTCCATCTAAGTACATATCATAAATCATGCGGACTGTTTTCGCCTGCTCTTCATTGATTACAAATTCTTTTCCAACCCTATCGTATCCTAAAATATTTCCATTTCCATATGGCACTCCATTTTGAAATGAAATCATCTGTCCGGCTTTCACACGGGTAGATGTTTTTTTACTTTCATTTTGAGCCAACGTAGCCATGATTGTCAAGCGAAGTTCCCCATCATCGTCATTCATTGTCCAAATATTATCCTCTGTAAAGTATACTTCAACCCCATACTTTTTGAGTATCCTTGTCTGCTGTAAAGTATCTACCGTATTTCTTGCAAAACGTGATACCTCTCTGGTAACAATCAAATCAAAACAACCATTTTTCGCATCATCCATCATTTCAAGAAAACTCTGTCTTTTGTTGACAGATGTTCCGGTTATGCCCTCATCGACATACCTTTTATACAGCTTCCAATCTGGGTGAAATTGGAACAGATTATCATAATATTGAACTTGATTTTCCAGAGCAGATATTTGGGCTTCATGTTCGGTAGAAACTCTCGCATATATAGCAACTTTTCTTTCACTCATATATCCGCCTCCGTTTTCCTACATTGTTCCTATATAATTATATTACCACAAGATTTCCCGATTGGCAACAGATATTTTGCCAATCGTTTCTTTTTTTATATTTTTATAGACAAGCTCTGATATTTTCCCCTCATTATAGAGGTGTCTTATCAAGGCTAACGCAATTATCCTATCTGCATCTCTCTCGCTTGTCTTACCACTTGTTTCATTTTTCAAAATAATCTCCTTTCCATGCTGCACAATTTTATCTGCCCATGACAGACAAGAATCAAGTTCCCGGCTCTCATCAGCAGACAAAACTTCACTCCAAACTCTTTCAAAAAACACATACAGGTGACAGTTCATTACACTGTCCACATCGGTATCGCACCGTCACTCCAAACTGACCGGAAAACCCGGAAGTATCATTATCAAAGATATGCCTCATAGCCTCATGCAACTGCTGCACTTTTCGCCAGACATTCATCGCTCACTGCCTTAACTTCAATACCAGATTTCAGTATTCCCTCGTATGCACTTCCAGACAAAAATGGAAGCAGGCAGTTCTTGGCGTGTCCGCATAGCGGCTCCGCACATCCCACACGTCCCGTATGTATTTGCATATTCAATTATCAAGGTACACACGCCAACCTGCGTTGACGAGCAGAAATCCCTCTGCCTGTTTTGGATAAAATCATCTTTGGACTTGCCAGCCCAAAAAGCACATAAGCACTCTCCGCCTGCTATGAACGGTTCTATAAAGATTATGTGCTTTAGCGGAATGGCAAGTTCATAATTCCAGTTTATCAGGGCCGTATTTATGTATGATCTGTAACAGGATTTTCTTTTGTGACCCCTGCGCCTGTCCGTATATTTCACGCAAGGTTTTTAACTCGTCAGCGGAAAGGGTATTCACATAAGGCTTGTAATCCTCCCCTATAAAAATCCCTCCATCCCCTCCCTGCTTTGTATAAATCGGGTATCCGGGAGATAAAGCCTGAATATCTTTTTGTATCGTGCGGGTAGTGACGCCAAATTCGTCCGCCAGTTCCCTTGCCGTTGTACGCCGCCGGATAATCAGAATGTTAATGATTTCCGTCCTGCGGTCTGCTGTATTCATGCTTCACCCCCCTTCTGCTAATTCTCCAGTTACATTGTAAAAAATGAACCCGAACAATCCGTTCCTATTCAAAAAAATAATTTAAAAAGTTTTCTGTTCTATCTGGCTCCGCTCTTTTGACAGCCGCCACATCTCCTTCTTTTACTTTTTCCCCTGCTATCTTTTGTTGACTTTCCCCCTGTCGCTTGTTAAAATCTTTAATGGATAGAATCACAACTTCATCAACAGACACTCAAACTGCTATGAGCCGGATCAGGGCAACTCTGCCCTGTTTTGGTTGTGGCAGTTTTTTATTTGCCAGGGCAAACCCAAAAGCCAAATATCCGCAGGGCTTTTCAAAAGCAAGGGCGGAAACGCCCATATGTGTTGTAAGACGCTCGCCTAAGCTCGCACAACACGCAAATTCCCTACGGGTAATTTGCCACGAATAGCAAGCACTGCCTACGGACGTCCGTAGGCTTCAATTTCCCCAAGTTCCCCCATGCGGGAACTTGAGAAAATTGGCTTGCAGAGGGCATATCCCCCTGACCCCCTCTGCGCTCCAAAATCCCGAAATTGCCTCTGCGGAATTTCCGGATTTTTACGCTTGAAAAACCTTCCTGCCGGATACGGCATATTACAAAAAACAAACCATTTTCAACGAAAGGAGATTCCCAAACAATGGAGAACCGAGAACGTCAAAACCGCTTAACACTCCGTCTAAGCGATGATGAGCTTTACATACTGGAGCAGAAATGCAAAGCCTCCAACATGAAAGACAAATCCTCTTTTCTGCGGCATCTGATTCTGTACGGCTACGTCTATGACGTTGACTATTCAGAGCTGCGGGAATACAACTCTGCGCTTGCCAAAATCGGGAACAATCTAAACCAGATTGCAAAGCGCATGAACGTCACGGGCAACGTATACAAAGCCGATGTAAACGAAGTAAAGGAGCTGATGCAAAAGGTATGGCATACACAAAAATCCATGCTATCACGGCAACCGTCAGTAAAGCAGTAGACTACATCTGTAACCCTTCTAAAACCGACGAGGGCATACTGATTTCTTCTTACGGCTGCAGCCCCGAAACTGCCGCTTATGATTTCAAATTTGCCCTGTCAAAAACCTGGTGTTAGTATATAAGTGTGGACAGGAAAAGTTGAACAATCTATACTATCAAGTGAAAGAGCAAAGGAGATGTTCAGCATGGCGAAAAACCAAAAATCCTACACCCCGGAATTCAAGCAGCAGATCGTGGATCTGTACAATGCCGGAGGAACTTCGTATCCACAACTGGAACG
>CAJTFD010000034.1 GCA_910575625.1 Clostridia bacterium
GGCTTTCCACCACAGACGCGCAGAAATCCTCCGATATGTTTGCCAAATGCCGCTACATGGACGAGATCACCGGCAGCCGGGGCGTTGTGTTCGCCACCGGAACGCCGGTCAGCAACAGTATGACCGAACTTTATACCATCCAACGCTACCTCCAGTATGAGCGGCTTCAGGAATTGAACATGACCCATTTCGACTGCTGGGCCAGCCGCTTCGGGGAAACGGTGACAGCCCTGGAACTGGCCCCGGAGGGGACCGGCTACCGGGCGCGGACAAGATTTTCCAAGTTCTTTAACCTGCCGGAGCTGATGAACCTGTTCAAAGAAGTTGCGGACATCAAGACCGCCGACCAGCTGGACCTGCCCACCCCGGAGGTGGAATACCACAATATCGTGGCAAAGCCCACCGGACACCAGCAGGATATGGTGAAGGCCCTCTCCGAGCGCGCCGCCAAAGTCCATTCGGGGACCGTTGACCCATCAATCGACAATATGCTGAAAATCACCTCGGATGGCCGAAAGCTGGGGCTGGACCAGCGCATCATCAACCCCATGCTGCCGGACGAACCCGGCACAAAAGTCAACCAGTGCGTGGACAATATCCTGCAAATCTGGCGGGACGGACAGCCGGAAAAGCTGACCCAGCTGGTGTTTTGCGACATTTCCACACCCCAGGCGGCTGGCTCCAAAAAGGTGGCTAAAACGCTGGATAACCCGATACTTCACGCTTTGGAACAGGCAGTTCCAGAGCCGGAGAAACCGCTGGCCTTTACGGTCTATGAGGACATCCGGCAGAAACTCATCGCACAGGGTATGCCCGCCAGCCAGATCGCTTTTATCCATGAAGCCAATACCGAAGTCCGCAAAAAGGAGCTGTTCTCCAAAGTCCGCTCCGGCCAGGTGCGCGTCCTGTTAGGCTCCACCCAGAAGATGGGGGCCGGGACCAACGTGCAGGATTTGCTGGTGGCCCTTCACGATCTGGACTGCCCCTGGAGGCCCGGAGATCTGGCCCAGCGAAAAGGGCGGATCGAGCGCCAGGGCAACCAGAACCCGCTGGTCCATGTTTACCGCTATGTGACCGAAGGGACCTTCGACGCATACCTCTGGCAGACGGTGGAGAACAAGCAGAAATTCATCTCCCAGATCATGACCTCAAAATCACCGGTCCGCAGCTGTGACGATGTGGACGAAACCGCCCTGTCCTTTGCGGAGATCAAGGCCCTGTGCGCCGGGGACCCCCGCATCAAGGAGCGTATGGATTTGGATGTGGAGGTATCCCGCTTAAAGCTGATGAAGGCCGACCACCAGAGCAAGCAGTACCGGCTGGAAGATCAGCTGTTAAAGCACTTCCCGGAGGAGATCGAGAAACACAAAGGCTTTATCCAGGGACTGGAAACGGATATGGAAACCCTGGCGGCACACCCCCACCCGACAGACGGATTTACCGGCATGGAAGTCCGGGGCGATACGCTCACCGACAAAGAGAACGCCGGAGCCGCCCTTTTGGACGCCTGCAAGGAGGTTAAAGGCTCCGATCCGGTGCAGGTCGGCAGCTACCGGGGATTTGCTATGTTTGTAACCTTTGACGCTTTTCAGAAGGAATATATGCTCCAACTGAAAGGCCGCATGACCCACCGTACCGCCCTGGGCGCGGACCCGCGCGGCAACCTGACCCGTATTGACAACGCGCTTTCCCAGATGCCCCAGCGGTTGGAAAGCGTCAAAGTCCAGCTGGATAACCTTTACCAGCAGCAGGCCGCCGCGAAGGAGGAAGTGGGCAAAGCCTTCCCCTATGAGGAGGAATTGCGGGTCAAGAACGCCCGTCTGGTGGAGCTGGATATGGAGCTGAACATGGACAGCAGGGGGCAGTCCCGTCCAGAAGCGGCGATTGCCAAGCGCGAAAGGCCCTCGGTGCTGGAAGGGCTGAAACGCCCCATCCCGCCCCGCAGCATGGAAAAGAAACCCAGACAACAGGAACAGGAGGCAAGATAATATGAACAGCAATGAAAAGAATACGGCCCTTTATGAGAAGATGGCCGCTGAACAGGATACCTTCCGGGATTGGCTGAAAAGCCAGTCCCCGGAGGAGGTCCTGAACCACGCCTATGAGTACACCGTCCGGGAGGACATTATGATGGCGATGGAGGAACTGGAACTCTCCGATAACCAGGCACAGGCGCTTCTGGATTCCCCCTCGCCGCTGGCCGATGTGTACCGCCATTTTGAAAAGCTGGAAACCGGCTATATGGATGTGATCCGGGAAAGTATTGAGGAACGGGCCAATGAGATGCACAAGGCAAAAGAGGAACAGAGAGCCGCCCCAATCTATCCCCACTCCGCCGCCTATGCGTCCGAGCATGGGGAGATGGCGCAGTACCGCGCCTCCCTGCAAGCCAGTCTTGCCTGCAAAGAAGCCATTGAGCAGGCCGTTAACGCCCACTATGGGGATAACCGTCTGAATACCGAGGCCGCTGTCAAAGAGGTGCTGGAACAGTTCGGGCCGGAGCGTATGCAGTACATCCTTGCCAATACGGTGCTGAAAAAGGAGCATGACGGGCGCATCTCCCGCGATAACAAAGCCTGGGCGAAAACAATCCCCATGCCGGAGGATGGCGGCGATCCCCGCCACAGTTATGTCCTGGTGGTGGATAAGGTCAACCCCGGCCTGACCGACCTGTTTTTGAAGCAGGCGCGGAAAGTCCTTCAAGCCCCGGAGAAAGGCTCCGTCCTGGAAAAACTCAAACAGGAGCCGCCGGAACGCAGACCCGCCGCCCCTAAGAAACGGGAACCGGAACGATGAGCGCGGCAAAGCGGAAACGGGAGGTGCAGGTGAATTTCCGGGTTTCCCCGGAGGAGCTGGCCCTGATTGAGCAGAAAATGGCCCAGCTTGGAACCGTCAACCGGGAAGCCTATCTGCGGAAAATGGCGCTGGACGGGTATGTGGTAAAGCTGGATTTGCCGGAACTGAAGGAGCTGGTGTCCCTGATGCGCTATTCCAGCAACAACTTAAACCAGCTGACCCGTAAAGTGCATGAAACCGGGCGGGTTTATGACGCTGATTTGGAAGATATATCCCAGCGGCAGGAACAGCTTTGGGACGGTGTGCAGAAGATACTGGCCCAGCTTTCCAAGCTCTCCTGACCGGACAGCTTGCCCCATCTGCGGAGGGAGGAACGGCGTTCTTCGCCGCGCCTTCCTCCGCTTTTTCTTTTTGACGGTAAACTTGCCGGATGTGCCGGAATCATGGATAATAGCGGCAGAACAGGGTTTTACGAAAGGAGTGGACTGCTATGATGTCATTTGAACAGGTGATAGACATTTTTGGGGACTATCTGGCATTGGATACAGAAATGGAAGTCTGCAAAAGCCGGTATGGGTATATCCGGGTGGAGTTTCATGGGACAGGGGAATTACCCGGCTATTGCAGCGGCATGGTCTGCCATACCCCAAAGGAGCTTTTTGACCTTCTGCTTTCCGATTATGAAAGCTATCTGGAAATCCAGCGGACAAAAGGACGCAGAGATGTGACGGAGGAAGATAAAAACGAAATTACCGCACTGTGTCAATCCCGTTTGGAGAAGTGGGAAAAAGGAAACGCCAGATAGCTTTGGGTGATTTACTTTTGGCATGAAACAGGATAATCCGATATAAAAATGTTGAATAAAAAGAAACAAGCGGTCTGCGTATGCAGACCGTTTTGTTATGGAGGGAGGATTCCATCATGGCAACCACACGCATCATGCCGCTGCACATTGGCAAAGGCCGCACCGAAAGTCAGGCAGTCAGTGACATTATCGACTATGTATCCAACCCACAAAAGACAGATAACGGCAGGCTCGTCACCGGCTTTGCGTGTGACAGCCGGATAGCCGACGCCGAGTTTCTACTGGCGAAACGGGAGTACATTTCCACCACTGGACGGGTACGGGGCGCGGACGATGTGCTGGCCTACCATGTCCGGCAGTCCTTTGTCCCCGGCGAGATTACCCCGGAAGAAGCAAACCGGCTGGGCGTGGAGTTTGCAAAGCGGTTCACCAAGGGCAGTCACGCCTTTGTGGTCTGCACCCATATCGACAAGTCCCATATCCATAATCACATCATCTGGAACGCAGTCAATCTGAACTGTGACCGGAAATTCCGAAACTTCTGGGGCAGCACCCGCGCGGTCCGGCGGCTGAATGATACCATCTGCGTTGAGAACGGCTATTCCATTGTAGAGGACCCAAAACCGCATGGAAAAAGCTACAACAAATGGCTGGGGGATCAGGCGAAGCCCTCTCACCGGGAACAGCTCCGCATGATAATCGACCAGGCATTAGAACAGAAACCGGCAGACTTTGACGGGCTGTTAAAACTGCTTACAGAAATGGGCTGTGAAGTGTCGCGCCGGGGACAGGCGATCCGGCTCAAAGCCCCCGGCTGGAAGAATGTTGCCCGCATGGATGAAAAGCTGGGACAAGGGTACAGCGAAGATGAAATACGGGCGGTCCTTGCCGGAGAAAAGCAGCATACGCCCCGCAGAAAAGACGCGGTTTCAACTCCCACTCCCAAGGTCAATCTTCTGGTGGATATTCAGGCAAAATTGCAGGCCGGAAAAGGCGCTGGCTACGCGCGCTGGGCAAAGGTATTCAATCTGAAACAGATGGCGCAGACAATGAACTATCTCACCGAGCATGGCCTGCTGGAATACGCAGTCTTGGAAGAAAAAGCGGCTGCTGCTACCACCCGCCACAATGAGCTGTCGGCACAGATCAAGGCGGCGGAAACCCGCATGGCGGAGATAGCCGTACTGCGGACCCACATCATCAATTATGTGAAAACCCGCGAGGTCTATGCGGCCTACCGCAAGGCGGGATATTCCAAGAAATTTTTAGCGGAACATGAAGCGGATATTCTGCTCCACAAGGCGGCAAAACAGGCGTTTGACGATTTGGGTATCAAGAAGCTGCCCACCGTCAAGAGCTTGCAGGCCGAGTACGCAACATTGTTGGAAGGAAAGAAAAAAGACTATGCCGAGTACCGGCGTTCCCGCGAGGAAATGCGGGAACTGCTGGCCGCAAAAGCCAACGTGGACCGGCTGATGGGATATGGGGAGGAACGCCAGAATGACCGGGAAAAGGAACAGGGGCAGGACCGCTGACGCGCCCGTTTTTTCGTATTTTCTCACCGCCGCAGGCAGGTGAAAAGCGTTCCGCAGGAACGCGCAGCCACAGAATGAAATTCTGTGTTCAAAAGGGGCTTGGGGAATCCCCAACAAGCAGCGCCAGGAGCCGAATGGCTATCCTGGGGCATTGCTTGCCAGTTTTGTGCTTTTAGCTTTTGCTTTTCATCATTTGCCGATATTCCTCTGGAAATAGCCCTGTATTCTTACGGAACAGACTTGCAAACCTTCCCGCATGATGATACCCCACGGATTCTGCAATTTGGCTAATTGTAAAATCAGTTCTCACCAGCATATATTCCGCATGAGCAATCCTCTTATTCTGAATAAATTCTGTTATGGTATAGCCATATAATTTTTTGAAGGAATAGCGGAGCTTCGTCTGTCCCATGCAGGCAATCTTTGTTAAATGCTCCGTCCGAATGTCAAAAGCAAAGTGATCCTCTATATAGCATTTTACAGCATCCAGATTGACAAGATCCTCTTTCGTTAAGTCACCGCTGGGGATAAAGCCTTTATGCTCTTTTGTCTTTTCGATGATCAGAGAAATAGCTTCGGAAACCTTGCTCTCATAAAATAAATGTGCCGCTATGCCTGTTCCCTGAAAAGTCTGTATCTGGCGCATAAGCAGCACCAGCTCCGGGAAATCAGAAATTCCGTCCACACTGCGAAACGCCTCTTTCGGATCAGGAAACTCTCCAGGATATTTTTCTTCCAGATAATCGTGATAATAACCTGGCATAAACATAAGCTCTATCCCGTGGATGGGAACATTTTTATGGTATCTGGCCCGGAACACTTGGCTTTCCGATACATGGCCCCGGATACAGCTTGCCGACAATCGTTTATAAGGAGAGAGTTCCTCTGCGGATATAGTATCGTAGTAATTGATAGAAATAAAATCCTGTTGCTGATACTCTAACACAAAATCTTCTTTCAAGCACAAATCCAATACGCCAATAGCAAATAGACCATCTCTTTCATAATACCAGTAATACCCCTCTCCTAATTCTTTTGGCGGGGCATAGCAGCTCCCCTCCAGATTTAAGGTTTCCTTACAAGCGCAGGGAACAAATCCGAACTGTGCCAGAAAAGGCTCCGGCAAATGTTTTGTTGGGATACTCATATCATTTCCTCCTTGTTTCCTATTCCTTTCCATTATCCACTTTCAACGAACATTCAGCACGATTCAACGCAAGTTAGTCTAAACTATTGCATTGGTTCTCCAAAAGGAGTAAATTACCTAACGGAGAGGTTAGCAATCTCTAACCCCAATAAAGTATAGCAAACATTACGGCGTAATTCAAGATAAAACCGTGGTGTTGCAAAGAAAAGGAGGTCATTACATTGAACAACGAACAGTCATGGTTCCAGGCACTTCTATCTTTTGCCGCCCGTTGCAAAGGCAAGATGATTTTGTCGGTGCTTTGTTCCATAATCAGCGTGTTCGGCGGATTCGTCCCATTCCTCGGCGTGTATCAGATTTTGAAACTGTTTATCGCCGGTGACTGTGATGTTTCGCAAATTCTATTCTGGTGTGGGTTCTGCGTAGCTGGGTATCTGGTGCGGCTTTTGTTTTTTGCCGTCTCAACCATTCTGTCCCATGTGAGCGCATACACCATACTAGAAACTATCCGCATGGAAATTGCAGATAAACTGATGAAAGCACCCCTGGGGGATGTGATGAACAAGACCATCGGCCAGATTAAAAGCGTGGTAGTTGACCGGGTAGAGGCCATTGAGCCGCCCCTGGCGCATTTTATTCCAGAGGCAACGGGAAATGTTGTGATTCCCATTGGGATATTTGTTTTCCTTTTGGTATTTGACTGGCGCATGGCTCTGGCTTCGATTGCAACCATTCCGCTGGCTGCTATTCCTTTTGGGATCATGACAAGAAATTTCACAGAGAAATATGACGCATACATGAAAGCAAACAACCATGTAAACAGCGTCATCGTGGAATACGTGGAAGGGATCGAGGTTGTAAAAGCCTTTAACCAGGCAAGCAGCTCCTATGAGAAATTTGCTAAGGCAGTATCCTCTTTTAAAGATTATACGGTGGCATGGTATCAAAGCACATGGAAACTGATGTATCTTGCATTTTCGATTCTGCCCTCCACACTCCTTATCTCTCTGCCTGCAGGTCTGTGGTTATTTGCAAATGGTTCCCTGACCGCTGCGCAGTTGGCTATGTGCCTGATTCTTTCCCTTAGCATTATTGCCCCGCTGATGCGGCTGGAGGTTTTCGTAAATGAAATGAAGGTCATGGAATACGGCATTAAGGAGACACTGGAATTTATCAATATGCCGGAACTTCCCGAAATAGGAAAAAATGCGGAGCTGGCCCATTCTGACATTGAGCTGGAACACGTTTCTTTCTCCTATACCGGAAAGGAAAATGAGACTGTCCTCCATGACGTGAGCTTGAAAATGCCCCAGGGCAGTTTTACCGCTCTGGTAGGGCCGTCTGGCGGCGGCAAGTCCACGGTGGCCCGACTGATCGCCCGGTTTTGGGATGTGTCTGGCGGCAGCATTAAAATTGGAAGCGTGAATATCAAAGACATACCGTTAAAACAGTTATCCGATACGGTTAGTTTTGTTACCCAGGACAATTTTCTGTTTAACTGTTCCCTGAAAGAAAATATCCGATTGGGCGATCCATCTGCAACCGATGAACAGGTTTATGAGGCGGCAAAGGCGGCCTGCTGTGATGAATTTATTGGAAAGCTGGAACTTGGATATGACACGCCCGCCGGTGATGCGGGAAAGCGACTATCCGGCGGCGAAAAACAGAGGATTGCCATAGCCCGTGCTATTTTGAAAAAAGCGCCGATTGTAATTCTGGACGAGGCCACGGCATTTACTGACCCGGAGAATGAGGATAAGATTCAGCAGTCTATTATGGCTCTCACAAAAGGAAAGACGCTCCTTGTTATCGCCCATCGGCTGTCTACCATTCAGAACGCCGACCAGATTGTTCTTTTGCAGAAGGGATATATTGAGGCAATCGGCAGCCAAGAGGAACTTTTGAAGAACAGTCCTCTTTATGCGGATATGTGGAAAGCCCATATCGGGGCGAAGTCCTGGGCTGTTTCCGATGAACAGGGGGTGACGGTAAATGTTTAAGACAACAAAACGGATTATCGGCTGGTGCAGCGAATATAAGACGAGGCTGTATTTAGGCTTTGTGTGTGCGTTCTTTGCCACATGGTTTGGGGCGGCTCCCACGATGGTAGCAGCTTTTACCCTTGGGAAAGCCATTGACAGCGCCAAGACAGGAACAGCCTTTGACACTTCTTTGATCGGGATGTCTTTTGTGGCTGTCGTGATTCTGGTTCTGCTCCGTTTCCTATTTTCCTATTGGCGGGCAAAATTGCAGGAAAGTATCGGCTATGAGATTGCGGCAAAGCAGAGGATTAAAATTGGTGACATTCTAAAGCGGGTATCTCTCGGTTATTTTCAGGAGAACAATGCCGGTGATATTTTAAGTACCGTCACCACGGAACTCTCCGCTCTGGAATATCAGGGTATGAGGATGATCAACGAGATTGTCAACGGCTACATAAATGTGATCGCAATCATTCTCTGCCTTGGCGTGTTTAGTATTCCCGCTGCGCTGATTGCGGCGGCTGGCGTCCTGCTTTCTCTGCTATTTCTTCATGGGGTATCTGTGCAGAGTGAGAAAAATGCGCCGGTCAATGAAAAAGCGGTTGAGGATATGTCCGGTGCAGTAATCGAATATGTCCGGGGGCTGCCAGTCGTAAAATCTTTTGGACAGGAGGGTGCTTCTATCGCCAGTATGAAAAAAGCAGTAAGTGACAGCAAGAACATCAATATCAAGATTGAAAAGGGATTTACACCGTTCAACTGTCTGCACCTGTTTTCCCTAAAACTGGCTTCTGTTGGTCTGGTGCTTGTTACTGCATGGATGACATTAAACGGGCAGATGGAACTTCCCATTATGCTGATGTTCTGTATGTTTTCTTTTACGATTTTCGGCAGTTTGGAGGCGGTCAATGATTCCGCCCATGTCCTTGGGGTGATTGATTCCGCTATGGATAAGCTGGAAAAAGTCAATCAGGCGGTATATATAGACGAGAGCGGTTCGGATATTATGCTTGCCAGCCATGATATAGAATTTTCACACGTTACTTTTGGGTATGACAAGAGGACTGTGCTACAGGATGTTTCTTTTCGGATTCCGCAAAATACCACAACCGCTGTTGTCGGGCCGTCCGGGAGCGGGAAATCCACCCTTTGTAATCTGATCGCACGTTTTTATGATGTGGACAGCGGCACGATAAAAATTGGTGGCAGAAATGTAAAGGATTTTACCTGCGATTCCTTGCTGCGGAATATCAGCATGGTATTCCAGAATGTATATCTTTTCCATGACACGGTAAAGAACAATATCCGCTTTGGAAATCCTCATGCTACAGAAGAAGAAATTATAGAGGCCGCGAAAAAAGCCCGCTGCCATGATTTTATAATATCTTTGCCGGAGGGTTACGATACCATGGTCGGTGAGGGCGGTTCCTCTCTTTCGGGAGGCGAGAAACAACGTATTTCTATTGCCCGTGCAATCCTAAAGGATTCGCCTATCGTGATTCTGGATGAAGCTACGGCAAGTATTGACCCGGAAAATGAGCATTTAATCCAGGAGGCTATCAACGCACTGACCCACGGGAAAACCATTATCACTATTGCGCACCGGCTGGCTACTATTCAGAACGCAGACAAGATTCTTGTGGTAGATGGCGGAGGAATCGCCCAGCAGGGAACACACAAGGAACTGATGGAGCATGAGGGAGTTTACAAACGCTTTATTGAAATCCGTGAAAAGGCCGAGGGCTGGAGTATCGGAGAATAGGAGGACACGATGAACAAGAAAACTGACACAAGGACAATACTGCTCACGGCTTCGCCGTTCCAGCTTATGATTTCTCTTAGTCTGCCCGCTATTGTCGGCATGGTCGTGGTGGGCTTATACAACCTGATGGATGCCGTATTCGTAGGCCAGATGGTAGGGACAAACGCAATGGGGGCCGTTTCCGTATCTTATCCCTTTACCATGATAAACAGCGGTATCTCAACGCTGATCGGCGTAGGCTCTGCCTCTGTCCTGTCAAGGGCGGTGGGAAAGAAAGACCAGGGAACCATTGATAAGATTATGGGGAACCTGATAGCCCTTAACCTGATTCTTTCGATAGCCGTTACTGTGATTGGCATGGTATTTACACGGCCTATCCTGCGGCTGACTGGAGCCGAAGGTGAAATCCTGAATATTGCGGAGCGTTATCTGCGGATTATCTTTGCAGGCTCCCTGTTCGTGAATTTTGCGCAATCCGCTAACATGGTAATGCGTGGTGAAGGTATCTTGAAAAAAGCTATGCTGATTACCGGAACCGGTGCGGTGCTGAACATCATACTTGACCCCATAATGATCTCACTGATGACAAAGAACGGCATGGGTGTAGAGGGAGCTGCCTTTGCGACAATCCTTTCTCAATTTATTACAGCCAGCATTACCCTTTGGTATTTCCTGAAAAAAAGCAAAATGATTAAGATTAACCGCATAAAACTTGAAAACAGCCTGCTCCCGGAGATTTTGAGCGTTGGTTTTTCCGCTATGCTCATGCAGGTAATGAACTTTGTCCAGCAGACAGTTCTTTATAATGTTGCGTCACAGCATGGCGGCGATACATGGCAGATTATCCTTGGAGCGGCCCTACGTGTCCAGTCCTTTGCGTTTATTCCCCTTTGGGGCATGAGCCAGGGATTCCAGCCGGCAGCCGGAACCAATTATGGCGCAAAGGAATATGACCGGGTTAAAAAGGTGACGCTGGGATTTGGCCTGGGGGCTACTGTCCTTGCCCTGCTTTTCTATCTGCCGGTGGAGCTTGCTCCGAAAACAGTGCTGTCCTGGTTTATTACTGACCCGGAACTTGTGGCCCAGGGCGTGGGAGACTTCCGTGTCTTGTTCAGCACTTATATTACTCTCGGACTTATGATTACGGCAATTACGCTGTTCCAGTCTTTGGGGAAAGCCTCAAAAGCCAGTGTCCTTGTACTGCTGCGCCAGATCGTCCTCTTTATTCCGATGGTGATCCTGCTCCCGAAAATGGGCGGCCTTGGGATTCATGGAGTGTTTGCGGCTCCGGCACTGACGGACGGTATTGTGTTTATTGTGAGTATTCTTCTGGTTATTTCGGAGTTTCGGAACCTTACAAAACTAAAAGCGGAAGGAAGGTAAAAGACAAATGAACAGAAATTCAAATAAACTGCAGGTAAAAGACCTTGTGACGATTGGTATTTTTTCTGCCATCTATTTTGTAATAAACCTGATTGTCATGGTGTGCGGCGGGATAACCCCTCTGCTGTGGATATTCATGCCGCCGATCCTTAGCGTATTGTGCGGGGTGATTTATATGCTCCTTGTGGCAAAGGTGCAGAAAACCGGAGCCGTATTGATTATGGGATTGATTACCGGGTTGATTTATGTGGCGACAGGGCAATTTACGCTGGTACTTCTGGTGACATTCGGGCTTGCCTGCATTGTGGCGGAGCTGATACGAAAGGCAACCGGCTATAACAGTTTTCGGGGAAATCTCATTGGGTATGCGTTCTTTTCCCTCGGCATGGTAGGCTCCCCTCTCCCAATCTGGTTATTCCGTGACAGCTTTTCGGAGCAGATGGTTTCCCAGGGGATGCCAGCCGACTATGTGGCGACCATGAATGCCGTAACCCCTGTATGGGTGCTAGCGGTCATGGTGATTGCAACTTTCTTACTGGCTTTTGTTGGCGGCCTGATAGGAAAGGCTCTGCTGAAAAAGCATTTTGAAAAGGCGGGTATGGTTTGATATGGCAGGAGAAGAAACAAAGTCCGTTCGATTAGACCCCCGGACAGAGCTGCTGCTTCTGGTAATTGCCAACATCGTAGCCTTTACCTACTCTGCCCGGTGGATTGAGTTTGCTGTGATCGGAGCGTTGGCGTTCCTGCTCCTGTGTTGCGGCTGTCATAAGACAGCCGCTAAATGGGTAGTGTTTTTCATATGCCTTGTGGCTGTTCAATACTATGTGATTCCGATATTGCCTAAAATACTGGTCATCATGTTTTCCATATTGACGGTCTATGTCCGAAAACTGTTTCCCTGTCTAATGATTGGCGCATTGATTTTGAAAACAACCCCGGTTCGGTTTCTGATTATCGCACTGAGAAAATGGCATATTCCGCAAAAACTGATTATTCCCCTCTCGATTACCCTGCGGTATTTTCCCACTATCAAAGAGGAATACCGCCATATCCGTGACGCTATGAAGCTGCGGAAGATCAAAGGAATCGGGCGAAAAATGGAGTGTATGATTGTACCGCTTTTAATGTCTGCCACCGGAACCGCTGATGAGTTGAGTGCGGCGGCAATCACCAGGGGGATTGAGAACCCGGTTCCGAAAACCTGTATTGTGGATTTGCGGTTTCATATCCAGGACTATATCTGCCTGCTGGCAGGCTGCGCATTTATTGTGGCGGCCAGTGTGGCACGATAATAGGAGGGGCTATGTCATTTCTTGAGTTATTTATGATTGCGGTGGGTCTGTCTATGGATGCCTTTGCGGTATCTGTCTGCAAAGGCCTATCCATAGACAGGCTGCGCCCAAAACACGCTGTCATTACCGGATGTTATTTCGGAGGATTCCAGGCGACCATGCCGTTTCTTGGGTATCTGCTCGGCATACAGTTTCAAGCAGCGATTACCCATATCGACCACTGGATCGCCTTTTCCCTTTTGGGCGGTATTGGCGTAAATATGATACGGGAGGCCAGGACAGAAGAAAAAAGCTGTCCCTCCTCCTTTGATATGAAAACAATGTTTCCCCTTGCGATTGCCACAAGTATTGACGCGTTGGCGGTGGGGATTACCTTTGCATTTTTAAATATCCATATTGCCCCGGCTGTAGTATTTATTGGCATTACGACTTTTGTTCTTTCTGTCTGTGGGGTAAAAGTAGGAAATGTATGCGGCAACCGGTTCGGTTCCAGGGCGGAACTGATCGGCGGTATGATACTGATCGGCATTGGACTTAAAATTTTGATAGAACATTTGGTAGTGGAAGGAGGTATTTTTCATGGTTGATATTCGGCACGTGGATTTCTCCTATCATGGGGAGGAAGAACACGGGAGCCTGCACCGGATTGATTTTCAGGTAAGGCCCGGCGAATGTGTTCTGCTTTGCGGCAAAAGCGGCTGCGGCAAAACAACGGTTACAAAGCTGATTAACGGCCTGATTCCCCACTTTAACGATGGGGATTTAAGTGGAAATACGATTGTTGATGATATGGTGGTTTCGGAAACACCCATGTACCAACTCTCTGAAAAGGTTGGCTCTGTATTCCAGAATCCAAAATCACAATTTTTTAATATTGATTCAGACAGTGAGCTGGCCTTTGGTCTGGAAAATAACGGTGTGGCTCCTGCTATGATCCGGCAGAGAGTGGAAAAGACGGTAAGGGATTTACATATTGAGCATTTACGGCACAGGGATATTTTTTCCATGTCGGGCGGTGAAAAGCAGATTTTGGCCTTTGCTTCGGTCTATGCCATGAACCCGGAAATCTATGTGCTTGACGAACCGTCTGCGAATCTGGACAGGGCTTCTACCCTAATTTTAGGTGAGCAGCTAAAGCATATTAAGGAGCAGGGCAAAAGTATCGTGATTGCGGAACACCGTTTATATTATCTGACGGATATTATTGACCGGGCCGTATTCATTGTAGATGGCAAGATCATAAAGGAATATGGGCGGAAAGAATTTTTGAGCCTGACGGATGAAGAACGCTGCCGGATGGGGCTTCGCACACTTCGCAGGAAGAATCCCCCTTATCATGTTGTTTCCGGCGCAAAAGGCGAATTAGAAGTGAAGAATCTGACTGTAAAAGATAAAACGCATACAATTTTTGAAAATATCAGTTTTAGTGCTTCTTCCGGGGAAATCCTTGGCATCCTTGGTATCAATGGGGCCGGAAAGACTACGCTTGTGCGCTGTATGGCCGGACTACTGAAGGAGTATAGCGGAGAGGTGCTTTTTTCTGGAAAGCCAATGTCCCCCAAAGAGAGAAATGCCGCCTGTTATATGATCATGCAGGACGTAAATCACCAGCTTTTTGGGGAAAGCGTCTGGAATGAGTGCGAACTATCAAGGGATGAACAAATTACGGATTCCAAGATTGAGAAGGCGTTGACGGACTTTGACCTGATTGACTTTAAGGACAAGCACCCAATGGCGCTGTCAGGTGGTCAGAAACAAAGACTTGCCATTGTTACCGGAATTGTAGCAGGAAAGAAAATATTGATTTTTGACGAACCTACCAGTGGCCTTGATTACGACCATATGTGTATGGTTAGCAAAACACTAAAAGACCTTGCAAAAATGGGACATATCGTATTCGTCATTACACATGATATGGAATTTTTGGAGATTACCTGCGATCAGGTGGTGGAAGTGGGAAAACAGTATTTTTCGGGGAGGGAAAACCATTATTAACATTGTATCAGAAATCATTATGGAAAACTTGGAAAAACATCAGATTGGGGGCGAGATTATGGATGTAGACCGAGCAACTTTATTTCCAATCATCCCCGGTATAGAGCTTCTTTATTTTATTAAGGATTGTCCTAATGAGGTAACTAAATCACACTCCGCATTAAAGGATGAACCAGGAACTATTATCATACAAAAAAGCACTGTCTGTGACTTTGGAATTATTTACCGGTTAGGAAAGCATTTACCGGTTTCATTTACCAGATATGGGTGCGATATGGCTGTTTTAATAAACGTCAACTTATTGCACAGTGAGGATATGCAGGCGTTTCAGGAAATATGGAGCTTTGTTCAGAGTATGGAGGAACAGTTTCAGTTAGAAGGCCAATTTTGTGTGGCGAAGCTGTCGCCAAAGTTAAAGGAGGTATTTGAAGAACTGTGCCAGATACCATTACCACCGACTATGTTCCGGTTTTATATGCAACTAAAGGTATTGGAAATACTGATACAGCTTTCTAATCTGAATTTGTATAGTAAGCAGGTACATTTCTATCCGTATCAGGAATTTGCAGAATAGGAGGGGTGAGAACGTGTGAATTTAGGGAAGTCATTAGAGGACTATTTAGAGGCCGTATTGATTCTTCAGAATAATCGTGGCATGGTTCGTTCTGTTGATATTGCGTGTCATATGAACTTTTCAAAACCTTCTGTCTGTCATGCCGTAAAAGTTCTGAAGGAGAAGGAATTGCTAACTATGGATAAAGAGGGTTTTTTACATCTAACTGAAAAAGGCCGTGAAAGTGCAGAGAAAGTATACGAAAAACATTGTCTATTGACTAACCATTTAATTTCTTTTGGTGTTGATCCGCAGATAGCAGAGGCCGATGCTTGTAAAATGGAGCATATCATTAGTGATGAAACATTTGAGCGGTTAAAAGAAGGAATACAAAAAGCATAAATTTATAGCGGCATTAAAAAAATAAAGCGGCAGGGAAAAATCTTTCTTGCCTGCCGCTTTATTCAAAATCTTGTGGTTCAGAAGAATTATGACGCCTGCTAATAAACTGCTCTGCCAGACAATCCAGTGTTTTTAAGAGGATAGCCCGCTCATCCTCCGTGCAAGCCAAGAATTTTCCCATGAAATGCTGTACTTCTTTTTCCACAGCTGGAACATTTGAATAAAACAGCTCGTTAGGTGCAACACCTAATCGTCCAATATAGGATGCCAGTACATCAAAAGACGGATTTTTCCTGCCCTTCTCTATATCCTGCAGATGGCGAAGGCCCCTTCCGGTCTGTTCCGCAAGCTCCTGTTGGGTCAAGCCACATTCTTCCCTGGCTTCTTTGATGCGCTGACCCATACGCAAAAAAATATCTTCCTGCATTATTGCTCACCTCTACTACATTCTATCGTGCAGGTTGAAATGTTACTACTACCTAATTACGCGTAAAACAATGTGCTTATAGTGCGTTTTCCAAAAACTGAATATGAGAAATAGCCCTGATAGAAGGCCAACAAAAAAAACGGCTTTTTACGGCAGGGCATATTTGCGTTACCGCCTGCGATAGCTGTTGAAGGAGCTATTCATGGGCGGTTACTTGTTTTATTTTCACTATGGATTTAAGGTAAGTGATTTCTTAAAAAAATCACTGGTTTGCCTATAGCCCACTGCACGAACAAAAGCGCATTATTAAACATATACAAAACGCATAATAAGGCGGAGTTGCTGGAAAGATACGCCAGATGGTCATTACGACTGTCTGGCGTTTTTCTTTGTCGAATTTTGCGGGATTTCCCCAGGTGCCGCAGCCCGCCGCATCCATTTTGGTTCCCTGTTCACCTTTCAACCAAAATGGAGGAAAATATGACTAAGATCAACCTGCGGGAGCATTATCCCAATTTTTATAAAGAGGACTGCATTATCGAGGTTCCTGATGAAGTAGCCGCTATCATGCTGGAGTATGACCGCCTGGAGGCCGCATACCGCCGCCGTACATACTACCATAATGCTCACTATTCTCTGGATCGCGGAGATGGCATTGAATATGATGCCCTGTTTGTGGCTATGACCCCTTGTGAGATTTATGAGCGTAAAGTGACCATGGAGCAGCTCCACGCTGCGATTGCCTCCCTGCCGGACAAGCAGGCCAAACGGATCAACGCCTATTATTTTATGGGGCTTAACATGGCTGCTATCGCAAAAAGTGAAAATGTCAGCATCAAAGCTGTCAGCGATTCCATCCAGCACGGCCTTCGGAATATGGAGAAATATTTGAAGAAAGTTCAATAACAGACTTCAAAAAAAGCCCTTTTTTCTCACGGTTATTAGAAGGACACGCTTTTCCCGTGACCTCTTGGCTTTTGAAAATTGAATATACGGTATTACAGGCACAAAACCCGCGTGAATAGCGGCATAAGGCCCGGCGCGAAGATGGCAGCTTGCAGGAGGTGATGAAACCAGGCTGCCGGAGCGATAAACGGAGCTTTAGACCCGGACTGGCACTCCGGGCGCGATGACAGCGCGGGGGTTAAAGATACTTTCTCACGACCTCCCACAGACTTGAGGGGGAACCCTGCGGCACACGAGTACAACGGTGCTGCGGAGTTATGACAGCCCTGCCAGGGGCGGCCTGTAATATTCCCTCCTGCTGGGGATGCGTGGCAAATACAGCGGGTAAATGCAGCAAAAAGTAAAAAGGCAGCCACACCGGAACCATGCCGCTATGTTATAGCAGCCCCAATCTGACCGGTGCGGCTGTTCTTGTTTTTATCGAATAGAGACAACCTGTATTTTCATACATTTACATATAGGCTGTATTGATTAGGAGGTGCGACTATGGAAAACCAGGCCGCATTAAATACTCCGTCCACCTCATATAAAGAGGTCAGGATTGGAAATACCATATACCGAGTGACCAGCTTTTTCTCCGGTGAAAAGGATCTGGGCAAAACTTTAGAGCAGCTTGCTGTTCGGCGGGCTATGACAGAGTTTTCCCCTCCCTCCGCCGCCTGTGCCGGTCACACCACTTAACTATGAAAACAACCTCTTGGCTAGCCGCATCCTTGCGTGGCGGTGGTGTTTTGGGTATCATATTCTTGCAGGGTAAAACCTGCAGAGCCATCACGCCGCATGAGGTATGGAACTGAGATTGTCGGGAGGTAAAATAAAGATGATTGACAAAACATACAATGTCGGCATTTACTGCCGCCTTTCCAATGATGATGAGTGTTCATTTTGGTATAAAGGGCGTTTACTCTAACGCCCCCACAAACTTATAATAAATCGTAACGATTTTCTCTTTTCCTTTGCGGTAACGCCCCATGTTGGGTGTTTCGTAGATTGTGATTTTCTCAATCAGCTCATGGAGCATGAAGCTGTCGAGTTCCTCAAAACTGGTGTACTTCTGGATTAGCTTTGAGAAACGCTCCACGTCAGACCTTGCGGCATTGGAAGCGTCAATGCGTTTTTCCAGTTCACGGATGGTTCGCTGCAATGTTTCTTTTTCTTCATCGTAGTTCCCGATAAGCATCGTGAAAATATGGTCTGGCAGCTTGCCAGAAAGATTGTCCTCATACGCCCGTCGGAGCTTTGCGTCAAGCCCTGCAAGCTGATTCCTTGAAGCAGTCAGCTCGGATTTCATCTGCGACATTTTCTTCTGGTCGTCAGAGCATTTCTTTTCTGTCAGTTCCCTTACCGCCCGTTCCGTATCCTCTGTAAACAGGACGGCGTTTCTTTTTATGTCCTCACGGACAAGGCGGGTAATCACATCGCAGTTGATGTAATGGCTTGAGCAGGCGAATTTCCCCTGCTGGTGGTGGCGACCGCATACATAGTAAATATATTTCCCATTATGTGTGCGGTGTTTCCGCATTGCCGTCCCGCAGGCTTCGCAGCGGAACAGTCCAGAAAAAACATCGGGGTCTACATGGTGTGGGCTGTCCTTGCGGGGTTGGATTTTGCGGGAGTGGAGTGCTTTTTGCGCCTGCTCAAACAATTCCTCGGAGATAATCGGTTCGTGCATACCCTTGACGACAATCCAATCCTCCCTGTCATTCTTCACCCGTTTTTTTGTGCGGTAGGACGGTGTGTACTGCCTGCCCTGCACCATGCTCCCAATAAACATCTCATTCTGCAGCATGGTTCGGATATACGTTTGACACCAGTAGCGTTTGCGGACAAAAGCCCCGTCTTTCTCTGGGTCGTGGTTTTTAAATCGGTTGTACTCTGCGGGGGAGAGTACGCCCTCATTGTTAAGGGTGGTCGCTATGCTCCTTGAACCCATGCCGCCCGCACACATCTCAAAGATGCGTTTTACGATGGGGGCTGTTTCCTCATTGACAAGCAGCTTGTGTTTGTCTTTCGGGTCACGGACATACCCGTAAGGGTCGAGCGCACCCAGATACTCGCCACGCATCGCTTTCATGTGCAGCGAGGATTTTATCTTTGTGGAGATGGTGTTAGTATATAAGTGTGGACAGGAAAAGTTGAACAATCTATACTATCAAGTGAAAGAGCAAAGGAGATGTTCAGCATGGCGAAAAACCAAAAATCCTACACCCCGGAATTCAAGCAGCAGATCGTGGATCTGTACAATGCCGGAGGAACTTCGTATCCACAACTGGAACG
>CAJTFD010000035.1 GCA_910575625.1 Clostridia bacterium
CTGATAGACGATCAGGGCATCCACCAGGCCGTCCTCGATATCCTCCATTAATCGCTTTAATCCGGGGCGATTTGTATTCGCGCCCGTAAATCCTTCGTCGGAATACACCTCGAATGTCTCCACATTATCAAAACGCATCTCTACATACTCCCGGCACATCCGTTCCTGGTTGCTGACTGAATCGGACTTGTCAGAGTAGACTGATTTTCTTCCGTAAGTTGCGAATCTCATAGATATCATCCTCCTTAAAAAGTGTATAAAAATAACACCTGATCAAATGTTCTGTCTTGACCGGGTGCTCCGCAGGATGATATATTTGTCTTGTTGTTAAAGGTACCACTCTGCGGAGTTATATCTAAAAGCCGTTCCTGTTGGCGCAGGGGCGGTTTTTGATGATGTATCAAGAGTTGTTTTTTGAATCGAAATACTCTATCAGTTTTATATCGTCGTCTAAATTATATTCATATTCCCCAACTTTTCCTTGAGGGTTACTAACAAGATACCGTATTAGTGGGAGGCAAGCCTTTTGAAGTGTTTCTTTATCTTCTTGATTTTCCGCAGATAATCCCAAAATACGCGCGATAGTTTCTGCTTTTGAATTAATGATAGCTAGTTCTTTTTGATCATTATCAAGTTTTGCGCTTCGAGCTTGCTCGTCAAGTAGTTTTTTTTCAGGAGATGTCAATCTGAACGACCGTATCCCATCACAAATAGCTCTTATTATGTTTTCAATTGCTGAAAGTTTTATTCTATTGCTTCCAAAGACTACTTTTAAAGAACCACTTTCTATACGTTGAATATAAATTTTATTGGAGCTGTGTTCGGTATTCATGATTGATTCGAAACGACTTATAAATTGCGCTAGGTAGCTAATATCTGTTGATAGTGAATCAAAATCGCCTGAAGGCTTTCTAGAATATAGTTCAATGCGATTATAATCCCCTTTACTATCTTTTTCTGGGATACATTCAACTAACGTTTCTTCTGTTTCAGTGAAATGTACAGCTAAGTTATGTATCTCTTTATATTTTCTTAACAAGTTGTCTATAAGCGAGATAAAATAAGGTAACGGGCCTTTTCTTTTAAAGTAGTTAGGATATTCACTAATCATAGAAACTGCATGAGAGAATATTTTTTGGAATAATTTCGTGAAATCATGTATTGTTTTGTATAGGAAATCATTTTTGTATTTATACATTTTCAAACGTGCTACAAGACTATATGACTCAGGATAGTTTCGGACTAAATCGAGTATATTGTCGTGTATTTTATTAAATACCCAATCAAAAGAATTAGTCAAAGAGTTTTCATCATTTTCGGGTTCCTTTTCGTTATATTCTGGGTAAAAATAATCTGCAATATTGTTAAAAAGAGATGTGTGATACATAGAAGATAATTCTTCACACTTTCTAAAATAATCAGTATATTCGTCCAATATGATGGATACATAATTATAATCAGAAATAATATCGTTTAATATCATGATGAATCTCCTTAAAGTTTTTGAGTTTGTAAAAGGTGCGTTAAAAGTTTTAAGAGTTTTTGTCATTAATTGTCTTAAGCAAATCGATGATTACAAGGATAGCAATGAGCCGTCACTTTTGATTGTCCGGGTAAGCATATCATATTGTCAGAGTGCGGATTCTATCCCGTTACGGGAATTCCCGTAACGGGATAGAATCTATTTTTTAAAGTCAAAACCCCCTATTACCAAAATAATGGCAAGAGGGGGTTTCTCCAGTCACCTTGGGCGGCGACCATCTCTGTTATCGATTATCTTACCATTCACATTTGATTTTGTCAAACAATCTTTTGTTTTTCTTGCTTGGATTGATATCGGATTTTGTCAAATTATATAAATCGGCTGTTAGCGCATTTCCGCGAGCATTTCTAAATGGCATTCTCTTTCATATCCGGCTTTCATTCCTGGCCAGTCAATCATATAGTATCACGAATCAATTTCGGATACACCACTCCGGCATGTATACGCCAATCATCCTCCTGCTATCAGTGATGTTTTATGAAGACGGATTGTTTAAGGGTTTAATAGTTGTTGTTTTTTAATATCAAATTCTTCTTGGGTGATGGCGCCCATGTCCAATAATTCTTTGAGGGACTTTATCCCTTTTGATATTTCCGTGGTATCCTTTGAGATTTCCAGGGTAGATTGCTCGCGCTGGATCTGCAAACATTTGATCTGGCTGTCTATCAGGGTATTGCATCCAATCACGATACTTATAATCCGGTCATTGTCCATATTCCTAAATTTTAAAGTTGCTGGTGTTAATACCTCTGTCTTTTTCTGCACTTTTCTGGAATCAGATTGGGAATCCGTAATCTCCTTCTTTTTCCCTCCTGCTCCGATCGCTGTGCCAACAACAGTTCCGAGTCCGGGCATCAATACGGTTCCGATCACTGCTCCTGCGGTCATCCTCCCACTCTTTCCTTTTGCGACGTCTTCCCCGTGGGTGGTCGAAGTGGATTCTGTCAATGTCTCAAACTGCGGTCCGCTCCAGCTATAGTCGATCAATACAAACCTATCTTGCAGGTTCGTATTGAAGAATACAGTCATATCTTCCCTCTGGAACATAACGGACGCAGGAGAGGCGTTGACGAGCTGGTAACCAGAATCGATCTGGAACGGGACATTCTGCCATTTTTCCTGGTACGCTCGTATCTGTTCGAGTTCTGCTTGCCTTTCGGCTTCGGCTTTGGCTAACTCCGCTTGCCTTTCGGCTTCTACTTTAGCTAATTCTGCCTGTCTTTCCGCTTCGGCTTTGGCTGCTTCGGCAGCTTTGTTCGCGGCCTCCTTAGTCAGATCGGCAGCTTTATTTGCGGCTTCCTTGGTCAGATCCATGGCCTTGCTCGCGGCTTTCCAGGCTCGATCACTAAATCCCATTTGTAGATTCCTCCTTTTTGGTTTTCTCTTTTTTGCGTATAATCATCAAAAACAATACGGTATAAAATGCAAAACATAACGCTAAGTATGATTTTAGGTCAGAAAAGATTAATTTATTCTTAAACGGATGAGTTCCTCCGCGTATCCAGTCAGCCTTGAAAATTGTTCTGTTGTATAGTCAGGGTATGCGGAGCTGTGCTTCAAGTTATGTAAATCGGCTGTTAGTGCATTTCAGCGCATATCTCTAAATAGCATTGTCTTTCATAATCTGCTTTTATCTTTGGCCAGTTGGCCAATGTATACTGATAATCGCTACCTTCTTCCCGGCACATATAATACATGTCAATCCGTTCTCTTTGGTTTTCCCAGATCTCTACATCTTTTTCCGTAGCACTAAACCAAGATTTTTTCTTCATTGTGTTCAAACGTTTTGTAGCGGATTCATAAGACACGCCAAATATCTCAGTGAGCGCGTGTGCATCCACAGCACCATAATTTTCAGCCATCATGCGCAGGGTGTATTCGGGCATGAACAGCTGCGACGCGAAAAAATGCGCTTCTATCTCTTCGATAGATTCGTCTTTCACATGTCCAAGATAGATATGGCCGACCTCATGTGCAAGCGTCCAATTCCGATGTGCAAAATGTAAAATATCGGCATTATATAATACTACATAGTATCTGGTATCTCGGTCATATATCGTACATCCATCTTTTAAAATATGATTATATGGCGATATGAAATTACTGATAGGTGTCCACGTAAGCTGGCAATAAGATTGGATGGTGTCAAATACTATATCCTTATCATATTTTAATTCTTGTATGTTAAGGATCCTGCCGGATACGTCCTGCTTATAAAGTAATTCTGTTGCTTTTGCTGTACATCTGCTGAAATCAGGTTTCTCCAAACGATATCACCCCTTCTTAATGCCCTTGGCTCTGAGATATATATCTATGGTAGATTCAAATTGATCGATGAGGGCTTTTTTTTCTTCTTCTGAAGCATCCCCAGCTCTGCGGCACAGCATAAGGAGTCTGCGTTCTGAATCATTGCGGGCGATGCTGGCATGAAGGTCCTCACCCATCGATTCCCATTCAGCAGCTTGTTTGTCCGCTTCCCACTTAACTACATCGCCATTATAGCGCGACGGGATGATGTCGTCATATAAATCGTGATCAAAAAGTAGCTGAAGGTAAGACGTGCCCAAAGCGTCTGCGATATCGTTAAAAATGTCTTCACGGATAGGTAGGTCTAAAGTTTCGTAATCATCTAATTCAGTTATGGATATGTTAGCGGCTTTAGCTATTTCTTCTTGAGTAACTCCTTTACTCATACGTTCTTCCCGAATAAGGCGTCCCATGTCTTCAACAAAGCTGTTTCCTGTTAGATATTCAACAGAGACATCCAAAAAATTTGCTATTTTAATCAGTTTTTCAGTGTTTGGCTTACTTTTACCTTTTTTCCATTCGGAGAAAACAGGAGATTTGATTCCTGTTGCCCTAGTAACATCGGCGGCTTTTAATCCTTTTTTTGCTAGTAGTTTCGCAAATATTTCATACATGATTTCTACTCCTCACGTATATTTCTAGGAAATCCTATAAAAAGGGGGTTGACAAACTAGATTATCCTAGATATAATGAGGACACGATATAGGAAATCCTAGAAATAATATATTTTTTGTGATGATTCTTATTATATAGGATTTTCTAACTAAAATCAATAGAAAAATTAGAAAAGGAGGAAAATTGTGTTTTCGTACAAAAAATTCGCTGCATTATTAGATAAAACAAATAAAACGGCGTATCAAGTTTCTAAGGATACTGGAATCTATTCGGCGCTATTCTCAGAATGGAAAAAAGGTAAAAGCTGCCCAAAGGTGGACAAAGTGAAGATTCTTGCAGACTATTTTACCGTACCTATTGATTATTTCTTAGAATAGGAGGTGAGGTGTGTTTTCGTACAAAAAATTCGCTGAATTATTAAGCAAAACAAACAAAACAACATGCCGGGTGGCAACAGACACAGGGATTACGCGATCCACATTTTCAGACTGGAAAAGCGGTAGAAGCCGTCCAAAAGTGGGTAAAGTAAAAATCCTTGCGGATTATTTTGGAGTGTCGCTTGAATATTTCTTGGATTAGAGGAGGTTGCATGAACGAAATCAAGATATTTGAGAAAGAAGAGTTTGGAAAGATAAGGACAGTCAAGATTGACAGGAAAGCATATTTTGTGGCTTCCGATGTGGCGAAAGCTCTGGGATATGCAAACGTTAGAGATGCTATTTTAAGGCATTGCCGGTGGGTCGTGAAACACGACGTACCTCATCCGCAGAGCAAATCCAAAACTTTAGAGGTCAATGTGATACCGCAGGGTGATGTTGTGCGGCTTGCGTCCCATAGTGAATTGCCGGGAGCGGAGAAGTTCGAGAGCTGGATATATGATGAAGTTATTCCATCTGTACTCGATCACGGCGCATATATGACAGAGGACACATTGGAAAAGGCATTGGCTTCACCTGATTTTCTGATCCAGCTTGCGACAAAGCTGAAAGAGGAAAAGGCACTGAACAAAACACTGCAAGAGGACAATGACCGCATGAAGCCCAAGGAGATCTTTGCGGATGCCGTCTCGGCGAGCCACACATCTATCCTGATCGGTGATCTGGCGAAGCTCCTGAAGCAGAACGGCTATGAGACAGGCCAAAAGAGATTGTTTGAACAACTGCGGCAGGAGGGCTACTTGATCAAGGGCGGTTCCAGTAAGAACATGCCGACACAGAAGGCCATGGATATGGGCCTGTTCGATGTGAAGGAGACGACCATAACGAATCCCGACGGGAGCGTGAGGGTCACGAAGACCACCAAGGTCACCGGGAAGGGGCAGCAGTATTTCATAAACAGGTTTTTGATAAGGGCATAAAAACGCCCCTGGCGGTGCGCCAACACGGAGCCAGGGGCAGATATAGCCGGGGGCTATACTAAAAACAACATGTATACAGTATAGCACTTTTCCCGGCAGAAAGGAAGAGGGAGATTGTCAAGAGCAGAATTTTTCCAGGAGATAATGCCGGACCTAAAGGGACTGGTAACAGAATGCCTGGCCATGGATGCACGGGACTACGACGAGTTCAAATGCGAGGTCATGGAATGCTGTGAGGCACGGGTAAGGCCATTTTTAGGCGTAGTCTTGTCCGTGATAGATGGAACGATAGAAAAGAGAGCGGGGGGGGGCAATGCAGTATGATGGGCCTGATAAATGATGCAAAGGTGGCCGCTAAAGTGTTTACGGACATGAGGGGAGCCAGGACAAGAGGTTTAGAGCCTTCCGTGAGGGTATTGGTGAAGATGCCCATCATCAAAAGCGGGCCAGCTTTCTATGATACACCAGAGGGGTGTATGTTCTCAAACAAGGATAAAGATGTACACGATGCTGTCCGGGAGGTGTTCAAGGAGCTTTCATATGAGGATAAGCGGGTGCTGTGCTTTTCACCGGAGAACGGGCGGTTCCTTGCGAGGGTGCAGCTCTGGGAGCGGGAGCTTGAGCCAGCGTTGCCGTCCAGGCAGTACCATAAAGCCATGGGTGCGATATTGCACCAATATATCAGGATAAAGTTGACAAGGGCAGCCAAGGCGGGTACATGAGAGTGATCAGGAGGTGAGGACAATGCTAAGGCCGGAAGATATAAAAGTAGTGGTCGAATTTACAGAGGGTTATCAAAAACGCTATACAGAAGCCTGTCTCAAACGGCTGGACAAGATGCTGAAAGATGGAGCGGACCTAGATGAGCTGCTGGCACGTACACAGGAGACAACAGAAAAAGTAGGATGAGGGAGGACAAGACATGGAACGTATCTATCCAAAGGAAAAGAAACTAAGACCAGTGAGCCTGCGTGAGGCGGCAGAGATGCAGGAGATACATAAGGAAGAAGTGATCGTGTTGTTCCCAACGGATGACACGAAGAAGACGTATGAGAGGCAGACGCTTGAAGAGTTTATGGAAGATTGCGTGCTCTTTGTTGAGGAGTGAAAGATAGTGCAGAAACTATATTATTCCAAAGGCAACTATTACATCGAGTATATGGATGCGGTACTGGGCATCCCGTCTTATGAACGAGTGAACCTGATGGGGCCAGTGGAACGGGGCTGGACGCATTTCTTGATCGAGGACCTGCCCGGAGGCGTGAAACTGATAACGAAGATGCCCTGATCGCTGGGGAGCGGGAGTCAGGGCATAAAGGATAAAACATAAACAGCCCTATCATAGGGCGTATATACAAAAATGTCAAGATTTTTTTTAAGGAGGAGATCGCATGAAGTTCAATGTTGAGTTTGAGGATCTGAAAGAAATAGTGGTATTTGCGGACTTTATCAAAGGGAAGGCCGCGCCAGCACAAAAGGCGGCACAGCAGGTAGGCACAGCACAGCAGGCGGCAGCACCACAGCAGGCGGCCCCGCCAGCATATACACCTCCAGCAGCCCAAGCACAGCCACCAGCCGCACCGCCGGTACAGGCGGCAACACCGACCCAACAGCTAGCACAGCAGGGCGGTGTCCCGACAGCCGCCCCATCCTATACACTGGAGGAGCTGGGCAGGGCCGGGGTGACACTCATGGAATCCGGGAAGAAGGCAGAACTGGAGGCACTGGTGGCCAGCTTCGGGGTGGCATCCCTCCAGCAGCTTCCCGAGGCACAGTACGGGGCGTTCGCCACGGCCCTGCGGTCCATGGGGGCGCCGATATGATGGGGCACGCCCTCCTGGGCGCGTCCAGCGCGCACCGGTGGCTTGCCTGCACCAGGAGCGCCAGGTTAGAAGAACAGGCCCCGGATACCACATCGCCAGCGGCAGAGGAGGGTACACTGGCCCATGCCCTGGCGGAAGCCAAGGTGCGCAGCTATTATTATCCGGCGGACCTCAGCAAACGTAAGCTGTCCGGCCTCGTGAAGAAGATGAAGGCAGACCCGCTCTGGCAGGATGAGATGGACGGGTACACGGACGAATACCTGGACTATATAAAAGAGGCGGCCCTTGCGTTCAATCAGGCACCGTACGTGATGCTGGAGAAGAAGGTGGATTATAGCACCTATGCACCCGAAGGCTTCGGGACAGCCGACTGCATCCTGATAGGCGGCGGCACGCTGCATATCATCGACTTCAAGTACGGGAAGTCGCCCAAGGGGATGGTATCCGCCGTGGATAACCCGCAGCTGTCCCTGTACGCCTTGGGGGCTTACGTGGCACTCAGGATACTGTACCCGATCAAGGACATCAAGATGTCCATCGTCCAGCCGCGGCTGGACAACATTTCCGAGTGGGGGCGCAGCCTGGATGACCTGCTGGACTGGGCGGGGTATGTGAAGGAGCGGGCGGCCCTGGCCTGGGATGGCAAGGGGGAGTTCGCCCCCGGGGAGGATACCTGTTACTATTGCCGCATACGGGCGCAGTGCCGGGCGTGGTCAGACTACAACGTCAAGCAGGCATTTGATATCGGGGAGCTGCCGCCACTGATAACCCCAGCGGAAGCGGGTGAGAGGCTGACAGCGCTGGAGGGTCTGGTGCAATACCAGAAGGACCTGCAGGCATGGGCGCTCTCCGAGTGCCTGGCCGGGAACACGGTCCCCGGATGGAAAGCCGTAGAAGGCCGGAGCGTACGGGAGTGGACGGACATGGAGGCGGCATTTAAGACCTTAAAGGAGAACGATATCGACGAGGCGATGCTGTACGAGAAGAAGCCGCTGACATTGGCCCAGGTGGAAAAAGTCGTAGGTAAAAAGGAATTTGCGGAGATCGCAGGCGGCTATGTCATGAAGCCGCCGGGCAAACCAACATTGGTAAAGGAGACCGACAAACGGGAAGCGATAACAAACAAAGAGACAGCCGCAGAAGTATTTAAGGAGGAAAGATAGATATGAGCATGGATATATGCAGAGTGACGACAGGGGAAGCAAGGTTATCTTACGTACATCTCTTCAAGCCATATGCGTTCCAGCAGGGACAGGAAGAGAAATACAGCGTGACGGTGCTGGTCCCGAAAACAGATACGGATACCATGGCGCGCATCAACGCGGCCATCGAGGAGGCGAAGCAGAGGGGCATAACGGACAAATGGAACGGGCAGTGCCCGCCCATCCTGCCAACACCTGTCCATGATGGCGACGGGGTGCGGCCTTCCGATGGGATGCCCTTCGGGGATGAGTATAAGGGCCATTGGGTGTTCACGGCCAGCGCAAAAGCGGATTATCCGCCGGAGGTGGTGGACCTGAACGGGAATCCCATCATCAACCAGTCAGAAGTATACAGCGGCATGTATGGGCACGTGCGCGTGAACTTCTTTCCGTATGCTTTCGGGGGTAAGAAAGGCATCGGCTGCGGGCTGGGCCCCGTGCAGAAGACTAGGGATGGCGAGGCCCTTGGTGGGGGCAGGGAATCTGCAGCGCAGGTATTCGGGACGCCCGTCCCACAACAGTCGCCGATGGGCGCGGTACCTGGGACGCCAACATACGGCGCGGCAGGAACACCCACATATGGCGCAGCCGGTATACCAGTGCAACAGGCACAGCCAGCACCACAGGCACCCGCAGGGGGCATCAACCCGATTACCGGGCTGCCATATTGATGACCTATGGCACATCTGAGCATAGATATCGAGACGAAGAGCAGCGTGGACATCGGGAAAGCCGGGATGTACAAGTACGCCCAGTCGGACGACTTTGAGATACTCTTGTTCGCCTATCAGGAGTACGACCGCCCAGTGGAGGTCGTGGACCTAGCGCAGGGGGAGTGCATCCCGCCGCATATCCTGGCAGCCCTGGAGGACCCGCACATCATCAAACATGCGTATAACGCAGCGTTCGAATGGTACTGCCTGAACAGGGCGGGCTACGGCACGCCCCTGGAACAATGGCGCTGCACCATGGCCCATAGCCTGTACTGCGGGTATCCCGCAGGGCTGGCAGCCACGGGCGAGGCCATCGGCCTGCCCCAGGACAAGCGCAAGATGGCGGTGGGGAAGGCGCTGATCAGATATTTCTGTACACCGTGCAAGCTCACGAAGAGCAATGGCGGCAGGACATGGAACCTGCCACACCACGCACCGGAGAAGTGGGAACTGTTCAAGGGTTACTGTAAACGGGATGTGGAGGCGGAACATGCGATATTAGAACGCCTCACCCCGTTCCCCATGCCGGAGGACGAAGAGAGGCTCTGGCAGATGGATGTGCGGATGAACGCCTACGGCGTCCGTGTGGATGAGGGGCTGGTCGGCGGTGCCCTGGCCGTAGATACTGTGAGCACCGCGCAGCTGGAAGGAGAGGCGCGCCGGATCACGGGGCTGGATAACCCTAACAGTACCAGCCAGTTACTCGATTGGCTGGGAGGTCAGGGCGCGCCGCTCCCCAACCTGCAGAAAGCCACTGTTATGGATGCACTGGGGCGGGACCTGCCAGAAGATGTGCGCAGGGTCCTGGAGATACGGCAGCAGATGGGGAAGACCTCGGTCAAGAAATACGTGGCCATGGATACGGCAAAGGGGACCGATGGGCGTGTCCGGGGGCTGACGCAATATTACGGCGCGAATAGGACCGGGAGATACGCGGGGAGATTGGTGCAGATGCAGAACCTGCCCCGCAACTACCTGGGGACGCTGGACTATGCCAGGGCACTGGTAAGGGATAAAAACTATGATGGTTTGAAGTTATTATATGGCAACGTGCCGGACACCCTGTCCCAACTGATACGGACGGCGTTCATACCGTCGGACGGGCACAAGTTCGTGGTGGCCGACTTTTCGGCCATCGAGGCGCGGGTGATCGCGTGGCTGGCCGGGGAGCAGTGGGTGAACGAAGTGTTCGCCACCCATGGCAGGATATATGAGGCTACAGCGTCACAGATGTTCGGTGTGCCGGTGGAGCGGATTGTAAAGGGTAACCCGGAGTATAGCCTGCGGCAAAAGGGCAAAGTGGCCACGCTGGCCTTGGGATACCAGGGCGGGCCAGGGGCATTGGTAGCTATGGGCGCCCTGGATATGGGTTTGTCTGAGGATGAGCTGCCCGATATCGTCCAGCGGTGGCGGCAGGCGAACCCGCGGATCGTGGATCTGTGGTACTCAGTCGGTCAGGCGGTGATGTCCGTCATGCAGACAGCGCAGCCACAGGGGACGCACGGACTGATGTTCACGCTGGAGGGTGATGCCATATATGGCCAGTGTTTCCTGACCGTGCGGCTGCCGAGCGGGCGCAAGCTCTATTATCCGAAGCCGTATCTTGCCATCAACAGGTTTGACAGGATGGCCCTGCACTATCACGGTGTGGACCAGAACACAAAGAAATGGGGGCCGATATCCACATACGGTGGCAAGCTGACAGAGAACATCGTCCAGGCCATCGCCAGGGACTGCCTGGCAGAGACGTTAAAACGGATCGATGCCAGGGGGCTGCAGGTGGTGTTCCACGTCCATGATGAGGTGGTCATAGACGCACCGATGGACGTGGGCGTGGACGATATCTGTGACCTGATGGCGGAGCCGATCCCCTGGGCGCCGGGGTTGGTGTTAAAGGGCGCAGGATTTGAGGGCATGTATTATAAGAAGGACTAGGAGGGATGCCGGGTGGACTACAATAGGCAGATACATATCAGTACGGCCGGGAGCCGCAAGGCCAGGCACTGGCCCACGACGGTGACCACCTGGGCCGAGTTCGTCGAGAAGTTAAAGATACCAGTCAGGGGCACGGAGACCCTGGAGGAGTACACGACCCTCCCGAAGGTACAGCAGGATGACCTGAAGGATGTGGGAGGTTTCGTGGGCGGTACGTTCACAGGGGGACGCCGGAAGGCGTCCTGCCTTGAAGGGCGCGACCTGGCAACGCTTGACCTGGACAGCATCCCCGCAGGCCAGACAGAGGATATACTGAAGAAAGTAGGGGGCCTGGGGTGTGCTGCCGTGGTCTACAGCACCCGGAAGCACGCCGGGTACGCGCCCAGGCTCCGTATGGTCATACCTTTTGACCGGACGGCCACAGCGGATGAATATGAGCCTGCGGCCAGGAAGCTGGCGTCACTGATCGGGATGGAGCACCACGACCCTACGACCTTTGACGGGTCGAGGCTCATGTACTGGCCCAGCTGTTGCGCGGACAGCCAGTACGTGTACCAGGTATATGACCAGCCGTTCTGCAGCCTGGACGGCATCCTGGGGATGTACGGGGACTGGAAGGATGTGTCCCAGTGGCCGCAGGTGCCGGGGGCGGATGCCCGGGAGAAGAGGCGGCTGGCAAAGCAGGAGGACCCGACAACAAAGAAGAGCATCATAGGGGCTTTTTGCCGCACATACACGATCACCCAGGCGATGGATAAGTTCATCCCCGGGATGTACGAGGAGACAACCACACAGGGACGTTATACCTACACAGGCGGGTCCACGGTGGGCGGCGCGATTGTCTACGACGGCGACCTGTTCCTATATTCCCACCACGCTACAGACCCATGCTCTGGCCTCCTGGTCAATGCCTTCGACCTGATCCGGCTGCACATGTACGGGGACCGGGACGGTGAGGCAAAGGCGGGCACGCCGGTCAACAAGCTGCCATCTTTCCTTGCCATGACACAGCTAGCTCTCGCCGATGAGGGTGTGTCCGGGCTGATGCGTCGGGAAAGGCTTGAAGATGCGAGACGGTCGTTCCCCATACAGACGGGTGGGCAGGATGTGCAGCTAGAGGATGACCCGGATTGGATCCGCCATCTGGTGGTGGATGGGAATAACAACTATAAGAAGACCATCAACAACGTGGTCCTCATCTTAGAGAATGACCCGGCCTTGAAAAGGAAGATAGCGACGGATGAGTTTGCCTCCTGCGGGATGGTCCTGGGCGCAGTGCCGTGGGATGCACGGGAGGAGAAGCACCGATGGGGCGATGTGGACGATGCCGGATATTACAGATATATGGAACAGTATTACGGGATCACGGGGAGGGACAAGATGGACAATGCACTGCTGATCATCAGCGCACAGAACAAGATAAATGATGTGAGGCGATACCTGGAGGGCCTGGTGTGGGACGGGATACCGCGTGTGGAGACGTTATTATCAGACTATCTGGGGGCAGAGGACAATGCTTACACCCGGGCGGTCATGAAGAAAGCCTTATGTGCCGCTGTGGCGCGTGCCATCGTGGGCGGCGTCAAATTCGATTACATGCCTATCTTCACAGGGCCGCAGGGCATCGGGAAGAGCACGTTCCTGGCCATCTTAGGGAAGGACTGGTTCTCAGATTCTCTGACAACATTCGCGGGCAAAGAGGCTGCAGAGCTGATACAAGGGACATGGATCAACGAGGTGGGGGAGCTGTCCGCATTTTCCAAACAGGAGACGCAGGTGATCAAGCAGTTCCTGAGCAAGACCCATGATATCTACAGGGCCGCATACGGGCGGAGGACGGAGAAGTATCCCCGCCGGTGCGTGTTCTTCGGGACCTCGAACGATCACGAGTTCCTAAAGGATGCCACGGGCAACCGGCGGTTCTGGCCGGTGGACGTGGGACGGCACCCAGCTAAGAAGTCCGTATGGGAGCAGCTGCCCTTGGAAGTGGACCAGATATGGGCGGAAGCCTATGCATATTGGAGGGCTGGGGAGGACCTGTTCCTGACAAGGGATATCGAGGCCCAGGCAAAGATCGCACAGGACGAGCACATGGAGACGACCGGCAAGGAAGGGCTGGTCCAGAGATTCCTGGACAAGCCAGTGCCGGAAAACTGGGACTACCTGGGGATCGCGGAGCGCAGGATGTACCTGGGCGGGAACATGAGCCTGCCGGAGGGGACCGTGCTGCGGAAACGGGATAGGACATGCGCTGTAGAGGTGTGGGTGGAGTGTTTCGGCGGCGACCCTAAGTTCATGAACCGCCGTGATAGTACCGAGATCAACAATATATTGATGGGGCTGCCCGGATGGAGGCGGATGAAGACACCGAGAGTGTACAGATTGTACGGTTCCCAGAGGGGGTTTGAGAGGGTGGCTACATAAGGGCTACAAAGGGCACGGTATCGTAGCGTCTTTTCCAGCTACATACCTATACATAAAATGTAAATGTAGTGGCCTTTTGTAGGCGTCCCAAACCCTTTATATATAAGGCTTTAGAGGATATCTGCTACAAAGACTACATTATCTATATATAGATATAAAAATAGGTAATATAGGTATATACGTATATAGCCTAGAGCGCCTATACGCATATATGTATACGCGCGCGCGAGATCGTAGGCAGGAGGATAGCATGAGAGAAAAGGATATAGAGAAGGTATTGGTGGATGAGGTGAAAAAACTGGGTGGCAGGGCCTATAAATGGGTCAGCCCTGGCAATGCAGGGGTGCCAGACAGGATCGTCATACTGCCCAGCCTGCCGTCACCAGTGTTTGTGGAACTGAAGACGGACACGGGGACGCTGACAGCCCTCCAGAAGGTCCAGATCAACAGGTTACGGGATCTGGGGCAGAAGGTATGGGTAGTAAAAGGGATAGTCGGCCTGGTGCAGTTTTTCGACGATATCGGGTACACAGCGGCGGCCCTGGAGGTCCACTCCAGATATGGGCTATGACCACCAGAGAGAGGGAGGAGGTGATGCCGTATGATATTCAGACCACATGCCTACCAGCAGCATTGCATCGAGCAGATCATAAGGATACCGAAGCTGGGGCTGTTCCTGGATATGGGTTAGGGCCTGGGAAAGACAGTGACGACCCTGACAGCTATAAAGGAATTAAAATACAACCGGTTCGCCGTGGGCAAGGTCCTGGTGGTCGCGCCGAAGAAGGTCGCCGAGGGGACGTGGACGAAGGAAAAGGATAAGTGGGACCATACGCGGATCCTGCGGGTGTCCCAGGTATTGGGTAGCCAGGCACGCCGGATACGCGCCCTCAACACCCCAGCGGATATCTACATCACCAACAGGGAGAACGTGGCCTGGCTGGTGGACCATTACCGGAACAGCTGGCCGTTTGACATGGTGGTGGTGGATGAGTCCAGCAGCTTCAAGAGCCATAACTCGAAGCGTTTCAAGGCCCTGGCCAGCGTGTCTGGGCGCATCCAGCGGATGGTGGAGCTGACCGGCACGCCGTCTCCCAATGGCCTGGAGGACCTGTGGGCGCAGGTGTACCTGCTGGATGGTGGCGAACGGCTGGGGAAACGCTACGGGCAGTTCAGGGAAAGGTATTTTGACCCGGGCAAGAGGGGCAACGGCGTCATCTATTCCTGGGACCCGAAGGCCGGGAGCGAACAGGGGATACTGGATAAGATATCTGATATCTGCATATCCATGAAGGCGGAGGACTACCTGCAGCTGCCGGATATCACCTATAGCCAGGTGCCGGTCGTCCTGGATGCCAGGGCAGAAAAGGCATACCGGGAGCTGGAGCGTGAGATGGTGCTGGCTTTACCGGAAGAGGATGGGGATATCAGTGTCACCAGTGCGGCGGCCCTGAGCAACAAGCTCCTGCAGCTGGCCAACGGGGCATTGTACGACGATGGCCACCAGGCCCATGAGGTCCACAGTTGCAAGATAGAGGCGTTCATGGAGCTGGTGGAGTCCCTGCAGGGGAAGCCCGCGCTGGTGTTCTATAATTTCCAGCACGATAAGGGCAGGATCAAAAAGGCCCTGGCCAAGACCGGGCTGCGTGTGCGGGAGCTGAGAGGACCGCAGGATGAGGACGACTGGAACGCCCATAAGGTGGACATCCTCCTGGCCCATCCAGCCAGCGCGGCCTACGGGCTGAACCTGCAGCAGGGCGGCAACCACGTCATATGGTTCGGTCTGAACTGGAACTATGAGCTGTACTCCCAGGCCAATAAGAGGCTGCATAGGCAGGGCCAGGAGGAGAAAGTCATCGTCCACCACCTGGTGTGCCAGGGCACCCGGGATGAGGACGTGATGGCGGCATTGGAGAGGAAGGAGGGCGCGCAGGAATGGGTCATGCAGAGCTTGAAGGCAAGGATACGAGCGGTAAAGGAGAGGGGCTGACCGTCCAGATAACTTATAAACGTGGCAGGGGCCAGATGACGGTCAACGTCCCTGAGTTCCTCCGTATGCGCCAGATCAGCAGGTACAGGAAGCTGATGAGACTGGTCCGGCAGTCGGATACGCCAGATGCGGCGGATGGGATCGTCCAGTATATCCGGCAGGAGCTGGCCGATATGGACGCACGTATGAAAGAGGCCGCGTCCGGGACGGTCCGTACTCGTACCCAAGCGAAAGAGATGCAGCCTGAGATAGACAGGCTGGTAGCCCTGCGGGATAAGTATAAGAGAGGGACAGACCAGTATAAAGAATGTTCACAGTGGGTGAAAGATGCGAGACAGATACATCGCGATCTGGGCAAGTTGTCCCGTTCATACGAGGCGGAGTTCAAGGCATTGCAGAAGGGCAGGAAGTTCTACCAGAAAGCCATAGCGGAGGAGGATAAAAGATGAGGCTGATCGATGCGGATAAGTTAAAAAATGATATGGATAAAGAAGAGAGGGAACTGATAGACCGGGTCATACATCTGTGCAGCCAACTAAATGAGGCTGGACTGAGAAAACTGGATGAGTATGTTAAGATGCTCTTGAGGATGCCGGAGTATCGGAGGGACGATCGTGGGATATCATCATGGATCATCGACAGACAGCCCACCGCCTATGATGTGGACAAGGTCGTGGAGCAGTTGGAAGTAAATTCGCGGTATGCGCCGACGGACGATGAGCCGTATGTGTTACTTGATGATGCCGTCCGTATCGTAAGGTCTGGCGGCAAGACGGGCAGACAGAGATGCGCAACATATCAGGGAGGATGACGCCGATGGGGAAGAAGAGGCTCAGGGATATGACCTGGGATGATTACAGGATATCAAAGAACAGGTATAGGGAGTTGAGAGCGTTCTGCTTACAGTACGATGAGAAGAAGAGCAAAGTGAGATACGGGATCCCAGCTGTCCAGAGCGATGGCATACCGAGTGGCAATTTCAAGCAGAGCCAGGTGGAAAAACAGGCCATTGAGAACAGTGCATTTCTCAGGGATATCCGCATGATCGAAGAGGCAGCGATAAAAGCCGATCCTGGGGTCTGGAAGTATATATTGCGTAGTGTGACCCAAGGATTATCATATGAGTATATCGAATATGATGAGGAACTTGGAAAGATACCTATGTGCAGTAAAGATTTTTACGGTACAAGGAAACTATTTTATTCAATTCTGGATAAAATACAATTGGACCAAAAATCGACCGTGAAAACGTGATATTATGATATCGTGGAAAAACGGCAAGGGGCACCCCCTATCCTGCATTTCCTATTGGTTATCTTTGCTGACACATTTTATTTTTGATCCTCCCGGAAAACGTCCTACACAAGTGGGGCGTTTTCTGTTGGGGGTATGATACCTTTATATTGAGGAGTACAAGGCTAGGCAGCATTGGCTGTCTGGCCTTTTGTGTGCGGGAGGAGCAAAAAGGTACTTTGCAGACATACACTATATGCGGGGCGGGGAAGGCCCATTCCTTTTCTCCGTCCAGAAAAAATTTTTAGGTGACTTCCTTCCGCTTTTGACAAGGAGGTGAGGGGCTTGGTGGTGAGCCAGAAAGAGCTGGCACAGTGCCTCGGCATATCCGCCCGCCAAGTCCGCAATCTCAGGGAT
>CAJTFD010000036.1 GCA_910575625.1 Clostridia bacterium
CGGTGTAGGGGACATACTTGACCTCAATCTTCCCTTGCAGATAGTACGGGGTGTGGAAGGTTTCGTACATGAATTGCTGGATATAGTCTTTGTCAATCCAGGTAGCGCCCAGGCGCACCTCGATTTCCGATGCGTCCAAATCCTTGGGCTGGGCGGCGGTGAGCGCCTCCACATTGACAGAAAAGGCGGGGTCTTTGTCCGCCGCCCGCTGTGCCTGCCGCAGTTTCCGGCGCACGTTGCCGGAGAGGTATTCGTCCGCTGTCACATAACGGGGCGTTTCCCCCTCCGCCAGTGGTCCTGGCAGGCGGAAGATCACGCCCCGCAGCTCCTGCGCCAATTCCTCCTGGGTTTTGCCGCTCAGTTCGGCCATGTACGCCATATCCACCTCAGCCTTTTCCGCGATGGAAACAGCCAGGGCTTCACTGGCGGTGTCCACCGCAGTAACAGCCTGATGGGGCTTGATGGTGCGCTTGGTGAACATATCCGCCTTTTGCTTCAGATGTCCGTCATCGTCAATGACTTCCAGCGCGCAGAGCAGATAATAGCTGGAATCATCGGCAAAGGCCAGCCGGTTCCCCCGGTCATTGATAAGCCCGTACTTTGCGGAAAATGCGTCATAGAGCCGGTTCAATTCGGCCTGGGTTTCACGGATTGCCGTATCCGAAACAAAGCTGTCCATCTGCTGTGCGATGAGCTTCTGCACACAGTCCCGCAGTTCCACCAGCCCTTTTACGCGGGCCTCGGCGGTGGCGTTTAAGTCAGGGCGCACCATGCGGCTGTTTTCCCGATAGTACACCGCACCGTCCACAACGGTATAGGAATAGTTTTTTACATCAGGGTCAGCGGGGATAGAAGTATCAATTTCTTCCCCCTCGCCCAGCTCCGGCAGTTCGGCCTCCTGGTAGGTTCCGCGAATATATTTTATGGCGTCGTGCAGCTGGTCGGAAAGTTCCAATCCCTCAATGGGATTTACGGTGTAATCCATGCCATGAGCGGTGCTTTCCGGCTCCTGCCTGCCCAGCACCATTTCCGGGTGGTCCAGGAAATAGCGGTTGATGGTAAAATCATCTTCGGTCTGTCCGGTCTGCGTCCAGTCCGGGGCAATGTCAATCGGGCGGTCACGTTTTTGCAGGAAAATGATGTCGGATACCACCTCTGTCCCGGCATTGGCCTTAAACGCATTGTTGGGCAGACGGATCGCGCCTAACAGCTCCGCCCGCTGCGCCAGATACCGGCGCACCGTAGAATCCTTGGAATCCATCGTGTAGCGGCTGGTGACAAAGGCCACGACGCCGCCTGGACGCACCTGGTCCAGCGATTTGGCGAAAAAGTAGTTGTGGATGTTGAAGTTCAGCTTGTTATAGGCCCGGTCATTGACGGAATACTGGCCAAACGGCACGTTTCCTACGGCTAAATCATAAAAATCCCGCCGGTCAGTGGTTTGAAAGCCCGCGATAGTGATGTCTGCTTTGGGATAGAGCTGTTTTGCGATGCGCCCGGTGATGGAATCCAGTTCCACGCCGTACAGTTTGCTGCCCCGCATTTCCTCCGGCAGCATACCGAAGAAATTGCCCACGCCGCAGGAGGGTTCCAGGATGTTGCCGGTCTGGAATCCCATTTTCCCCACCGCTTCATAAATGGCCTGGATAACGGTAGGGCTGGTGTAATGGGCGTTTAAGGTGGTCCCTTTGGCGGCTTCATATTCCTCCGGGGACAGCGTTGCGTAGAGTTCCGCAAACTCCTTTGCCCAGGTGGGCTTGTTCTCGTCAAAAGCGTCTGACAGACCGCCCCAGCCCACATACCGGGAGAGTGTTTCCTGTTCTTCCGGCGTGGCCCGCCGGTTTTCAAATTCCAGTTCTTTTAAGAGGCTGATAGCGTCCATATTGGCCCGGAATTTTGCTTTCGGCCCTCCTTCGCCCAGGTGAATGTCGGTGATACGGAAGTTCCCGGCTGTCGGCTGGGGTGGGGTGGGTTCCGGTTTCTCTATGTGCAGGGTATGAATCTCCACATCATAGGGCAGGTGGTTCTGTTCGCCCGGATAACGGGTGACAGGGGTGGTAGTCATTCGCGGCGCTGGTTCCGGTGCGGGAGGATTCCCCAAATCCGGCTGTTTCTCTGCTGGCTGTTCCTTTAGCTGTGCCGGTTCGTGGGAGAATCCGTCCAGTTCCTGCTGGTAGAGGGCGCGGAGTGCGGCGGCAACCGGTTCCCAGCTTTCATACAGCACCGCCAGAACCGTTTCATCCTCCCGCAAAATCTCTACTTCCATGCCTTTGTCGGTTGTTCTGTAATCTGCCGTATCCCCGGTTTCCAGCTGCATGGTTTCCACTGTACCCGAAAACCGCTGGGAAAGATGCTGGGCAACAGCCGGATTGCCTGCGCCGCTTCGGAGCAGTACCGCTATATCCTCCTTTGCCAACCCATCCAGTAAACCGCCATCCCCGGTCAGAGCCTCCCGTAAATCCGGGGAAAACCGGTCCAGATCGGCGGGGAGATAGTCGGTGATGGCGCTGTTGCGCGGGTCCTGCCGGATGGCGCGTTCAAACTGTTCTTTGCTTTCCGTCCGGTAAATGGGGTAGGCCAGCGCGGGGTCATTCAGCTGGACATAGCCCTGCTGCAAATCGGTGATGCGGTACTCGGTATCTTCCAGAAAAACAAAATCCCCTACGCCATAGGCCGATGCCAGCGGGTCGCGGCGTTCTTCCACGATGGATGCGGTTTCTGTGGCTGGCGTTTCCTGTACTGGTTCTTCCTGCCGGTCTGCCTCTGTGAGCCGTTCCACATCAGCCATGACCTGCTGGATAAAGGGGGCATTGTCCAGCTTCTCCGGTTCTGTTACCTGCCCGTTTACAATGCCGCGCTGGGCCAGATTTTCCCGGATTGCGATAGGGTCTATATCGTCCAGATTGTCCCGTTCAGCCTCTGTAAAAAAGCGGTCCTCTTTGATAAGCTGGGCGATCCGGCGCTGTACCTTGGGCCAGGGCAGTTCCATTTCTTCGGGGCTTCCGGCGCGGACAATGAACAGGTTTGTATGTTCAGGACCGCCGTACTCCCTGGACAGCCATGCGGCGGTGTCTTTTTCCCTCCCATGCTCTTTCATATAGCGGACTACGGCCCGTTTGCTGTCCATATCGCCGTTCCATGCACAGAGGGCTTCGTCAATATCGTCCTGGGAGAGAGGGCGCAGAAGCTCATGGAGCTTTGGATAGGTTTCGGCAATCACCTCTTGATGCAGGCGGTGGCGGAACTCCGGCACATCCGAATACTGTTTGAGAAGCTGCATATTACCGGAGCCAAGAACCGCACGGCGCACAGCGGCGTTACCCTCAATCACAGCGTTTTCATGGTCAGTATGGCCGCAGGCGTTGCGGTATGCCGTATCCTCCATGATGGCGGCGGTCACAACCGGCTTGTATTGTTCCAGCAATTCTTCCAGCGCGGGCTGGGGCGGTTTTGCATGGTCGATGTCCTTTTGGGCAAAAGAAAAAGCAGAGGACGCTTTCACATTCTCTGCTTCATCAATATTCTGAATCTGTTCTGTTTCGGAAAGAAACAGGTTTAAGGTCAGCTGTTGATAAGTTCCGCCAGCAGAATCTCCTCCGCCTGGGCCTTGCAGCTGTTCATCAGGCCCACCCACTGCATCATGTCGCGGGCTTTCAGTTCCTCGGTCACGCCCGCCGCCTGCGCCAGTTTTGGCATCAGCTGCTCCAATCGGCTGTTCGCGGTCCGGTCGATCTCCAACAGGTGCGGGTACAGCTTCTCGCTCATCAGCAGACGGTTGTAAAGGAGGGGCCGGTGATCCTTCAAGTAGGTTTTCCGCATCCTGCCGTACTTGCCCAGGGGCGTTTCGGGCTGTTCTGTCAGTTGCAGGTTGGGAATCAGATAATCCCCGTTCTGAATGTAAGTTAAGGTGTTGTTCATTTTGCTGGCTCCTTTCTTTGTTGGCCTCTCGCTCCGCATTTAAGATAGTGACGCCGATCTGCCGCAGCACCTGCTGGTTGATCTGGCTGACCGCCGTTCCCAGCGCCCCAACGGTGGCCGGTGTGTTGAAATCGAAAACCGGCATGAAATCCTCGTGGGTGAAATACTGCTCCGGGGCCAGCCCACAGCGGGACATCAGGGAATAGGCGATGCTGACGGTGGCGGCGGCTTTGAATTGGACTTCGATGTTAAGTTCATCGTACTCCTCCAAAAAGGAATCGTCAACGATGTAGAGGAAGTCACGCCCGTTGTCCGCCCAGTATTCCCCGGCCAGCCTGCGGGCGATCTCGGTCAGCTGCCCGCCTAAATCATCGCCGCCCACCCCATACCGGTTTTCCAGCATGGCGGAGATGGAATCTATATGCCGTTCCTCCATCTTCCAGAGCCAGGGAGTGCGGGAGTGCGGGCGGGTTCCGGTGTCGGAGATGTCAAAGACATACCGCAGCCGGGTCCGGTCCCCGGAATCGTCCACCAGGGCGATGCCCTTGGAGCCGCGCCGGACATAGCGGCCCATCTTGTCATTCCACAGGTCATACTCCGCACAGGCGGTAGCGTCCGGGCGCTGGGCGTAGATCATCAGCTGGTCATGGAACGGGTATTTGTAAAGCCTGGAGGCTGTGTCCAGAAACCGCATCCACTCATTCCAGCTGGAAGTGAGCTGCACCGCCGCATGGTCGGCCATCTGTGCGTACATCTGCGCTTTGGTTGCCATTGTTTTCGGCCCTCCTTTCGGGTTTTGGATAAAAGGAAGGGGCGGCACAGCGCCAGCCCCTCCGGTCTGTTGGTTCCTATTCGTCAAAGTCCGGGTACAGTTCCAGACTGTCAAACTCCGCGTCCGTCATGGCGCGCAGCTTATGAAGGGCGCTGTCGGTCAGTTCCATCAGCTCCGTTTCCTCCGGCGAGAGATAGCCGCGCATCTCGGTCAGGCTCTCCATCAGTCCGGCGCGGGTTCCGGTGTTGTAAATACACATCAGATTCATTTCTTCAAAGGTAAAGTGTCCCATATCAAAGCTCCCTTTCCGCGCTCTTTTTCGGCGCTGTCTTTTTGCTTTCCTGCTTCGGCTGCTGGTGGAGCTGTTCCACCACCGATTTCCGCTTGTCCCGTTCCTCCCGGTGGACCGCATCCGCCAAATCCATCAGGGAGATCGGCTGGCCGCTTCTGGCCTGCTGTTCCAGCTGGGCTACGGTCGGCTCTTTGGGACCGTTGTTGATGATCCCGTCAATCATGCCGTAATCGTCCTCCATAGACATTTCCGCATTTTTCAGCGGGTTCGCGTCAAGAAAACCGGTGATCTGCTGAAAGCCAAAGCTATCGCAGTAATGACAGGATAACGCGCCGTCCCTGCGGATGGCAACGATGTCGCTGACGCTCATGGAGGGGCTGTGATAGTCCTTGGGGTGTTCGTTGTTGAAGCGGTAGAACAGCTGCTCCGCCACAACCTCCGGCGTATCTTTGCCGGAAAGGGGCGCGGTGTAGATCAGGTTGTAATTCTCACGCTCCACCTCGCGCCCGATGGATTGGAGCCAGTCCAGCCCCTCAAAGCGGATTTCCCGCAGGCTGTCATCATCCTTTACCTGATAGATGGCAAAGCAGTCCCCCTCATGAGAGAGAAACGCCTGCTCCCGTTCCTGCTGGCGGTTCAGCCGGTCCTGCACCAGCGCGTCAAAGGCTGGGCTTTCCTCCCATTCCTCGCGGGAAAGGGCGAACACCGTGCCGGGCAGCTGGGATTCAAATTCCTCCCGGTCAAAGAGCATTTCCGCGCCGCCCCCGTCCACCACCGCGTACACCGTCAAATCCTGCTCAAACAGTTCCAGCGCCCGCTCTTTGGAGAGGGGCAGCAAGTCCCCGTCCTGATAGCCGCAGTTTTTCAGATCGTCCTCACACAGCGCCGGGTCCGGCATCGGGTATTCATCCAGCGCCTGCTCCGGCGCGTCGGGCAGCGGGGCGGCTTCTGCGGCATGGCCGATGGAATCCAGCGCCCGCGGGTTTTGGCTGGCGGGCAAAAGGGCGTATTCCCGTTCCTGTTCGGCGGTCAGCGGCTGGGGGTAGTCGATACAGCCAAAGGCGGTGATGGAATCCTGTTCCACCTTTACCGGTGCGGCAAGTTCAGTGATGGTTTTCCCGTCCATCAAAGGATAGGTTCCCACATCCAGCGATTCCTGGGTAATGTAATAGCGGAACATGGAGGGGTCCTGCTCCGGCAGTTCGGCGGGGATTTTCCAGGAGGGTTCCGGTTCAGGGGAAACCTCTTGATTCTCCGTATCGGCCTGCGGATTTTCCGGCTGCATGGTTTCTTTTCCGGCGTCCTGCTCCGGCCCGGATTCCAGATCAATGCCGCGCTCCTTGCAGACCTCCTGAAAATGGCGGTCAATATCGGCAATCAGAGTACCGGCGGTCTTGTTGATGGTTTCCAGGCTGGCCCGCAGTTCCTTCAGCTCCTTGCCCTGGCTCCAGTTCGCAATGTACCCAAAGCTGTTTGCGCCGGTCTGAATCCCAAAATATTGGCAGACCGCGTAAGAGATGCTCTCGGCCTCCACCTCCTCGGTGCGTCGGTCCTTTTTATGGTCCTGCAAAAACCGCTGGGCGGTCTTTTCGCCGCCGTTAAAGTCCAGGCCGGATTCATCGGTCAGCGGGAGATGCCCTTCCTCCGGCAGTTCCAGCGGCTTTGCGGTTATGACGGAACCGGCATGGTTGACGATAACCCGTTCCTCGACCGCAACCGGCGCGCCGGGGTCATCATCGGAACCGCGCAGGTCATAACAAAACAGTCCGTCCGGCAGATCGTCTGCGGCAATCCGCTCATTGGAGAACAGGGCTGGCTGTCCAAACAGCTCCACTTCCTGATACAAGGGCGCGTCCGGGTTGTCCGGCACATCAAAGTTGTGCAGCTTGCTGTGGGCGATTTCATGGACAGCGGCAGAAACCGTCTGCACCTCGCTCATGCCCTGGCGGATGGCGATGCGCTGCTCAATGGAAGAAAAATACCCATCCGTATCAGCGTCCATTTCCTCAAACGCAAGGGGAACCGGGGCGGAGCGTTTCAGCGCCTCCATAAACGCCTCAAAGTGCTGGACATTCCCGAACAGGTCCGCCGCCAGGGAGGGCAGGGGCTTTCCGTCCGTCTGGCTCACATCAAAGACCTTGACCGGACGGAACAGCGGGATTTCCACCTCTTTTTCCTCCATGACCACCCTGCCGTTTGCGTCCAGCATTGGCGCGTGGGTGTCCGGGTCCAGCTTCTGCTCCTCGATTTTCTTCTTATAGGGGGTGGGCGCGATGATGGTGATGCCGCGCTCGCCCTTCTTCACATGGCGCTCAAACTGGTTCTTCCACTTGTTATAGCCAGCCACAAGGGTCGCGTCCGGCTTCTGCATATAGATCAGCATGGTATTATTGACCGAGTAGCGGTGGAACCGGGACATCACCGACAGATAGCGCATATACTTTTCGCTCTCAAACAGTTCCTTGATGTTCTGCTCAATGCCCTCGGTGATTTCCCGCAATCGCTCCCGGTTGGTGGGTTTCTCTGCCATTTCCTTGTTTCTCCTTTCCAAATCCATGATTTTTGTTAGGTGTTCTGCAATCCATGTTTTTTGTTCCTCTATGCCATCCTCCATCAGAAAGTCCAGAAGATACTCCACATAGTCCTTTTGGTGCAGCGCCTCCACAAAAAGGGGGTGCGGCTCATCCTCCGGGGTCAGGGGCGCAAGGCCGGTTTCCCAGCCCCGCAGCAGATGGGCGTAGTCTGCCAGCGCGCGGAAACACCGCTGCTTTGATTCCCGGAACTTCTGCGCTTCTGACTTTTGACGGACATAGGTTTTCTTCGGGGGCGCCTGGCTGTCATAGAGCAGGCCAAAATCCTGGGCCAGTTTTTCCGCCGCCTCTTTGGGGGAGAGGTTATAAAGTCTGGCGGCAAAGTCGATCACATCACCGTCCGCCCCGCAGCCGAAACAGTGAAAGCGGCGGTCTAATTTCATGCTGGGCGTCCTGTCATCGTGAAAGGGACAGCAGGCCATACCGTTCCGCTTTACCTCGATTCCATAGTGTTCCGCCGCTTCTCTGGTGGTGATGGACTGCTTTACCGTTTCAAAGACATTCCCGCCCATGCTTATTGACCGGAGGAGGATTTCAACGGCGGCTTATAGCCTGCGGCCCTGGCCCGTTCACTGGCGGCTTTGCGCCGCTTTTCGCTGTACGGCTCCCGGACCGATACGCAGCGTTTGGGGACAATGAAGTTGTGGTCGTCCTTCTTGATGATCTGCTCCGGGTGTTTACCGGCAAGGCAGTTCAGTTTTTTCATCAGCTTTGGGTCATGGGTATAGACCTGGGCGGCAGGCTCCGCCTGGTTGTAGAGGAGGATGGTTTCCTGTTCCACTAACAATAATTTTTGATGGCTCATAGCTTTTTCCCTCCTTTTTCACACGCCTGATTAACGGCGTCTGTAATGCCCTGCATAATATACGCAACACAGGGGACAGCGATAGAATTGCCTAACATCTGGTAACGCTTTGTGTCACTGATGGGGCTGCCATCTGCGCCGGCCTCCGTCCACCCGTCCGGGTAGCCCTGCAAACGCTCCGCCTCGGTGGGGGTGAGCCTTCTCACGCAAAGCCCGGTGCGGACGGGATTCTGGTAATTCAGCGAGTAGCCGCCGGAGGCCGCTTTTGCCAGCAGCGTGCCGCTGACCTCATCGGTTTCCCGGAGGTTGCGGCAGTCAACGGCGGCGGTCTGGGCCTCCATCACAGCCGCGCCGCCAATCAAACAGGCTTTCATCACGGCGCTTTGCTGGCCCGCCAGAAGGGTGGGAGCAGTTTCTTCCTGGAAACCGATGCTCCCGGACTGGCTGCCGGCCTTGTGCTTGAAGCCTGCGCTCATCACGCAGAAGTCCAGCTCGTTCCCCTGTCCGGCAGGGCGGGAAAGCCCCGCGCCGGAGGCACAGAGCGTCCCGGCAATCTGCGGGTGGGTCACGATGGGCTGCTCCTGCTCCGAGCCATCGGGCCGGACAATATAGGGCTGTTCACTGGCACAGTTGAGCGTGGGCGACAGCTCCCGCAAAATTTCCGCATGGCTCTGGCCGCTTGAAGCGCACAGCACCACATCCCGCTCCTGTCCGCACCGCATCCCTGTTCCCTTGTAGTAGCTGGCAAGCAGCGTCCCGGCAAGATTGCCGTTGATCCCGACCATAGCATCGGGCGGGAATTGGGCCATACATCCCGAAGCGGTGACAGCGTGGGGGCTGTCCTCCCCGCCGATCATGGAGCCTTGGATGGCGTATGCGGTGATTGGCAGATTTCCGTGGGTCTGGCTGCGGAGGGTAGGAGATACGCCGCCTTTCTCCACGCAGAGGGAATCGCCGCCCTGGTCGTTGAGTATCTCTACCGCGTCCTTCGGCGCAAAGAGATACTGGTCATTTCCGGTTGCCAGAGTGCCGCTTTTTTCTATCTGGAGCAGCGGCCCCTTGCCGCCGCCCTCACAGCCGCAGCGGATACGCATGGAGATGGCGGGGATCACATCCCCCGCGCCTGCTGTTCCAGTGCCGCTTTGAGCATAGGCGGCAGGTCCTTGCCGCGGCGTTCCGCCCGCCGCAAAATACCCTGACAGGCTTTTGGGGACAAAAAGTATTTCTCCGCTGCGTTGGCCTCTAAAATCTGCGATAAGAAAGATACGCCTGCGCCGCTGTGCCGTTCCGAAATATTGGGCGTCGTACACGCACCAAGCGAGGTCAGCTCCTCGGCCTCGTACCATTCCGGCGTTTGCCCACCGTCCAGAACCAGGCATTGGAACTTCGGCCTCTGTGAACGCTTCCAGCACAGCCTTAAAGTCACGCCGGGAAGAACTTGACAAGGCTCCGGGGACATTTTCCCAGAGCGCGAATTTCGGGTATTCTCCATTGGTTGCCTCCTGCATTTCTCTGATAATCCTGACAGCCTCCAGAAAGAGGCCGCTCCGCTCCCCGGCAAGGCCGAGCCGCTTGCCTGATGCCACACTCAGGTCCTGGCAGGGGGAGCCGAAGGTGATGATGTCCACGGGCGGCAGTGTGCCGCCATAAAGTTTCGTAATGTCGCCAACGTGTTCCATTTCAGGAAAGTGCTTCTGTGTCACAGAAATACATTCCGGTATGATTTCGCTGGCCCACAAAGGTCTGATTCCATAAAAAGAGGCGGCATAGGGAAAACCTCCTATGCCGTCGAATAAGGAACCAAGCGTAAGCTGCTCTTTATTCAATTTTTCTTTCCTCCGTTGCTTTTCTCTTTGCCGCCAAAGTCCAGCTTGAAGTTCACATACTCGCCGGTATCCTCCAAAAGCACATCCGCGTCATAGGTTTTGCCGGTCTTTTCCGAGTAACAGCCGGTGAGCCTTGCCCGCCCGTCTTTTAAGAGAGCCGCGACAATGGCCTTGGTGGGCTGTTTCTTCTTGGCGCTCCACCACTTGCTGTCTTTCCAGATGGCAAATCTGCAAGTTCCGCTTTGGCAGAAAAACCCCTTTTGCGATTCCGTAACCTCACCGCCGCACCGGGGGCATCTTCCTACCGCATCGCGGGGCGGGGAGAACAGGTACTCGGTCCCCTTAACCACCTGATAGGTTGCCGCCAGCTCCCGCAGCATGGCGTAAATCCCGGACAGAAACTCCTCCGGGGAAAGCTCGCCGCGCTCAATCTCGCCCAGCCGGTACTCCCACTCGGCGGTGAGCAGCGGGGATTGCAGCTGCTCCGGCAGAACCGTAATGAGGGAACGCGCGTCGCGGGAGGGCATCAGCTGGACCGTCTTTTTGCTCTTTTTCCGTTCCAGAAAACCGGTGGAGGCCAGCTTTTCCAGAATCCCGGCGCGGGTGGCAGGCGTACCCAATCCCTTGCGCTCGGCGGTATCCGGCATATCCTCTTTACCGGCGTTCTCCATAGCCGACAGCAGGGTATCTTCGGTGAAATGCTTTGGCGGGCTGGTTTTCCCCTCCTTGACGGAGGCATTGGAAACGGACAAAGATTGTCCCTCAGAGAGTTCCGGCAGCGTCTTTTCCTCTGGTCTTTCCTCCGGCTCCGGGGCATTTTTCAGACCGGCGTGATAAGCGGCATCCAGCTTGCGCCAGCCGGGGTGTTTCACCGTTTTGCCCTTTACAGCAAATTCCGTACCGGCACATTCCACAGTAACAGAAGTTTCTTCATAACAATAAGGTTCCGCCACCGCACACAACAACCTTGCGGCCACCAGCTCCAATACCGCTTTCTCACCAGCAGGCAGGCCGGAGAGGTCCGCCCCCTGAAGATTGCGGGTGGGGATCACCGCATGGTGGTCGGTCACTTTCTTATCGTTGATGACCGCCTCCGGGTTGCAGGTAATGCCGATCCCCTTTCGGAACGGCATGGCATTGGCGGTGAGGTTGACCAGCACCGGCAGGCCCTCCGCCATATCCGAGGTCAGATACCGGCTGTCCGTCCGGGGATAAGTACACAACTTTTTCTCATAGAGGTTTTGCAGATAGTCCAGCGTTTGCTGGGCGGTAAACCCCAGCAGGCGGTTGGCGTCCCGCTGTAAGGTGGTCAGGTCATAAAGGGCGGGCGGCTTTTCGGACTTCTCTTTCCGCTGCGCCTGTTTCACCACCGCAGAACCTCCCCGGCAGGCGGTTTGCAGCTCTTTCGCGGCGGTTTTGTCTTTCATCCGCGCCCCCACAGCGGTAAATCCGGGCAGCTCCAGCGCCACCGTATAGAACGGCTCCGGCTGGAAGGCTTCAATCTCTGCTTCCCGCTGGACGATAAGGGCCAGTGTCGGGGACATAACCCGCCCGATGTTGAGGGTCCGGCGGTACAGCACCGAAAACAGCCGGGTGGCGTTGATGCCCACCAGCCAGTCAGCCTTGGCGCGGCAGAGCGCCGCCTGATGCAGACCGTCATAGTCCGCGCCGGGGCGGAGGTTTTCAAAGCCCTCCCGGATTGCCGAATCCTCCATGCTGGAAATCCAGAGCCGCTTCATGGGCTTTTTGCAGCCCGCCAGCTCATAGACGTTGCGGAAAATCAGTTCGCCCTCCCGTCCCGCGTCACAGGCGTTTACCACCTCGGTCACATCCGGGGCGCACAGCAGCTTTTTGAGAATATCAAACTGTTTCTTCTTGTCCCGCCCCACGCTCATTTTCCAGTCCGAGGGCAGGATCGGCAGATCGTCATAGCGCCACTTGGCGTATTTAGGGTCATAGCTGTCTGCATCGGCAAGCCCGGCCAGATGCCCCACGCACCAGCTGACCCGCCAGCCGTTCCCTTCCAGATACCCGTCCTTGCGGGCATTGGCCCCGATTACAGCGGACAGGCTTTGGGCCACCGACGGTTTTTCAGCAATCACAAGGCGCATAATCTTCATCCTCCCATTCTTCCCGCATAGATGTACGCAGCTTTTCCTCAATGCTGTTATCCTCTGTCAGCATCAGGTCATAGCCGAACCGGTAATCATATCGGTACAGTTTTCCTACCAGATCATTGATGAGGATACGGCAGGCCAGAATGACACGTTTTTTATCCACCTGCATCAGCTGGTAGCGTTGATAATCGCTGTAATAGGACTCATGCCGGTGCGCGCGGCTGTTGGCGTCCTCCAGCAGCCAGTCCACCGGGTCTTGGCAGCCTTCCTCTTTTTCCCCCTCCATATATTTCAGCAGTTCCATCACCATCGGAAAACTCTGCTCGTCCATGCGGGCTTCTTCTTTCAGATAGCCGATCAGGGCGCATAAAAGCAGGCGGGCCGCTGTCTGTTCCCGTTCCGTTAAAGCCTCCATTGTCTTTGCGGCCTCCGGCAGAAGCCTTTCTTCTACAAAAGTTTCCACATCGCCGGAGTACAGCTGGCGGATGGAATCTATGGACAGCGGGGCAGTTGTGTCGCCATCCATAGAAAAGTCATAGAAGTCATCGCTCTGTGCAGGCTTTTTCCGAAGTTTGCGTATCAGGGCAGAAACAATGTCGCCGCCCAGATACACCGCCAGACAGCACAGGTCAAAAACAGCGATGCCTTTTATCAATAAAATAAGATACTTCATTTCCGATCTCTCCTTTCTTTCAGCTGCTTTTCCAGTTCCCGGTGGCAGAATCCCACACAGGGCCTTCCGTAGTTGCCGCAGCCATAGCAGGGGTGGCTTTTGGGTAAAGAAGGAGGGCGGGAAGTTTTCTTCCTGCCCTCCGGTTTCTGTGTCATCATGCGCTCAAAGGGGCTGTCGGTGAAGCGGGTCATTCCGGTTCTTCCTCACTTTCCTCCGGTTCCTCCTCCGCGCCCTCCTCGGATTCCCACAGCTCATCTTCCTCATCGCCGTAGTCATAATCGTCCAGATTGTCCGGGCCTTTGGTTTTCGGCTTGTTCTTCATAAACTTGAAGTAGTAGAGCGCGCCCCCGCCGCCTAACAGAGCCACAACCAAAAGCAGGACAGCCGGATTCATGCCGGACTTTTTCTCCGGTTCCGGCTCCGCTGCAGGCGGCTCCTCCGGTTCCGCCGCCTTGCCGGTACAGCTTGTCATGGTAAAGGCGCAGACCGGGCAGTTCCGGTTGATTGCGCCTGCCTGACATTTCTCGGTGCAGCCGCAAACGGCAGGAGGTTCCTCGCTGTCCCCGTCCTCCATCAGCGCCATCAGATCGGCCTCGTCCACCTGGTTGAGAAAATGGACGGTGTTTTCCCCCTCGTCATCCCGGTCCACCAGGATGTAGAAGTAGTTGCCGTTTTTGGTGGTAACGGTAATCAGCTGCTTGTTCCCGCCGTAATCGTCCACCAGGGTGGCGTTGCCATCCGGGGTGAGGGGCGGCGTTTCCTCCGGCTGCTCCACCTGTACGTTGGAATCGTTGGTTTCATCAGCCGGTTCCCCGCCGCCGCCCGCGTAGGCGGGGACAGAAAAACCGCCCATAAGAACCAGGGCGGTGCAAAGCGCGGCCAGTGTCCGCAATAGTTTTTTAGATTTCATCGTGATTTTCCTCCTTTTCCTGGGCGTCTGGCGCAGGCGTTCCCACGCCGGGAATCCCGCCGCCGGACAGCAGCGCGTTCAGTTCCTGCGGGGTCATGCGGACCGCCCGCACCAGCTGGACGATTTGCAGGTTCTCCGCCTCGGTTTTCTGCGCCTCCAATTCCCGCAGCTTGTTCTGGTATTCCGCCAGCTTTTCGCGGGTCTTTGCGATCTCCCGGTCAATCCGGTCGATTTTGTTCGTTGCCATCTGTAACACTCCTTCCCACATGGTTTAGTTCCAGTTCATCAGGCCGTAGCCCTTGATGCACTGGTAATTCAGGTCATAGCTTTTGATTTTGCAGGCGTCGCCGGAATTGCCCTCCACCGTATAGACCCGGCTCCCGTCTGTGCCGATCACAATGCCGACATGGTCGGCGGAACCGTCCAAATCCCAGTCAAAGAAAATGGCGTCGCCGGGGGCGATGTTGGCATATCCGCGTCCGCCCCATTGCCCATGCGACTGGAACCAGGGTACGCCCTGGGACTGACAGCCAGCAAAGCGCGGTTCGCTTTTCCCGGCCTGGTTATAGCACCAGCTCACGAAGCAGGCGCACCATTCCACCCGGCTGTTAAAGCCGTACCAGCTCCAATACGGATAGCCGCCCACGTTTCCCACCTGACGCTTCGCCAGATCCACCAGTCCCGGATTGCCGGGGCGGGTCCCGTTTATAAACTCCACGCCGCTCAAATCTTCGGAATTTCCCATATCCGGGGAACCGCCGCCAAACAGCAGCGGCTTGTTGCCCCTGGTGGCGATGTAGACCTGGTACATCTCATATTCATCCGGGGTGAGAAGCTCCGGCGCAAGGGCGGCAATCTGGGTGTTCACAAGCTCCACATGGAGGATGTAGTATTCATAGGGGACTTCCTCGCTGGTCGTTTCCCCGGTTTCCGGGTCGGTGCTGGTTTCGGTGCGGTAGCGGATTTCCACCTCCTCGGTCAGTGTCAGGACATATTGGAGGTCAAAGACCCGCTGTAACTGTGCCGCCGCGCTCTGGGGCGTGTATTCATGGAGCAGGGCGCTTAAATAAGCCGCCAACTCATGGGGGTTATGGCCGATGGGGTCTAAATTGTACCGGTACTCGTCATAGCCGGGGTGCAGGCTCTCCATGTTGTCCAGTTCGGCTTGCAGTTCCGCCTCCTTTGCGGCATAGTCCGCTTCCGTCCCCAGCATATCCTCGTCTTTGGAGGGATAGGTGGAGCCGGACACCGCCGAGCCGATGCTCTGGGCCAGCATGGAGCAGGAGGACAGGGTATTCATCAGCAGGCAGACCAGCAGAAACAGCGCCAGCGCAATCAGGAATCCCTTCTTGTGCCGCATGACAAACCGGCCTGCCTGTTCCGCTTTTTCTTTGACGGACTTTGCCGCCTTGCCGGTCTTGGCAGTATGGCCTGCGGCCTGTGCCGTATGCCCAGCCGTTTGACCGGCGCGTTTGGCGGCGGCATATTCCTTTTTGATGGCCTGCTTTTGCTGCCAGCGGGAAAGGGGGTTGCTGGCAAGCTGGGGGTTCTCCGCCAGGGACTTTTGGTACAGGGCGTTGATGTTTGCTTTTTCCAGCTTTTGCTCCGCCTTTGCCGCTTCGCGGTAGGGTTTCAGTTTATGGCTGCGGTATCCCTCCCGCACCAGCCGCGCACTGACTTCAACAGCCTGCCCGGTCTTGTGCGCCCCTTCCACGCCCACATTGTCCTGTTCGGACTTGCGGATTTCCTTATGCGCCCCGGCAAGCAGCGCGTTGGCCGGAGCGCCCCGTACCGCATGGGACAGCTTGGAGGGCGGCTTTGCCTGTTCCTCAAAGGTCAGTTTCGTTGTTTTCTTTCCGGTATCGGGGTCCATAACGGTCTGCCGGACCTTCTTTTTGGGTATCCTGGCCTGCGCCTTGTCTGCCCGGACAGCTGCTTTCTGTGCGCGGCGGATCGGCTTTTCCAGCGCCGGGTCGGTCTGTTCCTCCCTCGTAAAGCGCAGGCGCGGCTCCTTAATCAAACCATTCCCCCAGCATCAGCGCCTCCATCATATAGAGCAGTTCCACATAGAGGCCCATGCCAGCCGGGGTGTGTAAAGGACGGAGGATCAGGCAGGCATAGACCTGTGCCAGCACATCGGCCAGAAGCTCCGCGCCCCGGCCCTCCATAATCCTGCCGCCGGTGCCGGGGGAGAGGCAGCACCAGATTTCCGCAAGGCGGAGCAGGCCCGTTTCCCCGTCACGGTTCAGTTCTGCCGCCATGCTCTCCGCAGTACGGCACTCGCTTACCGCGTCCGCCATCGCCAGAAGCAGCTGGCGGCGCTGAATCTCCATCGCCCGCTGCAAAAACAGCCGGGGATTGTGTTTGATTTTCTGTGCAGTCATGATTGCTTTCCCTCCTTTAATTCCTGTAATTTCGTGGTCATTATGCGGTATAGCTCGGTATCCTTGGGGAACCGGTCGATAAAGGGCAGGATGATGTTGCCGTAGAACAGCAGCCCTTCGCCTTCGCCGGAGTGGGTCACATAGGACAGCTGGTGCGGGGAGATGCCCAGCTGTCTGGCTAAAATCTGCCGGTCGCCGCTTGCCTGGTTGAGCATATATACAAAGTCCGAGTTCTCAAAGATGTTCTCGATTTCCCGGCTGGCAAGCAGGTCCTTGATGTTCTGTGTGATGCCGGTGGGAATCCCGCCCCATTTCCGAAAGCGTTTCCAGATTTCAATGGTATAGGCGGCGGTCTGGTCCTCTTTGAGCAGAAGGTGCATCTCGTCAATGTAGTAACGGGTGGACTTGGTGTTAGTATATAAGTGTGGACAGGAAAAGTTGAACAATCTATACTATCAAGTGAAAGAGCAAAGGAGATGTTCAGCATGGCGAAAAACCAAAAATCCTACACCCCGGAATTCAAGCAGCAGATCGTGGATCTGTACAATGCCGGAGGAACTTCGTATCCACAACTGGAACG
>CAJTFD010000037.1 GCA_910575625.1 Clostridia bacterium
ACCTTTACCTGGTCTGTCAAGGGCCGGATAGTCTCATCGTCCAGATATTCCAGGATGCCATCCAGTAGTGCCTGGGAGGGGAGAGAACCATCCTTTAAGAGCACCCGCACCTCCACCTCGCACGGTTTTGGGCTAGAAACATTCACCGACCCGATCGATGCGCCGTATGCCTTCGTGTGATAGATATATGCATCCCTGGGTCCGGCCACGGAATAGGCCGATGGGGCCAGATACACACGCTCTGCCAGGCTCTCATCATCCTCTATATCCGCGCCGCCCTGGCTCTCTTCGATGTTGGACACGCCGGATATGTAGGGAAGTAGGTCCACCAGTGTGTTGATGCTCCCCACGGACAGGCCGCTGCCGACGGCCCCCGTTGTCTGGCATCTGCAGGGGATATCGATATGGGTGCTACCCGGGGATATCTCTGCGTACTCCATGGTCCCGAAATAGATCCCGTCCCCCGATGTGACCCTGGTCCCTGCTGGGATGCTGACCGCATCCTCCCGGGGCGCGGGGATCCTGAAGCGCACGATCACCTCGGCCGCCTGGGCTGGTAATCGCGTGACGCCTTTGTTGGCGGCGATATTGTCCAGGAACTCACCGTAGCTGTATTTGATCAGGTCCTGTTTCCCAGCCCGGTCCACGTACATCAATGCTTGGTAGATGAGCACGGAACAGGCATAGAGGGTGAGGGTTACGGGATCCGCCCGCTTTAGGCTGACCTTCTCCTTTGTCACCTGCTCGTATTTTTCCTCGTAACTGCGCACCAGGAGGGCCTGGACATCATCCAGGGTCATGTTGTCTATGAAACTCACGTCCGGTAAGTTACTGATCTGTGCTATCATATCCATCCCTCCATCTCACCGATACCTGTGTGTCGACACTCCCATCGATATCCGCATCCACTTTGACCTCGGCGATGTCTATCTCCGGGATGTAGATATCTACTTTTTCTTCCAATTCCACACCGAACTCACTGGCCACCTCGTAGCATGGCGCGTCCAGGTAGTCACCGCTCAAGCCAAACCCCCGGCTCCCGGGGATCGTACGCTCTCTGGCCAGTATCAGGGACTTTAACTGTGCATTCACACGCTCTATGGATGTGTCCCCACCGACGGGGACTATCTGGATCCTGCCTGTCTCCCTCATGGGGGCCACCTCCTTAGTTATATTCTGTAAACGTCAGGCTCAAGGTCGCCCTGGCCAGTTCACCCTTGTTCCATATCTCATCCCACGTCTCGCTCATCGATTCTAGGTACATCTTGCACTTGCCGACTTTCTTGCCACCGATGTACAGATATTCTATCTTTCCCTTCTCGCACGCCTCTTCCAGGTCCTTGATGATATCCTTCGGGCTGACACCCAGATATGCGGACAGTACCACATCCAGGCTCACACTGGATGCGTCGGGGCCTTGGAACTCCTTTTTAGGTTTCTCGTTTATGATGGGATGGTCCGCCCATCTGCCCTTCACCGTGCGCTTGAAGCCTTTGAAAGACAGTACCTTCTCGGAATCGACAGTAAACTTTATGTGTTTCCCCCAGTTGCCTATCTTAGCCATGTAAGCCCCCTATCTGGCCCTGATCTGTATCCGTACCTTGCCCTGGATCTGGTGCCGGATCCGGGACTGGTTCTGGGTCTTTTAGCTCATCTTCTGGGCTCAGGCCCAATATCCTCGATAAGCTCACCAGCCCGGCCCTCTTATCTTTGAAGTACATCCTGCCCTCGTCAGGTCGGTATTCGATATACGCCTCCCCTGGCTCATCCCCAAATTCCCTGCGATGGGGATCGGTCTCATTCAGACCTAACAGCTCGGCGAGTGTCACGGGTCCGATGTTCTTATCCTTGAACTTCAGATCCCCATCTGCGGCATCATACTCCATGTAGGCTTCATCCGGCCCATCCCCGAACTCATGGCTATAAACATGCTCCCCGGACTTCCTCGGCATGTTCTTTGTGTTCCACATCTTCCCTAAGATGACACCGGCTGACTGGCCTGTGGGGAGATGCAGCACCAGCACATCCTCCCCGACAACGGGCATCTTGTACTCATCTGCCATCGAAAAAACAGGGAACTTATCGGTCGTATCAGCATCCAGGGTCGGGTATGTGACGCTGACCATCCCGTTCTCATAGTCTACGGTCGATACCCTCCCTATCCTGATCAGCCTCTCCGCCATGTCACTCCTCCTCTGGCTCTGGGCCGCGTGGCAAGCGTTCCTGGCACTTATGCATCTCTACAGTCTGGCGTGATCTTGAGCTCCCCACCTCTGTCACACATTTATCCACGAAATACTTGCCGTCTGCTTTTCCCAGTCCACTCACCTTGACCGTGACCCCGGCGCATATCTTCGGGTCCGGCCAGATATCACCGGATAACGTGGTCGCCTCCTGGTTAGACTTGTTGACCGCTGCCGCCGCTTTAAAGTAAGCATCTGATATGCTGTCTGCCACCTCGTTGACGTGCAGCACCCGGGCATCTTTCGCCTCTTCGTCTTTTTCACCTACATAAACGCTTATCTCGTCGCTGCCGTCCCCCGGTTTGTAAGATATCCTGGCTCCCGTGTACACACCGACAAGAGCATCTTTATATTCCCATCTGTCATCGATGAAAGACTCTCTGGTGAGTTTGGCTACTGTCTTTTTTTCTTCCATGACAGTCTGGTCATAGATCACGATAGCTTTTTTGTAGACCTTCATCGATAAGCCATATGTATCGCATAGGTCATATAAAAATGCGCTGTCCGTCTTCTGGGACTGCTCTATGGTCTTGATCCGTATGTCCGCATCGGAACACCTCAGTTCCAGATCGTACTTATCCGCGATCTCCTGCGCGATCTCCTCGATCGTGACATCCTTATAGGTCTTTGTACGTTCCCTCGTATTAAAAGAACTGTTGATCGGGGCCGCGACGCACCCAAACTCTGCTGTGAGGGGACCGCCTGAAAAACCCACATCATCCAGGACAAAAGCCCCACAGTCCACTTTTTTATCCAGTATGCTGTCCCAGTTGACGAAGATGATCTTCCCATCCACCCGGTCGCCTTTCTTCGGATATTTCTTGCCGAGCCAGTCCATCTCTATGTTCTGCAGCACGATATCCAGCTGATCGCTCGTACCCGATGCCACATCCGTATAGGTCACCGACTGGAGATAGTCATCTAGGGATTTCCCCAGCCATTTCCCATTGAATTTAAAGTCTGCCGTCACTCTCCGTGGGTTGCTCATATCACTCATCCTCCACATCTGCATCACGCCAGAAGGGCCTGTCTTCATCCGCCTCTTCTGGGATATCCGGCACGTTGACCATCGTCCCGGAAGAAAACACTAAGATGTCCAGGAGCGGCCAGTTAGCCTCGATCAGGTAACGCATATACTTCTCGTCACCATAGAGATCATAGGCTATCAGGTCCCATGTATCCCCCTGGCTGGTCATGTATGTCGATGCCATCTGTACCGCCTCCCTTCCTACGTGAACATCTCGTTTATCCCTTTACCGAACCCAGTCCTCCGGTACTTCCTCATCCAGCCTTCCATGCATCTCTCAAACTCCCGCATACCGATCCTGCTGGCTCCGATCACTCTATCCTCTACATCCTCCTTGCCTTCAACGTGGATCGTCAGGTTCAATGTGAACGATGGGGCCACATCCGGTGTGGGGCTGTCCAGTCCCCTCATCTTGCCCACGATGGCATCCAACGTCTCCTCGACCACGGAACGGCTGGACAGGGTATCCATATCTGGGAGTCTCAAAACGTCTCGGATCGTATCTGCGATATCCCGGATCCAACCATATACGACCCCTATGCCCTCGGCTGGCTCCTGCGCCACCGTCACGACCGGCAGGGGGCCTGGAGATATCCCCGTCATCTCCCCCGCGCCCTTGGCTGTGTCCTGTGCCACTGTCATATCCGGGACCGCATCATGCAGAGTCCCTCCCGTCACTGCCTGGACCTCCCCCTGCAGTGGGACCTGGGGGATCCCTAATGCTTTGCCCACATCGATGCCGGTCATATCGATACCCACCTGGGATATATCTACGATACCGCCGATACCCTTTGCGACACCATCCATGAGAGCGCGTCCTCCCTGCGCACCGACGGCCCCCAGCTTGTCGGATAGAGTGGCGCCATCCACATCTATCCCCGATACCTCGATGGCCTGTCTGGCCAGGCCGCCCTTTAGACCGGTGCGCACAACATCCCTGACCCGGGCGATACCATCACCTATACCTGTCATGTCGATACCGACTGGCGGGATCTGGATATCCCCGATCCGTATGCTCTCCGGGACTGGTATCGTGATATCCTGAGCAGGTACCTCCGGCATGGCTGGGCTGTCCATAGTCCCCGCTGTTGTTATGGGGACTGCATCTGGAGCGGTATCGGATACACCCGCCATCACTGACATGCCGCCCATCTGCTCCATATCAGATGCGCTGTCAACAGGTGCATGGATGACCTCTATGGGTACTCGCACGGGATCCATAGCCAGATCAGGCACCTCTATCTCAGGCACCTGTACGGCTCCTATAGGGATATCCGGTATGACATCCCGGGATACCTGCGCGATACCTATCGGAGCGTCCGGCACTGCCCCTGTGGACATCTCTGGTATGACCTCAAAGGTCGTCTGAGCGACCCCTGCAGGCATCTCCGGCACGATCCCGGGGGATGCCTGTACACCCTCTATGGATATATCTGGTGTGACCTCCATGGGGATATCTGGTATGACATCCTGGGATATCTGTGTGGCCTCCATGGGGATATCTGGTATGGTCCCAGGCGATGATACCTGTGTGACCTCTATAGGGATATCCGACAAGGTCCACGACGGTGTCGGCACGATGTCCTGCACCACATCGACGGACGGCGCTGTGACGCCCGCATCCGTGCCCGCCGTACCCATATCACGCACCAGAGGCTCCACGACGGCCCCTCCTGTATCGATGGAGGTCTGTGGGACCCCTGCATCGGGGACCGGTAAGGACCCTGCAGGGCTGCCCGCAAGGACATCCCTGCTGATCCGCGTCCCTGCCTCCATCTCCCCAAGGACCCCGTCCCTCGGGCCATCAACTGCCTGTGGTACAGGGGGCGCATCGATCACAACGGGCATATCCGCCCCTTTAGTATCCATCCCATCCACCGGCGGGACTGCATCCATGGATACAACTGGCATCTGTCCGGCCCCTGTTGTCATATCTACCGGGGTCCCTAGGATGTCCGGGATATCCATGCCCTGTCCGGCCATACTATCCATCAGCCCCGCTGGGGATATCCCTTTTTCTCCAACGGGCAGGGTGGTCCCTGCCATATCCGTGTCTCTGATCCCCTGCGGGACCGCCGGGATATCGGCCACTGCGGCCATATCCGTCCCGATACCGGCGGGATAGTCCTTAGCCGTATCGATTCCCGCTCTATCTATCCCCGCGTCATCCAAGTCGCCAAAGAGCAAGCTCCCGATGGCCTTTAAAGGAGCACTGCCTATCGAGAAGATACCTTTGATGATCGCCTTCACGATATCGACGCCGAGCCCTGGGAGTGCCTTTAGGAGCCTCGGCGCCCCTTTTATGATCCCCGTCAGGAGGTCCGCGGGGAGCTCTGTCGCAAACCCCACCAGGAACGACCCGACTGAGACCGCAGCCTTGGCCAGGAACTCAGGCGCCCGTTCGATGAGCATGCCCATCCCTTCCGCGAGCGCATCCCCGGCGGCCATCGACGCTCCGGCAAACCCATCCCTCTCCAGGGCATCCGATACCTGGTAGACTGCCTGGGTCCCGAACTGGGCAAACTCACGCATGGGCGCGTTCAGATGTTTATAGATCTTGATCCCGGCATCCTGTGTGGCGGACTGCAGGGCGGCCAGGTCACCCTCGAGGTTATCCAGCTTCTTGTCCCGCATGGCATCCAGGGACCCGTTACAGTTATCAAGCTCTCCTCTCAACGCCGCCCATTCTGAGATGCCCTCCTCGTTGGTCGTATTGAGGCCAGCCATGAGGGCGTTCAGAGCGTCCATGTGCTGCTTACCGCCGATCGCTGCCAGGGCAGCGTTGCGCTGCTCCTCACTGTATCCCTGCAGTGCCGTGTCTAACTGTTGGAGCGTCGCTCCCAGCCCGATGAACTTACCTTGCTGGTCAAACGCTGATACGCCCAGCTGCTGCATCATCTTCCCGGCCTGGCCCGTCCCTGTGGTCAGGTTGACCATGACCGCGTTCAGGGCTGTCCCGCCTTCTGCCCCTTTGAGGCCACGGTTCGCAAGTACGCCCAGGGCTGTAGCCGATTCCGTGATGGGGACGTTCAGGTTCTTCATCGTACCGCCCACACCGATATATGCTTCCATGAGCTGCTGGGCGGACTGGTTGGACTTGGTCTGGGCTTTCGTGGCTACATCCAGGTACCCCGGTAACTGCTCCACTGTGACACCGAGCGCAGCCATGGAATCTGTGACCAGGTCAGATGTCTGGCCCAGCTCCATGCCGGACGCCTCTGACATCTTTAAGACAGACGGGAGGGCAGAGATGGAGGTATCCACATCCCAGCCCGCCAGGGACATGTATTCCAGGGCTTTGGCGGATTCTGAGGCCGTCTTGGACGTGGTCTTGCCCATCTCCATGGCGGCCCGCTCCATCTTGGCGAACTCCTCTGTGCTCGCGCTTGCAGTGGCGGCCGCATCAGACATAGCTGTCTCAAACTCCATGCCGACCTGCACGCTGTACTTGCCGACCTCCAGCATCACTTTCCCCGCGATCGCTGCTGTCGCGGCGACTGCGGCGATCGCGGCCCCTGCGACCAGGAACCCTTTGGATGCGGCTCCCGCCATCTGACCTGCTCCTGCCATACCACTGGACAGGCTGGTGATCCCCCTGCCCCCTACCGCGAGCTCCGTAGACAAGCTGGTGGCCCCCTGTCCCCCTGCCTGCATGGCCCTGGAAGCCATCCTGCCCTGCGTGGACATATCCTTGAACCCTGTCACCACTCCTTTTAATGCCGAAGTGATATCCTGGATGGATGAGGCGGTCACCTTTCCTGTCGAGGCGATGTCCTTGACAGCACCCGCAGCCCTCATCCCTTCTGCGGCCATATCCTTGAACGTGGCGGTCGTACCCTTCCCTGCCGCCGCGAAGTCCCTGGATGATGCAGCAGCCTCCCTGTTCCCTGCCGCCATCCTCCTGGAGGCGGTGGCGCCCATCCTCGCTGCAGCGGCCATATCTTTAGATGCCCCTGCATACATCCTCCCCGCATCCGCCATCTTCATAGCGGCTGCGGTGCTGGTGTCCCCCGCCGCGGCCATCTCTTTGGATACGGCCGCATTGAGGCCCGACAGACCGACCTGGGCTGCCTTGATCGCGTCATTGAAGCTCTTTTCCAGCTTCCCTCCGATCTTGATCATGATGCTCAGATCGTCCATCGATGCCTAACCCCCTCTCATCTCTTCCCGCAGTTCCTTCCAGCACCTGCAGATGTTCATCAGCTCATAGATGGGTTTCTTTTCCAGCTCCCCGTAACTCGCTACGTTCTGGGAACTCAGCGCCATGCACACCATCCGGAGCCGGTCCGCATCCTTGAGCTTTAGTCCTCGACGAAAAAATATTGTGTGATGAAACGTTTGACCCTGATCGCGTCATTGGGTCTCAGCTCCTTAAAGAACTCGACCGGCATACCCGTCGCGAACGACGCGAGGATCAGCGCGAAATACATGGTGTTCTCTGGGATGACCGCAGCCGCCCCATCATTCGTCATGATGTTGTTCGCCTTGATCATATCCGCGGCCGTGATCTCCTCCAATCCGGAAAGATACAGGCTGGAGACCTCCTCATTTTCGAACTTATACGTCCTGGACAGCTCGATCGTCTTTTCATCGTCCGGCGTTACCTCCACTCTGTCTCCTCTGATCTCCACGATCTCTTTTTTCTCTGTATTTTTTTCTCCCATGACATCCTCCCTATATCAGACTGCGTATCTTCGCGAGATGGTCTTTTCCGTTGACCATAAATTTAAAGTTGAGCTTATCGATCTCCAAGGTCTCTTTCCCGTCTATCATGATCTTTATATACAGGACCTCCAGTTCGACCTCCGGGTCACCTTTCTTGGCCTTGGCCAGTTTCCCCAATGCCGTATTTGTCATCCTGCCCTTGACCACGATCTTAACGCCGTACTCATCGATCTTGAACGTTTCCGGGCTGATATGCTGCAGCGCGCCCCTGAGCGTCAGCTGCACCGCCCCGGACGGGTCCAGCAGTCCGAACAGGTCCTCATATAGGATCGTGAACGGTATCTTGAGCTTTATGGATGAGGTATGCCCGGCCGCCGGGGCATCATACTCCCCTAACATGCCCGCCAGGTTGACCGTCTCGCTCATCGTCTTCAGTTCCCCGAGGTCGATCTCACCGGATATGCCGATCAGCCTCTTTGCGTCATCACTGTAGACATTAAAACTGTGTACCAGCTCCGGTACGACAACATTTTTCCCTGCCATCCTTATCCTTCACCTCCTCCTATCAGAGCCTCCCTCAGCATCGACACATCATAAGACAATATGTTCGTGATCTCCTGCGCCGGTGTGTAGGGGGCGATATGCTGCCTGAACACCATCCTCCCGGCCAGGATATCCGCATCTGAGTTGTCTTCCGCCAGGTATTCGATGACCGCCCCCGCCCACATACTCGGCGCGAACGCTGCGCATCGGATATTCTCCGAATCCACGATGCTCTCGATCAAGTATCTGTTCATCGGGTCGTCGACCTTATCGAGATACGTCTGGATGAACGTGTTCCCCTGCCAGTTGAACATCCTGCGCACAGGCAGCCACATATCCTTGGCATCCAGGACGGACGGGTATGCGCCCGTATAGTTGCCCCAGAGCCTCCATCCGTTAAAATTAAAAGCCGTGGCGACGCCGTACCCGTTCACCGCGCTCGCCTGGTCCTGGTCCATGATGACCTCCGTCCCATCCGCCAGGCATGTGCCCGTGACCCCCAGGATCTTGTTGGACGGCGATACATAGGGCACGTCCCCGTGGCTCGCATCCACATAGGCCATCAACGCTCCCACGACCGCTGATGCGGCAAGGATAGTCTCACCGACCATGAGACAGGGCCATAAGGGATAACAGAACTCCGATGTAAAACCACTGTCCTCCTTTACATCCTTGCAGTCCGTGTATTTCCGGGCCTTCTCCGTATCCAGGTCCAGGAGCGCGATGCCCTTGAACACGCCGTTGATGTCCGCCATCTTTGCGGACAGGGCGATGCCCACTTCCGGGATCTGGGAATAGCCCGGCGCCAGGACGATGCTCGGCACGATACCGAACCTGGGATAGACCTGCCGGATCAGCTCCATGCCCGTCTCTCTCCCGGTCAGTGGGTCATATGCGCCGATGATGTCTTCTTTTGTCACAGCGTCCGGATCCAGCACACTGCCAGTTACACTGACCTTGTCCGCCCCATCCCCAGCGCCTCCAGCCACCAGGCTGATGGCCAGGTATCCATTGGCGTCATAGTCGATGGTGTAATCCCTTACGGGCTCCAGTGATGTCCCATCTGCGGTCACTGTCAATCCCTCCCGCAGGATCCCGGCCGTCTTGACGACCGCCCGGAGTGCATCCACCTCCACCTCATCCGCCTCCAAGGCTTTCTTGTGCTTCGCCGGATCCAGGACATTGATATATACCACCGGCATGACACGGTAGATGTTGCCCGTTACGTACATGCTCTGGCACAGCGTATACTTTTCAAAGTCAGTACAGTACCCCAGATCACCCATGGCCTCCGTTGCCTTTGTCGCCAATATCGGGACGTTCACGGCGCTGGCTGGGTCTTCCAGCATGTTGATGGGTGCAGTCCCGATCACCACCTGTACGGCACTGTATCCCGGGACCGGCACTGTGATGGCCGTGGTCTCCTCTCTTATAAATATCCCGTGCCTGCCCATGTTCTGGCCGACTAATCTCTGGTCTACCCCACTCATGCCCCATCCCCTCCTTTCCTGATCTGCACTACTTTACAGTAGGCGTTATAGATGTAACCTGTCCCCTCCCGCAGCATCCTGTTGGCCATCGGGTAATCCTTGATGGGGATGAACAGCAGTCCCACTTCGGGTACCTCTTTAGCCCGTCCTGCCGCCTCTGCCGGGATCGCTGTGTACACCCGGTTCTGGATGCCGATGCCCGGGACAGTAGGGCCTACATACATCCAGGGGCCTTTCATCCCAGGGGCCTTCTTTTTCGGTTTTGGCGTGGCATCTTCTTTTTTCACCGCTGCCGTTTTTGTATCCTCGGACTGCAACGTCCCTGATCCATCTTTTTTATCGATATCAGTCATACTCTGTCATCCTCCTCCCTATCTTCGGTACGCTGAACTTGATGCAGACAGCCCCGTAGAAATTGGGGTAGAGGTCTTCTGTGTCCAGCGCCCATTCCATCTCTGGCTGCGCCCAATACTTTTTTGCCAACAATGGCTCTGATACGAATCGGTCGATGATCCGCTGTATCATCACCAGCACATGCCTATGCCCTTGGTTCTCCCGGTCCGTATCACGGATACCAAGATAGATCCCCGCGGTCACTGTCCAGGGCTCCTCGTTCACTGTTCTTCCATCGATCAACTTCACGACAGCATAGGGTAGTGTCTTCGAGGCATCCCCTTCGTTGGCTCTAAATACCGGGATCTGCTGTGCAAAGACGTTCACCCCCTCCACCCGCTCCCCGGATCTGCCTTCCGTGATGATATCTTTGAGTATCTCCCTCACATCCTCTATGAGTGCGTCTTGTAGATGTGCTGCTGTCATCTATGCGCCCCCTCCTTTCTTTTTGCCCAGTATGAGCCCGACCTGCTGCCCGAAATACTTTTGGAATAGGTCTTTTATCTCTGGTCCCATCTCTTCCGTGAACCTGGTACGGCCCCCATATGTGTTCTCCACCATCTTGACCGGCGACGGTCCAAAGAGTTCCTTTATCCGCTCTGTATGCTGGGACTTCTTGGCGTTGCCGGCCTTCGACAGCCTCGGGGACTTTTTCATGTACTCCCCGGCCCTCCTCTGGAAGATGCCCTTATGCTCGCTGGGCATCTGGGCGATGAACGCTTTCCGCCCCTCTCCCCCTATGTTCGATATGACGGCCTTGAACGGCCTATCTGTCCGTACCTGCAGCTTTGCCCCGCCGCGGCCTCCCTTCGAATGGTGGAAGAGGATCGAGGGCTGCGCCTTGCCTGACACCCTTATCGTTGCGATCGGGTCACCTTTCGACGCTTTTCCTATCGTTATGTTCTGTTTCAGCTTGCTCGGCTTTTCGGTGTAGGTCTCCTGCAGCTCTCTGGTCAGGGACATCCTCGCACTCGTGGCTGTCTTGTTGGCGACGCGGCCCAGTATCGTCGGCATCCTTGACCTCAGCTTTTTAAGATCGCGTTCCACACTCCTGAGCTGTTTTTTGTCCAGCTCATATCTGATCGTCATCATCGGCTTTCGTTCGCCTCGATCGTGACCGCATATATATCTCCTTCTGCAATGGCCTCCACCACGATATAGCCCTCCTCATCGATCATGAAGAGTGACCCTTTTGCTGGCAGCGGGCCGAAGTCTGCCGCTGGCACATATGCCAGTTTCCGTTTCATGTAGATACCGTCCGCATACTGGCCTTGTATCTGACGCTCCAACAGCTCATGGTCGTCGATGACGATGACCATCTCCTTATCGTTCACCGTGTGCGTCTCCCCGAACTCTGCCGGGTTCAGGAACACGTTCTTTACATCCTGCTGCAATAACTCTTTAAAACCCATCCTTTTAGGCATGTGACTTCCTCCTCCCTTTCGTCGGCTCTGGCCGTGCGCCCCGCAGATGACGGGGCGGCGGCTTCCCGATCAGGTCTATCCCCGGCCCTGCCGATGGGTAGGCCATGCCAGGGAGGCCCGGCTGGGCGGTTGCGGGCCGCGCTTTGATGCGTTCCCGGCCAGATGTCTTTTCTGGTATCATGCGTTGATCTTCACGTAGACAGTCCCCGCGCCCGCCTCTGCATCCTGCGTGGCATACCCAGCCCGGATGCAGTCCCTGACTGTCCCGTTGACTGTCCCGTTTGCGGACGGGATGGCAAGCACCTCCATCTTTTCGAGCTGGTCCTTGACCGTGGAGTTATACTCGCTCCCGGCCTCGATGGCATCATCGCCTTTTGGGACTTCATAGACGCCTTCAACATCGATGGCTCCCTTTTCTCCAGGTGCGATATCTGTAGCCGCCACGCCAACACGTTCCCCGAAGGCTACCACCTCCCCAGCTTCGATCATCTCCTCTGTCTCATTTACATAATCGAGGGATTCACCTCTCTGCCAGTAACTGGCTCTTGCCTTGCTCATATCCCCTTCCTCCTTTCCTTACGCCGCGATCTTCTCGCCTGGATTCTTTGCCATGCCCCTGAAATCCCTCACAGCGATGCCCCAGTCAAGGTAGATGTCCCACTGGAACCCCAATACGCCAGGTGTCTCCATGCGCCGTACGGTCGGTGTCTCCTGGCCGTTCAAGTAGTTCACCTGGATACCCTTGGCGCTGGCGGCGTTGGCGATCATGAACCAAGGTACAGGCCCGCTCCCCGCCAGAGCATTCAGTACCGGGGTCTGTACGATGTTGAGCGGATAGTTGTACAATGGGTTGATGTCATTGTTGTTGCTCCCTGTCACCTGCGTGCTGTGCAGGATGACCGCTAGGTCGAACTCATATCCCACTGGGACGATGATGTGCTGCGGCGTGATATAGATCGCCTGCCCGAAATGGTCCTTTTGCTGCTGCATCAGTAATATCATGGCCTGGATGGACGCCTGGGTAGGCTTGGAGCCAGTCTCCATCACGTTACTGTGCTTTTCATCGAAGAGCTTGGTCTTGTCGAAGATCGCCTTATTGTCGTAGAGTACCGAATAGACGGCTTTGTCGATGGTCTTCTTCGCGCTGGCTGCAAACAGCCCCGGCACCCGGGTGATGAACCCGATGTCGTCATTGATGAACGCCTGCCGCGTCATACTGAACGAGCGCCCATAGGTGTCGATCTTGAAGCTGGGCAGCAGCTCTGTCTTGGGTGTCATAGGTTTCAGTTCGCCGTTTTCCGGCACCAGGAGGAAATCCCCCATTCCTCCGATCACGTATTCATGGTCCGGCGTGGACTTGAAGTCCTTGACGCTGCCTTTCGTGGTCCATACCTGGAAGGTGGTCGGCACCTCGTTGTAGAGCTGCACGATGCTCTTTCTGATCGTATTGTCCAGGATCGCCGGGAAGGCCGATGTGGGGTTGTAGAACTGGCGGCCCAGCTCTATATACATCTCATCTGGCTGCATCCGTAGGAGCGACATGGTATCGCGTCCGTCACGGCCCAGGCACTCGATCCCTAAGTCCCGGAGGCTCATGGTCCTCAGTTCACCTGCCCCGTCCGCCGGATGCTCCACGGGCAGGCCTGCGCGCATCATGAGAGCGTCCGATGCTCGTTCCCGGAACTTATCGCCCTCATCCCCTGTGACCTGCACCCGGATGGGTGCGCCTGTCTGTCTCATGCCCTCCAGGATGGCGGCGCGCACCTCCTCCAGGCTGGATCCGTCCCGGATATGGTCCGTCGGATCGATATCGAAGTCCCGACAGAGGGCGATGATGTCCGTCACGCGGCTGCGCTCTGCTTCCGTCTCACTGCGCTGGCCTGCTGGGGGTACGGCTGGCGGTGTTGCCATCTGGGGCTGGGCTGGTTGGATCCCTGTCGGTATCTGTGGAGGTGCCATAGGTGCCCCCGTACCTCCTGCCAGACCTCTCTCCTGTGTTCCGATCTCAGCGTCAGCCTCCTCGATCTCACGCTGACAAGCCTCAAACTCGGCCTGCTCCTCTGCTGTCAATGCCCGGTTGCCCTCTGCCTTGGCAGCGTTCACGATGGCCTGCTGTCTCAACATCGCGGCATCCCGTCTCTGTTTCGGTGTCATACACTTACCTCCCTGTTCCTGTTTATCTGTAACTGCGCCTCAAAGTACGACAATGTCCTTGATATGCTCGTTGTATCCTGCTGCCCCAGATCACGCCCAACGCCCACCGTGGCATCCGCCGGGACGCTGACGATGCTGATCTCGTAGGGCATCCAATCCCTAGCCACATCACAAGGGCCTGTGAAACGTCCGTCTGTGGATACCGCGCCCGATCTCACTTCTTCGATCACATTTATCTTGTATCCAACGGATACGCCCTTTAGCGTCCCGCTCTTTACCTTCTGGAAGACTACCTCGGATGCCTCATCCTTGTCGAACTCGACCTCCGCCATGCCCCGCTGGCCTTCCAGCCATACCCTGTTGACTTTCCCGAGCACCTTGTCCCTGTCATGGTTATACAGGAGCACACCTATGGAGCCCAGCCGGGTGAGGTCCACGGCATCGGGGCTGTGGTCCAGGATCTCCCGGCCCCAGGAACGCTCGTACGGCTCCTCGCTGGAGAATGACAGGATGAACTTCCGTTCATTCCCCTCGCCCTCCATGGCGCGCACATCCATGTCACTGAACGTCCGTACCTGGCTCTTTTTCTTGTTGTCCGTCCCCCTGCCCTGTGCCGGGCTGCTCTTGGTATCCTTGTCCCCCATCGCCCTGATCTGCGGGTACACCGGGCACTGCCGACGGCGCTGGTCCTTTCTCACCAGCTGGCGTGAGTTCCTGCTGTGACTTTCCAAATATGACACCCCCTAACTCCACTCCCTTTTCCCTTGCGTATTCCAATACGGTGACCGTCTCGTCGATCTGGTCCTTCCAGTCCTTCCCGTTCTCTGCTGCGATCTGCTGGAAGGTCTTCTGGCCGGTCTGTAATGCGATCTTGGTCGCGTTGGCTTCTTTTAATGGGTCGATCCATTTCTTCGGGGCCGCTACCCACTCATGTTTTAGGTACTTGCGCTTATCCTCCCAGAACCCCTGTATATCAAAGAGGCCGGATAGGACGCCGGAGATGATGAAGGTCTCATAGACCTCATCCATCACCACTTCCTGTAAGAGTTCCACGTCCTCTATATAGGTCTGTTCATCCTCGATGCTCCCCTGCCGCGCGCTGGAATAATTGCTCTGGCTCATGTCCCGGCTGGTGGCCTCGTAGGATAACCCCTGGCCAGCCCCGATGAGCCGCTGCTGTAATTTGATATAACTGGCCGCGTCCGTCGCCTGCCCGGCAGGGTTGACCACCTGGATCTCATCCCCGGCATTCAATTCCTTGATCATGCCGGGGCTTATCTTCTTGCCCTCATAATCGCCGCTCACGCCGCCGACGTGCATGTTCGTATTCCTGCCCCCGAACCCTCCGTATGTGGGCGTGATCTTCTTGACGAACACCGCGAGACATGCAGCGATGCGCTCTTTGACGCTGACTGCGGTCATAAACTCGTTCGCGTCCCGCACCCGTGTGATCGCCGGGGCTAAGTCGCTCATCTCCCGCACCTGGGAAGGGCGGTCCTTGGTGAAATAGTAGATGATGTCCTTGGCGGGCACGTATGTAGGCTCCATCTGGCTGTAGCCGTCCACGCTGTACTGGCAGATCCAGTAACCGACAGCCTTATTGTATGTGTTGAGCTCGATCCCTCCGACAACACGGCGCCCTGGGTCACGCGGGGCTGCCCGCCCGGTATCCAGCTCATCCACTTCCAGAGCCTGCAGCTTGAAGGGCACCAGCCCACCGCTGGTATAACATTTCTTAAAGAGGATGCCGCCATCGACCTTTTTCCTCTTTACCGCCATGCGCATCATCTGGTTAAAGCTCTGCGTCTCAGTGACATCGCAATTCTTCCGTCTGCACCATTGGACCCATGCCTCTTCGATCTGCCTGTTGAGGCTCTCACTGGGTGTGCGGGCCTGGAGGGTCCAGCCCAGGCCGACCACGTTCCTTTTGTAAGCCCCGATCACGCTGTTGGCCATGTCGCTGTTGCGCTCCAGGTCCCGCGCCCTGGCCCGCACCGTGTCGCGGCTGTAGCGGTCCGTCTGCTCTGCGGACTGGTTGTAGGCGATCCACCCAGCATTCAAACGGTCGAAGCTGCCCGCGTCATAATCCCTCTGCTCATCCAGGTACTGCCTCCAGGCTTCTCGCCTGGCCCCCGCTGCGGGGGAGACGAACCCGATGAGCTTATCCAGCACATTCCCCATCCACGCCCCCTATCTGCGGTCGAACACGGCCACGGAGCAGTTATCCAGGAGACCCTGGCCCCCTGCCGATGCCTGTTCCGTCAGGCTGTTCTTCATGTCGTAGAGTGTCTTTAGGTCCGCCCGGGTGAGCTGCCTGCTGCCCAGCCTGTAGCTCTGGCCGCCTACGCATATGGCATAGATGGC
>CAJTFD010000038.1 GCA_910575625.1 Clostridia bacterium
TTCGGATAAGGACAAAAATTCGATCATGAATGAAGTTGTGGATAGTTGTGTCTGGGATGGAGAGACACTTTTTCTTAAACTCTAATCTTCATATTTTTATTACGCACTCTTTCGTATTGGCATTGCTGCTCGCCGCCGCAAGGATATCCGCGAAATGCCCGGAATCCTCCGCAGACAGCCCCAGAGCAGTCAAAGCATCCGTCACGATATCAGACGTAGTCGCAAGGTCTTCCCCGGAAGCCGCCGCAAGGTTCATGATCCCCTCGATGCCGGAAAGCATGTCAGAAGTCTTCCAGCCCGCCATCGCCATATAGTTCATGGCTTCGGCAGCCTCGGACGCGGAGAACTTCGTCCTGCTGCCCATCTCCCTTGCCTTGTCGCGCAGGGCTTCCAGTTCCTTCCCGGTCGCCCCGGAGACCGCCGCCACCTGGCTCATGGCAGAATCAAAATCAGACGCCACCTTCACCGCCGCCGTGGCGATCCCGCCCACCGCCGCAGTGACCGGCATCAGCTTCTGCCCCACGCCCTCAATGGCAGAACCCACTGTCTTCAGCTTCTCCCCCATGGCCGCTATCTTCTGCAGCGCCACGGCAGACCGGTCTGCCTGCCGCTCCAGATCACGCAGGTTGCGCTCCGTCTCGATGATCTCCCTCTGCAGGGCATCATACTGGCTCTGGGAAATCTCGCCCCTTGCCAGCGCGTCATTCGCCTGCTCCGCCGCAGTCTTCAGCGTCTCCAGCTTCTCCTTCGTCTCTTTGACCGCTTCCCCAAGGAGCCGGTGCTTCTGCGCCATCAGTTCCGTATTGCCGGGGTCAAGCTTCAGCAGTTTCTCCACGTCCTTAAGCTGTGACTGCGTGTTCCGTATCTCCGTATTCACGCCCTTCAAGGCCGTCTGGAGCTTCGTGGTATCGCCGCCGATCTCCACGGTGATGCCCTTGATCCTGTTTGCCGCCACAGTAACACCCCCTCAATGGCACAAAAAAAGCCCGGCTCCCCAGGCGTAAAATCCCCCACGGCAGAGCCATAGGGAGAACATACCTTACAAATGAAAACGGGACTGGAATACTACAGCCAGCCCCGCATCCGCGCATTACTTCCAGTTAAAATGAATCGAACTCATCCTGCCCTGCAATGACGGCATAATCCGCCCCGTCATTGCTGTACTCCGCATACATGTCATTGACCATGCCGATGGTCAGAAGGTCCAAGTCCCGGATGGAAATACCCAGCTGCACACACCGCAGAAGGAACAGCGGCGTGGTCATCGGGCGGTCAGTTGCGCGAAGTTTTTTTTAGCCTCCACGTCGGTCTTCACATTCAGCCCCCATAACTCGATGAGCTGTGGGAGAACCTGGTAAATAGAAAACGTGCCGAAACCGTCCAGCCACTCCTCCGGCGTGTCCGGGATGGCGGGGTCAGCGTGCTTCGCCATGATAAAGGCGATATTCTCAAACAACTCCAAAGAAAATAAATCCAGGTTCGAGTTCTCCGAATCGCTGTCCCCGATGCTCTTCTCCAGCGCGCTCAGATCCTTATAGATATCCCTGTGGAACTTGATGCGGTAAATCCGCGGCACCGCCGCCGATGCCCGGAACGGCACCTCTTTCCCGTCAATCGTAATCTTCCTCGTCATGCTCATACGCTAAACCTCCCCATACACATCATCTTCCGCGCCGCCATCATCCGCAGCCGCAGGCATATACACCGCCTTGTACCAGTCGTTATACACCGTCTCATCCGTGGAGTCCCCGGTCTTCGCCTTCACCATGCCGTCCGCCAGCGGCGTGGCCTTGATGGTCAGCGTCTCCGTCTGCACCTCCCGGCTCTCCTCATTGGTCTTTCCCTCAATGCCCGGCCTTGATGCAGAGCAGTTATAAAGCACATGCCGGATATGCCTCTGGTCGCCGTCAAACTCAAACAGCAGGGCAAACGCCGCAAGCTCCGCCGAAGCGTTCTCGATCAGCACGCCCTTATCATCCAGTTCCTCCCTCAGCGCATCCTTACGGAAGGACTCCGGGATCATGGCAAGCTCCAGGTCGCCGTCATAGCCCATGTTGTTGTTGATGACATAATAGGCCGTCCCGTCCGCATAGAAATTCTCCGGCTCCCCGTTGGCATCCAGGGAAATAGAAACTGATCCAGGCATCGCCACAGGCGTCCCATAGGACACATCCCCTTCCTCCGACACATTGAGCATCGCATAATGCGTGTTCTTAAGGTTGTATTTCACTTTGTTCTTCTTATTCTGCATCCGTCATGCCTCCCATCCAAAAATATACAGCACCTCATAAAGCCTCTCGCTGCCAATCCATGTCTCCGATTTGTTATAGAAGACCTCATGCGCATCCAGCACATCCTCCACCCGTTTCTCCAGCTCCGGGTCTTTCTTATCCGTATAGACTTCCATGTGGACGCCTGCGCCCTTGTGGTACACCTTCCCGTCCGCCGCAAAATTGTCACTCCCCGGCAGCAGGTAACACAAGAACGGCGGCTCCGGGGATTCCCCTTCCGCAAAATGGTCATAGGCAAAAGGGAGCCCCGTTTCCCGTATCATCTTCACCAGTTCCTCCATCCTGTCACCTCCCGTAGCCTTTTCTTCCACTGCCATCTGCATCAATCTGTCACCCTTTCAAAGCCTTTTCAATCTCCTGCTCCAGCGTCCGCTCCGCCCGCTGCTCCGCAGGCGCGATATGCGCCTTTCCCGGGACGCGCCCGCCGCCCCGCTTCGCATGGCCAAACTCCAGCAGGTGCGCCAGCTGGTAACGGTTCCTGGAATGCACCACCAGCTCAATGGAGCTTGACGTCTCCCTCACATTCTTCACGGCCCAGCTCTTCGCATAGGCACCCGTGTCCTTCGGTGCCTCCGCCTGGATATCCTTCCTCACGGAACTGCCCGCCTTCTTCACCGCAGCCTTCATTTCATCCGCCGCAAGCTCCGCATACTCCGTCAGCCCCTCCATCACCGCTGCCGCAAACTGGTCTATCCGTACCCTGTCCGACATCTTCACCGCCTCACTTTCCTGCAGGTAAACTTCAAGGATTTCTTCTTGAAATTCATATGGTCTACATTCACAATGTCATAAATCTCTCCACGGAACAGGACCCGGTATCCGGTGGACATGATGTCCACCGCTTTCCTGCAGTACCGGACAGTCACCGTCATGGATACATCCTCCACGGTCATCCCCGCCTCCTGCACTTCCTTTGAGGATGCCAGCCCCTCCCCTCCGATAGTGGCAGAGCAGGCATAATAATCCGTCCAGACATTCCTGTGGTTCCCCACATCATCCACGACAGCCTCATTCTTCTGGAATGTCACCCGCTCATTCAGCAATGCCACATCCATCAGAAGCCCTCCTTCCTGCTGCCGAAGAGCAGCGCCCGCAGGGTCAGGGTGAGCGCATGGTGGTCAGCCTCCTCCCTGTGCTCATAAAGGTAGGCCGCCGCATACAGCACAGAAATCCTGGCATTCACCACGGCGGCAAACTCACTCCTGTCATCCATCCTCGCCACATCCATGCAGATTTTTTCCGCCGCCCCGATCATGCTTTCAATCAGGGCATCGTCCTCATCATAATCCACACGCAGATAGCCCTTCATCTCTTCCAGCGTCACCACCATGCCGCACATCCTCCTTCAAGCCTCAAAAACACACCTGCTTTATATAGGCGGGATGCCGGCTCCTGCACTGGCATCCCCAATATCTCCCCCAAAGCCTCTGGAACCTCTGCCCTTTATGAACCGGACGCCGCTTTCTGCGCCAGCACCTTCACCGCCTCCGCAAGGACCAGCTTGCCGTCCACACGCTGGGAAGCCAGGAAGCCCACCTGCCCGGTGGCCGCATACAGCTCATTCAGACGCTTGAACGAACGCCCCTGCCTGTCAGCGATCCAGTAATAAGAGAAATCACCGAAGGCAATGGTCTTTGCCCCTGCCGCAATAGCCGGCATATATGCGGAAGTCTTCACCGGCCTGCCAAGGATAGTGTCCGGCGTGCCCGCCACAAGGGAAGGCTGCCACAGATACTGCCCGTTGCCGTCCTTCAGCTTGCGGATGGACTTGATGGTGGAATCGTTCAGCATCCACACGGACTTCTTCCTGTAAGGGGCTTTCAGCGAATAGAACAGGTCAATCATCTCATCCGCCGTCACAGCCGTAGCAGACGTAGCCGTCACGCCCGTCTCCGCGCCTCCCGATGCCGCCAGCACACCCAGCGGCTTGCCCTTGCCGTCACCCGCAAAGAACGCCTCCTCTTCCTTCGCCCCAATCCTGCGGGCAAACTCACGGGAGATATAGGACTGCAGATCAAACACGCTGTCATTCAGCAGCTCCTCGGAGACCTTGATCATCGTCCCCAGCTTGTATGCCCCGATGGACACCTGCCCGAAGGAATCATCACTCTCCGGGAACGCGCCCTCCTCGTCAATCCAGGATGCCGTACCCTTGCCTGCAACCACGGGGATCTTCCGGTCGCCGCTGGAAGTCCTGATGACCTTCGCCATCTGCCGGAAGACGTTCTCCTCTTCCAGAGCCTCCACCAGCGTGCGCTCATACTCATCCGGCACCAGGTAGCCGCCCTCGGAGTCCGTGCCCACCTGCAGGGCATTGGCCACATCCGGCATAGGAGCCTTGGAGCGCATGGCATTCCAGAAATTCTTCCGGTAGTCATCAGAGGCACGTCCCGTCTTATCCCCCTCCCCGTCATCCGCCCTGCTGCCGGGCTTCGCCGTGATCGGCGTGCTGGTAGCCCTGGACAGCTCCGCGTCGATCGCCGCCTGCCGCTCCAGCCGCTCGATCTCCTTCCCCAGGTTCACCACGTCCGCCTCCATCCTGTCATAGGCAGCCGTGTCCTCCGCGGACAGCATCCCGTCCGCTCCCCTTTTGGCATCCAGGAACTTCTTTGCAGCATCCCATGCCTTTGCCCTCTTCTCACGCAGTTCCAAAATCTTACTCATAAAAAACCCTCGCTTTCTTGATTTGCGGCATCCGCTCCCAGAATGCCTGTTTCTGTGCAAAATAAAAGAGCCGGTTCCTCAGCCCCTGGCTCCTTCTTCCTGTGGCGGCAGAACTTCCTGCCCTGTTCTTCCGCCTCAAAACGTTCATCCAGCGCACCGACCGTCCAGCCCTTCCGGAACATCCCCAGCGGGGTCTCCCCGAACTGCCCCAGCGCACGCGCATCCATTTCAAGCATCCTCCCCCATAATTCTGGATGGTGCTTCCTTAACTTCCGCAGCTCATCTATCCTCTGGAACGGGCAGCACCAGCAGGAACACCGGTGGTAGATCTCATACAGCCCGCCCCAGTCAAAGCCCTTCCCATAGCAGTACCGCAGGGCCTGCTCCTCCGTCACCTGCCACTCCACAAGCGGATAACGCTCCCCCTTGCACCGCTCCTGTTCATCATGGGCAATCCCGACATAGGAGACAGCATTGCACTCCCCTTTCAGGCGGTTGACCTCCTTTGTGATCAGGTGTGTCTTTAACTGCCCCGTGCACCACCTCACCCGGATACCCGGCCAGCCGTTCCCGCATAAAGGCACCCCGTCCCGGATGCGCCGCTCCACTGCGGATTTCTTCTGCTTCGGCTCATCAAACATCAGCCACTCAAAGCCGCGCGGGTGGCGCAGGACATGGATATGCAGCCCCCGCTCCCGGAACAGGTATGCATCCACTTTCCCGATATGCCGGTACATCTCCGGGAACTCCATGCCCGTATCCGCCCAGAACACACCGTCAACCGGCATCCCTTTCTCTATCATCATGAGGAGCATCGCCGTACTATCCTTCCCGCCGGATAAGGACACTGCATGGTAATCCCCTTTCCCGGTCTTCTTCACCGTTTCCACCTCCCCCAGAAACAGAAAAAGAGCCGATTGCTCAGCCCTTATCCCATTCTTCCTGATTTCAGCAGAACTCTCTGCCTCCTTCTCCTTGTAATGTCTGGACTCCCTGCCCTGTCCATCTGCTTCAATGCTTCAAGACATCCGATGTGCCAGCCGCCCGCCTCTTCTAAACCGCCCCTAATGCAGGAGCAGGTTCAGCCTCTTCTCCAGCTGCTCCACCGGAGTCCCCGGCTTCTTCGGCGGGATGAGCCTGCCCAGCATGGAATTCATGACCGCCTGCCTGGAAAACATCACCGGCGCATCCATTTCATCCGAAAACGGCACGCCGCCCGCATCCTCCGCATTCTGTCCAGAGAACATGACCTCGTCCGCGAACCCAAGCTCCACCGCTTTCTTCGCATTGAACCAGCTCTCCGCATCCATCAGCCTTGAAATCTTATCCCTGGCAAGCCCGGTCTTGATCTCATAGGCGTTCATGATGGACTCCTTCACCTCGTCCAGCATCTTGACCGCTTTCTTCATCTCCTCGGAATCCCCAATCGCGATCGTGGCCGGGTTGTGGATCATCATCATCGCCACCGGCGACATCCGCACCTTCATCCCCGCCATCGCAATCACCGATGCGGCACTCGCCGCCAGACCGTCAATCACCACCGTCACATCATAGGGATAATCCATCAGCATGTTGTAGATCTGCGCCGCCGCGAACACATCCCCACCCGGGGAATTGATCCAGACATTGACCGGCCCCTTCCCGGCATTCAGCTCATCCCGGAAAATCCCCGGCGTGACTTCATCCCCGAACCACGTCTCATCTGAAATCTCCCCATTCAAAAAGAGCGTCCGCATCTCTGCCCCGCTCCCATCCTGGTTTTTTATCCAGTTCCAGAACTTCCTCTTCATCATCCACCTCCATAATCCGCCGCACTATCGCAGCACTTCTCCGGTCTCGCAAATCCGCAGAGCCTACATCCCCTGATCCGGATGCCTGGCCTCCAGGTTACCTCCAGTCCCTTTTCCGGGATGCCCTCTGCCTTTCCCGGTATTTCTGTCCTTCCCAGGGCTGCTGCCGGAACCATCATCCCTTTCTGCTGCTCCCACAGAACCGGCTCCCGGATTCCTCTGTCTTCCCTCCCTGACAGCCAAACCGCCGCCATCTTCCGTGCCTCCTGCAGGAATGCCCACGCCGTAACCCAGCCCGGCATCCTCCAGCTTCATCATGTTCCCGTTCACCAGATACAGGTCTCCCCCAAGCTCCTCCGGGATGCGGTCAAGGTTCTCCAGCTCCCGGATGTCATTTGCCGACATCCACCCGTTCTGCCGCCCCACGGCATACCCGTTCATGCGGCTCTGGTAATCGCCCCGGAGGAGCCCATCAACGTTGAACTTCACGAAATACTCCTTTTTCTCCTCCGCAGTAAGCAGAGACCGCGACATGGACTGCTCCCACCGGGACACCCACGGGTCAAGCGTATATTTCACAAACTCAAGGCTCTGCTGCTCAATGTTTGAAAAAGAAGACTTATCCAAGTCCCCGACCATATGCGGCGGCACACGGAAAATCCTCGCGATCTCATTGATCTGGAACTTCCTTGTCTCCAGGAACTGCGCCTGCTCCGGTGAAATGGAGATAGGCGTATATTTCATGCCCTCCTCCAGGACCGCCACCTTGTTCGCATTGTGGCTTCCCCCAAAAGTGGACTGCCAGCTCTCCCTCACCCGCGCTGGGTCCTTGATGGTGCCCGGATGTTCCAGCACGCCGCTGGGCTGTGCGCCGTTGGCAAAGAACTTCGCCCCATATTCTTCACAGGCAATCGCCATCCCGATGGCATTCTTCGCCATGGCAATAGGCGAATACCCCACCAGCCCGTCAAACCCCAGGCCGGGGATATGCAGCACCTCCGAAGGCGGCAGTACCACCGTACTGCCCTTCACCGTAGGCGCGTCATCCACACCTAACGTATACTCATAATAAAGCTGCCCGCTGCCGTCCCGCTCCACACTCATCCTGTCCGGCATCAGAGGGTACAGCGCAATGACCTCCCCCCTGCCGTTGCGGATGATCTGCGCATAGGCATTCCCCCAAAGGAGCAGGTGTGTCATCAGCGTCTCCCGGAACACAAAAGAAGTCATCTCCGGATTGGGCTCATCATGGAGCAGAAAATACAGCGGATGCCCCGCCGCCTTCTCCTTCCCACCGTCCTCCGTATAACGGTAAAAATGCAGCGGCAATCCTGCCACCGCCTCCGAAAGAATCCGGACGCAGGAGTACACCGCCGTCATCTGCATGGAAGAACGCTCATTCACCCGTTTCCCGCTCGTGCTGTTCCCCAGGAAGAAACTGTAAGCGCTTCCTGATGTCCTGTCCTGAGGTTCGCCCCTCGCCCGAAACAGCCCTCTCAATAATCCCATTGCTACCACTTCCTTCCTACTCCTGTCAGAATACCAGCAGCCCCCTTGTGTCATAGACCGACTCCCGCGTGTCATTCCCACACCGTATTGCCCTGTCCAGCCCCATGATCATGGCAATGGCGCCGTCAATCTTCTCCGTTGACTTCTCCTTGTCCGCCTTGATATTCCCCGCCGGATCCGTCCGAATGAAAATATTGTCCATCATCCACCGCAGGACAGGGTGCCCCCCGTGGGCTATCCCCTGCTCCAGCGTCAGCTTCATCAGCTCCTTGGTCGGCGGCGACATATCCTTGAACCCCTGCCCGAATGGGACTACCGTGAACCCCATCCCCTCCAGGTTCTGAACCATCTGCACCGCTCCCCACCGGTCAAAGGCGATCTCCCGGATATTGAACCGCTCCCCCAGCCGCTCAATGAACTTCTCAATATACCCATAATGCACCACATTCCCCTCCGTGGTCTCCAGGAACCCCTGCCTCTCCCACACATCATAAGGCACATGGTCACGCCTCACGCGAAGCCCCAGCGTCTCCTCCGGTATCCAGAAATAAGGCAGCACACAGAACTTATCCTCCTCATCCAGCGGCGGGAACACCAGCACAAAAGCCGTGATGTCCGTTGTGGAAGACAAATCCAGCCCGCCATAACACACACGCCCCTCCAACTCTTCCGCATCCACCCGGAACCCACAGGCATCCCACTTCGCCATCGGCATCCACCGGACAGCCTGCTTCACCCACTGGTTCAGCCGCAGCTGCCGGAAGGAATTCTCCTCCCCCGGGTTCTGCTTCGCCGACTCGCAGGCCGCTTTCACCTTGTCCAGCCCCACCGTAATACCCAGGGACGGGTTCGCTTTCTTCCACACCTTCGGATCCGTCCAGTCAGCCGCCTCATCCGCCCCATAGATCACCGGGTAGAAAGTAGGGTCAACCTTGCGCCCCTCCAAAATATCCACAGCTTTCTGGTGCGTCTCATAACAGATGGAATTCGTATCCGTCCCCGCCGTGGTGATCAGAAAATACAAAGGCTGCATCCTGGCATCCCCGGAGCCCTTCGTCATGACATCAAACAGCTTCCGGTTCGGCTGGGTATGCAGCTCGTCAAAGACAACCCCGTGGATATTGAACCCATGCTTGGAATACGCCTCCGCCGACAAAACCTGATAAAAAGAGTTGGTCGGCTGGTACACGATCCTCTTCTGGGACGCCAGTATCTTCACCCGCCTGTTCAGCGCCGGGCACATCCGCACCATGTCCGCCGCCACCTCAAACACAATGGAAGCCTGCTGCCGGTCAGCCGCGCACCCGTACACCTCCGCGCGCTCCTCCCCGTCCCCGCAGGTCAAAAGCAGCGCCACGGCCGCCGCCAGCTCGCTCTTCCCCTGTTTCTTCGGAATCTCCACATAGGCCGTGTTGAACTGCCGGTACCCGTTCCCCTTGACCGTCCCGAACACATCCCTGATGATCTGCTCCTGCCAGTCGATCAGCTCAAAAGGCTTCCCCGCCCAGGTCCCCTTCGTATGGCACAGGCACTCGATGAAGCTGACCGCATAATCCGCAGCCGCCTTGTCATACACAGACCCCCTCGCCTTGAACTTCGTGGGCCTGTACTTCTTCAGCTTCCGCATCGCCACCAGCCTCACCTCCTTCCGTCATGCCCCGGCTTTTTCCCTGCCAGCATACAGAACCGCAAACGACAATCCCGCCCAAACAACCGGGCATCAAATTTCATCATGCAACAGAGCAGAACCAGCCCTCCTTCCTGCCGCATCCTGCCCCACATCAAATACACCATAACCATATCCCGGAAACACAGCCACCGGGACAGACAGCCACCGTTTCCTGGCAAGGGCAACCCATCCCGGCATGGCTCCATAGACGCAGGCACCCATTCAGCCCCGCCACCTGTCATTTCAGCCACTGCCAGTACACTTGCTCCGCAATCTTCGCCATCATCACCGGCGGCACGCTCATCCCACAGACATACTGCACATTCTGGTCCATGAAATCATAATCCTGCGGGAACGTCTGGCAGCTGATGATATCCCTGTCCGTCATGAGCATCCCGTCACACATGCGGAAATTATACCCTCCTGCCGTGATCGTCCTCACCGGCTCATCATCGTGGTTGATCGGGGACGTATAACCGCTCTCCTTCCTCCGCACCCTCTTGTTGATGTCTATAACCTTCCTGTCCGAAGGAAGCCGGTACTTCATCAGCTTCCCAAAAAGGCTGCCCTCCGGGACCGCTTTCCCATACGGCTCCCGGACATCCGCAAAGGGGATCGGCTTTGAATCAAAGGCCATGGACAGCTTCGGATAATGCAGGTCCTTCCTATGGGCGATGAAAAACACCCGCTCCCTCTTCTGCGGGACTCCCATCCGCGCGGCATTGAAGAGGAACACCTGCACGGCATACCCCGCCCCGTCAAATGCCTTCACGATCTGGTTCACCCAGCCTTTCGCATTGCCGGTGACCAGCCCCTTCACATTCTCCGCAATAACCACCTTCGGCTGCAAACGCTCCGCCACCCGGATGAAATAGAAAAACAGGTCATCCAGCCGCTGCTTCGCCTGCCCCTCCCGGAAAGCCTTCTCCACATTCCATCCCTCCTCCCGGACACCCGCCAGCGAGAATACAGAACAGGGCGGCGAACCGTCCAGGACATCCAGGCATTTCAGCTTTTCCGGCAGCTCCCCGTCCGGCAATTCAACAAAATCACGGATGTCCATGAGGAAACTGTGCTCCGGGTGGTTGTTCTTCCGGTATATCTTCATCATGTCCGGGTCGATCTCACAGTTGCCGACAACCTCATACCCCGCCAGCTTATACCCCATGGAAGAGCCGCCCCCGCAGCTGAAACAGGAAAAGACCGTATGCCCGTGCTTCGGGCGCTTATCCAGGTCCCCCAGCCGCCAGTCCCACGGGAAATCAGTTGAACCGGAAACCGCACGCCGGGCACTGATACTTGAACTCTTCATCCCCGAACACCTCCGCATCATATTCCGTGGAGCCCGTGATCTCCCTGTCCGCGCCGCTATCCGTGCCGCCGCCCGCGCCATCCCCCGCGCCTGCGCCGTCCACGGGCAGCTCCTCCGCCATCCCGAAGAAATCGAACCCTTCCAGGTCAAGCCCCTCCAGCTCCACTTCCAGCTTCAAAAGGTCCCACGTTGCCTTTTCCCCGGTCTTGTTGTCCAGGTACCGGTATTTCCTCTTCTGCTCCTCCGACAGCCCCTCGCAGACCAGGCACTGCGCCTCCTCCACGCCAAGCGCTTTCAGCGCCTTGTACCGGGTATGCCCCGCAATGATGACATTCCCCTCATCCACGATGATGGGCGCAACATAGGAGCACTGCCGGATGCTCTCCGCCACGGCATTCACCGCCCCGTCATTCTTCCGCGGGTTATTCCCATAAGGGACGATATCCGCAAGTTTCAAAACCTCCAGCCTCATACTTCAAACACCTCCCCACAGCACGGGCACGTCTTCACCACAGGGCCTCCCTGCTCCCCTCCACCGGGAGCGGCAGGGGCAGGCTGCCCGAAATCATACCCGCAGAAATCCACGTCCGCCAGCTCCGCGCCCAGCTTCTTCTGGTCCCACCCGGCAAACTCCGCCGTCTTGTTGTCATAAAGCCGGTACTTCCTCTTCTGGCCCTCCGTAAGCCCGGCGGCTATGACCACGTCACACTCCCCATACCCCAGCTTCAAGAGCGCCTTATACCTGGTGTGCCCCGCCAGGATCACCCCGTCCTCATCCACGATGATGGGGGCGATATAAGAACACTGCCGGATGCTCTCCACCACGTCATCCACCGCCCCGTCATTGATCCTGGGGTTATTCTCATACGGCCTGATCTCCGCAAGCCTCTTCTTCACATACTCCATTCCATTCCTCCTGCAAACTTTTTCCTGCGCCTCCGTCAGTTTATCCACCGGATGACCGGCTCGCCGGCAAATCCCTTTTCCCACACGAACCACGCATACGCCACCGCGCTGGAAGGCATCTTCACAAAATCGCCGTTCTTTGCGCACCCCAGCCTTGACGAACTCACATATACCGTCTTCGGCGGGTTCTCCAGGAAGAACCGTTTCCTGCCCTTCCCTTCCAGGAACTGCAGCTTCAAAAACATGGCCACCTTCCTGCCCGGCTGTACAATCCGCAGCGCTTTCCGCACAAACTCCAGCGCATATTTATAGGGCGGGTTCGTGATGATGTCACCGTCAAAACCGCCCTCCGCTTTCAGGAAATCCACCGCTTCCTGCCTCCCATACCCCCGGTATACCAGATCCGTGCTGACCACCTCATGCCCGTGCGCCTCCAGTACCCTTGACAGGTGCCCTTCCCCACAGGCGCACTCCCAGACAACCGGGGCAAACCTTTCCTCAGCAAGCAGTAGCTCCATTGCCTTCGGCTCCGTCGCATAATAATCATCCGGCGCCCTGGCATCCGCACTGTGGCTGGAAGCGCCCAGAACCGCATACACGCTCGCCCCGTTCCCTGTCCAGTCCTTCTCCGCACCCATCCCGTCACACCCCGTTCCTTGCCCGGAGCAGCCGCTCCATCACGTCATCCTGCGGCGTGGCCCCCTGCCATGCCACGGAACAGTTCTCCTTCACGACCTGGTAGATCTGGTACCAGACCTGGTTGACCTGCTTCATATACTGCTGGGACATGGAGACATAGGGCGAGGCAATGGCGTTCCCTGTCGTTGGGTGCTTCGCCAGGAACCCGTATTCGGAAATACATTCCTCGCACTGGATCCACCTGGACACCGACATGGCATACTGCTCCACAAGCTGCACGCCCACAAGCCTCTCGCACCCACGCTCCTTCAGCCACCTCCAGGTCTCCTCATAGACCTCCGCCGCGCAGAGGTCCTTCCCGCTTTTCTGCGCCGCTTTCAGGTAATCCTTTACCGGCGGCATATCCGCGCCGTCAATCGCGGGCGGCTCCGGCAGCTCCATCACCGCCGCGCTGCCGCCCTCGCCGATCTTCTCCGCCAGCGCCTTAGGCTTCCGCCCGGCCCCGGCCCTTGCGCCGCCCCTTGCAGTCCCGTCCTTTGCCATTTCCCTCACCCCTCTCCCGCAGGGGATAATACCCCGTTTGATTTCCGCTTTTTGTGCGTGTGACCCCCGCCCCGTTCCCCAGGGGAGGGGCCATGGAGATTTCCATCCCCCCCTACCGGCCCCACCGGTCGCCGCGCTCCGCATGGATGCGCGAGTGACACGACTTGCACAATGAAATCAGGTTGCCTGCATCATGTGTGCCACCTTCACTCAGCGGTACCTTGTGGTGCACTTCCTCCACGGGCACGGCCGCACCCTTCTCCAGGCACTGCTCACAGAACGGATGCTGTGACGCATACCTGTCACGTATCCTCTTCCACGCCCTGCCGTACCGTCTCTTCGTCTCCGGATCCCTCCCGTATTTCTCATACCTCCGGTTCATCGCAGCCGCATGTTCCCCACAATATCTGCCATCCGTCAGTTCCGGGCATCCCGGATACCCGCATGGGTGCTTTGGTTTCCTCGGCATCTGCCCCGCCTCCTTCCAGGCATAGGAAAAGCCCGGCAGGATTTTCTCCCGTCGGGCTTCCCCGTTTTTCATTTTCGCCACTTTAACATTACCACACATACCCCTTTGACATCTACTGACATCCAGTGACAACTTCAGGAATCTTGATTTCCAGCAGCGCCCTGTCATGTATCCGGTACAGATGCCTTACATTGTACCCCATGTCCACGGCGATCTGCCCCCAGGTATGGAAGTTCAGGTACCTCTTCTCCAGAAGCGTCTGGAATTCCGGGTCATCCACCTGCCTGATCACTTTCATGATTTCCGTTTTCAGTCCCACCATCCTGTCAATGTCCGCATTGATCTCCGCCTGCAGGTCAACGATCCTTTCCACGGCATTGGCCATGGAGGACACCGCCCGGTCCGGGTTCCTGGGCATCCCGCTGATGGCACACCCGGCTTTCCTCGCCAGGTCATTCAAGGACTCCACCTGCTCAATCTTGCTGTTTATCCTCTGGTCCAGGTAATATGCCTGGGACAGATATTCCCTTGCTGTCATCCCGGCAGACCCTCTTCCATCAAATTCCCCGCCCTTTCCCGTGCTCACCTGTCCTGACTTACCCATACGCTCCCACCTCCGCTTTCACCGCATCGATCAATGCGGACTGCATGTTATCTTTTTCTGACAACGCCTTCATGATTCGCCCGTCTATGGTGCCATCCGTGATGATGTGCTGCACCACCACGGTCTCCGATGACTGCCCCTGCCGCCACAGCCTCGCCACTGTCTGCTGATATAATTCCAGTGACCAGGTAAGGCCGAACCACACAAGGGTGGAACCACCCGCCTGCAGGTTCAGGCCGTGCCCGGCAGATGCCGGATGAATCAGCGCCACTGGGATTTCCCCTACATTCCATTTCCGGATGGTGGCATCCACGTCCAGCCTGTCATATGGGATTTTCAATTTCTGCAGCCGCCCCATGATCCGCTCCAGGTCATGCCGGAACCAGTAAGCCACCAATACCGGCTTGCCGTTCGCTGCTTCAATGATGTCCTCCAGCGCATCCAGCTTCCTCTCATGGACGGAAACGGTCTCCCCTGTATCCGTATATATGGCCCCGTTCGCCATCTGCGACAGCTTCCCGGAAAGGGATGCTGCATTGGCGGCTGTGATGTCCCCGTCCGGCAGCTGCAGGACAAGGTCTTTTTTCAGTTCCTCATATCTTTCCTGCTCCTTTTCGGAGAGGTACACCGTGTACCTGGAATTTACAAGCTCCGGCATCCGCAGGTGGTCAGTGGACTTCATGGAAATGGTGATGTCGGATATCCTGCCGTAAATCTGCTCATCCGCACCCGGCAGCGGCTTATAGGAAAATACCACCTGTCCGTTCTGCTTATCCGGCCGGAAATAGGATGTCCGGTACTGACCGATGAACCGCCCAAGCCTCTCCCCCATGTCCAGCAGCCGAAACTCCGCCCACAGATCCATCAGCCCGTTGCTGGAAGGCGTCCCGGTCAGCCCCACGATACGCTTCACCTTCGGCCGCACTTTCATCAGCGCCTTGAACCGTTTTGTCTGGTGGTTCTTAAAGGATGACAGCTCATCGATCACCACCATGTCAAAATCAAAGGGGATGCCGCTCTCTGAAACCAGCCACTGCACGTTCTCACGGTTGATCAGGTAAATGTCCGCCTGCCGTCTCAGTGCAGAAAGCCTCTCCGCCGCCGTGCCGACTGCCACGCTGTACCTCATCCCTTTCAGATGATCCCATTTCTCCATCTCTGCCGGCCAGCTGAATGAAGCCACCCTGATGGGCGCTATCACAAGCACCTTATGGACCTCAAAGCTGTCAAACATCAGGTCATTCACCGCCGTCAGCGTTATCCCTGTCTTGCCCTCAACCCAAGCCCATATCCAACAGAACAGCCGCTATCGGATGGCTTTCAATATATTCGATCGCAAATTTCTGATAACTGTGTGGTACGAACTTCATCAGGCATCACCTCCCTCTGCATCCAATTTTTCAAGTTCTTTTATGAACCATCTGAACTCCGCATGAAATTTTGCATGGTCGCTTTGGGATTCAAATACCCTCAGATTTTCTGGACTATTGTTACGCTTATTGCCATCAATATGATGAACAACCTCTTCTGGCAATAATGTCCTGCCAAGAATCTGTTCTGCAACAATACGGTGTTCATGCTTTCCATAACGTTTGGCATAGGTTCTCCCTTCGCCTGTATTCAAATGGATTTTTCTTAATTTTTCTCTGACCTCTGCGGTCATTCTCGTTTTATTTGTCACCTTGTTTATCCTTGTGAACGTAGCTGCAATATTGGTA
>CAJTFD010000039.1 GCA_910575625.1 Clostridia bacterium
AGGGCAATCTTTGAATATATAGAGGGCTGGTATAACCGCAAACGAATCCATAGTGCAATTGGTTATATGACACCTCAGCAAAAGGAGGATGAGGAACTCAAAAAAGCAGCATAATCTTTCGACTTTTTTTGTCCAAAGTATTGACATAGATCCAACTTGTGGGCGGCGCGGTTGATGGTGACGCGGTTCCACACCTGGTCCTGCACCACCAGCATACCGATTTTTTTCAGCTGCTTGCCTAACTCCTTGATGTCATAGCAGACAATGCGGTTGTCGATGTTTACATTGGTCCGGTGGTTGAACACATTCAGGGAGCCGGAAACATAGATTTCCAGCGCCGTAGCGATGTACTGCGCTTCTTTTTCCTCCTGGGTCAGCAGAAGGTTGTATAAATCCTCCAATACCGGCATATTTTCCGGCCTGGGGTCGTTCAGGTAATCATGGTAGACCAGCCGCACACAGCGGTCGATGATGGTTTTCTGGACCGGCTGCAAGCCCTCCTTGCCGCCTACGATCAGCTCGCACAGCGACAGAATGAAGTCGGATTTCAAAGACAGCGGGCTTTCATCGTCCGAGTAGTCCAGGTTTAGGTCCATCGGGTTAATGTAGTCCCCGGAGGTGGGCGAAATCTTGATAACCTGCCCATGCAGCCGCTCCACAAGGGGTGCGTACTCCGATTCCGGGTCGCACACGATGATGTCATCGGTGGTGAGCAGAAAACAGTTGGCGATTTCCCGCTTGGCGGAAAAGGACTTGCCGGAGCCGGGAGTGCCTAAAATCAGGCCGTTGGGGTTTTTCAGCTTCTTGCGGTCCACCATGATAAGGTTGTTGGACAGGGCGTTGATGCCGTAGTACAGCGCCTCTTTCCCGTTCTGGAAAAGCTCCTGGGTGGTAAAGGGGATAAAGATGGCGGTGCTGGAAGTAGTCAGCCCCCGCTGGATTTCCACCTGGTTTTGTCCCAAAGGCAGGCAGCTCATCAGCCCCTCCTCCTGCTGGAAGTCCAGCCTTGCCAGCTGGCAGTTGTACTTCTGCGCAATGCTGGACGCCTGAAACACGTTGTTGCCCAGCTGTCTGGCGGTGTCCGCCGTATTCAGCACCAGAAAGGTCACAAGGAACATCCGCTCGTTGCGGCTCTGTAAATCCTGCAGCAGCTTTTTGGCCTCGTTCCCGTAGGTAGCCAGGTCGCTGGGAATGATGTCCATGTCGTACCCTGACCGGACCGCCTTTTTCTGTTCCTCGATCTTGGCCCGGTCCAGGTCGGTGATTTTGCGCTTGACCGTCTTGATGGCCTTTACCTGGTCTAAGGACTGCACATGGAGGCTGACAATCAGGGAGCTTTCCATATCCAGAAAGTCCGCCAGCATCCGGTCGTTCAATTCCGGCGCGAGAATCTGCACAAAGCTGACCGCGCCGTACTTTTTCCCCATGCGGAACTGCCTGCCGGTGCGGAACTCAAAGGAAGTGGGGGCGATGAAGTCCTTGGTGGAAAGGCCGGAGGGGGCCAGCCAGTCCCACGAAAAGGAAAAGGGAACCTGTTCGTCCATGTGGAATACGCCATGCAGCTGGGACAGCCGCGCCCGCCCGTCCAGCGGCTCCGCCACTACGCCCAGCCGCTTGAAGTTGTTGAGCAGGTCGGTTTCAATCCGTTCCAACCGGGGCTTTGCCGCCCGGATGCTGTCCGCGTCAATGCCGAAGGTCAGGTATTTTGTCTTAATCAGGCCGTTGTTCCCCTTTGCCAGCTGGTTTTGCAGCATCTGGGTGTACTCGCCGCGGATGTTGTCAAAATCATCCCCCTGGGGCGGGATGGTGATGGACCGGGCAAAGGTTTCCTGGGACGCGGCCAGGTTGAGGAAGGACAGCTGGAACCGGATGGAGCTGTCAAAGTAGTTGAGGAAATCGCACCAGCCCTCGAAGATGGCGGTCTTATCCTCGTTTTGGGACAACTGGTAATTGATGTCCTGAAACTGAATGGTCTTGGTATAGTAGCAGCCGGTCACGCGGCAGATGCCGTCCGGCCACATCCGTTCATAGGGGATGCTGTCCTGTGCGGAAATCCCCTTCTGGTCAGTGCGGTTGGCGCGGGAAATGGCGGCTTCGATCTGCTTCCGATCCGCGCGGGAGAGCTTCTTTTTCACCGGCGCTGGCCCTTCGCCCTCCGGCGCTCTGCCGTTGGTCCGGTTTTTCTTTGCCGTAAACAATGTCATACACCTCCTTGTCGAGTTTGTCCTGCCGCTCCAATACGGCATAGAAGTTGTTGGTCTGGTAGGGGCGCTGCCGGGGCCGGAGAAAGGATACCCGGAGCATATTTCCGATGATTTTTTCCAGCGGCTGGCCGTTCTTCTCGTACATCGCCAGCAGGAAAAAGGGCAGCATAACGAGCATCATGCACAGGGCGGCGGCGCTGTTCCCGGCTGGCCCCCGAAGCAGAAAGAAAAGCGGCACGCCAATCAGCGCCCCGCCGCCAAAGCAGACTAACTGCCGTTTGGTGAGGTTGAAGGCCACCTTTGTCTTGACCTTCGTTAAGTCTTTGGGTACGGGTACATAAGCCATTTTTGCACACTCCTTTCGTTAGTGGGCCTGGAAGATCGCCTTTGCCATGCTGCCGCTCTTAAAGAGGGTCAGGCAGAGCAGGACGGTATATCCCACACAGGACCAGATGGCGGCAATCGTATCTTCGTCGGTGGCGATGTTCTGCACCAGGACCGCGTAGATCGCCACGCATACCATGATGAGGAACGCCTGAAAGCCTAACGCCATCAGGGAGCGCAGGTAATTCTGCCCCATGCCGCCCCATTCCCTGCCCATCATAGCGGCCATCGGGACCGGCGCGACCGAGGTGACGAGATATATTTCCAGCATACGGCCATAAATGACGATAAAAATACAGATGGTCAGCGCCCACATGGTAAGGCCGATAAACAGGGACTGGAACCACAGCCCGAACAGCGGCCCCAAATCCATCTCCATGAGCCTTGGCTCCAAATCCGCCATCGCGGAGGAAATGTCGATGGAAGCATCCGCGCCGATGACGCCGGAAGCCTGGGCCACGATGCCCTGGGCCACATCAAATACGCCCATCACGATATTCCAGGTGTTGGTGACAATGAGGATGGCACAGGCGGTCTTGAAAATCCACTTGAAAAACACAGCGGTTTCAATATCGTGGAAGTTGTTCTTGTCGGTGATGATCTGAATCAGCTCCAGCGTCATTACAAAGGCCAGGATCACGCCTGCTATGGGGAGAATGACCGTTTCCGAAAGGCTTTGTACCATGCTGAAAATACCCGCGTTCCAGCCCTGGGGCGTCTGCCCGATCTGCCCCGATATGTCCGCCACCTGGTTGTTGACCGAATCGAACATACTGGAAAGGTTGCTCATTATGCCGCCCACCAGCATTTCTTTCAGCCAGGTGGTGATTGCATCCAGCAGAAAATCCATACAGTGCTACCTCCTTTCCGCCCCTCCCGCGTCTGCGGGAGGGGCAAAGGTATGGGTTGTTTCCGGTGCGGGGATTAGCCGAACAGACCGGAGAGCAGGGGTACAAGCACCATGCCGATCAGGGCAACGCCGCCGCCCGCCATGAGCTGCTTCATGCCCTGGCTTTTCGCGCCTGATTGCGATAGGTAAGCCTACAGTTTCAAATGTTTCCGGCTTTTCCCCCGCTTAGCACCGTGCATGCGGCTTTCACCGCACACGGCGCCCCATCGAATTTAGAAATTGTTCGTTTTAAACATAACTTACACACTTCGTTACAGCTTTAAAAGATTTGTTATGCGATTACAGGCGTTCCCGCCAGTTTTCGCAGTTTATTCAGTTTTTCCAGTTGTTTTTTGTTCAGTTGGAGTTCCTTTAGGTACTTCTGTATTGTTTCTTCCAAGGTGGCATGGATTAAGATATGTACTGCTTCGGTTACAAGAACAAGGTTGCTGTATTCATCTGTCCCGCCGTTTTCAAGCGCTACTTTATGGTGACAGCGAATGTCATAAGGCATAAGGTCAACGCCAGTTATGGCGCACCTCCCATATTGAGCCGCAAACAGAGAAATCCGGTTGTCTGCAAACTCAATCGTTTTGTCCAACACAGGGTTTTGCATGAGCCATATCATCGTATCGGTATTGATACCAAGATTTTTATGGATTTCTGCCCGTCCCTCCGGCGTGTACCGATTGACGGTTTTCTTTTTGTGCTGGGCGTTTCTTGTTTGGACATATCCCATTGGAATGAGAGGGTGTCCGTTCAAAAACCTTAGCTGTTTACTTTTTCCATATCGTTCCTTAATGAATCCACGTTCCAGTTTTCCTTTTGGTGTCAATTCCCGAAGCCTGTTTGCCATTTGCAGTTTCAGTCCATAGGACAGCTTTGGAAAATCTACGCTGATGTGTGTTGCCAGACGGTAATAGTTATGCAGTCCGGCAACCACGGAATTGTATTGCTGAATAGCGATGTACTGCGCCCGGTTATCTGCCGGATTCTGTATCGCCCGGATAGCGGCAGATATTTTTCCCTTTGCCTGCTTTATGGCTTTATTGCTCATGTGTGAACAGACCACGTATTTTTTCCCTTTGGGGTAGACTTTCATCTTGAATCCCAAAAACTCCGAATACCGCTGTTTTAGATTGATGACTTTAGACTTTTCCGGGCTGATTTCCAGTCCGAGCCGGTCTTTTAGCCATAGCCGCGTTGCTTCAAACGCCTTTTCAGCGTCCTGCCGTTTCCGGCAAAAGATTTTGAAATCGTCAGCGTACCTCACGATGTACATTTCTTTGAGTCTGCTCCGCCTGAGCGCCCGGTAGGTGTGACTTTTAATATCTGTACCGTGGGCGTTCTGCCGGGTTTTGTACTCGTAATGGGTAGGCATTTCCTCCCACTGGGAAGTCACCCACCAGTCAAGCTCGTTCAGCACTATGTTGGAGAGCAGTGGCGACAAAATGCCGCCCTGCGGCGTTCCTTTGGTCGGAGTTGTCCTCGTTCCGTCTGGAAGCACCACCTGTGCCTTTAACATCTGCTTGACGATACACAGCAGCTTTTTATCCCGGATACCCATTTCCCACATCTGCCTTATCAACTTCCCGTGGTTTACATTGTCAAAGAAGCCTTGAATGTCAATATCCACCGCATAATGAAGGTGCTGTATCTGCATGAGCCGACAGCATTGTGCTATGGCGTGTTCCGTAGAGCGGTTTGGGCGGAAGCCGTTGGAACGCTCATGGAACTTTGCTTCACAGATTGGTTCAAGCACCTGTAAAATACATTGCTGTACAATGCGGTCAACGATTGTCGGAATACCCAACGGTCTTGTTTTTCCATTGGGTTTGGGGATTTCCACCCGTTTAACCGGGTGGGGAGTATACCAACTGAACTGTTTTTGGATAAGCCGGACGTATTGTTCCTCGCGAAGTGCGGCAAGGTCTTTGATTGTCCGCTTATCCACGCCGGGAGTACCGCTTCCCTTGTTGCCCTTGATTGTCCGATAAGCCAGTTTGATGTTTTCCTCACTTGCAATTAGGCGCATGAGGTTCTGAAAGGTCTTGCCGTTCAGACTGTCAGCATATAGACTGTCAAAGATGCTTTGAAGGTCATAATACTCCGTATAGCGGATTTTGCTTTGTTTCGGTTTGTGCTTTTGCTGCTCCGAAGTCAACACAGGCACCCACCCCTTTCGGTTAGGATTTTCTTTGTCATACTCGAAGCTGTGTTTGTTATGTTTTCAGATTTGATTCTAAATCCGACTGGTGGCTATCCCTCCACGGGTTTTTTATTCCCGCTTCATAGGTACTGTGCCACCACTTTCACCGGGATTAAGATAAGTTATAGCAGTAATGGAATATCATAACTGATATACCAGCATTTCCTGCTGGTTTCCGCTTTTCCTTACCAGCGTGACGTCAGCCTGCAACAGCTTTATCATCCACGTCCCGGTTTACCACGTTCCAACAATCCTATCATTGAATACTTTTAGGTGCTTCCTCTAAGCCTGTGCCCAGTTCAAAGAACCTTACCGCCTGTAACGGTATGTGGACGTTCATAACAACCAGTCTTACTAATCCACGGACACCCCAATTTAATGGGAAATTGCCTTTCGACAAATCCAAACGTTTAGACCCGTACATTCGGAAGTACGCCAGTATTTTCATACATTCTCACCATGAGTATCCGACACCCGGCATATAGGTGACGCCATCCACCTCTGGACAGGTTTCGTGCGGGAAAATCCCGCTTACGGTCACTCTCTGCCGACTTCACCGAGCTTTTGACGGTTAAGCAGTTGCATACCGCCGCCAATCGGAGTATCAGTGTGGGCGTTTCAAGGCGTTACCCTGTCATTCCACCCATCGGATTGTCAGTTCTCCTAAGATTTCAGGCTTTTTAGCCTTTCAACTTAGTGCGTAACCTTTTCAGTTACGAACGTGTCGCACGGTTATCATTGCCGTAACCTTCCAGCAGGTTGATGACGCCCCAGATTCCAAGGCCGGCTCCCAGTGCGATAACGAGGGTCTGCAAAACGTCGATTGCGCTGTTGAAAAATTCCATACTTTAATTTAGCCGGAATCGCTTTGTGGTTAGTGTTGGTTCATAGGCATACAAAAGCCGGACAACAAAACCGCCCTGCGTTTTGGGCGGCTCGATTCCGGCTATCCTCCTTCTTCATTTTTTTGTTGAGCTGTCCGCTTTGTACGCCAATGGCCTCAACCGAGGCAGGTTTCAGGGACCCTGGCGGGTAGATAAAATCACTCCTTTCTTGCGGAACGGGATTATTCGCCCTCGGTGTCTACGTCAACTTCAAACACATCGTAGACCTCGTTGGGTTTTGGTTTGAGCCGGGTGGACAAAAACGCTTCAATGTCAAAGGCGTTCTTATCGTCCGCGTCGGCAGTGTACTGGAAATTGGGGTGCCTGGTGATGTCATATTTATCCGACAAAAACGGGCGGACGCCCCGCAGCTGGAGGATACATTTTCCCCCGTCCATAACCGCAAGCTCATCCTGGCTCATCAGTTCTTTGCCCAATTTCTGATAGTTGAGAGAGTGGGAGGTTTCCCGTCCCCGGCTCTCCCCGGTGTTGTAGGTGTCAATGGTTTCTTTTCCCAGGGCGGCGGCTAACTCCTTTAAGGTGGTGGGTTCCTTGCCGCCCAGAAAGATGGAAGTGTCCATATTTCCGATGATGGTGTCGGCGTTGTCCTTGTAGATGGCCTTTAACTGGGACTGCGCCTGCAATACCAGACAGGCGGAAATCTCCCGGCTTCGGATGGTGGCTACCAGCTTTTCCAGCTTTGGAATCTGCCCGATGTTGGCGCACTCGTCAATCAGGCAGCGCACATGGACCGGGAGCCTGCCGCCGTACACATCGTCCGCTTTCTCGCACAGGAGGTTAAACAGCTGGGTATAGCACATGGAAATCAGGAAGTTAAAGCTGTCATCGGTATCGCTCATAATGAGAAATAAGGCGGTTTTCCGGTCCCCCAGGGTGTCCAGTTCCAGCTCATCATAGGCTGTGACCTCCCGCAGCTCGGCAATATCGAATACCGCCAGCCGCGCACCGCAGGAAATCAGTATAGATTTTGCGGTTTTGCCCGCCGCCAGCTTATATTTTTTGTACTGCCGCACCGCGAAATGGTTGGGCTTCTCGGATTCCAGCGCGTCAAACATCAGGTCAACGGGGTTTTTGTATTCCTCATCGTCCTCCCGGACCTCCATCGCGTTAATAAACTCAATCAGGGTGGAGAAGTTCTGTTCCTCCACCGGGGCCTCGTAGTGGATATATCCAATCAGGGCGCAGTACAGCAGCGTTTCCGCTTTGACCCAGAAATCGTCACCGGCTTTCCCCTCGCCCTTGGTGTTGGCGATTAAGGTCGTCACCAGCTTCAAAATGTCCTTTTCGCTGTGGATATAGGCGAAAGGATTGTATTTCATGGATTTTTTGAAGTTGATGGTATTCAGCACCTTGATCCGGTACGGTTCATAGATAGTTTTGCCGTTCTTATCCTTCATGGGCTTTCCGTCCTTATCCAGCCTGGGCGCGCCCCGTTGGAGCAGCTTTCCACATTCGATCAGGATTGTACCTTTTGGGTCAGTAACCACATACGAGCTATGGAGCTGCATCAGGTTGGGCTTGAGCCAGAAGCGGGTCTTGCCGGAGCCGGAACCGCCGATGACCAGCACATTTTTGTTGCGGGCGGTCTTGGGGTCCTTGGGGCGGCTGCTCATGGTAAGGCGTTCCGTCTGGGTGAGGATTACATTGTTCTGGAATACCGGATCGACATAAGGGGCGATGTCCTGGGAATTTCCCCATCTCGCGGAACCGTACTCGATATTCGGGCGGTACTTCTTGGCGTTTTTGCCTTTCAGGTAAACAGCCAGCCGGAGCGCCGCGCCGCAGCACAGCCCGACCAGCAGGTCCAGCGGGTGAAAGCTGGGCCAGAAACTTCCAAGCGCCGCCGGAAGGACGGAGATCAAAGACAATACCTTTTCCGAAGCGTCCGCGCCCTGGGCCATCCGCCACGCCTCCCCGAAGTTGGTGGAAAACAGCCCCATCAGGATATAGGGCAGGTTCAGCAAAACGAGCTTCTTGATGTTCAATGGTCTTTTCATCGTTCCAGCTCCTTTCGCTTTGTGCGGTCCACCACCGCGTTTTTCACCAGCTCCTTGAACTGGTTCAGCTTCGCCAGCACAGACGGGCGGGACGCCTTGCGGACCTTCTTCTGGGTGTACTCGGTAAATGCCGAGGTCAGCGCGTCCGCATCGCGGGCCTTGAAAAAGACCAGGTACTTGGGCGGGGAGCAGCTGCGGTCCTTCTTTACCGCGTAATCCACGCCGTACTTCCGGGCAACCCGTTCAAACGCCTTGATGGAGGGGTCTGTGATCTCAAGATTGGACACGCCCTGGTTCTGCCCGATGAGCTGCTTCACCGTCTGCTTTCCCTGGGGCTTGACCTCCGCGCCCTTTTCCCGCTGTTTCTGCATCTTTTGCTCCTTCAGGTGCGCCAGATACTTCATAATCGCCGCTTTGAACAGCCTGCCGGTGAACTTTGTGCCGCTGACAATGAGCGTCAGGGTTTTGCTTTCCACTTCGTCCTGCATGGGTGTTTCGCCTCCTCTCTATGGATTTTCTGCATGGTTTCTCTATCGGAGCTGGTCTTGCCGGTCATAGCGCAGGTTTCCGTTTCGGACCTTCGCGTGGCTCACAATCCTGATATGCCCCTGTTCCTGGCGTTCCAGGGACTTTTTATATCCCTCCTCGGTGAGAAAGGCGCGGCTGCGTTCCCCTTTCCAGCCAACAGGGGAATCAGCGGTCAGGGTATCAAAAATAATCATGTGCCGGGTGTCCTCCGCGAACCGGTTTAAGTCCATGTAACTATGGCCGGAATACTCCCGCGCCCCGGCTTTAAGCCGCATTTCCTCCATCAGCTGGCCGATGGTCTTTTTTTCAGGCATGGTGTGCGCCTCCTTTCTCCCGGCCCTGGCCTTTCACCGTCAGAATCCCGTCCAGCGTGGTGGCGGTGATCCGCAGGCGTTCCGCGGTGGCAATATCGTTTTTGACCGTTTCATCGGTCGAGTGCCCGCAGACCACCAGCACATGGGAGCGGCGCAGGTAATCTCTGGCGATGTCGATCCCGTCCTTGTGTTCCTGGGGGATTTCATCTTTCAAAAACAGCGGCAGGAACAAAACAGGGCAGACCGGGGAATATCCGGCGTCATACACCTGGCGGCAGTAGCTGGCGGCGTTTGCCGCGTTTTCATGGGGGTTCTTGCTCCAGGGAGCGGTGATATACGCAAGCGGTCGTTTCATAACAGATTCCTTTCTCCCGGCAGTTCCGGGCAGACAAAAACGGCCAGCTTTCAGAAGCCGCCGTACATATCGTGGTTGACCTGTGAGGTGTAATGGTTGCTCATGGTGGTGGGCGCGTTGAACAGCACCGTCAAAAGGTACTGTTTCATGTTCCGTACCTCGGTGGTGTTCTTTTGCAGGCAGTCCATGACAAACTCGATGTGGGAGCTGTCCAGCTTCAGGAAGCGGGAACGCACCACCTCATGGGGGAAGTCCGCCCCGGCAATCCGGGTGGTCTTACGCTTCGCGCAGACGGTTTCCACCAGAAGCTCCACAATCTCGTCCAAATCCTCCCGGTAGGTCCCAAACCGCTGTTTGAGGCAGTCATACTCGATATTCTCCAAAATCAGCTCCCGATAACTTTCCATCTCTGTGAGCGACATCGTTTCCCTTCGTTTCGGTTCCGGTGGCTTTGCCGCCGTTCCCCGGAAGGGAAGGGAATCGGTAATTGATCCGTCAGTAATTGATTTTTGGGTATTTAATTTCTCTATATTTATTTGCGTTGGATTTTCCGTTGACGGTTTTCCCGTTGACGGATTATCCGTTGTCGGAAAACCCGACAACGGTTTTTCCAACAACGGTTGGGCCGGCGGTTCCTCTGGTTCCTCTGTTACCGGACGCTCATAAATCACATACTCGTTGGCGCTGAACTTGCCGCCCGCGTCGGTGGTCTGGCGGCGCTTGATGTACCCCGCCTTTTCCAGCTCATTGACTGCGGAGCGGATCGCGTCCTTGCTTTCCCGGTTGATAACAGCCAGGCCGGAAAGGGTGTAGTCCCAATCCTCCGGCAGCGAGAGCATCTGGGACAGCAGGCCCTTTGCTTTCAGGCTCAGGCTCTTGTCCCGCAGATGATAGTTGCTCATAACGGTGTATCCCTGTGTGCGTTCTACGCGAAAAACGGCCATTTTCTGCACTCCTTTCGTTTCCCAGGGCATGAAAAAAGCCACAATCCCGTAAAAAGAATTGCGGCGTTCATTTGCTGGCTGACTTCTGCCTGTACCGGTGAAAAAACGGCGGCATGGGCGGTTTGTCAAACAGGCTCTCTAACTGCGGAAACGTCAGGGTTTGAAAAATCCGGTCAATCTCAATGGTTTCCATGTTGCGCTGGGAGCGGCAGTCCTCCCGGATGGCTTCTCTGATTTCCTTAACGGTACACATATTCATTCCTTCCTCTCAATTTGTCGGGTTTACGGGTGGCGTTTCTTTTTGGGCTTGAAGTCCAGGATATGCCCCTCAATGACGCGGGCATACCGTTTGATTTTGATGTCCCGGCGTTTCTGGCTGGCGAGAACGGCCTGGTAGCCGTCCTCGTCCAGAAACAGGCGCGTTTCATCGCCGGGTGCGCCGTAGGCGGTGCGGGGCCGCAGGACGGAAAACTCCACCATCCAGCGGGTCTTATCCTGAAACCGTTCCACAGCCAGTATGTTGTGGCCCTTTAACTCCCTGGCAACGTGATCTCTCATAGGCGCTCCTTTCAGCGTTCCTGATCTCTCTGACGCTTTTTCTGCCACTGTTCCAGCAGTTTGATGATGGTTTCCTGCATCCGGGCAGGGGTGTAGCTTTTGGGAAAATACTTCCGCAGGGTGTCGGAGGTAAACGTCACCTTGTCCAGATCGCTTTTCTTTTCCTCGCCCATAATCGCCCGCATTACATCTATGGATAAACGCCCCTCCTGACTGAATTTTTTGAGCCGCTGGGCTTGGGAAAGGGAGGGGGTGGCCTGTTCGCTGTCCATCGCGTCCAAAAGCTGTGTCTGTTCTTCTTTTTTGAGAAAGGACAGCTCATAGGCCGGGTTCAGGGCAATTTTCTTTTCGTCCACCATGTTCAGCAGTTCGGGGATTAACTCGGTCAGGCGAATGTAGCGGAAAATCTGGTTTTTACTCTGACCGACCTGTTCCGCCAGAACCTCGCTGGACTTCTTCCCAAAATCGTTCCCAACTTGGGAACAATTTTCTTTGGAGGGCCGACCTGCTTGCCGTTTCATAGCTTCTAACTTCATCTTGTAGGCAAAGGCCCTTTCGCTGGGGAGCAGGCTTTCCCGTTGTAAATTGCTGTCAACCATGATAATCGTGGCGGCGTCATCGTCCAAATCCCGGACAATCACCGGCATGGTTTCTTTCTCTGCCAGTTCACTGGCCCGATGCCGCCTGTGTCCGGCTACCAGCTCATAGCCGCCCTCCGGGTCAGGACGGGCAATCGCCGGGACCAGAACGCCGTACTGCCGGATGCTGTCGGCGGTTTCCATCATGGCATCATCATCTTTGACTTTGAATGGGTGGCCCTTGAACGAGTGCAGCTCGCTTAAAGGAATTTCTACCACCTTTTCCCGCCCTGCATCGGCGCGGCTTTCCTCGGTGGAAAACAGATCATCGACCGATGCCAGCTCTACTTTTTTCGCGCTGCTTTTCAAGTTTCAACACCTCCTTAGTCAGATTTGCGTAACCCTCCGCTACTTTGCCGCCTGGGTCATGGGCGAAAATGCTCTTGCCCTCTGCGCTGATTTCCTTTGCCCGGACAGAATGGGGAATCTCGGTTCCGAACACCTTGATTTTGCTGCCGTAGGTTTCCCGCAGCAGGGCGGCAATCTCTTTGGCGAAGTTGGTGCGGTTGTCCACCATTGTCAGCAGAATACCGTCTATTTGCAGTTTCGGGTTGATCTGCCGCTTGACCTTGTTCACCGTAGAGAGCAGCTGTTCCAGCCCTTTGGCGGGCAGGTACTCCGCCTGGACGGGGATTATGATCCGGTTAGCGGCAGCCAGCGCGTTGACGGTGAGCATACCCAGGGAGGGCTGGCAGTCTATGAGGATATGGGAATACTGCCCCTTTACACTGTCCATATATTGCCGCAGAATCGTTTCCCGGCTCATAGCGTTTACCAGCGACACCTCCATGCCGGACAGCTGAATATCCGCCGGCATCAGGTCCACGCCCTCCGGGTGGCGCAGAATCCCCTCGCCGGGGCGGACCGGCTGATCGGTCAGGATGCGGCCCATTGCGTCAGAGAGGGTAAAGGGCAGCTTATCCGGCTGGGGATTGCCCAGGCTGATGGTCAGGCTCCCTTGCGGGTCCCCGTCAATGAGAAGCACTTTCTTTCCGGCCTGTGCCAGCCCAATCCCTAAGTTGGCACAGGTTGTGGTTTTGCCCACACCTCCCTTTTGATTGGCGATGGCGATGATTTGCGTGTTCAAGATAATCACCTCGTTTCTTGGTATGAAAAAAGGGAGAATGTGACCGGAATCAACATTCTCCCTTAGAAACGATATGTGATTGTGCAATAATCTGTCTTTTGTGAGGTTAGCTTTTGAGAGCCATCTCGCCGCAAACCCGCATGAATACTGGATTTTTGCCTGTTTGCTTTCCCTTTCCCCAATAACCTGTGTTCAATGAGATGTACAGCAAGGATATTTCCAAGAAAGTCCATTCTTCCTATGTGCTGAAGGCGCAGAAAGGCCAGTTCACCGGCTGTATCGCCCCGTTTGGCTACAAGAAAGACCCGGAGGACAAGAACCACCTTCTCATTGACGGGGAAACCGCCCCGGTTGTCCGGCTGATTTTCGGGTATGCGCTGGACGGGCACGGCCCCAACTACATCCGGCGCAGGCTGGAGGAAGAAAAGCACCCCTGCCCGACATGGTGGAACCGGAAGCGGGGACACCGGAACATCCGCACCAAATGGGAAAAGAAAGACCCGGAAAACGGGCGGTACGTGTGGGACTTCTCCGTGATTAAGGAAATCCTGATGAATCCCGTCTACACCGGCGCAATCGCTTCCCAAAAGACCGAGTACCGCTTTAAAATCGGCACTATCCGGGATAAGAAGCCGGAGGACTGGATTGTGGTGGAGGGGACGCATGAGCCGCTGGTGGACAAAAAGGACTTTGCGATTGTGCAGGAAAAACTGAAATCCCGCCAGCGACCGGGCAAATCCGGGGAAATCAACCTCTTTGCAGGGCTGATAAAATGCGGGGAGTGCGGAAAGGCTCTCACTATCCGCACCACGCATGAGAAGTTCCCGAAGCGTATTTTCTCCTGTAAGACCTACAATGCCTATGGGAAGCAGCACTGCACACAGCACCGGGTTGAGTTTGACACGCTCTATTCTCTTGTTCTGAACAAAATACGGGAGTGCGCCGCCGCTGCCCTGACCGACAGCGAAGCGGTGGCCGGACGGCTGACCGACACCTGCCAGACCGAGCAGAAAGACCAGCGGGAAGCGATGGAGCGCACCCTTGCCAAAGACGAAGAACGGATTGAAGTGCTGGAAAAGATGGTATTGCGGCTCTATGAGGATATGGTAGCCGGACGAATCACAGAAGAAAACTTCAATCTCCTGCTGGAAAAGACGCAGAAGGAACAGGCGGAATTAAAAGCCAAGGTTGAGGAAGGCCGGAAACGCCTTGCCGATGAAATCCGGCTTGCCGTGGACGCAAGGCAGTGGGTGGAATCCATACAGGAATACCGGGACATCAACGAGCTGGACACTTCCACCTTAAACCGCCTGATTAAAGAAATCGTTGTCCATGAAACCATAGACAGAGATAAGACAAGACACATTTCTATCGAAATTCATTTTAATCTCAAACCCATACCGGAAGTGGAGCAGGTCACAGGCTGACCGCTCCCCGCTCCGGGGGATTCTTTAAAAACTCCATATATATTTCTTGACGTGCCGCCGCCCGCCAGAAAGCTGTATTGTTCCTACTAATTGGGGATAACACAGCTTATGGCGGGCGGCGGCGTTGCCCTTATCGGCATGACCCTTGTACCGCTGCTTTCCGGCTTGTTCGGTTAAGAAGCGCGGGTAAAGGCTTATGCAGAGCATACTTGACGCGATTAACGAATGGATAAAGGAAATCCTCATAGGAGCCATAAACGGTAATCTGTCAACTATGTTCGGGGACGTAAACGAGAAAGTCGGCACTATCGCCGCAGAGGTAGGGCAGACCCCGCAAGGGTGGAACGCAAATATATTCTCCATGATACAGACGCTTAGTGAGAATGTAATCGTACCCATTGCGGGGCTTGTCATTACCTACGTCCTATGCTATGAGCTTATCAGCATGGTAACGGAAAAGAACAATATGCACGACGTTGACACTTCCATGTTCTTCAAGTGGGTGTTCAAGGCGTTTGTGGCAGTCTACCTTGTGACGCACACCTTTGACATCACTATGGCGGTGTTCGATATGGCGCAGCACGTTGTTTCCGGCGCGGCGGGGGTAATCGGCGGCAGCACAGAGATTGATGTTGCCGCCGCCCTTGCTTCCATGCAGAGCGGGCTTGACGCTATGGAAATCCCCGAACTGCTCTTACTTGTCATGGAAACAAGCCTTGTGAGCTTGTGCATGAAAATCATGTCCGTACTGATAACCGTTATCCTCTACGGGCGCATGATAGAAATTTACCTTTACTGTTCGGTATCGCCTATCCCGTTTGCAACTATGACGACCCGGGAATGGGGGCAGATAGGAAACAACTACCTAAAATCCCTGTTCGCTATCGGTTTTCAAGGCTTCCTCATTATGATATGCGTCGGCATTTACGCCGTACTGGTGAACAACATGATAATAGCGGACAATCTGCACAGCGCGATATTCTCCCTTGCAGCCTATACCGTTATCCTCTGTTTCTCCCTGTTCAAATCCGGCGCACTGGCGAAGTCGATTTTTTCCGCGCATTAGCGGCGTGTCAAGGGCAGGGTGGAGATTTTCAAAGCGAAGCGGCGAAAATACGACCCGACCTTGACGCGGATAACCCCCATATAATACGGGCGGGCAAAGGGCATAGATTGACCTTTGCCTTGATTACCCTTATGGAAAATTACAGCAACACCAAACCCAGAGAAAGGAGGTTTTCACTTGGCGTATGTACCTGGATCTATGTCAATACTTTGGACAAAAAAAGTCGAAAGATTATGCTGCTTTTTTGAGTTCCTCATCCTCCTTTTGCTGAGGTGTCATATAACCAATTGCACTATGGATTCGTTTGCGGTTATACCAGCCCTCTATATATTCAAAGATTGCCCT
>CAJTFD010000040.1 GCA_910575625.1 Clostridia bacterium
CGTTCCAGTTGTGGATACGAAGTTCCTCCGGCATTGTACAGATCCACGATCTGCTGCTTGAATTCCGGGGTGTAGGATTTTTGGTTTTTCGCCATGCTGAACATCTCCTTTGCTCTTTCACTTGATAGTATAGATTGTTCAACTTTTCCTGTCCACACTTATATACTAACACCACCGTGCTTGGAATACGCCTCTGCCGAAAGCACCTGGTAGAAGGAATTGGTAGGCGTGTAGATGATCCGCTTCTGCGAGGCGAGTATCTTCACCCGCTTGGAAAGGGCGGGACACATCCGCACCATATCCGCCGCCACGTCAAAGACGATGGTTGCCTGCTGACGGTCGGCGGCGCACCCATACACCTCTGCACGTTCCTCCCCGTCCCCGCAGGTCAGGAGCAGCGCCACGGCGGCGGCAAGCTCCGACTTCCCCTGCTTCTTCGGTATTTCCACGTAAGCCGTGTTGAACTGCCGGTAGCCGTTCGGTTTCAGAGTGCCGAAAACATCCCGGATGATCTGCTCCTGCCAGTCGATCAGCTCAAAGGGCTTCCCCGCCCATGTCCCCTTGGTGTGGCAGAGGCTCTCGATGAACATCACGGCAAAATCGGCGGCATCGGAATCATAGCGGCTGTCCTTCGCCCTGAACTTCGTCGGCCTGTATTTTTTCAGTTTCCGCATCGCCATTGGCATCACCTCCAGAAGATGGCATAAAAATTGGCTTGCCTATGGCAAGCCGTAATCTATCGCTACAAGACACAGAGCCTTCCGGCTCCGTTCTTGGAATGTTCCGTTTTTTCACTCTGCGGCTTTCAATGCCCAGGCCAGTGCGTGGCCGCCGTCCGTGAAAGTCTCGTCCGCAACCTCCAGGAGGTTCAGCCTGCACTCGATGTCCCCAAGCCCCGTCTCCTCCGGCGTTTCGATGAACTCGTAGGTGGCGGCTTCGTACTGCCCCTTCCAGTTCACCATGGTGGCAAGCACCTTCTCCCCAAAGGTTACGGCTGCCCCGTAGCAGGAAGGGATCTTCTCCTGCAGGTGTTCGATTGTGGTGGTTTCCAAAAAGTTGATCTCGTGTTTTTTCATGGTCTGTGTCCTCCGTTTTCTTTTTTGTTTTCCCTTCCGGTAGTACACATATTCGCTCTTTCTGCCAGTAATAGCAAGCGGATTCGGAAACATAAAGTACACAAACATCTGCACCGGGATCTGTGTACTTTTCTGACTGCAGGATTCCCCGGACTGGCAGGAGGGGAGCCTTCCTGCTCCCCTCCCCTTATCCAATGCTGAAAAGGTAGCCGTGCGCCTTTTCGTATTCCTCCGAGCCGAATGCTTTGTGCGGGCTGTTGATCTCCACCAGCCCTTCCAGCCGGCAGCCGTTCTGCGTGAAGAGCCATGCCGTCTCGACCGCGCTGCTCCAGCCGGAGGAAAAGGTGAAGTGGCTGATCCCGTTCTCCCGGAGGGCGTCGATGGTCTCTTTTACCTTCTCGTCCCAGATGACTTCGTTGAGGTCGATGTATGCGTTGCCCCGCTCCTGCGCCCCTGAGTAAAGCCGGTAGACCTTTGCATAAGCTTCCCCCTTTGCCGCGATGCTGTCCGTCAGGGCTTTGTATGCGGCCCTTGCCGCTTCCTTCCCTTCGCTGCTGCCCTGTGCGTCCGCCGCATCGTACTGCCTCCTGATCTCCTGTTCCCTTGCGTAATCCTGTGCTAAAGTGTTGTTCATAAATATGTACCTCCGTTTTCTTTTTTGTTTTCCCTTTCGGTAGTACACATATTCGCTCTGAAAGCACATATTATCAAGTCATTTACGGGCATAAACTGTACAAATATCCGCGCCGGAAACTGTGTAGTTTATGGCGGGCAATCCCCGCCAAATTCTTTCCGGATCATGTGTTTGGAATGCTGCCGCTCCGACTTTTTGAACGGCCGCTTGTAGCGTCTCCGCCTCTGCCCGCGCCTTTTTCCGGACGCAGGCATTGCAATCCCGGTGTGCATCTCATCCCCGTACTGGTGGTCCTCAATCCACCGAAGGTTCCTGCCGTATGCCTTCATCCTTCCTGCCCCCTTCCGTAACACCTGTGGATGGCCCCAAGGATTTGTTCCTGCTCCGCCGCGCCCACACCGATGCCTTCCAGCGCCTCCCTGGTGCCGCAGTCCGGGCATATGGATGTCCTGCCATCCGTCCGTGAAACTGCCGGCCTCCCGCAGTAAGCCTGCCCGCACCTGGGGCATACCCTCTTTTTCCTGTCCGTGCTTTTCATTCCGCATCCGCCTCCCTTCCGAGTGCCGCTATATCCTGCGGACTTCGTCCTCGCCGTAGATGACGTGGAGGTGCGAACCGTTGCTCCAGCGGACCATCAAAGAAGCCGTGTCGTCCACCCCTTCCACCACGCCCTCCGTCCCAATCGGCGGGGCCTGGCAGTCTTCCATCCTGACCAAAGCCACCCGCGTCCCCGCAGGGTACTCCCTGCGGACGCGCTCCACGATCTCCCTACTCGGAAATGTCATTATCTGCCGCCCCCTTCCTTGCCCCGCTCTTGAAGCTGCCGTTGCCGGAAAGGTTCTTCAGCAGGACCTTCCGCTCGCCCTTGTATTCCTCCCCGATGAATCCGAGCCGGAGCAGGAAGCACCGGAAGGCGTATTTCTCGTTGTCCGCCGGCCGCTCCTTCGCCGTGACGCGCTTCTGCTTCCGCGCCATGTCGCAGAGGGCGGTGATGAAATGCGTGTATGCCTTCGCCGCATCGCCATCCTGCCCGTCAGCGAACCAGGGGAAGGAAACCTTCTCCTCATCCGCCTCCACCGGGAGGCTTTCGACCGCCAGCGCCTTTTTGATCAGGGCGGCCTTGGCGTCCACCAGCCTGTGCAGGTTCTCCAGGGCGGCGTCCGTGAAGGACTCCCTCGGCAGCGACACCGTAAGCCCGATGCCCTCCTGCGGTTCTTCGGCTGCTTCCACTTCTGCCGTCTCCAGCGCACCTGCGGCCGTTTCCTGCGGTTCTTCCGTGGGAGCCTCCGGCTCCATCTGTGCCTCTGCCGCTTCTTCTGCGGAATCCTGCGGCTCTGCCTGTGCCTCTGCGGTTTCCTCCGGCTCTGCCGTGAATCCCGCCTGCGCCAGCCCTGCCAGGACCTTTTCCACCGTACCGCTGTCCGTGCGTTCATCCCAGACCAGGGTTCCTTCTTTGCTGACCGTAAAATTGCTGATGGCGTATGCGCAGGTCGGCATCCTCATGTAGACCGCCTTCATCCCGACAATCCCGGAAATAACCTTTACCATCTCTTTCCTGCGTTCCCCTGTTGCGTTGAATCTTCTTTCCATGCTGTTTGCCTCCTTTTTTTGTGGTACTACATTAATCACTCAAAGTGGTAAAAATAGCAAGGGAAACCGCAGGAAAAATGTCACAATAAAAAGTCCGGGAACTGTGCGTAGTACACAATGCCCGCAAGCACAAAATATGCGTTCGGGAGCGCGATGCCATTCCCCCACATTTTGTATTCGGCACTATCCGAGTGGGGGTCTTTCAGCCATTTCAGTATCTGCCTGTCGGTCTTCGGCTTTTTGGAAGTCCCCATGACCTTCCGGTGTGTTTCAAAGACCTCCCGCCAGAACGCAAGCTCATCCTCTGCGGGGTTCTCCGTGCCAAGGCCGTCACACCACCAGTCCGGGAAGCCCTGCAGCCTCGCGCATTCCGTGGGCGTCAGCCTCCTCACGATATAGTCCGGCTCCTCCTTCACATCGTTGATGACGGGCGGGTCCTTATAATCCGTAGCCACCAGCGTGTTCGCCAGCTCCTTCTCCGCCCGCGTGAAATGGGAATTCTTGCTGGTGCAGTAGGTCGGCTGCGCCACGGCGTGGCGGTCTGCGGCCGTGAGGGAAAAAGCCACATCCTCATTGATGCCGCTGCCCTGCGGCCCGTTTTTGTCGCCCCGCCCGATCATGGAGCCCTGGAGGACGAAAGTCTGCATCTGCATATTGCGGGTCGCCATCAATGCCCCGGATTTCCCATGCAGGTCGATGACCTCGTCCCTCTGGTTGATGTGGAACGCGGACATCCCCTCCGGCTCCACAACGGCGATCCCACCTTGGTTGCAGGATGGATTTCCTCCGTTCCCATCCAGCGTCCGGGCAGTTGCCGCCTCATAAAATCCGCTGTGGGGATTATCCGACTTCATGGCGTTGCTGTCCTTGGAGCAGATGCCGTATGCCTGCACCGGCACGAACACCGTCTGGTCGTTATTGCAGGAAAGCGTCGCCGACCTGTCCTCCTGTATAATCGGCCCTTTCCCGCCAGAGCCTCCCCCTGCACGGATTTTCAGCGTCTTGGGCGTTTCCGCATCCATCACCATCGGGACATTGCCGCCGCCCGTCCCCATCCGGGAAGTCAGCGTCTGGACTTTGCCGTCCCCCGACAGCTTCACGCGGCTGTCTGCCGGGTGGTTCTCAAGAGCCACCGCCGCAGGCACCGTCCCGGCACGGAGCGTGGGCGAGGTTTCCTCTTCATAGCCGATGCCCCGCGCCTGTGCGGAATGCTCCGTGCAGAACCCCGCCGCATCCAGGACACACGGCGGATGGTGCGCCTCCGCCCGCAGGGTGCAGGCCATGTCCTCCATCACATCCATCCTCTGCCCGCCCTGGTCACAGAGGCAGGCCACTACTCCCCGGACGCCGCCTGCCGCTCCAGCGCCTTCCTCAGTATGGCGGGAAGCTCCTTGCCACGCGCGGAAGCCCTCCGCAGAATACCCAGACACGCCTTCGGACTCAAATAGTATTTTTCCGGCACCCCACCCTGCAAAATCCCCGACAAGGTAGATGCGTTTCCTTCTCTGGGGGACTCCCCACAGCTGCGCATCGATCTGCCTGAAGGCCACGGAGTATCCGTCACCCACGATTTCCCCCGCGTTTGGCCACTTCCCCTTCGGAGGTCCAGGAACAGAAACGCCTTCATCCCTGACAGAGCAGACTTCTTCGAGGACGCAGCGGAAGTCCTCCCCTTTGTTGGATGAGAAGGCTCCCGGCACGTTCTCCCATACGATGAACCTTGGATATTTCCCATCTGTCGCACACCTCATTTCCTTTATGATCCTGACTGCCTCGTAGAACAGGCTGGACTGCTTCCCGCCAAGCCCCGCCCGCTTTCCCGCCACCGACATATCGGTGCAGGGCGAGCCGAAGGTGATGATGTCCACCGGCTCTATTTCATCCCCACGGATGCTGTTGATATCACCTAAATGCTCTACAAATGGCAGCCGCTTCGTGGTAACACGGATAGGAAACGGCTCAATTTCTGAAGCCCATACCGGCTGTATCCCGGCAAGCAGGCCGGCGAGCGGGAAGCCCCCGCTGCCGTCGAACAGGCTGCCGAGTGTTAATTTAATCTTTTCCATTTTCCGTTTCCAGCCTCCTTTTCAGGGCAGAAAAAAACGCCCTGCTTCTGAGGGGCTTCCCGGCTTTCTGCCATCCGTCCTCAAAATCAAAGCGTTTTTCCAGTTCTTCCACGGAATAATCGGCACGGAACTTTCGCCATGTCCGCCTATCCCATTCTTTCAGTTTCCCCCATAATGCAGGGTGGCTGTGGTATAGCTGCCTCAGCTCCGGCAGTGACTGCAGCGGGCAGCACCAGCAGGACACCCGCCTGAACTGCTTATACAGCCCGTTCCAGTCATACCCGCGTTCATAGCAGTACTGCAGGCAGTCTGCTTCCGACATTCCCCATTCCACCAGCGGATGCACATGGTCCGGGTTCTGGTTCCTTTCCCGTTCCAGGCGGTACTGCTCATCGGCGGCTATCCCGATGTATTCCTTCACGCGGTACTGCTTCCGCAGCCCCCGGAGGAACTTCTCCCTCGGCATATCCTTCAGCCGTGTCGTACACCACCGCTGCCTCGGCCCCGGCCACCCGTAGCCAAGGCTGCCCGCGCCATACCTCCTGACAATCGGCGAATCCGGGCCGCGCCGCACCGGGGCATCAAACATCAGGTATTCGTAGGAATGTTCCGCCCTTATGCGGGTGATCTGCCTGCCCGTGTCCTTCTCCAGTTTCTCAAGATGGGCATACATGGCAGGGAACTCAAGGCCGGTGTCGCAGAACAGGATGCAGTCGATCTGCATCCCGCGTTCCAGCATCCCAAGGAGCATGGCCGTCGAATCCTTCCCGCCGGACAGCGCAACCACGCAGTATTCCGGCTTATCCATCCGCACCGCCCCCGTCCTCCAGATCATCATAGGAGATGCCCGTCAGTTCCGTCAGCACGTCCTCGCAGGACGCCACCGCCGCGTCCCATCCCCGGTCAAACCGCTCCGAGGCGTCACAGCCGCCGAGGGCGTGTATCCTGCGGAATATTTCAATCATCAGTGTTCTGTCCATCTGTTTCCACCTCCTTCACCAGCGCGGAGTACGGGATCTTCTCCCCGCCCCGCTCCACATACACATTTTCCGAATCCCCGGTATCCTCCACATACCTCCGTAAAATCACGGATGCGTATTTCTCATCCAGCTCCATCATGCAGCAGATGCGGTTCGTCTGCTCGCACGCCATCATCGTGGAACCGCTGCCGCCGAAGGTGTCCAGCACGATGGCGTTCTCCTGGGAGGAATTGCAGATGGGGTATCCGAGCAGATCAAGCGGCTTGGAAGTCGGGTGGTTCTTATTCCGCTTCGGCTTGTCGTAGTTCCAAATGGTAGTCTGCTTCCGGTCGGAATACCACGGGTGCTTCCCATTCTTCAGAAAGCCGTAAAGGACCGGCTCATGCTGCCACTGGTAATCCGAGCGTCCAAGCACGAGGGAATTCTTCACCCATATGCACACCCCGGCAAGGTGGAATCCTGCGTCCACAAACGCCTTGCGGAAATTCAGCCCCTCGGTGTCCGCATGGAACACATACGCCGCGCCGCCTTTTTCCAGATGCTCCGCCATGTTCTGGAAGGAATTGTACAGAAAAGTGTAGAACTCCCCGTTCTCCATGCTGTCATTCTGGATGGAAAGTCCGCTGCCGCTCTTGAATGCGACGTTATACGGCGGGTCCGTCACGATGAGGTTTGCCTTTTTCCCGTCCATGAGCGCCGCCACGTCCTCCGCACTGGTAGCGTCCCCGCACACCAGCCTGTGCCTGCCCACCGTCCAGACGTCGCCCCGCTCCACAAACGCCGCTTTCTCCAGCGCGGCGGAAAGGTCAAAGTCATCATCTTTCACATCCTTCTCCCCATCCCCGGCAAAAAGGTTCGCGATCTCATCCTCGCCGAAGCCCGTCAGCGACACGTCAAAATCCGCGCCCTGCAGGGATTCAATCTCAATGCGGAGCAGCTCCTCATCCCATCCCGCGTCCAATGCCATGCGGTTGTCCGCAAGGATGTAGGCTTTCTTCTGCGCCTCCGTCAGATAATCCACAAACACACACGGAACCTCTGCAATCCCTTCTTCCTTCGCCGCCATGATCCTGCCATGCCCTGCGATGACATTGAACTCCCGGTCGATAATGACCGGGTTGATAAAGCCGAACTCCCGCAGGGACGAGCGGAGCTTCGTGAGCTGCTCCGGCGAGTGCGTCCGCGCGTTATTCACATACGGCACCAGCTTCCCCAGGGGGATGAGCTGCATCTCGGTTGTCGTCTTTCCCATTTTCCTCTACACTCCTTTCTGAAAGCATGAAAAAAGACCGCACGGTTGTGCAGCCTTGGCAGCCTCATCCATATACGGACGGCATTTTCCTTCAATTTTTCTTTTCAATTCCTCTGAAGGTTCAGGAACATCATTTTTGTGTCCTGCAAACTCCCCAAATAATAGCATTGCTACGTGATTATACATCTGCGCACATTCCACAATGTCAAATGATCTTCCAAGCGAAATCCCTTTTCTTTTAAACATTATTTTCGCAGAATATTTTCTTGCTTTTTTATCAAGCCACACGCCTGTATATCCGGTTGTGTTATTCTTTTTCAGTGGGTTGTTCATAGAATTTTGATGCTGTGTTACTAAACGCAAATTTGCCTTACGGTTGTCATGCTTATTTCTGTTTATGTGATCTACGATTATCGGCGAATCTTTTTCCAGTCCTAAAATCAACCTGTGTATTTGTATTTTTTCCCTTGATTGCTTATCCTGTGTTAAAACGTATCCCATTCCGTTGTCCCACCAGAAAAAATCTTTGATTTTAGGAACATCCTCCTCATCAATTACCAAGTCCGAACCGTCTGGTAATTTACATTTTGCTATACCGTTTTTTATCTCAAAATTATAACTGGGCGGGCAGTGCTGACAACGACCAGTTTTCTTTCTCCGTAATCCCTGCATTCCCTTTATTGACCGATGACCGCATGAACAACACTCAACAAGGTATTGGTAACTTCCATTGCTGCCAACTGATGCCCTCGTATCCAAGATACGGTAACAGCCAAATATATCTCCAACTTTTGCACCCATAACAATTCAGCCTCCATTCCTTGCACGGAGCAGCCTCTCCATTGTGGAATCCATTGGCGTGTTGCCCTGAAACTCCACCGAGCAGTTCTCCTTTACAATCTGGTAAATCTGCATCCAGCAGTAATTGGTCTGTTTCATGTAGGACTGGCTCATGGAAACGTAAGGGGAGGCGATGGCTGCTCCCGTTGTCGGGTGCTTCGCTAAAAATCCCGTGGACGAAACAATCTCCTCACACTGAATCCACCGGGACACGCTCATGGCGTACTGCTCCACCATCTGCACGGTGACCAGCTTCTCGCAGCCCCTCGCTTTCAGCCAGACATACGTTTCGTTGAAAACCTCCTCCGCCACCAGCTCCCGCCCGCTTTTCTGCGGGGACTTGAGGAAGTCCTTCACGGGCGGCACATCCGCGCCCTCCAGCTCGGCAGGCTCCATCAGCACTTCCGCCGTTTTCCCCTCGCTGATCTTTTCTATGAGCGCCTTCGGCTTGCGCCCCGCCCCCGGCCTTGCGCCGCCGCGCCCGCTGCCGTCTTTTGCCACCGTTTCCACCCCGTTTCTTTGATTTTCTTTGAAAAAATGCTGCGGAAATCAAACGCCGCAGCACCCCGAAAGCCTTTATTTCAGGGAAATCTCCGGGCGGGCAATCCCCCGTTTGATTTATGCTTTTTGTACGTGTGGCCCCACGCCCGTTCCCCGGCGGGTCCCTTGTGGAGATTTCGACCGCCCCTCCCGGCTGGCAGAAATCTTCACAAGGGACCTGCGCACAATGACCTAACGCTTATTCCAGCGGTCGCCGCGCTCCGCATGAATCCTCGCATGGCACGGCTGGCACAGCGACACAAGGTTTCCCTCGTCATGCGTCCCGCCCTCTGCCAATGGCAGCCTGTGGTGTACCTCCTCCACCGGCCGCAGCAGCCCCTTCTTCTGGCACTCCTCACAGAACGGATGCCTGGCTGCGTAGCGGTCACGGATACGCTTCCATGCCCTCCCATACCTACGGCGTACAGCCGGGTCACGGCCGTACTTCTCGTAGCGGCGGTTCTCCTGCTTCCCATGCTCCTCACAAAAACGTCCCTCGGTCAGCTTTGGACATCCGGGGAAGGAACACGGCCGCTTTGGTTTCCTTGGCATCTGCCTCACCTCCTTATGGGCATAAAGAAAGCCCCCGCAGGATTCTTTTGCTCCCGCGAAGGCCCTCTTGACATTTTTTCACGCTATCAGCATACCACGCCCGATAAGGAAAATCATCCACGATATTACTCACACCGGCCGCGTCACGCTTTCCCGTACAGCAGCGTCACCAGTTTCCCCAGGGCGCGGTTCTTTTTGTTGTACGCCGAGGAACGCTCAATGCCGAAGCGGTCGCAGATGTCATACACGGCATTGGTCTGGCTTTCCGAATCCGAATAAAAGGTTTCCAGCACATACCGCTCATCTTCGGAAAGCTCCTCCCATGCCGGGAGGAACCACGCCATATATTCCATTGCCTGCCGGTACCGTTCCTTCAGCACGTCGATCTCCTCAATGCCCTTTACCATCCTGTCTTCTGCGGCACGGGGATTGTGGGCGTGCGGCATCCCGTCCGACTGCGGGCTGCTGACGCCGCCCATTTTTTCATACGCCGCCCTGATCTCGTCATCCGTGTGTTCGATGATGAACTTCATGCTGTTATAATCCTTCAATGCGTCCACTACCGCAGACCGCTTGTCAAGGTACTTCCAGATAATGCTCATAAGCCATGCCTCCAATCAAAAATATTTTATTTCCCACGGATTTTCAAAGATTGTCGTTGATTTTCATTGATTGGCCCAGATTTGCATTGGCTGGCGGCATCTCCGCCTATATCTTCAAGTCTGCCTTCACTGCATCGATTAGTGCGGCCTGCGTGGTGTCCTTCTCGGAAAGCGCCTTCATGATCCGCTCATCTATGGTGCCTTCCGCGATGATGTGCTGCACCACCACGGTTTCCGATTCCTGCCCCTGCCGCCACAGCCTCGCCACCGTCTGCTGGTATAACTCAAGGCTCCATGTCAGCCCGAACCACACAAGGGTGTTCCCTCCGCCTTGGAGGTTCAGGCCGTGTCCTGCGGATGCCGGGTGGATCAAGGCCACCGGGATCTCCCCGGCGTTCCATTTCCGGATGCTGCTGTCCGTGTCCAGCCTGGCATACGGGATTTTCAGATTTTGAAGCCGCTCTGAAATCCTCTCAAGGTCATGCCGGAACCAGTAGGCCACAAGCACCGGCTTTCCGTTCGCCGCCTCAATGATGTCCTCCAGTGCGTCCAGCTTCCGCTCATGGATGGCGACTGTCTCCCCGGCATCCGTGTACACCGCCCCGTTTGCCATCTGCGACAGTTTCCCGGAAAGGGATGCGGCGTTGGCGGCTGTAACCTCGCCGCCCGGAAGCTGGAGAACCAGCTCCTCCTTCAGTTCCGCATACCGCGAATCCTCCTTCTCAGAAAGATACACCGTGTATCTGGAATTTATCAGCTCCGGCATCCGCAGGTGGTCGGTGGACTTCATGGAAATGGTAATGTCTGATATCCTGCTGTAAATCTGTTTCTCCGCCCCCGGCAGCGGCTTGTAGGAAAACACCACCTGCCCGTTCTGCTTATCCGGCCGGAAGTAGGAGGTGCGGTACTGCCCGATGAACCGCCCAAGCCGCTCCCCCATGTCCAGCAGCCGGAACTCCGCCCATAAATCCATCAGGCCGTTGCTGCTCGGCGTACCGGTCAGCCCCACGATGCGCTTCACCTTCGGCCGAACCTTCATCAGCGCCTTGAACCGTTTCGTCTGATGGTTCTTGAAGGAGGACAGCTCATCGATCACCACCATGTCGAAATCAAAGGGGATGCCGCTCTCCGTAATCAACCACTGCACGTTCTCACGGTTGATGAGATAGATGTCCGCCGGCTTCTTTAACGCCGCCAGCCTCTCCGCCGCAGTGCCGACCGCCACGCTGTATTTCATCCCCGCAAGGTGGTCCCATTTTTCAATCTCTGCCGGCCAACTGTAAGAAGCTACCCTGATCGGAGCCACCACAAGCACCCTGTGGATTTCAAAGCTGTCAAACATCAGATTGCTGACTGCCGTCAGGGTGATGCTCGTTTTCCCTAATCCGCAGTCCAGGAAGATGGCGGATACCGGATGTGCCTCAATGTATTCTGCTGTAAATTTCTGGTATTCATGTGGCTCGTATCTCATCAATGATCCCTCCAATCTGCGATTCGTCATCCAGCACATACACCTTAAACCCAAGCCTCCGTAACAGCCTGTGCCGGGAAAGCTGCAGGGGGCGTGGCTTTTCCCCCGGAGCTTTTACCTCCACGAATGCCATCCTCCCGCCAGGGAGAAGTGCCAGTCTGTCAGGCACCCCATCAAAACCGGGCGATGCGAACTTCAGTGCCAGACCACCGGCGGTCTTTACTGCCGCCCTGAATTTCTGCTCTATGGTCTTCTCTCTCATGCATATGCCTCCAATCCCTTGTTTTTCAAGCATTCCAGCCTTTCGGGTGCAGGTCGGTGCAAGTCGTACCTAAAACTCTTCTATAAGTGATTTTTTGCTGAAAAAACTGCCCTAAAGGGGGTTTATACCAAGACCTGCACCGACCTGCACCTTTCCCCAAAACATGGGCTTTCTCAGCCTTCAAAATCTTCCTCCTTTATCCGCAGCCCATAAACGATAATGCCGGCCTTCGCCTTCCTCCGGGAAAAGCCCGCAGACTCCAGGGCATTATAAAAATCGGCCGTGCTTCTGGTATACTCGCCCGTCCGCATACAGTAGCTGCGGTATTCCTGGTACAGGACGCCGGACTTCTCCCGGTAAGTCTTGTCAGCTTCGCAGCACTCATTCAAAAAATGCCCAAGCCAGTCGTTATCCTCCCGGTATGATTTGATGGCTTCCTCCACGCAGGCAGGGGACGGGATGTGGAAGTTCCGGCTGATTGCCTTTTCCGCGCCCTCAATGATCCACTTCATGACAGCCGGTGCTGCCTCCGAAACGAGGAAATCTGCATAGTTCTTCACATCCCCCGCTCCTTCTATCCTGGCATGGAACGGAATCACAATTAAGCGCCGCCACGTCCCCGGATCATTGGCACCCACCCTCGGCAGGTGGTTGGTATACAGCACAAGGGTATGGCTCGGTGTAAAGGAAAACGGGTCTTTATATTTTTTCTCCGCAAAAATCTCATCCGTGGAACACATCTGTTTGACCACGGAGGTGTTCAGACGCATCCCCTCCTCCAGCTCGGCGGCTATGATGAGCCTTTTTCCCTTCGCCTCGGCAAGCTCCGGCTTCACATTCCGCTTGCACCCGACCGTAAGGGTATCGGCGGACATATTCCCGCTGTAGGTGCCAAGCACACGGGCAATCGTGTTCCAGAAGGTGGATTTGCCGTTCCTCCCCTCCCCGTAGGCAATGACCAGTGATTCCATGTAGACGCGCCCCACCGCCGCCATGCCCACGATCTGCTGCACATAGTCAATCAGCTCTGCATCCCTGCAGAAAATGGTGTCCAGGGAATCCAGCCACAGCCTTTCCCCCTTATCTCCCGGAGCCGCCGCCGTTATCTTCGTGATATAGTCCTCTGGACTGTGGTCACGCTTCCCCTCCAGCCCGTCCGGAAGATAATAAGTGCCGTCCGGCGTGTTCAGGAGGAACCCGTCTTTATCCAGGTCGGATACGCTGATCTCCAGCATCGGCTTCGCCGCCTGCAGAGCGGAGACCACATATTTCATATCCCGCCGCTTCATCACGAACGCCTTATACGCCTGGGCGGACAGATACGCAAGGTAGGCATCCATCTGCCCGCCGCTTATTTTCTTTTCCAGCGATTTTCCGCCGGAAGTGATGGCATCCTCCGATATGCCGGTATCCATAAGAGCCTGCTTCGCCCGTGTGATTTCATCCTTTGCGTCCGCAAGCTGAAGGTCTAAAAATTCCTCCGCCGCGCCCACCGCCTGCTGCTTGGATTCCACCCAATACTGGCCGCAGAAACGAAGATAGTCCGTGGCCGCCGTGTACCGAAGCTCCACGCCGTATTCCCTGGTCAGCACCTTCGCCTGCCCGATGTCGGAGTAATCCCCAGGCTTTAAAGATTCCCGCCCGAACTCGTCATTGTACGCATCCGGCGCCACATAGCCTTCTTGCCCCTGCACCTTTTCCGCAAAGCGGCAGGCGCTCTGCCAGATCATGGCAAGCTCCGCATCCTCCAACGGTGGATTGCACTTCGCCGCCTCCTCCATGAAAATCTCATGCGCCCGTTCCGTCGCACCGTACCGTTTCACCACGCGCCCCGCAAAATGGGACATGGTGGCGTTCCTCTGCCCCTGCGGTATCTCCCTGCCGCCCTGCGGCTTCACGATGCAGTCAATGGTGATCTCGCCCTCGTGCCACAGGATGGAGTCTGCCGGATGCCCGAAAATGAAACGGGCGGAATCCAGCGCCTTGGCATCAAAGAACGGGAACTTCTGCTGTATGGCTTTCTTCAGACTGGCGCACATCTCCCCGTCATGGATTGGATCATGCGGGAAGTACACATGGAACCTCGGCCTTGCGGACTTCCCCTCCTTCGGCTTCATGTTATTCCGGCTCGGCACCACAACAAACGCCACATCCTTCCCGATTTTTTCTTCCAGGTTTTCCGGGTGAATCCAGTCCTCCGGATTGTCGGAATGGGAATTGTCGCAGTCCATCACGTCCACATCGCAGGAGAGGAAGTTATCCCCGCTCCTGCGGCAGTTCTTAAATTCCGCGCACACATGGTCGAACGCCGCCACCTCCATGCAGTCGTCCTCATTGTCAATGACGCGCCTGTTGGGATACAGGCTGTTCTTTGCGTTCCCCCGGCAGTTCGCCATGTAAAAAGTCATTTTCATGCCCTGCTTACCTCCTCACATTGCTCCGTGAAATAGCGGATGGGCATATCCCGCTTTTCCGCCTTCTCAATCTCCGCCGCCATGCCTTTGGATACGGTGCCGCCGAACACCCATAGCTGCTCGCATTTCCCAAGCAGCACCATCCCCATGAACATCCCGATTGCCCGCTCCGCAGGCTTCCCGTCATCCAGAAACTGCGGAAAGAGCAGGTGCGGCGCAAACGGAATCGCCCCGTTCTTCACCGCAAACCGGCTGTACCGCCTCGCCCTTTCCGTGTTCTTTTCTATGTCGCCTGCAAACGGGAAGCATATATAGACAAGCGGCCGGTATGCCCGTTTCGCCGCCCTTTCTTCCCTCCTGATCCCCGACAATGTGGATCTATGTCAATACTTTGGACAAAAAAAGTCGAAAGATTATGCTGCTTTTTTGAGTTCCTCATCCTCCTTTTGCTGAGGTGTCATATAACCAATTGCACTATGGATTCGTTTGCGGTTATACCAGCCCTCTATATATTCAAAGATTGCCCT
>CAJTFD010000041.1 GCA_910575625.1 Clostridia bacterium
AGGGCAATCTTTGAATATATAGAGGGCTGGTATAACCGCAAACGAATCCATAGTGCAATTGGTTATATGACACCTCAGCAAAAGGAGGATGAGGAACTCAAAAAAGCAGCATAATCTTTCGACTTTTTTTGTCCAAAGTATTGACATAGATCCACAAAAGCTATCTGGCGTTTCCTTTTTCCCACCTCTCCAAACGGGATTGGCACAGTGCCGCAATTTCGTTTTTATCTTCCTCCGTCACATTCCTGCGTCCCTTTGTCCGCTGGATTTCCAGATAGCTTTCATGATCGGAAAGCAGAAAGCCAAAAAGCTCCTTTGGGGTACGGCAGACCATGCCGCTGCAATCGCCGGGTGATTCCCCTGTCCCATAAAACTCCACCCGGATATACCCATACTGGCTTTTGCAGACTTCCATTTCTGTATCCAATGCCAGATAGTCCCCAAAAATGTCTATCCGGGTCAGCTGGTTCAGGTTGTTGCTGGAATAGCGCATCAGGGACACCAGCTCCTTCAGCTCCGGCAGATCCAGCTTTACCACATAACCGTCCAGCGCCATTTTCCGCAGATAGGCTTCCCGGTTGACGGTTCCAAGCTGGGACATTTTCTGCTCGATCAGGGCCAGCTCCTCCGGGGAGACCCGGAAATTCACCTGTACCTTCCGTTTCCGCTTTGCCGCGCTCATCGTTCCGGTTCCCGTTTCTTAGGGGCGGCGGGTCTGCGTTCCGGTGGCTCCTGTTTGCGTTTTCCCAGGACGGAGCCTTTCTCCGGGGCTTGAAGGACTTTCCGCGCCTGCTTCAAAAACAGGTCGGTCAGGCCGGGGTTGACCTTATCCACTACCAGGTGTCAACGCCGATTTAAAAATGTAAGAAAACGCCGATTATATTTTGTAGTTTTTCGGCGGAGCCATGTAACCTTTTCAAGTGTTTCCTTGCTCAAAAAGTGTGTTTACGATCTGCTGCTCTTGACGCATGAATTCCTTGCGTTCTTTCAGCCTGTATGATCCGCCTTTGATGTTGACTACTGTGCAGTGATGCAGAACACGGTCCAGAATGGCTGAGGCAATGGTGACATCAGCAAACACCTCATTCCACTGCGAAAAAGTCTTGTTAGAGGTAAAGACCGTGGATGTCTTTTCATACCGCCTTGCGATGAGCTGGAAAAACAGGTTGGCCCCCTGAATGTCCATAGGGAGATATCCAATCTCATCAATGATGAGCATTCTGTACTTGGACAGGATTTTGAGCCTGTCCGGCAGCCGGTCCTCAAAGTGGGCTTTCTTGAGCTGTTCAATGAGCTGGTGACAGTTGATGTAGTAGGTTGAAAACCTGTGTCTTGCAGCTACAAGCCCAAGGGCTGAGGCAAGATGCGTCTTTCCCACTCCCGGCGGCCCTAGAAAGACTACATTTTCCCCGTTTTCCAAGAAACGCATGGTTGCCAGTCCATCGATCTGGCGTTTATCAATAGAGGGCTGGAAAGAAAGATCAAAGTCGTCCAGAGTCTTTTTGATGGGAAGACCGGACATCTGGATTTGTTTCTCATATGCGCGTCTGCGCTTGGATCTCGCTTCTTCAGCAAAAATATGATCCAAAACATCCACGACATTTAATTTCTCCGCCACCGCCCGTTCCAAGTAGTTGTCCAGAATCTCCAGAGTGTTCTTCATCTTGAGGCTTTCCAGATCCTCTTTCAGCCTGTCCATGGTCGATCCATTCATACAGCACCTCGTCATATCTGGACAGGTCAGAAGATTTCAGGGGAAAATCAATGACTTTGTCCTGTTCCAAAAGTATATTTTCTGCATCCATTGTCTGTTTCATAATGAGCCGCCTATAGTGCTGCGGATTGACAACCATATCTTTTTTCTGATACGATATCCGGTGCAGAGCTATCTGCTTTCCCTCATAGTAGGCAGCCAGCATACTGTCGAGGGCTACGACTGCCACATCTCTGCCGATGTACTCCGCCGGCACGGAGTACTGGTTTCCGGCATAGGAGATGAGGCAGTCTTTTTGTACCCGGCGCAGGTTGATTTTGTCCATGATGTACTCCCGGCACAGAGGGTTTGACCGTTCCGCTTTCAGACGTTCAAAGGGGATTTCATTGGTGGTGGCGTGAACTTTTCCATTGACCTTGTTGCACCAGGCCTGCGCCTGGCCATTGAGGTCTGAAAGACTCTCGTATTTGATCCCAACCATGAAATCGTCTCGTACAAACTGCACCGTCCTTTCAACCTTGCCTTTTGTCTGTCCTCTATAGGGGCGGCACAAAATCGGTTTGAAGCCATAGGAGCCTGCAAAATCTTCAAACTGCCGGTCCAGCGTGGGATCTTCCTGTTTTAAAAGGCGTTTGATGACCACCTGTTTCATGTTGTCATAGAGTATCTCCTCCGGATAACCTCCAAAATACCGGAACGCGTTCTGATGGCACCGGATTAGTGTATTTGTGCTCATGTCCGTCACAAATTCGATATAATGCATCCGCGGATATCCCAGTATCATAAGGAAACAGTACAGTTTCTTCCATTTCCCGTCTTCGTATACCAGATGGTCCTCAAAAAAGCCCCAGTCCATCTGCCCCTGTTTTCCCGGCATGGTTTCAAACCGCACCGATGCTTTTTCATCCAGGTCCATCTTCTCCCCCCGGACGTATCCCTCCACGATGCTGTATTTTCCGTCAAATCCCTGTCCCTGCAGTTTCTCCAGTATCCGTACCGCAGAATAGGGCGCTTCTTCCAGCCATTGGTCTATCTGCTGTTTGTAGGCATCCAGTTTTGTTGGCTTTGGCTGTGTCAGTGTGTACTCCGGCTTCTGTGGTGACTGTGCATACCTCTTTGCTGTCCGGGGATCCATGTGGTATTTTTTCCCAAGCTCCACATAGCTCATTCCTTTTTGTCTGTCACTTCGTATGTCCATCCAGCTTTCTCCTCTCATTTCCGACTCCTTTCCCGGACATTTTTCGTCCTATCAGGAGTCTATCTTTTTTTCTTTCTCTCCGCCATAAATCTACATTTTTCTTCGGCGTTTTCTTACATTTTATCATTGGCACTAACACCTTGCGCATCCGCATCAATCACTAAAACTTTTTTCCCTGTTTTGCCAGCCCGATCCCCAGGCTGCTCGTTGTGGTGGTCTTATTCCTCCGTTTAGTCAGATTTTTCTTTGATGTTGGCTTTCTGCACTTCCACATAAGCCCGGTAATACCTGTTTGTACCCTTGTTCCGGTACAGCTCCGAAACTTCCGTCACAGTCACTTTGGGCTGTCTTTGCAGGAGCTTCTCGAACCACTTAATATCATTCTTCGTTCCCATCAGTCGAATTTTCAGCACGTTCCCTCTCCATTTCTGCAAGGATCTCTTCCATAGACCGCTGTTTCTGGCAGTATTCCGGGTAACGGAGCTTGATGCCCTGCCAGTAGTACATCGCATAGCCGCAGCAGAAAATATCGCTTACGGAATATCCCCTGCACTCGCCTATCTGCTCGTCCTTGCGCTTATAGTCATCAACACTCGGCGTTCTGTCCGTGTAAAGGTTAAAGGCAAGCCTTACCACCCGGACACTGCCGCTTGTCTGCCAGCCCTGATGCAGACACTCTGTTTTGACGCACCCGGACTTGATATCGTAAATCTGGCTGAAATGATTCCTTGTGTCCTCAGAAATTCCGAGAATGTAGATCAACGCCTTGTGGCAGCAGTCCTGATACCTCGCCTTTTCCAGTTTCTCATAATAAAACTTCTCATGTTCTTCATTTGCAAAAACCATGTGTGTGTTGTTGGCACTCTGCGCACCTGCTCTTAACGCTGTGTTGTTCATCCTTTCTACCTCCAATTTTATATTTTGACCATAACAAAAGGACACTCCCAAATTCTCACTTGGAAAGTGTCCTTGAAGTACAAAATATTAAAATTAGATGTCGCACAAAACGTATTATCAAGTATTATTCCGTATTATGCGTAGCAAATTTGTAGTAAATTTGTAGTAAATCACAACTCAAAATCACTGAAACCCTTGATTTTACTGGTCTTTTCCACCCAAAGTTTTCATCGTCGGGAAGAGCAACACATCCCTGATCGCAGCCGAATCAGTCATCAGCATACACATCCGATCGATTCCAAATCCAATCCCCCCAGTAGGAGGCATCCCGATCTCCAGTGCATTCATAAAATCCTCGTCCGTAGTATTGGCCTCTTCATCCCCCTGCGCCAACAGTTCTTCCTGTGCTTTAAACCGTTCCCTCTGATCGATAGGGTCATTTAACTCAGAATAAGCATTTGCCATCTCCCAGCCGTTCATAAAGAACTCAAACCGCTCCGTATATGCCGGATCTTCCGGTTTCTTCTTAGTCAGCGGTGAGATCTCGATCGGATGATCCATGACAAAAGTAGGCTGGATCAGATGTTCTTCTGCAAATTCTTCAAAGAACAAGCTGAGGATATCGCCTTTTTTATGTCTTTCTTCATATTCTACATGGTGTTCCTTTGCCGCAGCACGTGCTTCTTCCAGAGTATGGATCGTATCAAAATCCACGCCGGAATATTTTTTGACGGCTTCGACCATGGTGATCCGCTCAAAGGGTTTGCTCAGGTCCATCTCCACGCCCTGGTAGGTGATCGTTGTGGTCCCTAATACTTCCTGTGCGACATAGCGGTACAGATTCTCAGTCAGGTCCATCATGCCATGGTAATCCGTATAAGCCTGGTACAATTCCATCAGGGTAAATTCTGGGTTGTGCCGGGTATCCAGTCCCTCATTGCGGAAGACCCGCCCGATCTCATAGACCCGTTCCAGTCCGCCGACGATCAGTCTCTTTAAATATAATTCCAGTGAGATCCGCAGTTTAAGGTCTTCGTCCAGCGCATTGAAATGCGTCTCAAAGGGCCTTGCAGCTGCGCCGCCTGCATTGGAGACCAGCATAGGCGTCTCCACCTCCATGAATCCCTGGGAATCTAAGTATCTCCGGATCGTGCTGATGATCTTGGAGCGTTTGATGAATGTATCTTTTACATCGGGGTTCATGATCAGGTCCACATACCGCTGCCTGTACCGGAGGTCTGTGTTGGTCAGGCCGTGGAATTTTTCCGGCAGGATCTGCAGGCTTTTGGATAATAAGATGACCTGGTCGGCGTGGAGGGATATCTCGCCGGTCTTTGTCTTAAAGACTTTGCCGACTACGCCTACGATGTCGCCGATATCCAGTTTTTTGAAAGCCTTGTATTCCTCTTCGCCCAGGCTGTCCCTGGCTACATAAGACTGTATGGTCCCCTGCAGGTCCTGGACATGGCAGAAAGAGGCTTTTCCCATCACGCGTTTGGACATGAGGCGTCCGGCGATGGTGACGGACTTTCCTTCCAATCCGTCGAAATCATCTTTGATCTCCTGGCTGTGGTGGGAAACGTCGTATTTCATGATCTGAAAAGGATCTTTGCCCTCTTCCTGTAATTGTGCCAGCTTTTCCCGGCGTACTTTTAAGAGTTGGTTCAGATCCGGTTCTTTTTTTTGCTGTTGGGCCACTGTTTTTCACTCCTTATATATTTCTTTGTATCTGCAATACCTTGTATTCCATGATGCCTGTGGGCATCTCAACGCTCACGGTCTGTCCCTCCTGGGCGCCGATCAGGGCTTTGCCCACCGGGGATTCGTTGGAGATCTTGCCTTCTAAGCTATTGGCTTCCGTGGAACCTACAATCTTGAACTCGATATCCTCATCGAATTCCATGTCGTGGACTTTTACTTTGCAGCCGACGCTGATGGTCTTTAAGTCCACCTCGTCTTCCACGACAACTTCGGCGTTTTTGAGGATCTTCTCTATCTCTTCGATGCGGGCTTCGATGTCACGCTGTTCATCTTTTGCGGCGTCGTACTCTGCGTTCTCGGACAGATCCCCTTGTTCTCTGGCCTCTTTGATCTTCTGCGCCACTTCTTTTCTTTTGACGACTTTGAGGTCATGCAATTCTTCTTCTAATTGTTTTAACCCCGCATAAGTAAGCAGATTCTTCTTTTCTTCCATTTTCCTCGCTCCTTTGTCTTTACTTTGAAAGTTCCGCCGCCGGACAGGCGGCATGCATTCAGAGATGCCAAGTGCGCCCGCCGGGCTCTCAGATGCGGTGGTGCGTCTGAGGCCGGGCGCATGGAGGTTTTTTGATATTGACAATCTATGTATTATAACCAGATCCCCCGCGGTTGTCAAGATTCCCCAAAGGCGCGGATTGTTGGAAAAGCCTGGTTTTTAAGGGTTTTCACGTCTGAAAAAATATGCTATGATAATTGTAAGATCCCGCTGTCGGGTGGCGGCATGGATCTGGGGATGCCAAATGCGTTTGCCAGGTCTCTATGTAAAGTGGTGTGTTTCGATATTGGGCGCATGAAGGTTCATGTACGAGTGAGGAGGGGGACAGAGATGTCGGATATATATAAGACTGTATACCAGGGCGGGCAGGGCGAGATCATGGAGAAGAAATCCCGGTTCATCGCCCATGTGCAGCCCGTTTCCAGTGAAGAGGAGGCGGCGGCATTCATAAGCCGGATCAAGAAACAGTATTGGGATGCGCGCCATAACTGCCATGCCTATGTGATCGGTCCCAACCGGGAGATCACCCGGTGCAGCGATGACGGGGAACCCAGCGGTACGGCGGGCCGGCCCATGCTGGACGTGCTGCTGGGAAATGGGCTGTATGATACGGCAGTGGTGGTGACCCGGTATTTTGGAGGGACACTCTTGGGCACTGGGGGGCTGGTGCGGGCCTATTCCGCCGCTGTCCGGGAGGGGCTGGCCCATGCGGTGATCATAGAGAGACGGGAAGGCGCAGTCTATGAGATCCGGACCGATTACCAGGGATTGGGCAAGATCCAGTATCTGGCCGGAGAGCGGGGGCTTGCGATCTTACAGGCGGATTATGCGGAGGCGGTGCGGATGGAGATCCTGCTCCCTCAGGAGGCGGTCAAAGGATTTCTCGACGATGTGACAGAGACGACCGGCGCAAAGGCGCAGATCCAGAAGTTAAAAGATACCCAGTTCGCGTTGGTGGACGGGCAGGTGGAGCTGTTTACTCGCAAAAAGCCCGATCTGTAGGGGCTTTAGCCCTTGTGCGGGCAGATCGGACTTTTATCCTTCAGCGATCAAGATTTATGGCGTGAGCCATGGATCCTACCAGAATGGCGACTTTTCCGACACTCTGAGACATGTTCTAGAGCGTGTCTGGCTGTGGATATTCTGTCCCCTGTGTGTCGACAGTCATGGACTGGATCACTTGGGGTTCGACGGGTTTATCATTGGGACCGGTGGGGACCTGCGCGATCTTGTCCACCACAGCCAGTCCCTCGGTGATCTTGCCGAAGGCCGCGTAAGCGCCGTCTAAATGCGGGGAAGTCTGGTGCATCAGGAAGAACTGGGATCCGGCGCTGTTTGGATGCATGGCACGGGCCATGGAGATCACGCCAGGTTCATGTTTTAACTCATTTGGGAAACCGTTCTGGGCAAATTCCCCGCGGATCGCATAGCCTGGTCCGCCCATGCCTGTTCCATCGGGACAACCGCCCTGGATCATGAAGCCGGGGATCACCCGGTGGAAGATCAGGCCGTCGTAAAACCCTTTTTTCACAAGACTGATAAAATTGTTGACCGTGTTGGGTGCAATATCTGGATATAATTCTACTTTCATCACATCACCATTTTCCATAGTGATCGTTACAATAGGGTTTGGCATCGTGTCCATTCCTTTCCTTTTGAAAAAATTTTTTGCTGCCCCTCATACATGATGGGCGTTTGCGAAACAGCCACCTGTTGTTGCGAGTTTGGACAAGATATACGGAAGGGGAGTTTCGCAAACCCCTATCCAATTATAATATGGAAAGGGAAGATCTGCAAGCTGTTTGGCAAGTTTCGGAAAAATGCTGGTATGGGCAGGATGTTTGTGCTATACTTCACTCTATTAAGATGAATAAAAAGGAGTATGAGCTGCCATGAGATATGAGACCAGATGTGCCCAGGAGACTTTTGCGCTGGGAGAAAAGCTGGGGAAAACTGCCCGGCCGGGCCAGGTCTATGCGCTGAGCGGGGGCTTGGGTGTGGGAAAGACTGTTTTTACCCAGGGACTGGCGGCGGGCTTAGGGATCCAGGGACCGGTGTGCAGCCCCACGTTTACGATCCTCCAGGTTTACGAGGAAGGCCGTCTGCCTTTTTATCATTTCGATGTGTATCGGATCGGGGATGTGGAGGAGATGGATGAGATCGGATATGAGGATTGTTTTTACGGGCAGGGGGTCTGCCTGGTGGAGTGGGCCGACCTGATCCGGGAGATCCTGCCTGCGCAGACGATCCGTGTGGAGATAGAAAAAGATCTGGAGAGGGAAGACTATGACTATCGGTCGATCACGATCGAAGGGATGGAGGGCGTATGAAGATACTGGCGTTAGACAGTTCCGGGATGGTGGCCTCGGTGGCCGTGGTCCAGGATGGGGATCTGTTGGCGGAATACACGGTCAATTACAAGAAGACACATTCGCAGACGCTGCTGCCTATGTTGGATGCGGTGGCGCAGATGATCCAGCTGCGCCTGGATACGGTGGATGCCATCGCAGTGGCCTCCGGGCCGGGATCTTTTACCGGACTGCGGATCGGGTCGGCGACGGCGAAAGGGCTGGGGCTGGCACTGGACAAGCCGCTGATCGCGGTGCCCACGACCCAGGCGCTGGCATATAACTTATATGGAACTTGCGGCGTGGTCTGTCCGATCATGGATGCCCGACGGGAGCAGGTCTATACAGGATTTTACACGTTCGCAGACGGGCGGATGCAGATCTTACAGGAGCAGATGGCGGAGGATATCCATCAGGTGATCGATCTGTTAAATGGGCGGGGATGTCCGGTGACTTTCTGCGGCGACGGTGTCCCGGTGTATCGGGATGTGATACAGGAAGAGATGAGAGTCCCGGTATATTTTGCCCCGCCCCATGTGGACCGGCAGCGGGCCGGGGCCGTGGCGGCGCTGGCGATGGAGTATCTGAAAGAGGGGCGGACCCAGACGGCGGGAGAGCATAAGCCGGAATATCTGCGGGTATCCCAGGCGGAGCGGGAACGGCAGGCGCGTCTGGCGAAAGAGGAAGGTGTGTCATGAAGATCCGCGAGATGCAGATCGATGATCTGGAGGAGGCCGTATCTATAGAAGAGGAACTGTTTTCCCAGCCTTGGACTGCGGAGGGTTTTTTCAGCTTTTGGCTGCGGGCGGATGCCCTGTTCTTTGTGGCGGAGGAGGCCGGGGAGGTCGTGGGCTACTGCGGCGTCCTGATGGTGCTCGATCAGGGGGATGTGATCAATGTGGGCGTGAGGAAAAAGTGGCAGAGGCGGGGGATCGGAAAAAGTTTGATGGAAGTCCTGATCCGGGAGACGGCTGACCAAGGGGTCACCACCTTATACCTGGAAGTGCGGGCCAGCAATCAGGCGGCGATCGGCCTGTATAAAGAGCTTGGCTTTGGGGAGATGGGCATCCGGAAAGGCTATTATCAAGACCCGATGGAAGATGCGGTCACCATGTGTAGGAGTTGACATAAGTTCTAACTGTTTCCACTAGGTTTTTATGTGTTTTTGTCTTATAATGTGAAAAGATAGAGCAGCAGACAAATACATTCTGATATACAGGGAGGATACGAATGAGGATCTATGATCAGGAGAACAGGACTGAACTGGTGGGGATCATCTGCAATAAATGCGGGAAAAAGATATCTGTGACGAAAGGGGTCCCCCAGGAGGATTCCCTGCATATAGAAAAGAGCTGGGGATATTTTTCACAAAAAGACGGCATCCGGGATTCTTTCGATGTCTGCGAAGAGTGTTATGAGAAATGGGTGGCTGATTTTGCAGAGCCGGTGTTGTCTGAGGAAAACGTGGAATTGATCTGATTGAGAGGATGAGGATATGCTGGATGTTTGTTTGTTGGGGACGGGCGGCATGATGCCGCTGCCGAAGAGGTGGCTGACGGCATTGATGGCGCGTTACAATGGGAGCAGCCTTCTGATCGACTGTGGGGAGGGCACGCAGGTGGCGATCAAGCAGAAAGGCTGGAGTTTCAAACCCATCGATGTGATCTGTTTTACACACTATCATGGGGACCATATCAGCGGCCTGCCGGGGCTTTTGCTCACCATGGGGAATGCGGAGCGCACAGAGCCTCTGACGCTGATCGGGCCGAAAGGGCTGGAGCGGGTGGTCAATGCTCTGCGGGTGATCGCGCCGGAGCTGCCTTTTGAGATCAAATACCGGGAGATCACAGATCCAATACAGGAGTTTAAGATCAACGGGTATGGGATCACAGCTTTTCGGGTACACCATAATGTTCCCTGTTATGGCTATACACTGCAGATCAAGCGGCAGGGGAAATTTTCCGTGGAGCGGGCCCAAGAGCGGCAGATCCCGATCCAATACTGGAACCGCCTGCAAAAGGGAGAGACCATAGAGAGCGAGCAGGGGATCCTGCGTCCGGAGATGGTGCTGGGGCCGGAACGAAAGGGGATCAAACTGACGTACACCACAGACACCCGGCCAACAAGATCCATTGAGGAGAATGCAAAGGACGCGGATCTCTTTATCTGCGAGGGGATGTACGGTGAGCCGGAGAAGGATGCGAAGGCACGGGAATATAAACATATGACATTTAAGGAAGCGGCCGTCCTCGCACAGAAGGCACAGGTAAAGGAGATGTGGCTGACGCATTACAGTCCTTCCCTGGTAAGACCGGAAGACTATATGTCTGTGGCCAGGGATATCTTTCCGGCTTCTTTCGCGGGGAAAGACGGGAAGAGCGTGGAATTGACATTTGAAGACGAGGGGAGGGATGGGTGATCCATGGAAAATGAAAAGACCAGGATATTGGCGATCGAGACTTCCTGTGACGAGACAGCGGCTGCGGTGGTTGAAAACGGACGGCAGGTGCTCTCCAATGTGATTTCATCTCAGATCGAGCTCCATCGGCTCTATGGCGGTGTGGTGCCGGAGATCGCATCCAGGAACCATATAGAGAAGATCAACCCGGTCATCGAGCAGGCGCTAAAGGATGCCCAGGTAACGCTGGACGAGATCGACGTGGTTGGCGTTACCTACGGGCCGGGACTGGTGGGCGCGCTCCTGGTGGGCGTGGCGGAGGCGAAAGCGATCAGTTATGCCCGCAGCCTGCCGTTGGTGGGCGTGCACCATATCGAGGGACATGTGTCGGCGAATTATATCGAACACCCGGAATTGGAACCGCCTTTTTTGTGTCTTGTGGTATCCGGTGGGCATACCAATCTGGTGATCGTGGAGGATCACGGTCAGTTCCGGATCCTTGGCAGCACCAGGGACGATGCGGCTGGGGAGGCTTTTGACAAAGTGGCCAGGGCTATCGGGCTGCGGTATCCGGGCGGTCCCGAGATCGACCGGCTGGCGAGAGAGGGGGATCCCCACGCGATCACATTCCCTCGGGCGAAGATCGACGGCACACCCTATGATTTTAGTTTTAGCGGGGTGAAGTCCGCGGTGCTGAATTATCTGAACCAACATAAGATGCAGGGCCAGGAGGTGATCCGGGAAGATCTGGCGGCTTCGTTCCAGCAGTCGGTGGTGAGCGTGCTGGTGGAGCACACGATGCGCGCGGCAAGAGAACATCACATGGAACGGGTGGCGATCGCGGGCGGCGTGGCGGCGAACCAAGGGCTGCAAAGTGCCATGCAGGCGGCCTGTGCAGAAGAGGGTTTCACATTTTACCACCCTTCCCCCATCTACTGCACAGATAACGCGGCCATGATCGGGGTGGCGGCTTATTATGAATATAGAAAAGGCACCCGGCACGGGTGGGATTTAAACGCGGTGCCGCATCTGAGACTGGGAGAGCATCTATGACATCTATAAAAAAAGAAAAATGCACAGCGATCATTGTTGCCGCCGGACAGGGAAAACGCATGGGCACCCAGACACAGAAGCAGTTCCTGGATCTGGGTGAGGGAAAACCGGTGCTGTATTACTCCCTGGCCTGTTTCCAGGAGAGTCCCGTCATAGATGAGATCATATTGGTGACGTCCCGGAATGGACTGGATCTTTGCAAAAATGAGATCGTGGACAGATATGATCTGCGCAAAGTCACAAAGATCATCCCAGGCGGCCGGCAGCGTCGGGATTCTGTATATGAAGGGTTAAAGCAATGTGAGGGGACAGACTATGTGTTCATCCATGATGGAGCCCGGCCGTTCATCACGGGAGAGATCTTACAGCGGGCCATGGATGCAGTGCGGGAACATAAGGCCTGCGCAGTGGGTGTGCCGGCCAAAGATACGGTAAAACTCTTGGATCGGGAGGGCTTCGTGCGCGAAACCCCGAAACGGGAACAGACGTGGCTCGTGCAGACGCCGCAGTGCTTCGCGTACCCGTTGATCTGCAGTGCACATGGATGTGTGAAAGATAAAGATGCGGCTGTGATCACAGATGATGCGGTGGCGGTGGAGCTGAGCGGGCTGGCCAAGGTGAAGATGGTCATGGGTGCGTACACGAATCTGAAGATCACGACACCGGAAGATATCGCGATAGCGAAAGTCATCCTTAGAGGGTGAGTTTGGTTTTTCAAGAGGGGATGCCTCCAAGGGGCGTCCCCTTCGCCATCCCCTAAAAATTTTTTGAAAAAGTTGAAATTTATGGTTGACATGAACGTGTAAGAGTGCTAAGATATCAAAGTCGTCAAAAACGACAGCAACAAAATATGTGGAGAGGTATCGAAGTGGTCATAACGAGGCGGTCTTGAAAACCGTTTGTCCGCAAGGGCGCGTGGGTTCGAATCCCACCCTCTCCGTTTGGAGAAGTACCCAAGCTGGCCGAAGGGGCTCCCCTGGAAAGGGAGTAGGTCGTTAACAGCGGCGCGAGGGTTCAAATCCCTCCTTCTCCGTTCGGAAAACATGATGGGAAGACAGTGAGTGATTCCCGATAAAGTTTTCCGATGTGGTATCCTGGAAACAGAGTTACCGCATATCGTGTTGCAGACAAAAACAACATCGAAAAAAATAAAAAAAGGTGTTGACAAGTCGAAAGAAACATGATAGTATAACAAAGCTGGTTCAAGCAAGAGAAAAACGAAACAGCGAAAACAAAGAAATAGAGTACATTGACAACTGAACAGCGAAACACACGATCATACATTTGTGACGGAGATATCGGAAGATATCTCACAAGTATAAATGAGTTCCTGAAAATCCTTATCAAAGAGATTTTTATTTGAAGAACACAACCCAAACAGTAAATGGGATAAAGGTATAGACCAGAGAGTTTGATCCTGGCTCAGGATGAACGCTGGCGGCGTGCCTAACACATGCAAGTCGAACGGAGCGCCCGGACGGAGTATTTCGGTACAAAGACCGGGTGGCTGAGTGGCGGACGGGTGAGTAACGCGTGGACAACCTGCCGTGTACAGGGGGATAACAGCCGGAAACGGCTGCTAATACCGCATATGCGCACAGTGCCGCATGGCACAGTGCGGAAAGCCTAGATCTTATCTAGTACGGTACACGATGGGTCCGCGTCTGATTAGGTAGTTGGCGGGGTAACGGCCCACCAAGCCCACGATCAGTAGCCGGCCTG
>CAJTFD010000042.1 GCA_910575625.1 Clostridia bacterium
ATGGCATAGGCAAAGACGTGTTTATGTTCCCCTTTCCTAAACCAGCCACTCTCTGGGTCAGTTGTGCTGCACTTGCGGGTCCTGCCACTATCACCACCGGCACTCCCGCTGGATGGCGGGTCATCACGGTCTCTATCCTTTAACGGCTTTTTTCCATGGCGTTCCCGGTCCTGTGAGATCTCCTCTTTCAGCTCATCCTCATACCATAAGACCTCATCATGCACGGCTTGCTCCTTCATCTTCTTACCATTTGCGCATGCCTTTACATGAGTGGCATCTACAAAGATATGGCTGGTATCTACCAGGCCCTCATCCATACACTGCCCCAGGATATGGGCAAAGATCTGCTCAAAGAGATCCGTATCCTTGAAACGGCGGGTGTAGTCCTTTCCAAATGTAGAGGAGTGCGGGACTGGGTCCATTATGTCCAAGCCCAGGGACCAGTGGTAAGCGACATTGACCTCGATCTCACGGATGGTCTGGCGCATGCTCCGGATCCCATAGAGGTACTGTATGAACGGGATTTTGATCAGCATGACTGGGTCCATGCTGGGTCGTCCGTTGTCATGGCAGTATCTCTCCTCCACAAGGTCATAGATAAGACTCCAGTCGATGGCCCTGTCAATCAGCCGGAGTAAGTGGTCCTGGGGGACCATATCATCCATACAGAAGACCATCATCTGGTCCCGCTTCTTATCTATCTTTTGTGTCATCATAAAAAACACCGCCTTCCTGATATCTTCCATTATATCAGAGAGGCGGTCATGAATACAGTACTTTGTCTACAGTCTGAGGGCAGCAACGCTGCCCAGAAGGTACATTACTATTTCATAGTCATATGGTCCTTTCTACTCTAAACAGCCAGTTCTCTTCATCGGTAGTCACAAGCCCGAAATATCCATCTGTCCAGGTAAAGTTGTATTCGATACCGAAGGACTGAAGGAGGACCATTTTATATACTTCCCATTGGGCCTGGCACCAGTCCGCAGTCCTGCGTCCGCGCTTGTATTCTTCGGTATGATATCCATTTACCCGGCAGGAGTGCAGGGCTTTGTCCCAGGATATGATACAGTTCTTTAATTCCGTCCCTACTTCCGTTTTTAAAAATTTTTCTTTATTTAGTTTCATGGTCGCCCCCTTTATTTATCCAGAGCTTTGATGGCATATTCAAAACAACGACCTTTTGCATCTGGTTCGTTTCCATATTCTCGTCGGATCCTCTGCCTGCCGTTTTCAAAAACCATATAGCGCACGCAGTGATCATCCAAGACGCAGACCACACGGCGGGGACCATTTATCCCTTCGTGATATTCTTTGAACGTTGTATTTTCAACTTTCTTTAATCCAGCCATTTCGTAACCGCCTTTCTTACTTTTGTTCCTTTAAGTAAACAGATGCCCTCGGTCTGATGACTGAGGGCATCTGTTTAATGAGTGATCCCGTTCAAGATCTTTTGATCCAGGAGATATCTATCTGTATCATCCCCCTGTTTATAGGCGTTGCTTTCGTGCAGGGCAGGACGGATATCCCGGCCTGTTGGGACAGCTGTTACAGCACGCTCTGTGATGTCCGGGTAAGCTGTTGTGATCAAAAAGTCACATTCGTCATTTCGTTCCAGGACAACGACGACGTCTTTCGTCTGTATCTCGCGGATCATATCATCGCGACGGATCATACCTGATCCGATATAGTTATCTTCAATGGTCCGGAATTCGAGGAATGGCTCTTGGCTTTCGTAGATCCAATCTGTGATCCCGCTGGCATTATCTAAACAGGCGTCCTGGACAATCTTTCTATAGTCACCGTTAAATGAGGACGAGGTGTCTACGCTTTCCGGAAGCATATAGTCGATAGTCTCGATACAGATCGGATCATCACTACAGTAATGTATATTATAATTTCGGATCCCTTCTTTTGTCTGTTCGGATCGAAATGATCTAAGTGCGCTGTCTGTACTGGCTCTGGTTAGGGATCTTTCGATTTCCTTTTTTGTATATCGTGAGATAACGACAGCATCTTCTCTGCCCAATTTCCTGCCTGCCATAGCCTCAAACGGCTTCAGCTGCTGGCCGTTTTCACCTGACATCCGGATGATTTTGAAATCTGCGACACCTTTTATAGCAAAAATATCTCTTAGTGTACATACATTTGATCTTTCAATAACGACTTCATGCATTTTCATAGAGCTGTATCTCCTTTTTTGGTTATTTATTCTATTATACCACTCGGCGCGTAAGCGCTTAATAAAAAATATATTCCCTGCTGGTCGATCCAGCAGGGAATATATTTTTAAGACTCAAATGGGAGAGGATTGGGCAGATCCAGTCCTGGGATGTTATCTGTGGTGAGGTTTGTGTTCATACATTCAGAGAGGATCTGGGCTGCAAATCGGAATCCATTCCTGAAGCCAGCGCGTTCATATGAGATACCGTAGTCAAGCACTGCGCATTCCAGCTTGTCGTACTTAATGCCTGCAGTTTCTGCAGCTTTCCTTATCTTCCTCCGGGTACGATGGATCTCGAGCTCGTCGAGTCTATAATCCATTTTTTCCTGTAGCAGATTGTACATGGTGTCAAGTGTGTTTTTAGTCTCCATGATAGACCTCCTCGTTTTTTATGGTATTGGCGGGTGTGTTCCAGGTCCCACCCGCCGCTGCAAGCGGGATCGGTACTGGATGTCTATCAAAAAAGAACCTGCATGAATCTGTTCTATATCCTTAAGCCATACCTGGTATTTCTGCTTTCCTGATTCTGCAGCAAAGCCCTGGGATATCTCGTTGAACCGGGCGTCATTTACATAACGCCCATACACAGTATCAGACAGCCCCTCCCGGACACAAAAGCGGATGTGGTAGTATCTTACACGGCCGTTACGCTTCTTCTTCAAATACCATTGAGTATATCCCCATTTGGTCCGGTTGCACTCTCCGTCTTTTTCTAATGGCGGGAACAGCTCTATCATATGGCTATGGCTGATCTCTTCTAGTGGTCTTGCCAGTACATCTTTCTCAAATTTCGAACGGTTGAAATGCTCTTTCTTATCGTTCGTGCCTTTCTCGATCTTATTGCTCACGTATTTCTTCCGATCCAGGCCCATGATATCCTTTAGCGGTTTGGTTGCAAATATGGCTTTCATTGGGTATGGGGTGTACAGCTTATATTGTCTCTTGTATTGCTTCTTGTATTTCTGCCGTTGCCGCAGTTCCAGGTATAGATAGATGCTGTACTGCGAATGGAATCCCATGATATCTTCGATATTAAATTGAAAATATTGTTCTCCATATGCCGGCAGATCGCTGATCTGATCCATAAACACCGGGTTTACTGCGACAGCAGTGTAGTTTTTATTTCCATATACGTTCAGGATTAAAGGGATATCATCCTTTGTGTCTTCGTCTGTTTGGAATGTTATCATACATTCTGTCACCATGCTCTTAAAGCCGTTACGGATCCGGCTAGCGACAGTGGCATCTTCTTTGATGTTCCACCGGAGCCTTTTCTTTGCAAGCTGGTTATCTATGACAATGATGCTGCTGTCAGCAGGCTCCCGCCAGTTTATGTGCTCCAACATGACAAAAAGGAGCTTCATTTTTGTCTTATCCATACATGGCAAACCTTTTAGCAGCGTTTTTCCTATTGCAACTGTCGTCTGTATGTACAAAGGGTCCTGCTCTGGAAAACTTGATGCATCCTCATATCGTGTATGTTCCATGGTACCTCCTTAAATCTCTGTTTTTGACCATATTCTTTCCCTTTCTTTATATTTATCGACCGATTTGTAATAAAATTATAAACATAGTGCGATTTTTTTGTAATCATATGCAGTCCAGTTCATATCTGCCAGTGTCTGGGTCATCGAACATCTGCTCGTCCAGCATATTCTCAACCTTAGAGCGTATGTACCGGCATCCCATTTTGCTCTTTTCGGCTTCAAAGGCCAGTTTTTGGCGTGTCTGTGCATCTACGGACAGCGACACATGATGGGATCTCTCGATCTTCTGGATGGGGGATGCAGGACTCTCTAAGATAGCCTCAAAGTCGTGTGCATCCAACGTATCGAGTGTGACTATCCGGCTGATCCTCCCGGCGATCTCACGCCGTATGTTTGCGTATCTCACCAGGTCTTCTTCCGTACACTCAGCGGCCTGGATGTCTTTCCGAGTGGATTGACCGAAGCCGATACTTCCGGAGGATTCTGATTTTGCCCGCAGCATACGCTCAAAACTGCCGCAGAGGACGACGGATATACCTGAACAGTCAACTACGGTCTTTTTATCCCTGTTGCGGTCATCTGCAAATGTCAGTGTATCCCCGTCCATCAGCTTCAGCAGTTCATTCTGTATGATCATCGAAGTGTCATTGCCGCCGGAAGCGAAGGCCGGTTCGCACATCTTATCCGCCTCGTCGATAACGATGATCAGGTGTCCTGCTGTCTGCTCCGGTCCGCCTGTAAAGATATCGCTTATCTTGAGGCTCCCTTTCCAGCCGTCACCGCTTAATTGCGGGCCGTTGATGATCCGGATGCAGTCAAGCTGTTTTGATAGGGCACGCCATATCTCAGTCTTTCCGCAGCCTGTGGGACCTGCCATGACGATATTTCGGCTGTTACCCCGCAGGTGGTGGTAGACGAGCATGGAGACGGCCCGTTTGGCTGCGTCCTGCCCGTAGATATGCTGGCTCAGATAGTTGTAGATATCGTGTGGCGTCCAGCCCGCATACCTACTGTCTGGAGCGGATGTTGGATCAGGAATGCCCTTATCACACTTATTTTTGGCCGGATCCTCCGTAGAGTAATGTGATCGGACAGAAGCGCTGGCTAAGATCCCGGCGATGTTGCTGATATCCATGTCAGAGATGTTTGTTTTTGCCAGGGCGTTAAACAGGATGTTGCCAGCTGTTTCCGTGTTGCTGTCATCCCAGAATAGGGCGAGTTCTTTTATATCATCCCGTCTTTTGGCGAAGTCCTTGTCAGAGATCTTGTCGAATATGCCCATATGGGATTGCTGGATAAATGTATGTATGGGGTTTAGGACCGTTGTATTTGTACCTTTTGAGCAGGCCAGTTTGATGTATTCTTTCCAGAATTGCTTTGCTGTATTGCGTGTCATATAGGATCCTCCTGTTTGGAAGTGTCTGGATATCTGAAGGTGAATGTCCAACAACACATCCCCGCTGGAACCCAGCGGGGATGTGTTGCCTTCAAAGATTAGATTTTAATTGAATGGCAGCTCCTCGTCGATCCCGTCTGGAATGTCCATGAAGCTGTTTTCATCGTATGGGGTGTCTGGTGCAGCTGGGCTGGTGTCAGATCTTTTATCCAGGAATTCCTGTCTTTCGACTACGATATCCGTCGTGTAGATCTTCTGTCCTTCACGATCGGTATAGCTTCCCGTCTGGATACGGCCTTCTACTGCTACTTTCATGCCCTTAGCGAGATACCGTTCGGCAAGTTCTGCTGTTCTGCCAAAAGCGATGCAACGCAGGAAGTCAGCCTCTTGTTCATTTTCCCGTTTATATTGACGGTTCACTGCCAAGGTATACCTTGCGACAGCTGTATTGTTATTGTTAGAAGAGTAGCGCATTTCTACATCGCGGGTCAACCGACCGATAAGCATGATTTTATTCATGTTTTTCTCCTTTTCTATGACTGCTTTTATGGTATTAAAATGATATTGTATTCTTTGGGATACAGCCGATCTTCGCTGTTTTTCTCACGTTTTAACCCGGGCGCTTGCGCCTATTTCTTTGCTTTTTATGATCGATCAGCTATACGTGGATATAGATGTCGTAAAAAAATAATGCCACAACGTACAGTACGTCATAGCATTTTTATTGTTATTGGAATATCTGGATTGTTTTTCCCATTTGTTTCGCGTATCTGAGACAGTCTGCGGTTCCGGACTTTGTTCTTGGGTCAGCCCAGGAGCCGTTCTCAAACTGCCCGATCACATGATCTGAAGCGTTGACCATGCATTTGTTCCTGTACATGAGAGATTTAACTGTGCTCTTAAAGTCTGCAGTGTCTACAGTCTTGTCGCATACGTAGACCTGGTCGGCTTTTTTGAGCATCAGATCGTATTCGTGTTGGCTAAACAGACCGGTCTTTTCCCAGCGGGATTCCTGACCGTTAAAGGGCTTATATACGATATTCTGGATTTCCGGGCGCCTGGCCTTTATGATATTGACTGCCCAGAAAGCAAGCTGGTCGAACCCCTGGGCGCCTCCTGAGATAAAGTTTGTATAGCCCTGATCGATCAACCGTTCGATGCTGACTGTCAGTCCATCGACGATCTTCTGGTATACCGGTCTGTTTGACTCGTCATATGGCCTATCTGCAATGATTCCTTTCGGTCTGTGTCCGGTAAAGCATACAGTTTTTGTTTTGCTTGGTTCCATTTTGCATTCTCCTTATATATCACCTGTTTTTGAGAATGCACCCGCTCTATTATCTGGATAAAAAATAGCTGCCCTGTATAGGTAAAACCCTATAAGACAGCTATCCTTGATCTGATATGTGTGGATTGAGGTTACATTTTTAAATAGCGTTCAGCTTCTTCCTGAGAAAGATTGTATTTTTCCTGTATCTTCTGGAGGATGTCGTGGTCTGGTATATTGAAGTCCCTCAGTGAGGATACCATACCTAAAATACCAATCTCCATGCCCTTTTCGATATTTTCCTGGTCGCGCATCAACAATGTCATATACTCATGCCTCCATTCTCTATTTTTTCGAGCATTTTTTACAGCTTCTTCCAGCTCATCCACGAATGGGTCCGTGGGCTTCTTTCCGGCCACGTAATCCAGGAACGCTTTCAGTTCAGGGCTGATGTCATCCATAGTCCCCAGGGCATTCAGGAAGATCTTGGTGGTCTCATCGCCCAGGAGGATATCGGTATCTTCCCTGCAGATATTCTTAAAGGTGTAGATATGCCTGCCTCGTCCAAAATAATCAAATGGACAGATGAAGATGATATAGCTTGGCTTTAATTTTTTGTATGGTTCGCCTTTGTCGATCATCTGTAGGTCTATTAGGCTTTGGTAATATCTTATCCTCTTTGGCAGTTCGCTTGAACTGACAACTTGCATTTCAATATCATAGACTGTACCTTTGCTATCGTTAACAAAAACATCCAACCGCACACTTTTGGCGTCTATGTCTGGACGTATGGCTTTTTGTGTTTCTGGATATTCTATATGGTCTATCTCCAGTTCTGGGAGTATCCTCTGTAAAAGTTCTTTACATAATTTAGGATCTTGCATGATCTTTCCAAATAGGAAATCATTGCTGATCTGTAATCTTTCCCATGCTGTGGCGTTTTCCATGGTCTGGTCTTTCATTATAGTCCTGCCTTTCTATGGTCTGATTATAACATGTTCATAGAAATGGATAAAGAGTTGTTTTCTGATATGCTCACACGTCTTCTCCTGTCTGGCAGAAGTGCAGGTCTATATTGGCATATATCTCTTCGATATCGCAGAAGCGTCCGGACATGGCTGTATAGTCATTGTTTTCTCCGTCCCAGCTAAGCTGCGATCCGTTTTCATGCGCATAGCGTTCCAGGTCTTTACGGATGATACTCTGAGTTTGTTCCGGAAGCTGGCAGATAAATACCGTGGGGTACGGGACAGCCAGCTTTCTTGTTTTTACCAAGTGAGTCCTCCTTTTCATTCTTATATGGTGTTTCATTACATCCAGACCTGCGCCCTGGCGGATGCCAGGAACGCGGTCTGCTATCATACGTGTATCTTTCCGGTCTCCCTGTCATAGTGATAAGCATGATCTGAAAGCACTTCCTGTGGGCTTACGTGAGACTTGTTTACCGCACAGACCATTTCGCTTAGGGTTCCAATGTCTATCCCGCTGCTCTCGGGAACGAGCAGCACCTCGTGGATGCTGGAAGGGAGTATGAAAAAGCTGTTTTCGATGAGATCTGCAAAGTCTGTGAGCAGATCCTCCAGTAAAAGTCCAGAAGCACCAAGAAAGCCTTTTGTATTGGTCAGTATGTAAATTTGGAGTGGAGATTGAAGATCAGGGGTGCAGGGCATCTTTGTGGCGCACATGTGTATAAGTACTCCCTCCAGATCCCGGATGCCGTAACTGTGGGATGACTGCATATTTTCCAGTGCCTGAGACCTTATGAGATCTGCAGGGATATCCAGTGTATGTAAAAGCTCGTTGGAGATCATGCGCATACCGCCATCGTCATCAGATATGTAGTAGCAGACCTTGAGATCCAGAAAGCCGTTACTCACCAGATTGCTGAGTTTCTCGTTATAGTACTGTCTGGAGACCAGTAAGGGCTGGATGCGGGACCTTATGTCTCTTGTCAAGTGAGGGGTTGGTAATGTGCCTTTGTCTGTGATCGTATCAGTTATGTTGGACTCCTTTCTCTGTTTTTGATCAATAGATGATGTATCTAAATTTCTGCTGTAAAGAGCAGGACGGGTTCAGGATCCCTCTCGGGTGCGTCAGCACCTATTATTGTTTTTTGGGGCTGATATCTGGAAGTATTATGGGGAGATCCTCATGTCATCGGATATGACATACGGTCTCTCTCGGGTGCGCCAGCACCTATAGAGCACCCCGGAACGTAAGTGGAGTGGGCAAGTGAGCCGCGAAGCGGGGAACGCAGTAAGACCCCAAATGAGACTTGTCGAATGCGGGGCGGAGACGGAACGTCGGAGGGTTGTCTCGGCTGTGCCGAGCGGGATCGGAACGAAGTGGAGATGACGTCACAACCTCTTATGCTCTTTTGTTTTTTGCACCGTAAAATGAGCCATTTATTTCGTAAATGTCTGTACGTGTTGTGTGCATGGCGTTTTGGATCTGCGAAATACTCCTGTCAGACCATGACAGTGCCGATCTTCCCGCAAAATAAATCCGATAAAATGTCTAAGACCGTTGCGTATATCATCCCCTATTTACGAAATTGTTCGGAATTTCTGACGTCATAGCGATATGCGTTTCGTAAATCGATGCAACGGTTTGCGTAAATTCGAAAATGGATTCCTGACCGGGATTTTTTAAGGTTTTCGGTCTTGGTTTTTGGGCGGTGATCGTGGGTAGTATGTCCACGATGTCGCCCTGTTTTTTGCACCGTAAACTGCGCGGATTATTTCGCAAATGTCGGTGCGCATTGCGCTTACAAGCTTTTCGTTTGCGCAATGACCCGGTCAGGCTTTGGGCCAGAGGATATTGCCACAAAATAAATTGATAAAATGTCTAAGACCGTTGCGTATATCGTCCCCTATTTACGAAATTGTTCGGAATTTCTGACGTCATGAGTATGTGGATCTCGCAAATTAAAATATGATGGATCTGGCAGATTTTTGTGTACTGCAATAAATATTGATAGACGAATATGGGGGATACCCGGTTGTTTGTGTGTGGGGGAGTTCGATCCACAGGATGCTGACCGAGAGATAAAAAAATATGCGTTTTTCAGCTATTAGGACAGGTGACGTCCATTAAAGTGTTACGATCAAGGTGCGATTTTGTTTCCAGATCGGAGCACGATATATACCAGTATTGGGGATTAAAGTAGGGTAAATCTGGCACCATTTTTGTGCCAGATACTGGCCACATTTCTGGTCTGTTTCTGGCCCATGATCAGCCCGGGACAGGAGTGGCCAAAATTGGGCCAGTTCTTGGTCGCATATTGGCTCGATTTTGTGCCAGATATGGCCTTCTATCTGTCCGGGATTGGAATGGTCTGAGATTGGGTCAATATTGGGACAGTTTTGGGCCGATTTTGTGCCAATATGTGGTGCCATATCTCCTAGTATTTACTGAGTTACATATGGGTGTAGGATTGGGGACAAAATGGTATAACGGACCATGCCCATTTTGTTCCGGGCTGAAATGGGATACGAAATATATCTGATCCGGATGCGATATCATGGCAGAAAAAGGCCCCGGATCTGCTCAGGATCGTTAGGCCGAAAGGGGTACGTATCGGGTATAAAAACTGCCACATATATGCCCCATTTTGTGGCTAATATTAAATTGCATTTATTATTATATACATTTAAAAAGTTGTAAAAAACACAACAAAACTATTGAAATATGCTTTATGATTGGATCAATGTCAGATGATCATCAGGCGATACTCCCTGATATGTATAGCCTTGCTGAAGAAAGATCGGGATCTTATTCAGGAGTGGAGCTGGAGCGGTCAGACCCGGAATCCTGGTCAAAGTCTATGATCAATCAAGAGTATAGAGAAGAAGCAAGTGATCACTGGGAACTCTGTTATGCAGGATACAAAAAGCGCAAAAGGATCAAGAGATCAAAAGAAAAGATCCGTATCCTGGATGACGATGTATCTGTTCGTCTGTTTCATGATCATAAATGATACCAAGATCTATAGTTTTACATAATTTTAGCCTTTACTATATTACTATATCAATATAGTCATCAGACTGTAGACAAAGAGAGGTGCCAGAGTCAAACTCCAGCACCTCTCTTTTATCTTGAGATATATTTTCTTTAAAGTATACAGACGTTCTTGGAGCGGTGGTTGATGAACGAGAGCTGGAACGGGAGGGCGCTGTCAAAGTAGTTGAGGGAGCCGCACCAGCCGTCGAAGATGGCGGACTGGTCCTCTCTGGAGGCCACGGAGTAATTGATGTCCTCGTAGGCGATGGTTTTCGTGTAGAAGCCCTCCCGCACCCGGAAAATGCCGTCTTTCAGCATCTCCACATAGGGGATGGTCTGTTGGGCGGAGAGGGAACGCTTACCGGCCCTTGCGGGTCCGGCGCTTTTGGTCCTTATGTTCAGAAGCCGATACCTCCTTTCCCGCAAAGGGTGCGTAGATATTTTGCGTTCGGTAGGGCCTGGGGCCGGGCCGGAGGAAGCGGGCGCGGATGATGTTCCGTACCACTTTCTCAAAGGGCAGGCCGTCCTTTTCGTACATCGCCATGAGGAACGCCGGGAGCATGATCCCCAGCATGAGGAACATAGCCCCGGTGCTCCCCACAGGCCCACGGGCCAGCAGATAGGCGGGGACCCCCACCAGCCCGCCGCCTCCGAAGCAAATAAGCTGCCGCTTGGTGAGGTTGAACGCCAGCTTGGTCTTGACCCTGGAAAGGTCATTGGGAACATCCACATAGGGTATGGCCGATCACTCCTTTCCGTACCCCGTCACTTCTGGACGCGGTGTCCAGAGGCCGGGGTACATTCCACCTCGTTCCCCCACACGTCCCAGCCGGGGGAGGTCTGCCAGGCGAACAGCTCCACCCGTGGCACGTCGCCCAGGAGGGCCACAATTTTCTCGCAGGCCTCGCCCGGCTTTTTGCTGTGGGCCTCGATGGGGGATGGATTGATGGACATTGGCGGCCTGCCGCCGGGGACGGCCCCGCGTCGCCAGCAGGCACACCTCCGCGTTGGACTTGGTCCAGAAGCCCAGGCCGTAAAACCAGCTATCCGCCTTGCGGTTCTTTTTCAGCCAGACAAAGGCCACGCTCTTATATTGAAAGCCCAACGCCTTCATGAGACGCAGGGCCTCCGGGAGCTGGGGGAACGTGGCCCACAGGAACAGGGCGCAGTCCGGGGCGGCCAGTTCCGCCACGGGGAGGGCGCACAGGTCGTCGATAGTCATAGTGGGGTAGTGCCTCTCTGCCGCCCCTTGCAAATTCTTTTGGGAGTACCGCCAGGGCGGGTCCGCGTAGATCACAGCGTATTTCCCGATAAAATCCCTCCTTTCCGCTCCGCTCTGGACACCATGTCCAGAAGCAGCGATTTTTAATGCGCCCCCAGGACGCTCCGGGCGATACTCCCCGTTTTGAACAGGCAGTAGCACAGCAGCACCGTGTAGCCGATGGCCCCCCATATCGCCCCTATGGGGTCGCCCCCGGAGGCGATACCTTGAATGAGTACCGCGTAGATCCCCACGCATACCAAAATCAGCATCCCCTGGAAGCCCACGGCGAACAGGGAGCGGAGATAGTTCTGCCCGGCCCCGCCCAGCTCCCGGTTCGCCAGGGTCGCCACGGGGAGGGGCGCAAGGCTGGTGATAGCGGAAGAAAAGAACTCCATATAAACCTCCATATTATCCGGGGACGAAGCCCCGGTCATAAAAAAGCCGCCCTTGTCAGGCGGCGCTGCTCCCTCTGGACACGGTGTCCAAAGGCTTATACAAAGGCGTCCGGGTCGTCACGTAGTAGTTGAAGATGTCCTCGTCCTCGCCTATGCCCGCCTCCTCCGGCACGTCCGCCTCGTACACGGTGTATTGCTCGCTGGGATCCAGCTTCTCCATACGGCACTGTATCAGGCGGGACAGGTCAAAGGGATTTTTCCTGTCTGCCTTCGCCGTATAGAGGTAATTGGGGGGCTGCTTCAAGTCGTACTTGGGGGAGAAAAAGGGCCGCAGCCCCCGGAGCTGTAAAATGCACTTATCGCCGGGCATAGTGGTGAGCTCGTCCATGGTCATAAGCTCCCGGCCCAGGCGTTGCGTGTTCTGGCTGTAGCTTTCGGACTGCCCACGGGACCGGCTGTCGGTCTGCATAGAGATCGTCTGCTTGCCCAGCCACGCCTCGGAAATCTCCTTGACGGTGGAGTGCTCCCGCCCGCCCAGGAAAACCACGCTGTCCATGTTGCCCATGATCGTCTCCGCGTTGTCCTTGTAAATGGCCTTACACTGGGACTGGGCCTGATAGGACAGGGTCAGGCTGACCTCGCGGCAGCGGATCACCGCCACCAGTTTCTCCAGGTTCGGGACCTGCCCCGTGTTGNTGGCCTCGTCCCACAGTACCCGGACGTGGTGGGGCAGGCGGCCCCATGCACATTGTCCGCCCTCTCGCACAGGAGGTTGAACATTTGGGAGAACGCCAGCGCCATGAGGAGCCGATCACACAGGCGTTGAGGTTCCGGGCGTTGGCCGGGTGTTGGTGGTGAGAAATTCCGTCCCGGAGAGAATGGCGTTTTTCTCAAACCTGGGATCGACGAAAGGGGCGATGTCTTTAGGGCCGCCCAACGCGCGCTGCCGTACTCCTCGTCACGGCGAAATTTTTTCGCGTTCTTGGCCTCGACGTAGACAAAAAGCCGGATGGCCGCCGCCCCCAAAATCCCTATCAGCCAGTCCGCCGGGTCCAGCCTAGGGGCGGGGGAGGCAAAGGCCACGTTGATGGCGTTCATCATGCCCACCAGCTTTTCCCCGGCGTTGGCCCCAGCCGCCAGCCGGTAGGCCGTTCCCAATTTGAGGCAGGCCAGGCCATGAACAGATAGGGCAGATTGGGGAGGAGATACTTTTTCAAGCTACCTTTCTTCACGCTCCGCCTCCTTTGCCCATTCCTTTTTGGGCCGCAGCCGCAGCAGCGCCCAGGCCCGCGTCCACGCCGTCAGCTTCCCCATTCGGATGGACAGGGCTATCGTCCGCCGGGAAATATCTCCATCTACAATACAGAACACCTCCTGTTACTGCCTGGGCCGCCTCTGGACACGGTGTCCAGAGGGCTGCCGATATGGATGCACTGAAAGAGCGGATGCTTGTCCTAAAAAATAAGATCGCAAATTACAAAACACGTTTATTAAGAACTGAAGAAAAA
>CAJTFD010000043.1 GCA_910575625.1 Clostridia bacterium
GGACACCGTGTCCAGAGGGAGCAGCGCCGCCTGACAAGGGCGGCTTTTTTATGACCGGGGCTTCGTCCCCGGATAATATGGAGGTTTATATGGAGTTCTTTTCTTCCGCTATCACCACCTTGCAGACCCTCGTTGTGACCCTGGGCGCTGGCCTGGGCGTGTGGGGCGTCGTCAATCTCCTGGAGGGCTACGGGTCGGATGACCCTGGCTCAAGGCGGGCGGTGGCATTATCCTGCTGGGCACGACCCTGATCCCTCCCTGCTGTCCGGCCTGTTCTAAGAGCGGCGCTTCATGGGATTTCTCACCGACTGGCTGAAGGAGCTGCTGATCGGCGGGATCATGGACAACCTGTCGGGGCTCTTTGATACAGTGAACGCCCGTGTCCGGGAGATCGCGGTACAAATGGGGACGGCCCCGGCGCAATGGAACGCCGGGGTTTTCTCCCTGATCCGGCGGCTTTCCGAAACGGTGATATTGCCAATCGCCGGACTGATCCTGACCTTTGTCGCCACCTACGAACTCATCCAACTGCTGGTGGAGCGGAATGATCTTCACGACCTGGACTACTGGATTTTCTCCAAGTGGATATTCAAAACGGCCTGTGCCATCCTTATTCTGTCCAACACGTTCAATATCGTTATGGCGGTGCAGCGGGTGGTTGCGCAGTCGGCGGGGAGCTGCTCCCCAGCGGTGAAGTCCACCACCCGGACAGGCCCGCCGTCCGCCGAGTAGCCGAACAGCAGGATTTCAAAATCTGGAGACGCAGCATACTTGTATACGCCGCATTTGTTGAGCGGCGCGGAGGAAAACGACTCAATGTCGATGGACAAATGTTTCATACAGCCTCCTTCCTGCGCCAAAGGGCAGCGGAGCCGAAGCCCCGCCACCCGGCGCATATGATTTTAGGAGAGGAAGTCATCGTCCAGATCGGTGGCGAAATCGTCAGCGGCAGAGGTGCGGCCACTGAGCGGCTCCCCGTCCCGGACCTTCTGGATATTGCCCAGGCCGCAGGCGATGCCCTTGTTGCCGTTGGTGTTGAAGGCGTAGAAGTTGATGGACACACGGGCGTAGCAGCCGGAGTAAACCTCGGCCCGGTCCAGGATGGGCTGGACGGCTTTGTCCACGATCTGGGGCGCGGTGGTGCTGTTGGCGTTGACGAAGTAGGCCCCCTTGTACGCCTCGTCATCCCGCTCGGCGTCGCCGTCCCGGAGGGGCAGCTTCAGAGCGCCCTTGGGCGGCACCTTGCCGCCGAACTTCGCCACACCCTCCTTGATGGCGGCGTCCACGGCGGCGTTGATGGCGGTGATGGTCTTGGTGTCAGTCTTGGGGATGATGAGGGACACGCTGTACTTGGGGTTGCTGCCGTTGATGGACGCAGGCTCCCAGACATTGGCGTAGGACAGCCGGACAATGCCGGTGACCACCTTGGTGTTGGATTTCTGAGTAGGCATGGATTAGTCCTCCTTAAATTCAGTGAAGTCATCGCCCGCACCGGTGTTGGTCAGGGCGGGGCGCTTATCGGTGTTGGGAACGAGGGTGGGACGGCCCTGGGGCTTCTCCACCAGAGCGCCAAGGATGCGGTTGAACTCCTTCTTGGACATCAACTTCTCCATCTCGGTGATGGGGATGAGGCTCTTTCGGAAAATATCGGTGTATCCGGCATCCTTCGCCGCCTGGATTACCGCCTCCTCGTCTGTATAGCGGCGGTTGGTGCGGGTGGCCACCAGCTTGAAGCCCTGCCAGACCTTCCCGTGGTTGATGGCAGCATCCTGGGCATAGGCTTGAATCTCGCTGGCCCACTTGGTCAGGTCATCCAGCTTGGCGAGGATGTCCTCGATCTCCTCATCCAAGAGGAGGGGCGGCGGGGCGAACTCGAACCGGGCAAGCTGGAGCTTCTCCTCAGCGCGGGCGCGGCACTTCACCGCCGCCTTGCAGAACTGGCACCAGGAGCCGGGGAGATACTCGCCCTCGCCTTTGTGGGCCAGCTCTGCCTTGGGCTTGAGGGTGTTCTCCGCCCAGGCATTCAGCTCATCCACCGAGATCGTCCAGGTGGACACATTCTCCCGGCGGGGCTGGTAGATGCTCATGCTCACCTCGGCGATATCGTAGAGGGAGTCGAATAGCCGGAGCGCCCCCAGGGCATATAGCATCATCTGGGGATTCTTCTCGGCATCCACCAGAACGCCCTGGCCGTACTTGAAGTCAATGATGTGGAGCAGCTTATCCGCCACGATGAGGCAATCCCCGGTGCCGAAGCCCTCCGGGACCCAGCAGGAGAAATCCAGCCGCTGCTCGATGAGGACCAGCGGGTCGGCGCATTCCAGCTTGGCCTGGGTGAGCTGCTCCAGCACGAACTCCACATAGCCGTCCGTGTATCCGTCCATCTCGTCACAGTCGTACTTGGACACCGGCTTGCGGGAGCGCATCTTCAGAGCGCGGCGGAGCTTGTGTTCGCAGAGGGCGTGGGCGGCGGTGCCTTCGGCAGCGGCCTCAGTTTCCCGGTCGGCGAACTCCCGCTCCAGACGGGCGGAGGGGGTACAGTTCATCCAGCGGTGGGAGCTGGAGGCGGAGAGGATGGCATGGCTGTTAGGTGGCATGGCCCAGCACCTCCGCATCCTTCAGCAGAGCGGCGTAGTGCTTGGGGTCCACACCGCTGAGTTTCTCTGCCCCGTACTTCTGGAGCAAGCCTCGTACCTGGTCGGTGTACCCATCGTGGCTGCGCTCCGCCAGCACCGCCCGGACTTCTTCCAGCGTGATGGCCTTGGGCGGCGGGTCGGCGGGAGCCGGGGCAGGGGGCGTTTCCGGGACCAGAGTGGGAGCGGCAACATCCTCCGGGGCGTTCTGGCCCAGGGCGGTAGCCACGGCTTGGAGGCTGTCCGCCAGAGAGCGCATATCCTCGACCACATCGAGGAGGAGTTTCATTCTACTCACAGACCGCGCCTCCTTCCGGCACCTCGATGATGCACACCGACTCCACGCTGTTGCCGGGGACCAGGATCATCACCTTTTCCCTCCGGCCCAGCAGCCGGGTGAGCAGCTTTTCCCGCAGAGACACATTCCGGCACTGTACGATGCCGCCACTCTGGGGTTCCTTGGACACGCTGATTTTCAAATTGTGTCGCATGACCTTTTCCTTTCCGAAAGGCGAGTGTTGTGGATGCCTTTCACTGGTAGGCCACGGGAAAAGCAAAACGGGACGGTCTGTCACAGAAATTTTTTCAATTTGCGAATAGCCCTCCTGGTGGCCTTGCTGACAGCGGTGCGGTCAACCCCTTCCTCCTGGGCAATGGAGGTGAAGGTACGGCCCTCAAAATAGACCTGGCGGATCAGCTTCTGCTGGCGTGGTTCCAGCTTGCCGATGGCCTCATACAGATGCCGCCGCTCCTCTGCGGCAAGGATGTCCCGTACCACATCCTCATCCGAGGGGAGCATCGCATCGTCCAGGTTGTAGGCATCCAGGGAGCAGTGGCGGCGGGTTTCTTTGTGGTCGTTGTTGTACTCCTGGCGGTCCAGATCGACCAGAACAGTCCCCCATTCATCGGGGACCTCTACCTCGACTGTGCCAGTGACGAACTTGTACTCGATTTTCATTTGCTGTTCTCCTTTCGGAGCCAGCAAGCGGCACCTCCCTCTGCCGCAAACAAAAAAAGAGCCTGACAAGCAGCACAAAAGTGCCGCTTGCCAGGCTCAATGTCGTCTCCACCGTATTTTCAGGTGGTATCATGGAGGATTGATCGTGTAGTTGGAATGAAATCTCCCCTCCGTGCATCGTGCGCGAACAAACGAGTGATCCATGTCCCGGTTTAGACATCCGTTTTCCCAGCCCGCATACATTCCTTGCGGGCCTTTTCATATTACCGTGTCGCCCCGGTAAGCTCCTGGCCTTTCGGCTCGGAGCTGGTCAAAGTTTCTTCTATTCAGTTTTCATGACCCCGACCATCGCGCCGCAGCGCCCGCATTTTAATATGAGATCGGGATTCCGGCTCTCAGCCAGGGCAATCAACTGTACTTTGGTATCCGCTGGCGCGTCCACCACCCGATGTCCACAGACAGGGCATCGGATATGGCGCACCCTTCTCTTTATCTCATTGGCGTCACCTTTCTTTCTCGGCATTTCGCATACGCTCCTTTCCGCTGCCGCCGTTGTCCGGCATGGGAGCATATCGACTCGCTGTGTATTTTTCTACATGACCTGTTCCGTCAGCCACGCCGCCGCTGGCCTTGCCAGCAGACGGGCGTTGAGATAGGCCATCTCCAGGGTGAGGCAGGTGTTGCCCAGATAGTAGCCATCCATGACGGTCAATGTCATAGCGAGGTCGGGATTCTCCATATCGGTCAGACAGATCGGCAGGAGATACTGCACCCGGCCCTGGTAGCCCTGGGGAGCCACGATGCTGGGATCGACCACCGCCCACCGGCGCGCCAGTTCTACTGCCGTTTCCAATAGCAGGGGCAGGTTCTTCGCGCTGCGGGCGGTTTCGGGCAGACGGGAGAAGTTCTCCGGGTCGCCCAGGATGTGGTCGGTGTTGACCCGTATCGGCCACTCCGGGTTGTAGTTGACGCCATACTGCGCCATATCATAGCGGGGCTTCTTTGGGAGCGGGTTCACATATTTCAAGCAGGGAGCCAGCTCGTCCGAAAAGCCCCGGAAGTACCAGTTCAGCAGACTGTCCTTCCTCTTATTGCGGTCAAAACAGCCATAGATGGCCTTGTACCGGCGGGTATAAAGGCCAGTATGGAAACACACAAACTCGTTCTCCACATGGAGATAGTCCGGCGCTTTCTCCCGCTGCTTTTCTGTGTTGTAGTCAATGACTTGTTTTTTGAAAATGGCATGAATGTATCGCTCTAAAATTGGGTTGTCTGGATTTTTGGTAGAATAGGCCGGGTTCCGAAACCGCCAGGGTTCCGGGAGCGCCAGCGCCGCCAGCTCGTCCAACTGTATGTACCAGTTCGGCACATAGGCGAAGGAGAACAGGTCCGGCAACAGGGTCATATCAGTTCCCTCCATTTCTTCTGTATTACTTCTACAAGGTGCGTCTGGATTTGAATTTTGATGTCCTCGTCCACTTCTTCGATGGTTTCCCCGGAGGGGAGCGTCTTTTCTACTGTAGAAACAGCGTTGATATATGCGTCAAAGTGGCGGAGGATCATCTCCAGAGCAGCCTTGTCCCCGTGGACAGCCCTTTGGATAAGGGCATAGGTCAGTTCAGGGGTCTCGCCCTTGTCCATATAACTCATAATATGTACGGATTCTCTTGAACGCACGCTGTCGGAGATTATACACCGTGCGTACCGTAACCTCCAGTTTCTCTGAGATTTCCTTGTCCTTCAAATCGCACCAAAAATCATAGAGAATGACCTTTCGCTCCTTATCGGGCAAGGATAAGAGTGCATTGTACAAAAATTCGTTCTCCAACGTGCATGGAAGCCCGTCCACATCCAGGACAAACTGCTCCGATGAATATCTATCTTCGGCGGAGAGCAATCCGATGAGATATTCCACCGACTCCTCGCCGGTTCCATCATGCTTTTGCCGGTTCTTCATAGCCCTTTTCAGATTTCTGCCGAAATTACGAATGGCCGTTATGCAGAACGACTCGAACATTTTACAGAGAGCGATTTCTCTGTCGGAGGGAGGTGTCATCGTCCCATCCCTCCCTTTCAGCAGATATGAGCTTGTGCTTTTGCGCCTCCTCGCTTATCTAAAACACATCTCGCTTGGGCAAACCGGAAAGGTTTCTAAAAAAATTTCAAAAAATTTTTGGAGAGTCTATATGCTGCTCTTGCGTAAGCTATGGTGGTATCGCAAAAAAAAGAGAGCCAATCCGCACAAGGCAGATCGGCCCTCTCCACAGCGGGCAAGAATGTCATCTTGCCTTTTTGCTAATGCTTATAATCCACTGAAGTAATCGGCAATGTATTTTTGATTTGTTTCGTTCCAGTATCCGCTGCACACAACTTTTCCAGCCTCCATGAAAACAAAATAATTGCAGCAGGCCGCAACTAAATCAGGGTCATGCGTGATAACAAATTGGGTCTTGCCCATATCAGACAATTTGCGGATACTGCTGGCCACTTCCTGCATATGCCGATAATCCAGGCCGCTTGTCGGTTCATCAAAGACGATGATTTCCTTGTGCGATGTGATGGCCCCAGCTATAGCCACACGCTGTCGTTGACCACCAGATAAAGACATTGGGTGAGCGTCTTTGCAGTCGAGCAAATCCAAATCAGATAAAACTTGTTCAGCCATAGCCTCCCGGCTTTCCGGCAAGGCTTTAATGCCTAACATAGCTTCATCCAAAACACTCTCCGAAAACAGTTGATGATTAACATCCTGCATTACCATGTAGCACAGGCCCATGCGTTGTTCGGGGGCATACTCTTTGCCGTCAAAACAAAGCGTTCCTTTGGCCTTTTTTATCAGGCCGCAAAGTGATCGGGCAAATGTAGTTTTCCCTGCTCCGTTATTACCCAAGACAGCGACAATCGCCCCTTTGGGGATGCTGAGTTGCGGAATATCCAGTATAATTTCATTCTTCTGCTCATATCGGAATCCGAAAAGTTCCAGATTTCCGCTGTCTATCTGCCCCAGCTTGGCGGCAGGAGAAAATTCGCAAAATGTCCGCAGTCCCATCCGATGAAACTCATCAACGGGCAGCGCCCAAAAGCGTTCTGCCGCTATATCCAGAGCAATTTCCCCAGCTTGAAAGTACAAGACGCGATCTGCAATACCACACAGCCATGCAAGCCGGTGTTCTGCGATGATAATCGTCTTTCCCTGCCGTTTCCAGTCCATAAGAATGGCTTGCATATCCCTGATCGTACCAATATCGAGGTTGGAAGTCGGTTCATCCAAAACGAATATATCCGGCATCAATGCGCATACCGAGGCACAGGCGATTTTCTGCTTCTCGCCGCCGGACAGCGCAAAAAGGCTTTTCCCCAACAGCTTTTCCAAGTGCAGGGCGGTCACTGTTTTTTCAAATCGAGATAAAATATCTCCTCTGTCCAGGCCGAGGTTTTCACAGGCAAAGACAATTTCTGTATCTGTCAAGAGCGTGTAAAATTGAGACTTCGGATGTTGGAATACCGACCCAACATAGGGTGCCAATTCGTATAATGCGCTTATATCTGTAAGTACTGATAGCACCAAAACTACACTAACATTTCATGAATATCTTTGCTTGGAGTATTGATCGGCGCAATATGGTACTGCTCCACAAGAAACTTCAGCATATTGGGCGATAGGAACGCAGGCAGGGAGGGACCAAGCCGGATGTTCTTTATCCCAAGGTGCAGGAGCGTTAACAAAATGCAGACCGCTTTTTGCTCGTACCACGAAAGAACCATCGACAAGGGAAGGTCATTTACACCACACTGAAAAGCTTCTGCGAGTGCCATTGCAACCTTTATTGCGCTGTATGCATCATTGCACTGCCCCATGTCCATGATGCGAGGCAGACCGCTGATTGTGCCGAGATTCAAGTCGTTAAAGCGGTACTTGCCGCAGGCAAGGGTCAGCACAATACTGTCAGCAGGGGTCTGTTTTACAAATTCCGTAAAATAGTCACGGCCCGGCTTAGCGCCGTCACAACCGCCTACCAAGAAGAAATGTTTGATGGCTCCAGCTTTGACTGCTTCAATCACCTGACCAACGACTGACAATACCGCATGATGCGCAAAGCCTGTCATAACCATACCGCCGCCGTTGATACCGGTAAAGGCCGTAGTCGATGGATAGCCGCCGAGTTGCAGCGCCTTTTCAATCACGGGGGTAAAATCCTTATCCTCTCCGATATGGGTCAGCTCAGGGTATCTCACAGCCGCAGTTGTAAAAACGCGGTCCATATAGCTTGCCTTCGGCGGCATCAGGCAATTCGTTGTAAAAAGGACCGGCGCCGGAATGTCCGCAAATTCCTTCTGCTGATTCTGCCATGCGGTACCGAAGTTTCCCTTGAGATGAGGATACTTTTTCAGCTCGGGATAGCTGTGTGCGGGGAGCATTTCTCCATGTGTGTAAATATGGATGCCCTTATCCTGGGTTTGTTCCAGAAGCAGCTTCAAATCATGGAGGTCATGGCCGGAAATAACAATAAATGGGCCCTTTTCAATGGTCAGGCTCACTTCTGTAGGTACGGGATTGCCATAAGTCTCAGTATTCGCCCTATCGAGCAGAGCCATACACGCTAAATTGACTTTGCCAACCTCCATTACGATAGGAAGCAGCTCCTCCATCCCCCAATCCTCCATGCCAATCGCAAAGAGCGCCTTATAGAAGAATTTGTTCACCTCCTGATCCGCATATCCCAGCACAGCGGCGTGGTGCGCATAAGCCGCCATACCGCGAATACCAAACAGAATCAGAGATTTCAGTGAGCGAATATCCTCATCGGCGGTCCAAAGCTTCTGCATATCGTAATCATTATTTTTTCCGCAAGCAGAGACGCACTCATAGCAGAGCGGAATCAGGCGCTTCTTTTCGTCACCTACGCGCTGAAGGAGAACATCAAGGGAAGCGGTATCGAAATTCACATTGGTGATGGTGGCAAACAGGCCATCCAGTATAATTTGATTTGTGGCAGCGGAGATTTTATCTTCATTACCCTCAACGGCTCTGGCAAGTCCGATCAATGCCCCAGTGAGGCGATCCTGAAGCATGGCGGTATCGGCTTTCTTCCCGCACACACCGGCGGTACCCATACATCCTTTGCAGCCTGCTGTCTGCTCACACTGAAAGCAAAACATTTTGTTTTCCATTGTCCTATCCTCCTATATTATTCCAAGATTTTCCCATCCGTAGAAATTGTTACCACATTCCACGGAATAAACTTGCCGCTGGCCTGCAAAGCGCGCTTTGCCGCATTCTCAATTCCGCCGCAGCAGGGCACTTCCATCCGAACGATTATTACGCTTTTGATGTCATTATTTGTAATAATTTGTGTCAGCTTTTCGGTGTAATCTCCCTCGTCCAATTTGGGACAACCGATCAGCGTGATGTGTCCGCGAATAAAGTCATCGTGGAAATTGCCGTAAGCGTAAGCGGTGCAGTCAGCAGCGATTAGCAGTTTGGCTCCGTTGAAATAGGGCGCGTTTGCCGGGACCAGCTTGATTTGTACCGGCCACTGTGCAAGCTGGCTTGCTTCGTGAGCCGCCTCGCTGTTAATTGGCGCTGCTTCTCGCTTGATTGTACCCATTCGTGTTCCAGGACAGCCGTGGACCAGTACAGGGGCTGAGGATTTTTCCTTTGCGGCAAGAACTGCCGCCGCATCATACACAGACGCTTCTCTCTCTTCAAAGGTGATTGCACTGGCGGGGCAAGCAGGCAGGCAATCGCCCAGACCATCGCAGTAGTCCTCACGGGTGAGCCGAGCCTTGCCATTAATCATTTCAATAGCGCCCTCATGACAGGCCGCTACACAGGAACCACACCCATTGCACCTTTCTTCATCAATTTTGATAATTTTGCGTATCATTCCGTTTCCTCCATTTCAATCTTGAATACGTTGATCACATCAATGTCGGGACAGCAGAAACAGACTTCGCCATTTTTTGCTTTAGGCGGCATACCGCCATATCTCAATATGTCGATATACGGAAAGGCCACGTGCAGTGCCATTGGGCAGAGTTTCCCCCGCTCCGTGTCATAGTCGAAGGAATCTCCGACCTTATGTCCCCGGTGACAACTGCATTTTCCTTTCTTTTCGATGAGTGTAATTTTGATTTTCGGCTTCATGTATTTCCTCCCTTAAAAAGTCTGATTTCTTTCGTTGACTTTCTGGACTTATCATATTACAATTGACTCTAGATGTATGTTGAAATTTCAACAGGAGACAATTTTATGAAAAAGTATTTTGATGTACTGAGAAAGTGCCCTCTGTTTTGCGAGATTTCGGAACAAAACCTTTTTGCAATGTTGGCCTGTCTTGACGCAAAAATTGCCCATTTTGATAAGGGGAAAACGATCATAGCGGAAGGTGGACCTGCTAAGTATGTTGGCATTGTACTTTCTGGAGCGGTTCAAATTATACGGAATGACTATTGGGGAAACAGGAGCATTGTTGCAGGCATAGGACCATCTGAACTGTTTGGAGAATCTTTCGCCTGTGCTGGGGTTGCAGCAATCCCTGTCAGTGCTGTAGCTTCTGAACATACAGACGTAATGTTGATTGATTGTCTGAAAATTACTCAATCATGCAGTAATTCCTGTAAATTTCATCAACAGATCATTTATAATCTGCTCAAGGTCGTTGCAGAAAAAAACCTCATGTTTCATCAGAAAATTGAGGTCACTTCAAAACGTACTACACGGGAAAAATTGGTTGCTTATTTGCTATTGCAGGCCAAAAGGAATCATAGTGATTGCTTTGAGATTCCTTATAGCCGGCAAGAACTCGCTGATTACCTTGAAGTGGAGAGAAGCGGCTTGTCTGTTGAAATCAGTAAACTATGCAAGCAGGGAATCATTGAAGCAGACCGAAGAAAGTTCAGAATTGTAAAAGCTATCGAAGGCTAGTTTTAACTTTTTTACCCATATCCAGAACATAGTTCATGCGAAATATGAGGCAAAAATTTCAAGAGACTGGAATAAACCAGTCTCTTGGCCGCTTTGGATATAAATTATCTGACAGGAAATCATATTCTCCACTCTGGATTTGCAGTTGTTCACTAGCCCTACCTAAGCCATCTGGTCACTGGCTTTCAATTCTTCTGTTACCACCAGCAACTTTCATCAATTGGGGCAGGAGTGTGTCCATGCGCTGCTCTGCCATCCGCTCAACACCCTTCAAGTGGTCGGCCAGCTTGCCGCTGTTTACCAGCACCATCCATAGCCCAGGCCGATGTTCCTGGAGATAGTCACGTCGAAGATCACCGTACTTGCCATAGAATACATCCTGTTCCGGTTCCTCGTCAAGTATCAAGTTGGGGATGTAGTAGTCGCCTACTCTCGTATAAGTTAATTCTGCCATAATGAACCTCCTTGTGTTCAAGTCCTATTGTCCTATTCTTTCCACGAAAAGTCCAGTTGATCGTGTCCCTGTTCGTGAATTTTGTTGGGCAACTGAACTCGTCACAAGGTATTATGGCATATCTCCTTTGTGACATGGTAAACACACACACACAAACGCACTTAAATTGACCATGGTAGAGAACGCCGCCATGATCATAGAGAGTGCCATCGTGATTTTGAATTTGCCCATGTAGCTGAGAGGACAAGCTCTCTTGGTACGGTTGCCTTGTATCTGTCCAACGATAGCCCCAATAAAATAATGATATCGCATAAATCAACGATAGCCCAGCCCCTGATGACCCCAGAAAAACAAAAAAGCACCGCCTCCAGCCCGGCTTTCTGCCAGGTCAGAGGCGGTGCTTTGCTCAAAAGTGTTAGAAATTCCGCCATTTCCAGCGATTTTAGGCAAAAAATAAGGACGATTACCTCGATACCCATTGTATCAAAATAATCGTCCTTACATGCTGCAAGTGCAGGGATATACACCCTGGTGGAGACAGCGAAAGCCAATGGACTGGATGCAATAAAATACATCAAATATATCCTGTCAGATATGCCGGGGAGCAGATTTCTAGAAAATCCGGAATATCTGGATGACTATCTGCCATGGGATCCCATGGTACAGGAACGTTGCCGATAACCATTGCTCTTTTAGTATAGAGGGGCGATGGTTATTTTTCTATCCACTATCTTATTTGACGCTTACTCTACTTCGACGAAATATCTATTCTATTTCAGCGAAAATCAATATTGCAATTTTCTCCTATGTCATGAAATGCCTATCCGATATAACTATAAAGAGGTCTCAGCCTATCAGCTGGGATTTTTTTATGATAGAGACAACATCCCTTTAACCCCATACCAAAACCAA
>CAJTFD010000044.1 GCA_910575625.1 Clostridia bacterium
GGATCATAACATATATTGTCACGGATATGAAAAAGATCGTGTGTTATCATATCCGAAGGAATCGCCAGGCATATCTGTCGCATAGAAAGACCACACTTATAAAAAGTTCGCTGTAGTACTAGAGCGTGTTTTAAAACCCATTCACGCCACCTGCAAGCCCCACTTTGCGGAAGATCTGGCCCGCTTTCGGTCAGCGCAGCCCGCTACGCCTTCCTCATTTGGGCCAGATCTTCCACAAATTGTGACTTACAGTTGACATAAAGCGGTTTTCAGATACACTCTAATCTCCCCTGTATCAAGAGATCAGGTCAACATCAAACGTCCTGTATGATATATTTTTAAATCCTTTTGATGATAGAGAAAATACAATGTCATCAGATTTTCCCCCAGATATCCTATATAGCGATCCCCACGGTCCCAGCCTCGCGGAACGCTTAAACTCTCCGTCCTCTCAAGGATTGGGAATAACCATCCACAGTAATCCGCCAACACCTGCTTCCTCGCTATGATGAGATTATAGTTATAAAAATAGGCCTGCTTGGATATTTCTGAAAATGCTTTTGCATATTCCGGCTGCAGTTCCTGTAAGGCTTGCAGCATAGCCTCCCAGTCCGATTCTCTGACATATCGGGTGTGATGCTCCCTTATGTCTGGTTCATGGAAAGTCGGGAATTGCAGTATCACATCCACATCTTTTTGGCTTATACGCTTTAGGTCTATATCTGTGATATCTAGAATGCGCCTGTAATGAAAAAGTCCATAATACTCCGCATCACTTATAGACGCTCCATCTACCAGCCTATTCTTCCAAAGCCAGTAAAGACCTGTCAGTTCACAGTAATTTGGATTTTTTTCTGATATATTACACCCTGTACTGTCCAGATATTCAGCAACTCTGGTTTTTGTTGATCCTGAGCCTACTTGTAACGGATGCAGCCAGGAGGGAAGTGTATAAATTTCTTTTAAAGGCTTGTCTTTGTGAAACCTCGCCATAAACACCTCCAAGGAGGCTTTATCCGCTTTTATCGGAAGGGCATGGAGCGATGGGAATTTCCCTATTTTTGAAAAATATCGTTCCATCAACATAGACTCCTTGCGTGAATCCATGCATGTATAATGGGAAAAACCGTGTTTCTTTAATTGTTGTATGATTTCTGGGTGTACATCCTCCGGTGTTGCAATTAAAATATGGACTTTGTCTTTCTTAACCTCTAGTGAAAATTGTTCTATCTCTTTTACTGACAGATCTGCTAATCTGTGTGGATTGTTTTGCAAAGATGTGACTAGGAAATATCGTATCATATACTCTGGATACAATTCACTTATCGCATGATACATACTTAAAGCTAATGATCTTGCTCCATACATCGCCAATTCTACCGTAAATTTTAAATCTTCATCCATCATCTCTCTGAAGTATCTTCCTTTTGCACCAATCGATTCCTGGTAATCCAGATATCATATATCGATAACTTCCGCATTTATCCCATTCCCCCTAAGTTCCTCGCAATACAATTCCAGCTCGTCCTTTTCAACACCCATACTTGTCCACATAGGACGATCCAATGATCTGTATTTTTTTTCTCCCAGATTATGAATTGCAAATATCTGGACAGGCACTGAAGGATATTCTTTTAGAAATTCCACCAATCTTTTTCTATTTTCCTCTGTAAATGTATATTCAGGACAGCACGGAATCCGAAACAATTTTAATTTTCCAGATCCATATAAAATCTGAACATTCCGTTTATAAAGTTCTAAGTCCCCTCCAAGAATCTTTCTACAATCTTCCCCATTTAAAATTTTCACATCCACAATAAAATAATCCACATGATCCAATACTGTTTTTAGATTTTCCATCGGTACAAACAACGCTGTTTCAACCGCTATATGCACCCGTTTCTCTTTGAGCCGTTCCAGAACATCCAACAGCATAACCGCTTGCATCAATACTTCTCCACCTGAAAAAGTTACGCCTCCTTCCCCATTCCAAAAATTTTTATCTTTCATAAGAATATCAACAAGTCTATCGGCTGAATACGCCTCCCCATAAGTACCTATCTTTCCTCCATTTTCATAGATTTCTGGTTTAAAATTGATATTCTCCGGATTCGAGCACCAGGGACAATGTAGGCTACATCCTTTCGCAAACACTGTAGTACGGATTCCCGGTCCATCATGAAAACACATCCTCTGGATATTTGTGATCAGCAATTTATCCTGCATTTATATTCCCCTATCCCGGATTCTTTTTACAGCCTGCCTCATTAATGGACGATACATTTCTATAAACAATTTCTCATATGTGGAATAACTTTTAAAATAAGTAAGATCATCTTCCGAAGTAATGCAATTGCAATATTTATCAACATATACCTCTGGTAAAATAGATTTTTCTACCAACTTAACATGTTCACACATCCTTAAATCCAGATCAAATACTTCTCTGTCATCCTCTAAAAGGACTATTTCCGGCAATTCAAATTCAGGTCCTTCCATTTCAATCACCTTATCCAATGTTTTTTTAAACTCTTCCAGACCATAACTGCACTTTTCTAATGAGATCCACAATTTTTTTTGCGGATATTTATTCTGTATATTATACAAAATATAGAGAAAAATATGATAAATATCCAATGAATCCTCTTGGATAAAATTATCCGTAAAGAAAATCCTGATACGTTTTTTTCCTTCAAGCATTCTACTAAATGGAATCTTATACTCCGTCATCTGTATCATTTTGAAATCATCTGCTCTTCCCCGTATTTCGTGTATAAAATCATCAAATGCATAAATTACAGAGTGAAATAATTCCATCATGCTTTTATTATAATATCCATATATCTGCGAAAATACATTCGAGAGGATAGTATCTATAAAATGGTCAATATCTCCATCAGGAACATACTTTGCAAAAAAATGCAGCCTGTTTCGGATTAAATAGTATTTAACAAAACTTGATGGTTGTCCTGTGATCGAATGCTTATGCCACACTTTTGCGCTCCCTAACGCAACTGTCCGATATCCTTCCAATTGGCATTTTTTACTCCATTCAACATCATCCCAATATATAAAATTCTCTTCCGGCATAAAACCAAATTTTTTTATCGCCTCCACCCGTGCCATTGCTGTACATGTGCTGATATAATCACAATCTAACTCATCTGGAAGCCCAATATCTTTTTGTCCATAATAATTCCCTTTCATATTGTACTTATCATCTATACTCCCTCCCAGATCCTGGACTGTATCAGGTTTATCCATCTGAAGGATTTTAGGTCCCAAGATTCCTACATCCTCATGCTCTTCCATATAGTTGTACATTTTTTCAATCGTATCCTGATTGATCCAAACATCATTGTCTACCAGTACAGCATACTTATAATCTTTTTTCAGTGCATCGCGCAATCCCACATTAAAACCACCGCTGCCGCCCAGATTTTCTGGATTCCTGATCACAGATATAAACTTACCAAATGTTTTCTCCAAGACCTCTACAGAATCATCTACTGACGCATTATCCACCACATAAATATCTAAGTCTTTATATGTCTGCTTTAATAAAGATTCTACGCATCGTACTACATACTCTCTTTTATTATAGTTGCAAATATATATACCTATATCTCTCATTATGAAGCAACCCTTTCATTTTTTTGTGCCCGTTCTATGAGCACATCTTTATATTCATCTGGCAGATCCCTGAAATACGCGCTAAACCCCCATACCCTGACAATCAGATTGGGAAAATCTTCCGGACGCTCACGTGCCGCAATCAGCGTTTTGCTGCTCACTACATTCATCTGCATCTCAAAAAACCCGGATTTTATACATAACTGCAAAAAATCAACAAATTTATCCCAATTATTTTGGATAAAATCCGGACTCACCATAAAATCAACCACGTTGCCGTTGAACCGGCTTGCTCCATATTCCACCTGGGAGGCAAAATTAATGATTTCAGTAAAACTCGTATTATCCTCATTCGAAATATGCACTGTAAAAGGTTCTCCCGCTTTCCGCCCATCAAAAGACGCACCAAAGTTCCTTGCTGCATCCATATACGCGGAACCACTCAAGCCAACTTTTATTTTTCCGCCAAGGTACGAGCGGTATCCCTTAATCTCTTCCTCCACACAATCCGTGATACGATTGACCAGACTGATCACTTCTTCTCGATCCGTTCCAAAATAAGAGGTTTTCTCTTTTAATAAATCCCTTATATCTTCTGTTCCCTCAAAATTTAAAATAATCATCTTTTTAATATCGTACAATGTATACTGTTGTGTATCAAAGACCATTTCCTTTATATTGAAAAGCGTATCAACAAGATTTCCCATCGCAACCGATGTGATACCCACATGATGATATCGCGCGCCTCCACAGGAAACATCCTTCTTTTGTTCAAAACAACCTTCTGTAAACACAGACAGCAATGGATCATATTGAAAACGGATTGGTGACAGCACCCGTTTCACTGCATTCAGATTTCTGCGCAGATAGACCAGGTATTTGTCTATTAATCCATCAAACGTTTTAATATCCTCCAAACGTTCCCTTTTCAACAGATTGTCAAACGCTTTCAGATAATTCAAGGCCGTCATATTATTTAAACTCGAACTTTTTCCGCCAATCAATGGTTCCCAACATGCTGATGTCGTATAATTACAGGCGTCTTCTTTGTCTATTCCGAATTTTATCAACTGCGAAATCACCACTTCGTCATTTGCAAATAATGGGGCCCCAATGCCCGTAACGATTGATTGTAGCGCAAGTTCTATCAAATCCCTCGGTGTCTCTTGATTCACCCTTAAAAGACATTTCGGTTCCGGAAATTGCATCTCTTTCATCGCCTCAATAAATATATATGTCAGATCATTACAGATATAATTCTTCTGCATATCTGACCTTCCCAGCACAAATATCTGCCCCGTATCTCCCATTAAAACACTGCTTTTATATTCATAATCTTCATGTAACGTCTGATACACATCTTTTATGATATCAAGCGCAGTATTTCTACTTATTTTTCCTTTTTTTAAATCAGCCTCATAATAAGGCTGTAAATATGCGTCCCAGGCACCAAGTCCTGTCAGTCTGTGATCCGTCTGCCAGAAAAGCTGATTCACAAAAAGCATCCTCTGGATTGCCTCTTCAAATCCATCTGCCGGAAATCTTTTCATACGTTCAAACCATATGATCTGCTTTTTCATATCGAAACAAGAGTTATTCAATACATCAATAACTCTATCAACTAGCAAACACATATGATCCAATACTAAATTATAGCTTTTGCAAAATTTGTCATCTGTTTCTTCATATGGGTATTTTAATTGTTCCAATCCGAAATCCAAGATTTTCTTATAGGCCGGCGTCAGATTTTCATAACGGTAGCCTTTAGTTGTATCCATCACATAATCCTGATCAATAAAATATACGAATCTTTTCTCTTCTATCTTAAATTTCACGTTTCTACAGATAAGCCCAAATACTTCATCATAATTTTTATCAATCCCGCCTTCTTTAAAATCAACCGGAATGTTTCTTACACTTGTAATCATATATCCCTCCAATTTTAAAATTCATACACTGCTTCTCTGAGCGATATTGTCCGCATCTCGGGCATATACTCTGTCAATATCTGATTGATCGCATCATAGTTTCCCAGCGGCGTAATAACAAGTACATCCACATCTTCTACGTTTTTCATTTCTGGAATGGTAATTACAGGTATTTGATCTATTTCTTTCATCCCTTCCGCATTACGATCTACAAAATATTTTACATGCACATCAGACCCTTTAACCTCTTCATATAACAGATTCCCAAGGTCTCCTGCTCCATAAATAGCAATCGTTTGATATCCACACTGGTGAAAATAATCTAAAAATGTCTTGTTATGATTCCTATTTTCCAGCCAGCGTTTTAATGTAGTAAAACATTCAAAATCCGCATTCCTATTATCCAGATCAGCCATCGATAATTTTTTCTCCCTTCAATCAATCCCGTCTATATGCTACTATCTTCTCTGCAGGCACCCCATTCTCTATCAGACTATTTTTCACTAACTCCTCTGTTTTCTTATTTATGATTGCAATCACCACAAAATCATATTCTTGCTTTTTCGCAGCTTCCAAACTCACAACACCTAACCACTTATATTTTTCTTCATAATATGCCTTGTCTACCCATGCTACAACCTCACAATATTTTGAGATATTCAATTGCTCATTATATATTTTTCCCACAAACCCAGCTCCATAAAGAATAATCCTGGAATCTTTAGGGATCTTCTCAAAAGGAAAAACCTCTCTTTGTGCGGCAACATATGCCTCCGGAAAAGCTCCTGCAAAAGCTCCCGGATTTTCAAAAAAAGCCAGCATCCTCATATGTGCCTTCAATTGCGGCAACATAATATCATAATATTTTGTTTCCTGAAATCTACGATTTAGACATAAAAAAACTTTTGATATATTTTCAAAATAATTAAAATTCCGTTTATTCGTAACAGATGACTCTCTCCATTCATAATGATATAAACAGTCCTTTGTAACAACAATTTTATCTGCATGGAGCATATATGGATATACAATCAATTGATCTTCTGCTTCAACAATATCAGAATCCAAATCAACACAAAAATAGTTTGCCAGCATATCACGCTTAAATATTTTATTCCATAAGTAGGGCATTATCCCCAATTCTCGAAATCCTTCATAATGTAACATTTTCTCATAAAAGGGTATGCGGCAATCTCCCTCATATACACCTGCTTCTATATTGTTGAACATCTTGGTATCTTGTCCATTTATATTCCGCCAAATGCCAGTTATCACTATATCTGCCCGATTTTTTTCTATTGTTTCAACTAAGACAGAAAGAAAAGTTTCTTCAACCCAGTCATCCGAATCAACAAATGCAATATATTTTCCTTTTGCATTATTTACGCCAACATTTCTTGCCGATATGACTCCTTTATTTTCTTGGTGAAATACACGTATATATTCATATTTAGATGCATATCGATCACATATATTGCCTGATATATCCTCTGATCCGTCATTTATTAAAATCACTTCAAAATTCTGATATACTTGTTTTACAATAGAATCTAAACACTTCTCTAAATAATTTTCTACATTATAAACTGGAACGATAACACTTACTAAGAGATTATTCTTTTTCATAATAATGCTACTATCCTTCTCTCTATCTTTAAATTCTCTTTTGAAATAACTCATTTGATAACACAATAATCTATTTGTATTCCTCTTGGAGAACTCGTCTTATTTGTCTCAAATAACCATATTTTCTTTTTGTATCTGGTTCCAAATAATTTCCCTCTCCCCATTCATTCCAAGCATTTATAAATAAATACTCATTGCCTTCCTTCTTACTAAGACGAATAGATTCTTTTAAATATTTCCCAAATCTTTTTGGTGTGGATCCTTTGGTTATAAGCGCTCTCATATTCCTTCTTGGAAAGTCATCAAAATCAACAAACACCATACGAAAATGGTTTTTTTCATGTGCTGTTATGAGCATTTTCTCATTTGCTTCTTTATAATGTATCTGTCGTACTGCAAAACGATTCCATAGTAAACTTGATGTATCTTTCGGTTTAAATTTAGATGAAATCTTTACTGCATCCCTACTTATTTTACATGGTTCAAAATCTACAGACCCATTTACCCATCGACTTTTCGTCACATGTTCACGACATGTGTTCATAGATATCAGAAAAATCCCATCAAATCCATCTTTTTTTGCACATTTATTCCAATACCGAACCATATCGTTAAAACGAGAAATACTCCTCAAATGATAAATCAAAAGAATTGGGCAATTTCCTTTTTTTATATATCTTTTATCCATAAAAAATTTTCTAAAATAATCATAATGTGCTTTCCATTCTTCTTCATTACCATAAATCTGCGGTATCAGGATTTCTTTTTCTCCACCTGCCCCATGCCAAGTCTTAGTCCATGGTTCATTCGCCCATGAAAAGCAATAATGAAAATTTATTTTCTTATTATTCAATAGCATTTCGGCTGGTTTCTCTAATACCATCCTTCCGCCAAACCAATAATGATAGAAACAAAATCCATAAATCCCAGCCCTTTTCGCTAAATTCATTTGCCATTCCATAACTCCATCTTCAAGAAGATTGTAATATCTATTATGAAGAGGTACTCTTGGCTGATTATGACCTAAAAATAATGGATACGCTTTTTTTACATTTATCCATTCAGTAAACCCTTCTCCCCATGCGTCATTATTTTCTGGAATTTCATGAAATTGTGGTAAATAAAAAGCTATCAGTTTCATACATCATACACTCCATACAACATCTTCAAGAGAAATGATTGGACAATCAACTTTTTTCTCTAAATCCTTTTTTATTCCGTCGAAAACAGAATAAGGCGTAACAACTATCACATCTACTTCAGGCAACTCGTCTTCTAATGAATAGACTTCATCAATCCTCGCGATACAACAACAAACATCCCTATCAATCCCATAATCAATATATATGGAACTATTAACAAGCTCTTCACAGAGACGATTACCTAATTCAGCCATTCCATAAATCGCTATATGATGATATCCCATATCTTCAAAATATGTCGCTAATTTTTTTCCATCATTTTTTAATTCTAACCAATGATTCAGAAGTTGAAAATGATCTATAAACTTATCAATTTGCCATTGCATATCACAAACTTGTTTTTCATTATATTTTCTTATAAAATAGCCTCCGAATATCACTCCTCCTATCATTAAAGTTCGTAGTGAAAAAAATTTAAATTTCATAATAGATATCATCCCTTTCGATTTTTACCTATTTTTTACTCTTTACATCAGTTTACAACTTCTGGGCATTTTTTAACCCGACAATATATAATTTTCAATTATTTTTATCAGGGCACATGATTTTTTTACAGTTTCGAGTTTTCCACGAAACTGCTAAATATTATGCTGGCTTGAATCTGCTATCCAATACCAAAACGGGTTTCCTGTGCACTTACAGACTGGTAATAGGAAAAGAATCCATCACTGTATGGGAGCAGTGTCATGGCATTATAAGCTATGTTCTCCAATTTTACCAGGCGTTCAATGCCTTCGCGGCTACGTACGTGGTATCCTTCTAATGACCAGAATGTCTTGCTTTCATAGTATGATATTTCAATATCCCAGCGTGATGAATAGCAGACAAGTAGCTGGAACTGTTTATTTTCTTCCCCATACCCACGTATGGTATCATCCTCGCACTTGCTGTGGTCCAAAATGATGCTTTCCGGATCTTTGCTGTAAAAGAAAAGCCTGCGGCTGTCATTTCCTCTTTTGGGGAGCGTGACAAAGGTATATTTTGTCTGCTCTTTGTCCCAAAGCCAGTAACCAAACGAGACAGACACCGGATATGGAACCGTCCGCCAAGACCGGGAATGACGGCAGGATACTTACCATACAATGCCCGTTCAGATGATTGGATCCATTATGTGCAGCATAATCAAAAAATTTTGAGTGGGGTTCAGATCTTTCACTTTCCTTTTCCACCATAGTGTCATCAATAGAAAAGAACAGCATCTGTACAGCCAGTTGGCCAAGCACCGCATTTAAAATTTTGGATAGCATCACATTCTCCAGACTTCATGGTCTAGCTTGTCCAAGACAGAATTTCTCATGTATAATAAGTGGTAG
>CAJTFD010000045.1 GCA_910575625.1 Clostridia bacterium
AGGGCAATCTTTGAATATATAGAGGGCTGGTATAACCGCAAACGAATCCATAGTGCAATTGGTTATATGACACCTCAGCAAAAGGAGGATGAGGAACTCAAAAAAGCAGCATAATCTTTCGACTTTTTTTGTCCAAAGTATTGACATAGATCCATGTCATTATAGTTTGTCTTGACAAAATCCCTTTCCTTTTGCGAGGAAACAAGGCGGCTTACATAGAAGACTGCCCGGTTCAGGATATGGTAACTTGTCGGTTCATCCTTCTGTGCTTCCACGTTCACAATAACCTGTGAGATACCGTCTTTCATGCGCACATAAAAGATAATGTCAAACCTTACAAGCCCCTCGTTGATCTCCGCATTTTCCGTATTCATTCCAACAATGCGCTGGCCGTTTTCTTCCTTTCCGGCATTGGTCAGACCTGGCTCTACTGGAACCACACCGATCAAAGGCTCTCCCTCGATATAGGACACCACTTCTTTGGGGTTCATTCCCTTAAACTCATCAACGGTCTTTACCAGAATATGCGCCAAAATGATCTTATTTCCTAACAGACGTTTTGCCTTATCATCATATTGTGCGTCCTGGTCTGCTGCGCTGACCGCATTTTTAATTTCAGTCTCTATTGACATATCCACAGCCATAACCTCCTTTTGCTCACTTGCAGGAAATGTAAAAGCCATTCCCCAAAGGTATATGACCTCTAAATCATTATACCTTGAAATTCCCGCTAAATCAATCGGAACTTTTTAGATGACATGTCAGAAACAGTTGGAATCTCAAATATTATAAAATCGTTATAGCGTTTCCTCCTTCCCTTTCGCTTATTCAATACTCAATTTGTCTGTTCCAGACACCTTCGCCTTGAACGCTTCCAGTTTCTCTCTCAACGATGTCCGCTGCACAGGCTTGTCAGCCATTGCCGCCGCTAGTTTCGTCTGCGCTTCAGCAAGCTGTTTCGGCATGGATCCCAGTGCGTGGTTGATACGGGAAATGCTGCCGAGAGGGTCAGAGCCGATCTCAAGGTTATGGGAAAACTGCCCTTTCAAATCCATCACAAATTTGTGGTTAAAGGAATCAAAGGACACCGCCATCTTAAACCCGGCGTATCCCCCCACTGTGGCAGGCACATTGACGGTTTTCGTTTCCCTGCGCATTTCCACAAGTGCGGCCCCGGCTTCTTTTTTATCCGTATAAGCCTTATCCCCGACTTTCATAAAAAACTGTTCCTCATCTGCCGGAAGGTTTGCCTTTGCTGTCTGAATGTCAGCCTCCATGCCGCTGATCCTCTCTTTCAGAGTGGCTATCTGCTGCGGATAACGCTTTAAAATATTGTCCTCAAGTCTGTATTTCTGGCTTGTGTGGTCCCCTTTCATCAGCTTTAACTTTGACACCTGAATATCGAGATCATGAGGTAAGCACAGTCTGTCACCAACTTCGACAGTACCATACTCCCTCCTAAAACCGTACTTACACCTCTCAGCGTATACGGCTCGCCATAAGTTCAACTTATCGTTCTTCATCACAGGAATGAATTTTCTCATGACACGTTGGGCATACGGCAAGTATTTTCCGCCTGCGTTTCCGCATAAGCTTCTCCCACTCACTGTTGCCCTTAAGATTTTTCAGCTTTTTCACTTGATGGATCTCCAAGTCCGTACAGTAGCCGCCGCATAATCCACACGTTTTGGTTTTCAGCTTCCTTGCAAGGCTGTTCGGTCTGTCATACCGTTTATATTGCGGCAGAATTTCTATCTGACCGGCAATAGAGTTATCCCTTTTGCCATAGCCCTGATTGTAAAATACAGAAGTTTTCATGCCCTGCTTTGTTTCATGATCGACGGTAAGATTTCCGTTCACCACATATTTCTTTTTGCTTAATCGCTCTTTGCCTTATTCTTTGTAATCATCATCTGCCTTGCCCGTTCCCTCTGCTCGGTACTGACTGCCCTCGGTTTGCGGTAACTGACGTATGATTTCGGAAAGGAATATGTCTTAGATACCTCGTCTTGCCCTGTCAATTTATATGTGTCGGGAAAATTCGCAACAAGCGTGTCAAGTTTCCGCATAACCGCCTTATCTCTTGTGTAGAGGGTGGCGGTCTGTTCTCCTGCATTATAATTGACAACCGTTTCCTGCTCGTATCGTGAAAGTTTCATAGTGCCATATCCCCCTTTCCTTTGCTGTGGGTTCTGTGCTGTTTTCCCTCGGCAACTGTCGGCTGTTTCGCCTGCTCCTTTGCTCTGGCTAACCTTGTCTTTATGGAATGATCACGCTCGATCAGTTTCCGTCTTTTGGTGGTGGCGGTCAGTTCTGCACACGTTTCTTCGGACAGGGCATTTAATTTCTTCAAAGTATTGCTTACTATCTGCTTTGTATCACCGTCCTTTATCTACGGAAGAATAGTGGACAGACTGGCGCACGTTTCCGCTTTGCCCTGTTCCCCAAACTGATAGATTAAGTTGATTTCATCAGCGTTAAAAGGTATCTGAAAATTTGCGCCCTCACGTAAACGCTCCACGCCCACGCACTTAGGGAGATTCCTTGTCAGTTCGTAATTATCCCTCGCTGTGATTGTTCCATGACTGTCAGTCTGCCTTACCTCTACTTCGCACTGGCTTTTCTGCTCCAGCACAAGCCACTGGTATCTGTCGCTTTCTTTGGTGAATACAGTCTGATGCGCATTGGAGTGTGTCCTGCTACGGATATATTTGTCGGTGGTGCTGTAATAATCTAAAATCTGTTGTTCCTGCTTTTTGTTCATGGTCTTTGCCCTCCTGTGATATGGATTGATATGATTGATTGGTTTCGGTGCTGATATATGGTTTTCTTCCGTTTATTGTGGGGAGATTGGATTGCGGAATATTGTTGTTGGGTATTTCTTTGTTTATGGGAATAGGAGTTCATTTCATACGGTAATTACCGCACGAAAAAAGACTATAACCGTCACTGTCATAGCCTTTTAAGGATTGAGGAAGTCCCTTTCTTATTTGTATTTGTTTTGTCACCCCTCCGCACTATCCAACATCCGTAGCGCATACCACGGAAGTGACCCGCTTGTCCTTCATCAGCTGGCACAAGAGGTCAAGCTGCGGCTTTTTATCCTTTGCCACCTCATACTTCCAGCTCTCCGGCAGGATTGGAAGGTCACTGTAACGCCATTTCACATACTGTTCCCCATAGGCTCCCGGCTGGGCCAGCTCCAGCAGGTGCCCCACGCACCAGCTCACCAGGTAGCCGTTCCCTTCCAGATAGCCGTCCTTTTTTTCATTCGCACCCAATACCGCCGACAGAGCCATTGCGACAGAGGGCTTTTCCGCAATCACTAATTTCAAATTTTCTACCTCCGATTTTTTACTGCTAAATAAAAGCATGTGCAGCGACGGTCTTTACAGGCCCGGCTCATTTCTGCCCGTCCGCCCTGCGCCCTTCTCCTTCACATCCTTTTCCTGTATCTGCTTTTTATTTTCTGCAAGCCTGCTAAGGATTCCTTTTTCCTGCTTTCGCCCTAATGTCTTGGAAGCACGGTCATAATACTGTACTTTATCCGACAGCAGCTCATGGGGCGCTACCTGGGTGGCGTTGACCTCCCGGACCATGCTCTCCAGTTCCTTTACATCCATCTCCCCGTTATCCGGCAGGATAAGTACCTCATGGATAGAGGAAGGGAGCACATAATAATCCGTCCCAAGCAGTTCTCCCACTTTTTCCAGAATCCCATCCTGTACCATGGTCCCCGCTCCGTCCATTTTATCCCGGTTGGTAAGGACAAAGATTGGCATGTCTCCTATCTGCAGCGGGGCATCCTCTTTCAGCAGATTCGCAGACTGTGAGGAAAACAGAATATCATCCATGCGGTAAAGGCAGGCCGGATTCCTCTCTTTCTCTGCCTGGACAGCATCCTGGTGGAGCTGCCCCTTCGTAATCCCCCAGGAGCGCAGGATGTCATCTGTAACGGCAATGGAGCCGTTCATTTCTCCTTCTTTCAAAACCTCGATTCTGTAAGAGGCCGCCAGTTCCCCACATGCCGTATACGGTTTATCCTTTAAATATTCCATATTCTTTTCCGGGTCACACATCCGGATAAAGAGTTTCGGTTTGACCTTTTCATAGTCTTTCATCATGGAGAGGTCAAAAGGCCCCCTGTTATTTTCCCCCGTCTGAATCTGTGCGATCTCTTCCAGTACCGAACTTAGAAGGCACCCCTTTTTCAACTTCCTCCCAATATGGCTCCAGATAGACGGTAGGGGCTATATTGCCTCCATCCTTCAAAACCGTCAGCCCGGTCAGTACCTGGTCATTATTCTTTACAACAGGTTTGACTATAACATCCGCATCCTGATACTCCAGAGACAGAAACTCTTTGATATGATTCTTGATATATTCCACTGCATTCTGATCCATTTACATTCCCTCCATATCCACATTTCTTATCCTTCCTGCCTGCAGAAGACACATAAGCATCACGCCTGCTATTGTGCCTGCCAAAAAGCAGAGGGCGCATATCACCAGGTTACACATTCAAAATCCTCCTTTCAGGGTAAAAGAAAACGCCCACTGGAAAGTGAGCGCATCAGATAGCATCATTATTTTTTTAATTCTTATTTCTTCAATGTTTCGGATTACCCGGCAGATGGATTTCCCCCACCGGGATCTCACGAAGCTCTTTTTTCAGCATATGCGCAAAACGGATTGTCCGCACCGTACCGCCTTTCTCCCGTCCGTCATACACCGCAATCACCCGGTCGGAGCGTTCCGCCATATACCGGCTTCGCCGGGAATAGACGCTCGGGTGGTATTTCTCCTGTACCACAATCACCTTCGCGCAAGCCTCCAGCATTTTATAGGTTCTTCCTTTCTCATTCAGGCTGTCCAGGCGCTTCCGGTAAGGGATAACGGCAATAAGCTCCAGCGCCGGATTCTCTTTCTGTTTCTCCAGCACAATCTCTGCAAAATACTGATCCACCCCTTCCCCGAAGCCGCTCATAAAGCAGGTATAGCCGTCAGCAGCCGCACGGTCAATCTCACGCCGTAGCGCCGCCTTTACACAATTGATTTCTTTTTGCGGCAAATCCCGGTGTCCGGTCACACAGCATGTCTTTTTTCTCATTGGTCTTTCCTCCGTCTGATAGATTTGTTTCTTTATCCTCTCACTTTATAATAGACTTAATCTATTATATCATTACAAATACCCTTTTTCAATTTGCGAATAAAGCAAAGATATAAGGTAAAATCTATTACAGAATGGGAGGTGAAGATGATGTATGAAAATTTTGTCCCGGAACGGCTGGCAAAGCTGCGGACATTAAAAGGCGTATCCGCCCGCGATATGTCCCTGTCACTGGGCCAGGCAAACAACTACATCAACAACATTGAAAATAAAAAGTCACTTCCCTCCATGCCGTCCTTTTTCTATATCTGCGAATACTTAGGCGTGACGCCCCAGGAATTCTTTGACGAAGGAAACGCCAACCCGGAAGCCCTGAATGAATTTATCGCACAGGCAAAACAGCTGGATTCCCGGTCATTTGAATACATCCTCGGCATTATGAAGGAACTGAATACCAAAAGGTAAAGCGGCCAGCATTGGACCGCTCTTTTTTATTCTATCCGGTAATCTCCCTGATATGCCCTTTCCTTATACCGGCGAAAAACCAAGAATTGTCCCGGACAGCATTCTCATTCCTCGATACTTCCAAATCCTCGATTCCAACCGCATTTTATTTGTAAATGTTTCTCCCCTCTTGCATATTCCCGGCAAAACGGATATACTATGAGTAAGAAAGTTAGAAATTCTTACTTTAAAACTTCAAGGAGATGATATTATGCTTGCTGAACTTCGCCAGAAGGCACAGATCACAATCCCAAAGGAAATCATTGTAAAGCTCGGCCTGTCAGAAGGCGACAAACTGGACGTCTTTGAAAAGGACGGCTCCATCTGCCTCATGCCGGTTGCCGTCTATCCGAAAAAATACCTGAATGAGCTGAAAGAGGAAATCAGCGGTGTAAAAGCGAAACTGGCCTCCGGGGAGCAGCCCGTCTTTGACAGCGTGGACGCCCTGTTTGATAAATTGGAGGCAGACTGATGGCATACGAATTTACCTTCACGCCACGGTTCCAGAAACATTTCAAGGGGCTCACCGCCCAGGAAAAGAAACAGCTAAAAAACAAACTGGAACTCCTGGCGCAGAACCCCTCCCACCCGTCGCTGCGCACCAAACGGATCCAGGGCACCACGGACCTTTTCGAGTGCAGCGTCAACATGGACATCCGCATTATCTGGTACTATGAGGGCGACAAAATGATTATCCTGGTGGACGTGGGCCATCACGACATTTTAAAACAGTTCTGATTGCAGAAGCGGCGCCTCCCGAAAGGGTTGTGCCGCTTTCCATCCTTTTTCTGTACTTTCCCTTATCACTCCCCGGTGCTCCCAAACCCTCCCGTACCTCTTTCCTCCCCAAGCCCGGAAACAAAATCCGCAATCACCACCGGCGTTATGATAAGCTGCCCCACCCGCGCCCCTTTCTTGATGGCCTGGATCCTGCTGCTTACATTGCTGATGATCGCATGGATCTCCCCGCGGTAGCCGGAATCCACAGGGGGCAGCTCGCAGACAAGCCCCCTGGCCGCCATGCTGCTGCGCGGGAACACATACCCCGCATAGCCGTCCGGCACCTCAATCCCGAAGCCCAGCGGCACCTTCTCCACATCCCCAGGTTTCAGGGTACAGTCATAGGGCATATACACATCCGCCCCGGCGTCGTTCCCGTGGGGCCGGTAGGGGCGCCAGTCCTCCCTCACGCCGAAATCAATGAGCTTTATCTTCATGTGGCGCCTCCCTTAAAAAGCGCCGGGTAATCTGCCGCCAGGATCTCCGAAGGCCCCTGGGAGGTTCCCAACCTTTTCCCACACCCCAGCTTTCCCTCCAGACACTTATCCCTCTGGCAGAAGGCTCCCGTAAGCTGCACGGAAAATAGAACCGGGCTCAACCGGTACAGCTCCTGCCAGACCTTCAAGAGCACGATTCTTGTCTCGTCCGTGTTCCTCCGGCATATCCGCTGTCCGATGATGTGTTTCCACTGGTAGGGCGTGGCGCTTATCAGAAGCACATTTCTTAAGCCCTGGGGCGTGGCATAGCCCGCCGCGTCATGGCCGATTCCGGCACCGCACAGTTCCCCGTAGCAGTCCATCCCCCTATGGCAGCTTTCCAGATACAGCTCCCGGACAGAACCAGAAGCAGCCAGTATCTCATAAGGTATGGCAAAATCCGCCTGTCCTGCATAATTGCTGTACTGCAGCGAAGCGCTCATAAACTTCACCTCGTTCTGGTGTCTGGTGATCTGTGCAAGGAACCGCCTGCTCGCCCCCACAACCGCCACCGTGATCACCGCAAATTTTTGGACCGTAGGATGGGGAAGGCCGCCGATGGCCTCCACGGTATCCGTGCTGAACGACTTCTCATAGAGCGCCAGCAGGTCCTCCATTGTGGCGATCCGGTGCCCCCGCTGGGTAAGCCGGGCCGCAAAGACCATGTTCTTCTCCGCCTCGGCAACCGCCTGGCAGTTCAATATTTTCACTTCAATCCTGTTTATTGGTATTTCCCTCCTTTACAACCGCTTTCAGTAAGAAAAGATAATTGAGGCTATCCGTAATCTTTTCATCCCACACGCTTTCCTCATAGGAAACGCTGTCCGCAAAGCACATGTCATACAGGGACACGATATGCTTTGCCAGCATCCCGGCAAGGGCCCGCTCCTGTGTGGTGTGCTGCAGGGCCGCAGCCGCTTTAAAGGCTCCCAGACGGTCCACGTCATCCCCGGTGTATTCCTTTGTTTTTTTCTGCAAAACAGCGGCACAACGTTTTACCTGTTCATCAAATACTGTATTTACTTCTTTTTGTGTGACAGGGCATCCCTCCTCTACAAATATATCGTCCCGAATTTTATCTGTCATCCGGGACAGGTCATAAACAAAATATAAAACCCCCATAACTATGCACTGGGAAGATAGATCCAGTCATGCATCAGGCACACGCTTGGTTCGTCCTCCCTGGGTACCAGGCGGTAGGCACACTCGCCGTACACCGTCCGTTTATCCTCAATCTCCATCTCATACGCCTTGTAGAAACGGTATTCGATATTGGCGATCACGCACCGCAGGGATTGAAGCGCCTCCCGCTGTGAGGTCACGATCAGGTCCCGGTCTATGCTCCTTTTCAGGCACAGCAGAGACTTATAAAGCTGTACTTCCGTCCGGTAAGGGCGGCAGTCCATCCGTTCCAGCCAGCCGGAAAACGCCACCGGCCCGCTCTCCGTAAGCTCCCGTTCCGGGTGGTAATAACTGTAACAGTCCAGGTTCGCCGTATTCAGAAGGTAGAGCATTTCCCGGACCTCATTCTCCGGCATGTCATAGAACCGCAGAAGGGAGCGGTATAAATGCACATAGCCGGGAATGAGAATAATGGTATTCACCATAAATAATCCTCCATATTGAAAAGTGCGGAAGCATAAGCCCCCGCACCGGTTATCAGGTTCTTATTCGATTTAGTTTCAGTTCCCCATTTCCACGAGTTTCCCCATGACGACAAAACGCTTCGCACCACCCGGCGCACAGGTGGAAAGGGTCAGCACCCGGTCACCGGATGTAACCGTAACGCCACTCTCAACCACCGAGCGCTCCTCCATCTTTCCAAGCCATGTTGTATAAGCGCCGTCATCCTGAAAGCCGAGCCTCCAGGGGGAAGCGTCGCTGCCGGATTCCTCCGGGTCCGCCGTAAATGCCGCAAAGACATCACAGACGAATCCGCCCTCCGGCGTTACAAGGTACATCCGGGGATAGGCGTCGAAATACGCCTGCTCCTTATAGTGGTTCAGCTCTGCAAACATGGAGCCGTCCCGCATGTTGTGCCCGTAGATAATGGTATTCCGGTCGGAAAAATCCGCGCTGTTCTCATAATCCGCAAACAGACAGCCCACCTTGCCGGGGCTCTTATCATGCAGATGGTTTAAGTAATAGTCGTTATCCTCCGTCTGTGTAACCGGATAATTGACCGGGGTGCCGGGAAGGTTCAGCCATGCGATAATGTCCGGCCCGGTCTCCCTGAGCCCTTCAAAGTCCACAGCCGGAAGGACCGGGTCGATTTCCTCCCCAGGCACTTCCCCGCCAGAAGGCATATCCTCCGGTGATTTTGTTTCCTCCACTTCCGGCTGCTCCACAAGCTCTGCCAGGCGGTCATAAGCACGGACCCCCTGCCGGTACTCCCCAATCTCACGCACCAGCATCCATCCGCTGCCTGCTGCCAGTATCAGGCTTAACGCAAGGGAGGCGGCTTTTGCCGCCCTCCCCCAGACTGTAGACAAAACACTGTATTTATGACCGTCTTTCTGATATAATGAAAAATATCAGGAAGGCGGTGTTTTTTATGATGACAAAAAAGATAGATAAGAAGAGGGACCAGATGATGGTCTTCTGTATGGATGATATGGTCCCCCAGGACCACTTACTCCGGCTGATCGACAGGGCCATCGACTGGAGTCTTATCTATG
>CAJTFD010000046.1 GCA_910575625.1 Clostridia bacterium
AGGGCAATCTTTGAATATATAGAGGGCTGGTATAACCGCAAACGAATCCATAGTGCAATTGGTTATATGACACCTCAGCAAAAGGAGGATGAGGAACTCAAAAAAGCAGCATAATCTTTCGACTTTTTTTGTCCAAAGTATTGACATAGATCCAATTTCAGAGTGGACTACGCCACGTTTTCGGGTGTAATCATGGGTAAGCCCGTCCCATTCGTTGGTCATTTTTGTTCCGCTCCGGTAAGCGGCAGCGCCCACGGCAGACTTGGCCTTGCTGCGCTTGATAATCTGGACGGGCATATGGAATATGGCTATGGCGGTTCGCCTCCTTTCGGGTGGGGATAGATTGGCTTCGCTGGAAAGGGCAGACGCAGGGCGGGTGTCCTTTCCGGCGGAGCGCACAAGGGGTTTGGGGAGTGTAGCTCCCCATTGCGTCCAGAGGACGCCACGCCCCCGGCACACCCAAAGGGCGTCCAGAGGAGGGCGCACGCACCGGAACGGTGTATAAGTGCGCCGTTGGATTTTTAAGATTGTTGCGCACCTTAGCTTCTAGGCTCGTTTTTCAGCAGCCACATGACTTCCGGCAGGCGGGAAATGGCGGATAAAAATGCTTTGGCTTCCTCGCCGGTCATGGCGGTAGTGGCAGGGAAGATACTTTCCAGAATTGCCCCATGCTCAATCAGGCGGCGTGTCCTGGCCTTTCGTTCTGCGTCCGTTTTCCGGTTCAGGAGAATCTTCTGGCGGTTCTCCAACTGGCGGATTTCCGTCTTTACTTTTTCCTGCTGGTTTTTCAGCTTGTCTATATCCGGCATTTGCGGTCACCTCCTTTCGGGCGGCAAAAAAGACAGCCGTTTCCGGTTGCCTCGTGTAATAAAAAAATTGTTGTTACTGTTTTTACATGAAGTGATTCCGTTCCCCCTTTGCTGTCTGTATTCTCTGATAATCGCTTTTTATATTCCAATTTAGCATATAAAGGGGAGCATACACGCACCATATGATTAAGGCTTGCTGACAGTTAAAATACAAGGGAAGGGAGCTGACAGCATGATTAAATATGACCGGCTCTGGTCTACCCTCAAAGAGCGGGAGATAAGCCAGTACAGACTAATCAAGGATTTCGGCATAGATAAAGCACAGCTTCATCGGCTGCGGAAAAACATGGTTGTCAAAACCATGATTCTTAATAACTTGTGCCGAATCCTAAACTGCCGTATTGAGGACATCATGGAGTATGTACCAGACGAAGATACGGACTAAAGGGGCAATGCAGATTTGGATTTGCGGAGCCTCTTTTTTGTTGCCTTCACCGTTCCTGCGCCGGTGACTTCTTGTCCAGGTAGAGTTTCCCGGCCATGACAGCGGCATGGTTCCTGATTTTGATTTCTCCCCGCTTCTCACTGTCTCTGGCGTTTTTGTAGCCTTCATCAGAAAGGAAAAAGCGGTATCGCTCTCCGGGGAATCCCACCGGGCTGTCACTGTTCAGAATATCCACCGTTACCATGTGCCTTGTTTCCGGCAGGAACCTCTCCATGCCTGCCAGGTCATGCCCCTGCAGAACCGGCTCCCCCTTCCCGGCTTTGGCGGCGGCAAGCCTCTGGCGGATAGAATTATCCCGCTTTTCGATAAAGGCGGCCCGGTTATCCGCAATAAACCGGCTGCACTCTGGCTCTGCCAGTTTTTCCAGTTTCCGTATGGTATTCTCGGCAATCACTTTTGAGAGTAGATCGTCCTTCCTTTCCAGAACCGGCACAATCTCTTTCAGCCCGGCAAGGGTTTCTTCCTTCGTTGGTGCGGCATACTGGTAGAGCATTTCCAGTTCGCTTTTGGTAAAATTCATTTCCCTTATTCCCTCCACTTCTTTTTCTCAAAATAGTTCCGCATTCGCTTTAATCCGCTCTTAACGGTCTGCTGTACTACAGATACGCTCACGCCTTCCTCTGCGGCAATCTCAATCATTTTTTTGCCAAGTATGTAGCGTGCGTGGATACGCCTTGCCTGTATGTCCGTCAGATTATCCATAGCTTCGGACAGATGTTCCAGTGTGGCAAGGAAAAGCTGTTCTTCCTCCTGTTCCAGTAGAATCTCCTCCGGGGATTTGGCGGTAAGATCAAAGGCACAGTTTTCAATCCCGTCCTCACAATCAAGGGAATAGTACGCCTTGTGATACCAGATTTTGCGGGAACGATTGTTTTCTTCCCTCCGCATAAGCAGCAGAGCCTCGGCCACCTCGTCCGATACCTCAATCATTGTGTCCGTGGCAAAAAGCGGGTAATAATATTTTTTCAGATTGATTGTCTGCATAGGCTGCACCTCATTCCGTCTGCTGGCGGCTGTAAAACTCACGCATACATTTCAGGCCACGGTGTACGGAACGGTTTACCATACTTTTGTCAACGCCTTCCTCTTTGGCAATTCGGGTAAAATCTAATCCCCTGATGTAATAGCCCTTAACACGTCTTGCCTGCATGGGAGTGATAATGGAGAGCGCCTCGTCCAGCATGGCAAGCAGCTTTTCATGGGCGGCCTGTTCCTCTTTCAACAGGATAATTTCTTCCGCTGACGGGCTGTGTTCCAGTGCGTACTTCTCCGTCCAGTCAAAAGCGTCCAGGGAGTAAAATGCCTTGTGGTAACGTGTCCGGCGGTCATAGTTGTACATCTCCCGGACAGACTGCACCATGGCCTCGGCCACTTCGTCCGATACCTCCACAAACACGTCCCCGGTGTAGTAGGGATAACAGTACCTTAGATTGATTGTTTTCATGACTGACCTCCTAAAATACAGAGAGGACAGGCAGCGGTTTCCTGCTTGTCCTCCCCGAAAATATGATAGGGAAAAAGTTCCCTTCACTGGTTAGCCCGAAATCGGTCAATCGTAGGGTCTGTATCAGAAAAATTTTTTGATTTTCTTCCGTACCGCCTCAATGCTGTCCTGTATGGCAGCTTTGGAGCAGCGGCAAAGCCCGGCAATCTCGGCATAACTCAAACCGTCCAATGCGTAGAGCAGGAACCGGCGGCGCTGCGCCTCGGTACAGAGCGCAAGGGCGGCCTTAATCTCCAGCATGGTTTCTTTCCTGCATACCCACTGTTCCGGTGTCTGGTAGTAGCAGGAGCGCCCTTCGGTGAGGATTATGTACTCATCAAACTCCCGGCTGTCCCAGTGCCTCCGCTTTTCATGGGCAAGGTTTTCTTCCTTGTGGCCGGCTTTGTCCAGATACTCGTATACTTCGACTGTGACCTCCACGGACAGGGCTTGTCCGTCTATGTTGATGGTGACTTCCATCTTCCTTTCCGACCTTCAGATTTTTTGCAAAGATTCCTGAACGGAGTGAGGCGGGGAACGGCAGTGGGGAGCATGTGCGCCTCCCAAGAAAACAAAAGCGCCCGGATGGTTAAATTCCATTCGGACGCATAAGATACGGTATTCAGTTAGAATATGACAAATTTCGCATTTGTGTGTAGACAGTTCCCTTTGTGGGAAATGGATTTTTTTAATCGCTTATTTTTTAGCCGATTTTGTAAAAACAGGTTATGATTCATGACGGCTCCTTTCACCAGCCGCCATTTTGGGAAATACTAGGGCAACAATCTTTTTGTAAATAAAGAAACAGCGGCTTTGCCTTTCTCAAAACCGCTGTCTTATGGGCACATACAAATATGTCTGCTGTATAACGGCTTTTTTTCTTTCGCCATTATTCGGCAGATGATTTTTCTTAATTCAAATTCTACTCATTTGTAGTTCATTATCAAAAACAAGGGTAACACCTTCTTTCAATTTACATTTTTTTAAATCCTGATTGGGAAAACTCTTTATTTTCCCACTTGTAATCAGTTGTAGATATTCTTTTTCTGACAGAAGTAATTTGCTTCTCACAACAGAAGATACCTTAATAGAAAGAGAATACTTACTTTTGATTTCAAGTTGTACGGTTTCATTCAGAGAAAAGCAATCACCAATAACAGAATATTGGGGCAAACCGACTTCCACACCATTCTCTTGTAAAAACTGGCTATCCATTGCATATTTCTCTACAAGTTCGTTATCATTTTTATAAAATCCGTCCAATAGCTGCGGCTTTATTGCTTGTGGAGAAATACGGGAATAAACAGTAGCGTTCCATGTGGTATTGCAATCACAGCATTTGTAAATTAACCAAATATCCAAGTATCTGCGCTGGGCATTTACCCGGAATTGCCGTGAACAAGCAAACAGATTTTTTCTTCCACATTTCTTGCAATATTTTAATACAGGCAACAAGGAAAGGCTTTGTACTTCCCATATAATTTTTTTCACTCCGTAATTCCTCCTGATTCTTAAATCTAAAAACTAAAAGGCGGATTGTCACAACATTTTTTCATAAAAGCCATACCTCCTTATGTTTCTTGCAAATAAATTGTATCATCATACAATACAGAACCAAACCTAATACTCTTTTTATAAATAAACATAAGAAATGGGCTGATGTATTTTGAAATAATACCAGCCCATTTCTGTCAATTATATTCTTTTTTTAACTGCCCGATAATTCTCTGAATACTTTTCAAAGATAGAAAATATTTTTCGGCAAGGAATTCCATTCGTTTCCCTGCAAGGTAGTCATCATAAATACGTTGGTTTCTATCTTGTAATTCCTGACGTATTGAGGTTGTTTCTCCCCAGCTTTTTTTGTTATCAGAAATTCTGGGGATATACAAAAATTCTCCATCAATGTATTCCTGAACTTTCAGAAGTAAATCATGCGGCAGAACGTGTGTTGCTTTTTTGTAACCCATTTTGCACTCCTAATGTGATTTGTCTACCAGGAACTGCAAGGTCTATCCGCAACACCTATTCACTTTTTAATCGTTGCGATAGCCTTGCTTACGCAACAATAACGATAGGATTAAGCATAAATCCCCAATCCTCCTTTCCTTTTACTCCACACTAAAAAATTTTATTGCAGAGTGCGACAAGGTGAAACCTCAAATTCATTTATGAAAAGAAAATGAGGAATAATTTATTATTATACCTTGCCTTTAGTTATAAATCAATTCTGCGCAAATGATTTCTTCCGCCTGCGCCTTACAGTTATTTGCCAGCCCCACCCATTTCATCTGGTCGGCCGCTTTCAGTTCCTCGGTCACACCGGCGGCCTTCATCAACTGTGGCATAAGAATATCCATTCGCTCATTGGCGGCCTCGTCAATCTCCAACAAATGGGGATAGAGTTTTTCCGTTAGGAGCAGGCTGGTATACAGCCCTTTCCGGTGTTCTTTCAGATAACGGAGCCTCATGCACCCATACCTGCCGATTGGCGTGTCCGGCTGCTCTTTTAATACCAGATTCGGGAGATAGTAATCTCCAACTTTTGTATAAGTCAGTCCATTCATGTGTATGCCTCCTTGCCTTTTCTGTGGTATGCCAGCCGCCTACATAGCGGCTCTGGCTGGCATTGGTGCTTTCTGGGGTTCTTTTTTTGGCAGGCTGCTGGCTGGGATAAACACGCCTTTTTCCATGTCCTCGGTATGGATAGCGGCTTTCTTCGCCTCGATTTCAGCCTTTTTCTTTGCCTTGATTTTTTCCTCATACCGTTTCTGTGTCCCGTTGGCCTTGCGACGGAGATATGCCTGGTGCAGCTTGTCCTTGCGTTCCTCTTTCTTCCGCAGGGCTTCCAGTTCCTCCGGCGTAAGGTTCACTTCCCCGAAATGGGGCGGTATGTACCTCCCGACAAAATTGAAGTAAATCTCAACCTCCTGTGTAGTTTCAATGCTGCCTTTCCGGTCACGCTCATGGACAAGAATTTTCTCCACAAATTCATTCAGCATAGTGGTGGTAAGATTGTCATAATTCTCGTATTTATCAACAAGGGCGATAAATTTCTCCGCTGATTTCCGGCTCTGCTCATAACCAGCGATTGCTTTTCCCAGTTCGTCAATCTCACCGGAAAGGGATTCCTGCTCCTTTGCGTACTGTGCGTCCAGGGCGGTGTACCTTGCGTCCGGCAGCTTGCCCAGCACATTGTCCTCATAAATCTTGCATATCAGTTTTTCCAGTTCCCCGGCTCGTTTCTGTGCTGCCGCCAGCCGTTTCCGCTTTCTGTTGATGTCGCTGGCCTGCTGCTCGGCCTGGGTTTCCTGAACCGCTTTGATAAACTCTGCCCGGTCATTTCTGGAATACTCCGCAATCGCCCGGAGCATATCGGAAACCAGTGTCAGGACGGCGCTTTCGTTGATTCGGTGCTGCGTGGCGCAGAGGACGCCAACCGGAACCTTGCTGTACCGGGAGCAGGTATATTGTGAGATACGCTTACCGTTGTTGGTGCGGTGGACGTACATCTTGCCGCCGCAGTCGGCGCAGTAGAGCAGTCCGGTAAGCGGGGCGGCTTCTCCCCATCCGTCCGGGTAACGCTTCACGTTGGAGCGGATTCTCTGCACATTCTCAAAGGTTTCTGGGTCGATAATGGCAGCGTGGGTGTTCTCAAAGATTACCCATTCATCTTCGTCAACGTAGTGGCTTTTCTTGTCCTTGAAGTGCTTGCGGGTCTTGAAGTTGATAGTGTGCCCTAAATACTCACGCTTTTTCAGGATATTGACGATAGTGGAAGAACCCCATCCATAAGGGTCTTTAAACGTCTTGGATTGATTCACGCCCTCCCCATAATGGGAGAGGTGCAGGGAAGGTATCTCAATCTTTTCCTGTGACAGCCGATTTGCAATCTGATAAGGGCCGTATCCGTCCATAGTCATAGCGAATATCCGGCGCACCACGTCAGCGGCTTCTTCGTCCACAATCCAATGTTCCCGCTTTTCGTCCCACAAGTAGCCGTAAATGACAGTACCTGTCAGGTGTTTGCCGCTCATGCCTTTTGCCTTGAATACAGATTTAATCTTGCGGCTGGTATCTCTGGCGTAAAATTCATACATGATGTTCAAGAATGGGGTAAAATCATTCTCTCCGTTGGCGCTGTCCACTCCGTCATTGATGGCGATCAGCCGGACGCCTCTCTGCCGCAGGATTTCCATGACCTGGCCGACTTTGAGATAGTCACGTCCCAAGCGGCTCATGTCTTTGATAATGATTGCCTCCACATTCCCGGCTTCCACTTCCTCCATCATGGCGGTGAATCCTGGGCGGTCGAACCGGGTTCCGGAGATTCCATCGTCCGTGAAATGGGTCGGGTTGGGAAAACCGTTGCGGCGGGCGTAATCTTCCAGCATGGATTTCTGGTTGCTGATGGAATTGGATTCTCCATTCAATTCATCATCACGGCTCAACCTCTCGTATAACGGAGTGATTTTGGTTTTCGTCATAGCGTCTGCCTCCTTACATGAAATATGCTCTAAATGGGTTCTTCACTAACCATGAGAAAATCTCGTGATTAAGAAGTCATTTAGAGCATATATCACCCGCCGCAAGTTTGTATTTTTTGTACTGCTTGACTGCAAAATGTTCCGGGTCTTTTTCTTCCAGACGTTCAAACATGAGGTCAACCGGGTTCTGGAAGTCCTCGTCGTCCTCGCGGGCTTCCGACGCATTTATCATTTCAAGCAGCGTCGTGAAGTTCTTCTCGTCCTCCGGGGCTTCATACCAGATATAGCCGATTAGCGCGGTGTAGTAGAGCTTTTCCGCTTTCACCCAGAAATCCTCGCCGGATTTTTCCCCGTCGCCTTTGGTGTTGGCGATAATGGTATTGACTAACTTCAAAATGTCCTTTTCGCTCCGCAGATAGGCAAAGGGATTGTATTTCATGGATTTTTTGAAGTTAATCGTATTTAGCACTTTGATACGGTATTTGTACCGCTGTAACATTTTCCCGGTTTCCAAAATCAGTGTTCCTTTCGGGTCAGTGACGATATACGACGTTGGAAAATCCTTTGACGTACATTGCATGAGCGACGGTTTCACAAAGAACCGGGTCTTGCCGCTGCCGGAACCGCCGATTACAAGGATATTTTTGTTTCTTGCGTATTTCGGCTGCTTCGGGCGGCTGTTCATGGTGAGCCGTTCCGTCTGCGTAAGCGGGATATTGTTCTCAAATACCGGGTCTGTGTACGGCTTTATATCGTCGGCGGTTCCCCAACGCGCCGAACCGTATTCTGTCCCGCGGCGGTATTTCTTCGCGTTCTTGCCTTTGGTGTAGATAATCAGCCGGACAATGACCGCCCCCGCAATGCCTAAAGCTAAGTCTGCCGGGTGGAAGCTCGGCGCGATACTGGAAAAGGCGGCGGTAAAACCGTCCCCAAGATGTAGCAGCTTTGCGCTCGCGTCCGCGCCGGGGGAGAGCCGGACAGCCGCGCCCGCTTTATCAAAGAGCCAGACAAAGAGCAGATACGGGAGATTTAAGATAAGCAGTTTCTTGATTTCCGGCTTCATAGCGATACCTCCCTGTCTTTGTTCTTGACCTTTGCCCGTTCCGCGTTCTTGCCCTGTGCAGCTTCTTTGAGGGTAGAGAGCAGCTTTCGGATTGAGGGCTTTTTCTCCTGTGTCAGCTTTTTTGCGGAAAATTCCTTAAAGGCGGCGGTCAGCACGTCCGCGTCCCGCCCCTTGAAGAAAACCAGATAGCGGGGCGGGCTTTCCGTCGCGTCCTTTTTCAGCGCAAAGTCGATACCGTACTTTTTCGCCGTACTCTCAAAGGCTTTGATATTGCCCTCGGTAATCTCAATGTTGGAAACGCCCGCGTTCTGCTTCATAAGCTGCTTTACGCTCTGCTTGCCCTGTGGCGGTTTGGAAAGCTGCTTTTTGCCCTTTGACAGTATGGCTTTCATTGCCTTTTGGAGCGTCTGGGCGGTCAGCTTCCCGGTCTTGATGTAAAGGGCTATGGTCTTTTCGTTTACTTCGTCCTGCAATTTGTCGCGTCCTCCTTTCGCGTTTCTTTATGGGGCGGCGGTCAGATTGGATCTATGTCAATACTTTGGACAAAAAAAGTCGAAAGATTATGCTGCTTTTTTGAGTTCCTCATCCTCCTTTTGCTGAGGTGTCATATAACCAATTGCACTATGGATTCGTTTGCGGTTATACCAGCCCTCTATATATTCAAAGATTGCCCT
>CAJTFD010000047.1 GCA_910575625.1 Clostridia bacterium
CGCAGGAAGAGGCAGACCCGCTGAAGGAGCTCCTGCATGAGTGCGTGGAGGAAATGGATGGGGATTCGCAGAGGCTTTACCAGAGGTATTACATGGAGGATGCCGTCCAGGCGGAGATTGCGAAGGAGTTCGGGATCTCCCAGATGGCGGTCAGCAAGAGGCTGAAAAAGCTGGAAGCCGCCCTGAAAAAGGAATGCCTGAAAAAACTTGAAAAAAATTTCTGAAATGGTTTTAAAAGCACTGCTTTCTGCGGACTGGGGTGTGTGGGGAAGGAGATTCCCACAGAAAGAGAGGTAATGGCGATGGCATTAAGACACAAGGTCGTCATCAATGTTTCGGATTCCGGCGGCAGGAAGAGGAACGTGCTGAAGGGCGCGGATATGAAGCTCCCGGCAAGGCTTGTGAGGTTCCTGTTCGGGGATTTCACCCAGGTGTACCTTTTAGCGCCGGGGCAGACAGTGGAATCGGTTGACATCAGGGAGGTCAGGGAAGGAGGGTGCGCGGCATGTCAAAGATGAGTGAACTGGACAGGGTGCTCAGGGAACTGAAAAAGTGCGGGGAGAGCCTGGTGTGCATCGCGGAGGAACTGGCAGAGGTTCTGTCCGGCTCAGGCGAAAAGAAGGAAGCCGTGGAGAAGCCGGGGAAGAAGGAATCTGCGGGGAAAGCGTCCGGGCAGGAGGAGCAGGGACCGGAGAAGCAGTATTCCCTCACGGAAGTCAGGGCGCTCCTGGCGGAGAAGTCCAGGGCGGGCTTCACGGCACAGGTCAGGGAGCTGCTTGCAAAGCATGGGGCGGATAAGCTGTCCGGGATCGATCCTTCGGAGTATGCGGCCCTGGTTGCGGATGTGGAGGTGCTGTGATGGGTAGGCACGCTTTATTGTCCGCGTCTTCCAGCCACCGGTGGCTTGCCTGCCCGCCGTCGGCAAGGCTCTGCGAGGGTTATGAGGACACGGGCAGCGAATACGCACAGCAGGGCACGGATGCCCACAGCCTNTGCGAGCACAAGTTGAAAGCCCTGCTGGGCATGGAGACCACAGACCCGACAGAGGGGCTTTCCTTCTATGACGAGGAGATGGAGGAATGCGCCTGCGGGTATGCGGAGTATGTCCTTTCGCTGGTGGAGGAGGCAAAGAAGTCTTGTAAAGACCCGGCGGTGCTGATCGAGCAGCGGCTGGACTTCTCCCGTTTTGTGGAGGAGGGGTTCGGCACAGGAGACTGCCTGATAATCGCGGACGGGACGCTCTACATCATCGATTACAAGCACGGCACCGGCGTGGAGGTCTCTGCGGATGGGAACCCCCAGATGATGCTGTATGCCCTGGGCGCGCTGGAGCTGTTTGACGGCATCTATGATATTGACACTGTCCGCATGGCGATCTATCAGCCGCGCCGGGAGAATGTGAGCGTGTGCGTCATGGCGAAGGAGGAACTGCTCCGGTGGGCGGAGGGCGAGCTTAAGGAGAAGGCAAAGCTGGCCTACGCCGGGGAGGGGGAGTTCTGTGCTGGGGAGCACTGCCGGTTCTGCAAGGCGAAGGCGGTCTGCAGGAAGCGGGCGGAGTACAACCTGGAGCTTGCGAAGTACGATTTTGAGATGCCCGCAACGCTGGAGGATGACGAGATCGCGGCGATCCTCGTGAAAGCGGATGAGCTGGCGGCATGGGCGGCGGATGTGAAGGAATTTGCATTGCAGCAGGCGCTCTCCGGCGTGAAGTATGCCGGGTTCAAGGTGGTGGCCGGAAGGTCCAACCGGAAGTACACCGATGAAAAGGCGGTGGCGGATACCGTATCGAAAGCGGGATATGACCCATATGAGCCGAAGCTGTTAGGCATCACGGCCATGGAGAAGCTGCTGGGCAAGAAGAAATTTGCGGAGATTTTAAAGGGGCTTGTGGAGAAGCCGCAGGGCAAGCCGGCCCTGGTGCTTGAGAGCGACAAGAGGCCGGAACTGAATACGGCACAGGAAGATTTCAAAGAAGATTAGGAGGAAAATCATATGTCAAATACAGTCAACAATCCAACAAAAGTGATTACTGGACCTGATACCCGGTGGAGCTACTGCAACGCATGGGAAGCAAAATCAATCAATGGAGGCACGCCTAAGTTCTCCGTGTCGCTCATCATCCCGAAGTCGGATAAGAAGACCATTGCAAAGATCGAGGCGGCGATTGAGGCGGCATACCGTGAGGGTGAGGCGAAACTGAAAGGAAACGGCAGGAGCGTCCCGGCGCTTTCCGTCTTGAAGACCCCGCTGCGTGACGGGGATACGGAGCGCCCGGATGATGAAGCCTATGCGGATTCCTATTTTGTCAATGCCAACAGCTCCACGGCTCCCGGTATCGTGGATGCAGACCGCCAGCCGATCCTTGACCATTCCGAGGTATACAGCGGCGTATATGGCAGGGCGAGCATCAATTTCTATGCTTTCAATTCCAACGGAAATAAAGGGATCGCCTGCGGGCTGAACAACCTGCAGAAGCTCCGTGACGGGGAGCCGCTGGGCGGCAGGTCACGTGCGGAGGATGACTTTGCGGACGGAGACGGGGATGATGAGGATTTCCTGTCATGACCAGATAAACAGAAATATGGCCGCCGGGTGGCGGGGAACGGGCATCTGCCTTTTCCCTGCTGCCCTTAAGGCGGTGAAAGGAGCTGGTGGGAGTGGAGTCTATCAATATTGACATAGAGTCGTTTTCGTCTGTGGATTTATCCAAATGCGGCGTTTACCGGTATGCCTCATCCCCGGATTTTGACATCCTTCTGTTCGGATACAGCGTGGATGGTGGGGATGTGCATGTGGTTGACTTATGCCAGGGGGAGGAGATTCCAGCGGATATCGTGGCGGCGCTCTCGGATGATTCTGTCATCAAGTGGAGCTACAATAACAATTTTGAGCGTGTCTGTCTGTCAAATTATTTCGGCACATGGTTTGAGCCGGAAAACTGGCGCTGTACGATGGTGTGGGCGGCTTACCTTGGCCTTCCGCGGTCATTGGAGGATGTAGGCGCGGTGCTTGGGCTGGAGAAGCAGAAGCTGTCTGAGGGGAAGGAGCTGATCCGGTATTTCTGTGTCCCTTGCAAGCAGACCAAAGCGAACGGCGGCCGGACGCGGAACCTGCCGGAGCATGACAGGGAAAAGTGGGAGCGGTTCAAGGCATACAACCTCCGTGACGTGGAAGCGGAGATGCAGATACAGCAGAGGCTTGCCAAATTCCCCGTGCCGGATTTTGTGTGGGAGGAATACCGGCAGGANCAGGAGATCAACGACCGGGGCATCGGTGTGGATATGGATATGGTCAGGAATGCGATTGCCATAGACGGGCGTTCCAAGGCGGAATTGTCGGCGGCAATGAAGGAACTGACAGGACTGGAGAACCCAAATTCCGTTCAGCAGATGAAGCAGTGGCTTTCGGAGAATGGGGTGGAAACGGATTCCCTTGATAAAAAGGCTGTAGCGGAGCTGATGAAAGATGCGGAGGAGCCTTTGCGGAAGGTTTTGGCACTCCGGCAGCAGCTGGCCAAATCTTCTGTAAAGAAATACCAGGCGATGGAGAACGCGGTGTGTGCGGACAGCCGTGCGCACGGGATGTTTGCCTTCTATGGTGCCAACAGGACGGGGCGGTTCTCTGGGCGCATTATCCAGCTGCAAAACCTGTATAAAAACACAATGCCTGATTTGGCGCAGGCGAGGGAGCTTGTGAGGTGCGGTGATTTTGAAGCACTGGAAATTTTATATGATTCCGTGCCGGAGGTGCTTTCGGAACTTATCCGCACGGCTTTTGTGCCTCAGGATGGCAGGAAGTTCATTGTGGCGGATTTTTCAGCGATAGAAGCGCGGGTGCTTGCATGGATTGCCGGGGAGCGGTGGCGGCTGAAAGTGTTCGAGGGTGGCGGTGACATTTACTGCGCATCGGCAAGCCAGATGTTCCATGTCCCGGTGGAGAAGCACGGCGTGAACGGGCATCTGCGGCAGAAAGGGAAGATAGCGGAGCTGGCCCTTGGATACGGTGGGTCGGTAGGCGCGCTGATCTCCATGGGTGCGCTGGAGATGGGGCTTGCGGAGGAAGAGCTGCAGCCGCTGGTGTCGGCGTGGAGGGATTCCAACCCGTGCATCACGGAGTTCTGGTGGGCGGTTGACCGTGCCGTGAAGGAATGCATCAAAATGAGGGCGGGGACGGAGACGCACGGCATCCGCTTTGATTACCAGGGAGGGATGCTGTTCATCACGCTTTTCTCCGGGAGGCGGCTTGCCTATGTGAAGCCAAGGATCGGGGAGAACCAGTTCGGCGGGGAGTCCGTCACATACATGGGCGTGGGCGGCACGAAGAAGTGGGAGCGGCTGGAAAGCTACGGTCCTAAATTCGTGGAGAACATCGTGCAGGCGGTCAGCCGGGATATCCTGTGCTATGCCATGAGGACTTTGCGGAACTGTTCGATTGTGGCCCATGTGCATGATGAGGTCATCATTGAGGCGGACAGGAAGATGTCCCTTCCTNCGGTTTGTGAACAGATGGGCAGGACGCCGCCCTGGGCCAAAGGGCTGCGGCTGCGGGCGGATGGATATGAGTGTGATTTTTACCAGAAAGATTAGGCGGGGACGCATGGGATATCAGATTGATTTCAGGAGGAAGAGAAGATGAGCAAGGCGGAAATGCAGAGGTGCAGGATGCATGGGGACTGTTTCGCAAACAGGGGCGGCGTCTGTACCTGCTTGAAGGACAATGACTTTGGCGGGAGGGACTGCCCGTTTTACAAGCCTGCGGATACGGTCCGGAAAGAACAGCGCAGGCGGAATGGAGGTATGGTTCATGGGGATTGGAAGGTATAACAGCGAGGGGTATCCTGACCCCACGACTTATGAGGCATTGAAAGGAATCAGCAGGGAGGAGATGGCCGGGAAGCGGGCATACAGGCCGCTTGTCTATATATGTTCCCCGTTTGCCGGGGATATGGAGGGGAATGCGCAGAAGGCCAGGCGGTACAGCAGGTTTGCGGTGGGGAACGGCGCGATCCCTGTTGCGCCGCATCTGCTGTTTCCGCAGTTCCTGGATGACAGGAAGCCTGCGGAGCGGGCGGTGGGCATATTCGCGGGGCTGGTGCTCCTGGGGAAGTGCGACCAGCTGTGGGTGTTGGTCATCCGTTATTTCACGGAGGACTGCGAGGAGGTGTGAAGGGCATGAGGATGACATTTTACACGGCGAACTGCAGGGGGAACGCGAAGAACAGCCTGTATCCCAACAGGCGGGTCATTGACAATGAGGATGACTGCATGGAGGTGGTGGCGTTTGACCATGTGTGCGCGGAGTTTCGGAACTGCCGCAGGAGCGGGGATAATTTCCTCTCCTGCGATGTGGATGTGATGGACTGTGACAACAGCCATTCTGACAACCCGGCGGACTGGATTCATCCGGAATACCTGGAAGAAAAGGTCGGGGCAGATGTGGCGTTTGCCGTGGTGCCGAGCCGGAACAACATGAAGCCGAAGGAGGGGAAGTCTGCAAGGCCCAGGTTCCATGTGTACTTCCCGCATGACCCGGTCACGGACGGGGAGGCGTGTGCGGCGTTGAAGAAGGCCATACAACAGAAATTTCCGTTCTTTGACGCCAAGGCGCTGGACTCTGCCCGGTTCATTTTCGGGCATCCGGCAGATTCCATCCTCTGGCATGAGGGCGAGATCACCATTGACTGCATCGTGAAGCCGCAGGGCGGCAGGGAGATACCGCAGGGGCAGAGGAACGCCACCATGTCCCACTTTGCGGGGCGCGTGGTGAAGCGGTACGGCGCAACGGAAAAGGCGCATGAAATCTTCATGGAGGAAGCCAATAAGTGCAATCCGCCGCTGGAGGATGCGGAGCTTGCCATAATCTGGCAGAGCGCCTGCCGGTTTGCGGAGAAAGTGCAGGGGCAGGAAGGGTATGTCGCCCCGGATGCGTACAATGATGAATTTGGACGGGAATCACTGAAGCCTGGCGATTACTCGGATATCGGGCAGGCGAAGGTGCTGACCAGGGAATACGGCGTGGAGCTGCGCTATACGGCGGCTACGGATTACCTGCGTTTCTGCGGGCAGTATTGGGTGGAGTCGAAGCAGCAGGCGGTGGGAGCGGCGGAGGAGTTCCTTGACCTGCAGCTTGCGGATGCGAAGGATGAGATCGCCCGGACGAAACAGGCGCTCATGGATACCGGCATATCGGAGGAGGCCATCACCTCCGGCGGCAAGTCGCTGGAGAAGAAAATAAGCGGCGGGCAGATGGACGCCTACCTTGCGTATNTGTCCGCCCAGGCGTATAAGGCGTTCGTGATGAAGCGGCGGGACATGAAGTATGTGGTTTCCGCACTGCAGGCGGCGAAGCCTATGCTGGAGATCAGCGTGTCTGACCTGGATAAAGACGGGTTCCTTCTGAACACGCCGGACGGCACCTATTACCTCCCGGACGGGCTGGAGGGGAAGCGTGACCACAGCCCGGAGGACTATATCACAAAAATAACGGCGGCAGCTCCCGGTGACAAGGGGGAGAAGCTGTGGCTGGATTCCCTGGAGACCATTTTCTGCGGTGATGCGGAGCTGGTTGACTATGTGCAGCAGATCGTGGGCATGGCGGCGGTGGGGCGCGTCTATATGGAATCGCTGATCATTGCCTATGGTGAGGGAAGGAACGGGAAGTCCACCTTCTGGAACACGGTTGCCCGTGTGCTTGGGACCTACAGCGGGAATATGTCCGCAGATACCCTCACGGTCGGGTGCAAGCGGAATGTGAAGCCGGAACTTGCAGAGGCGAAGGGGAAGCGGCTTATTATTGCTGCGGAACTGGAGGAGGGGATGAGGCTGAATACTTCCGTGGTGAAGCAGATGTGTTCCACGGATGAGATTTTTGCGGAGAAAAAGTATAAGGACCCGTTTTCCTTCACGCCGAGCCATACGCTGGTGCTTTATACCAACCACCTGCCAAGGGTGGGCGCGAATGACCCGGGGACATGGCGGCGCCTGATTGTGATTCCTTTCCATGCCAAAATTGAAGGGGCGGGGGATGTGAAGAATTATGCGGATTTCCTTGTGGCAGAGGCGGCACCGGCTGTCATGGCATGGATCATTGAAGGTGCAAAAAAGGCAATCAGCAGGAACTTTCATATCCCNCGCAGTTACTGTATGAGGACGGGTGAGTACACCAGAAGTACGGCAGATTTTTATAACGCGCTGGAGTCTGCCGGCTTTTCCCGGAGGAAGGCGAAGGTCGGCATTATCGTGTATGGGCTGAGGATAAAGGAAGAAGATTTTGGGGACTGAGAAAGCCCATGTTTTGGGGAAAGGTGCAGGTCGGTGCAGGTCTTGGTATAAACCCCCTTTAGGGCAGTTTTTTCAGTAAAAAATCACTTATAGAGGAGTTTTAGGTACGACTTGCACCGACCTGCACCCTAAAGGCTGGAACACTTGAAAAATAAGGGATTGGAGGCATTGGCATGAGAGAAAAGACTATAGAGCAGAAATTCAGGGCGGCTGTCAGGGATGCCGGTGGTCTGGCAGTAAAGTTCACATCGCCCGGTTTTGACGGGGTGCCTGACAGACTGGCACTTCTCCCGGATGGGAAGATGGCGTTTGTGGAGGTCAAGGCACCGGGGAAAAAGCCCCGCCCCCTGCAGCTGGCACGGCACAGGCTTTTACGGAAGCTGGGGTTTAAGGTGTATGTTCTGGATGATGAGTCACAGATTGGAGGGATGATTGATGAAATTAAAAATTCGGTGTGACTGGTGCGGGAAGGAGTTCTTGAGGGATTCAGCTTTCCTAAAGGGGAAGAAACACCATTTCTGTTGCAGACAGTGTTTAGCAGATTTTAGCAGTAAATCTAAAAATCCAGACGGTTATGCATCGCTGAAAGACTTTACCAATATTGCAGCTACGTTCACAAGGATAAACAAGGTGACAAATAAAACGAGAATGACCGCAGAGGTCAGAGAAAAATTAAGAAAAATCCATTTGAATACAGGC
>CAJTFD010000048.1 GCA_910575625.1 Clostridia bacterium
GTGATCGACAACAAGGACACACTGGAGCTGGATAAACTGAACTTTAAGTACGTAGTGAACGGGAAGGATTTATTAGCGGAAGTGCGCAAGAACATATAAGGAGGACGGCATGGATCAGAAAAAGACAGAGAAGAAAGAGATCGTGGAGATCAAAGACGGGAAGGTAGAAGTGACGCCGGATGAGGACAGGGTGCTGGAGCTGACCAGGACTTATAGCTTTGAAGAGGAACAGATATCCACCATCGACTTTTCAGGATTGGAGGATATCACAGCTGACGATATGATCAGGGCGAACAATATCATGACAAACGCGGGAACGGTCGCCGTCGTGCCGGAGAACAACATGCACTATGCCCTGATCATCGCGGCGAGCGCAACGGGGATGCCGATCGAGTTCTTCAGGCAGTTAAAGCCCAGGGACGCGATCAAGGTCAAGAACATGGTCACACGTTTTTTCTACGGAACGGACTAAAGCCGGAGGACGCCCGGCGCATCCGGAAGCTGTGCATGATGATGTCCATGCAGCACGCGGCGGACTTCGGATACCTGATCCGGCTCCCCCTCCGTGTGCTATTGGATATGTATGAGGATTTCAAAGAGCTGCTGGAGGAGATGAGAGGGGGTTAGGCTACTATGAGCGATCTGAGCATTGCTATAAAGATCGGAGGCAAGCTGGAGAAGAGCTTCAGTGATGCGATCAGGGCGGCACAGAGCGGCCTCTCAGGCCTGAACGCAGCGGTATCTAAGGAGATGGCAGAGGCAGGGCGGATGAGTGCCGCCGCTTCCAGGGAGATGGCTACTGCAGGCAAGATGTGCGCAGCGGCTTCTAAAGAGATGGCCGCCGCAGGGCGGACGGGGGCTGCGGCTTCAAGGGGCATCGCGGCAGGAGGCAGGGCCGCTGCCTCATCATCCAGGGCCGTTGCGGCAGCGGGGGATGATGCAGCCGCCACGTTCCGGCATATGGCTGGGGAAGGGATGAAGGCGGCAGCCGCCGTCAGGGACATCGCCTCAACAGGGAGGGTGACCGCCGGCTCCGTCAGGGCTATCGCTTCAGCGGTAAAAGGAGTAGTGAAGGGCTTCAAGGATATGTCCGCCCAAGGCAGGAAGGCTTCAAAAGACCTGCAGGCGGGAGGGAAAGAGGCGGTCAGACTGTCCAAAGACCTGGCAGCAGGCGGGAAGGGGACCGTCAGTCTATCCAAAGCCCTGGGCGGGGCGGGAGAGATGGCCGGGGCGGCAGCCAAGGGATTCTCAGTAGCGGGCGCGGCGGCCACAGCGGCAGTCGCAGCTGCGGCCGCGGTGGGCAAGGTGATCGTGGAGGTTGGTAAGTACAGCGTACAGGTGGGCATGGATTTTGAATCCGCTATGTCGTCCGCTTCCGCGACCGCCAACGCCAGCGCGGCGGACTATGAAAAGATGGAACAGGCCGCTATGGAGATGGGCAAGACTACATCGAAGACAGCCACGGAATCGGCCCAGGCGTTAGAGTACATGGCCCTTGCGGGCTGGGATGTGGATACGTCCGTCTCCGCCCTCCCCTCTGTCTTGAAGATGTCAGAAGCAACGGGCATGGACCTGGCCCGCACGTCCGACCTGACCACGGATTCCATGGCCGCCCTGGGTGTCACGGTGGACCAGCTGCCGGGCTACCTGGATGTGGCCACGAAAGCCCAGACGAAATCAAACCAGACGGCTGAGCAGCTCATGGAGGCCTACTTGGGTGTGGGCGGTACGATGAAGAACCTGAACGTTCCCATAGAGGAATCGGCAACAGCCCTCGGTGTGCTGGCAAACCGTGGCATCAAAGGGTCCGAAGCCGGGAACGCCCTGAACGCGATCATGGTCAACCTGACTACAGGGACCGGCCAGGCCGGGAAGATGATGCAGCAGCTAGGGGTATCGGCGTTCGATCAACAAGGGAAGTTCATCGGTATGGAGGCCACCCTCCAGCAACTGAACACAGCCCTCCAGGGATGCAGCGAGGAGCAGAGGAACGCAGCCATGGCTGCTATCGGCGGCAAGCAGCATGTGGACGCCCTGAACGACCTCATGGCTGGCCTCAATACGACAAACGAGGAAGGCATATCAGAATGGGCGGCGTTGAGAGGAGAGCTTGATAACTGTAACGGGTCCCTGGATGCCATGCGGGACAAGAAGCTGGACAACCTCGAGGGTGACCTGGCCGCCCTGCAGTCCGCCACACAGGATGCTGGGATAAAGATCTACGGGCATCTGAACGAGCCCATGCGTGATTTCGCGCAGTTCGGGACACAAGCGGTCCAGCAGGTGTCGGGCGCCTTGGAGAGTGACGGTTTCGCCGGGATGGCTGGGGCCGCTGGCAGCGCTCTCGCGGGCGGGTTCGGGAAGGTCGCTGAGCATCTGCCGGAGTTCCTGGCAACGGCTGCGACATCGGTCGTGACGTTCCTGATCGGGTTCGTCTCAGACCTCCCAGCCAGCCTCCTGGCAGGACTCCTCAAAGGGATACCCCGGCTCTTAAAGGCACTCCCGCAGATAGGCATCAGCCTTGCAAAGGCGCTCATCAAGGGGCTCCTTTCGTCGCTGGTGGGCATCGTGCCAAAAGTCATAGGGAAGCTCCTCTTTGGTGGGGGGAAAGATAGAGCGGACGCAGAAAAAGCCGGCGCAGAGGCCGCCAAAGGATATGCCGATGGGGCCGATGGCAGCGCGGAGGCCGCAGCTGCCGCGCCAAACGGCCCGGGCGATGCCGCCGCGATAGCCGAAGCTGGGGCTACAGGCGGGGAAGCATCAAAAACCAATGCAGGACAGGCAGATACAGGCATCCCCCTGGATGATGCGCTGCCCAAAGAGGGCCAGGATGCCCCTGGGGAGGATACACCCGCGATAACCGATGCGGCTCCTGCGCTACAGGCAGCGGCAGACACAGGGATGGATGTCACGGATATGGCCAGCCCGGAGGCACAAGCCGAGGAAGGCGCCGTCCCTGCGGATGCGCTGCCAGTCCCGACTGATGCGCTGGGACCCGCCCAGCCTTCCGATATGGCATCTGCGGCAGATATGCCCTCTCTAGGGACGGCGGGGACTGACGCGGTAGGAGGGGACGCGCTACCGCCTGCAGGAGCGATCCAAGCGGAAACAGAGGCCATCCAGTCGGAGCCAGGGACAGCACCGGCAACGTCCGCAGCGATGTCAGATATGCCACCAGGGGACATGCAGGCCTCAGCTGAGGCTACAATGGATATGCCTACAGAGGCTGTCCAGGCAGAGACAGAGGCGGTAGCGGATATGGCCCCAGGATCCATACAGGCGGCCACAGACGCCGCATCGGATACTCCCCCGGAGGATGCTCAGGCCCCAGCTGAGGCCGTGGCGGATACATCTACGGGCATGGGGCGATCCCCTGATACAGTCCAGGCAGGAGCCGGGACAGCTGATGCGGAAACTATGGCCCAGCCAGACGATACATCGGCCATATCCGGGCTATCTGGGATCGGGATGGCCCAGGCAGCTATGGCAGCAGGGCAGGCCGCAGACAGCGGGGTGACGCCCGATACAGTAGCACCACCTGCTGAAGCCACACAGATCCCGCCGGGAGCCGATGCTACCAGCGCAGCCGGGAATGCGGTGCAGCCTGGGGATACCTCACAAGCGGGCACCGCCAATGTGCCCGGGGCGAACTTGGCTGGCGCGGCATTGTTTGGACAGATGGGCCTGGCAAGCACAGCAGGCGGACGGGATGTGATGGCCGGTATCGGGCAGGATGTGGCCGGTATCGTCAATGCGTCCCCAGCGGGCGTCGTTATGGCGGGCATCAAGGGGGAGAGTGCCGCGGCTGGGGTACAGGATGCAGCACAAGGTGCAGACGGGGCCGCTGCTGTATCCCCAGAGATGGTGCCGCCAGCCGGATCCCTGGCCAGGGCAGAGCAGCCCCCCGCAGAGAGCATGGAGGGCATATCACCAAAGGCACAGGAGACGGCAGATGTGGCCCAGGCAAGATCCGATGAGCCAGGTCCCGGAGACCCAGAGCCGGAGGGCCCGGATCCGAGCCCGGATAGGCCCCGCAAGAGCATGGGGATAAGAGATGCGCTGGATAAGTTATCAGGCAGCTCTCCAGCTCCAGGGGCGTCTGCACCAGGAGGGGCACCGTCCATTACGATAAACCTGACAGTCAATGTCGAAGGTAATGGGGATGTAAAGGAAGAAGTGGCCGAAGGGGTGCGGATAGGTGCCCGGGAGTTTGACAAGCTGATGCAGGGATGGATGAGACAGAACAGGCGTGGAGCATTTGGAAAAGCAATGGCCTGGACGTAAGGAAGGGAGGCGGCGCAGATGGCATCGACATACATGACGAGCCAGGGGGATACATGGGACCTGATGGCCTACAACTTATATGGTGCAGAAAAGTACATGCGCTACCTGGCCCAGGCCAACTGGCCCCTCCTGGACATCCTCGTCTTTCCTTCCGGCATCAAGATAAATGTGCCAGACTTACCAGAGGATGCAGCAGAAGACGTGCCATTCTGGCGCGCGGATGATACGGGCGACGACCAGCCCGCGGAGGAAAAATTGTATGAGCAATCCGCGTAGAGTGACCGCAAACTTTAAATTTAACGGCAAATGGCTGGGGAAGTCACTAAAAGACTATTTACAATCGCTGACCTATACAGACGTCGCGTCCGGCCAGAGTGACCAGCTGGACATCGTGATGCAGAACATTGAGATGGGCTGGCTAGGCAAGAAATACCCCAAGAAGGGTGACCGGGTGGACGGCAAGATCACCTTCGTCAACTGGGACGGGATCCGCGACAAAAAACTGGACTGCGGGGCCTTCGTGCTGGACAGCATAAAATTCTCCGGCGGCCCCCTTACGGCATCTTTCGGGTGCCTTGCGTCCCCGATCGACAGCGATTTCAACGCGCGGGACCGCACCAAGACCTATAAAGACGTCACGATCGAGGAGATCGCCCAGGGGATCGCTGACCGATACGACCTCAAACTGAAGTGCTCTGGTGCAGACATACGGATCGATACCATCGAACAGTCCCAGAAGACCGACAGCGCATTCCTACAAGACTTGTGCGACACCTACGGCCTGGCACTGAAAGTATACAAAAAGGCCATCGTGATCTACGACCAGACCGAGATGGAAGAGAAAAAACCTGTGAAAAAACTGAAAAGGGAGTCTTTCATCGACGATGGCTGGGAGTACGAGGATGCGCTCGTGGGGGTCTACACGGGGGCGCGGATATCCTACAAGCCTGCTGAGGGCGGTGATGAGATAAGCGTTTATGTAGGACAGAAAGCTGAGGATGCAAAGGACGCGCGCGTGCTGCACATAAATGAGACAGCGGACAGCGTGGCCGACGCGTATAGAAAAGCGGCGGTGGCGGTCAATAAGTCCAACCAGGAGGCCACCAGGTTATCCGGCGATATCTGGCCGGATCCGAAGATATGCGCGGGTGTGACCGTGGAGGTGTCTGGCCTGGGCCATGCGGACGGGAAGTATTTCGTAGATAAATGTGTCACGGAGGTGGGTGGATCAAAAGCAAGGCAATCCGTGGAGATGCACAAATGTTATGAGAGGCTGGCATGTGAGCCAGAGCCGGAGGAGGGCACCAGAGGATGACAGAACGATTGATAAGGATAGGCAAGGTGTCCACCGTTGACTACGAGACGGGCATGGTCAGTGTCACATACAAGGAGATGGATGAGGACACAACGTCCAAGTTTCCCGTATTTTCAATGGCGGACGTGTACAAGATGCCCCTTGTCGGGCAGGAGATATTGGTCCTGCACCTCCCCACGGGCCAAGCTGCAGGTGTCGTCCTGGGGAAGATGTGGAACACAGTGAACACTCCCAGGAAGGCCGGGGAGCACGTATACAGCCAGGAGTTCGGCGATGAGCCGGATGAAGCCTACATGGAGTACGATGCCGCAGATGGGGACTTAAAGTTCAAGGATAAGAACACCGGACCCGTGACGCTCGCGCAGCTCCTGGGACTGGGTGAGATGGACAGATATCGGAAAGAGTTCGGGGATGAAAAGGGGGAAGCCTACATCGAATACCGGCCCGCCGAGGGCAGGATGTACTTCAAAGATAAGAGGGCCGGGTTGGTGAGCCTCTCACAGATACTGGGCCTCAGCCCGGAAGACGAACTGAAGGACCCAGAGCCAGCCCCGGACCCAACACCGGATCCAGGCACAGACCAGGGGCAGATAGGGGGCTGATATGGCAAAGATAGGCAACTGGGGCAGACACATAAAGTTTTCTGTCAATTCCGAGAAGGTGCTGTCTTTTAAAGACTTCAAGCGCACAGTCAAGGGCAGATGGGCGGACCACCCCATCATAAATGAGAAACCAAAGAAAGAGTTCCAAGGCCCCGATGCATCCAGCGTGACCATGGAGGTTGTTGTATCCGCACACCTGGGCGCTAGCCCGAAGGACGTCATAGAGAAGCTGGAGAAAGCCTGCGAGAAGGGCAAGATAGACTATCTGTATGTGGGCGGCAAGAAAGTCGGCAAGTGCAAGATGTACCTAGAATCGATGAGTGAGACGTGGGATGAGATATGGAACAAGGGTGAACTGGCCAGGGCGACACTGAGCCTGACGTTTACAGAATATAACTAAAGGGGGTGTCCCATGAGGGAAACGAGCAGGATCAAGATCGTCCCCGTTGGCATGGACACATCCATAGAGCGGGTGAACGCGCAGTTAAAGTCTCTGATACTGGCCAGGGAGCGTACGATCCCCGGGAGCCGGGGGTTTGGCTTGAGCGGTGACTACCTGGACGCGCCATGCTACGAGGTGGCCAGTGAGTTCGGTGTGGAATTGGAGGAAAAGGTAGATATCTATATCCCGGAGATCGATATCGCGGAGGTAAAGGTTGATGCTGGTATCGACGGGCGGGTCGATACACAGGTATCAGTGAGATGGAGGGATGGGTATGATAGCACAGATCAGTAATCTGCCAGATGTGAGTTTCATAGACGATATGACCTTGGATGACGTCCAGGCCCTGCTGGTCAAGAGCTATGAGGAAAAGTACGAGCAGGTGACAAAAGAGAAAGTCAGCTTAAAACGGGCGGACCCCATCACCCTCACATTATACGCCTGTTCCGTACTCATTTACCAGTCCCTGATGTATGTGGACAGGGCCGGGAAGCAGGACCTCATAAAATACAGCTACGGTGAGTTCCTGGACAATATCGCCGCCAACAAAGGCGTTACGCGTTTACCCGCCCAGGCGGCCGAGGTGATCGTGCGCTTCAGGATCCCCGCGCCACGGGGAGATGCGGTCAGCATCCCCGCAGGGACCAGGGTCACATCAGGGGACGGGATCTATTTCGGCACCATGGAGTACGCAGAGATATCCCCAGGCAGCACCCATATCGATATCCCCTGCAGATGCCAGACAACGGGGGCCGTCGGCAGCGGCCTGGCCGTGGGGAGCATCAACACATTGGTGGACCTGCTGCCCTACATATCCGGCGTATCAAACATAGAAGAGAGCCAGGGCGGGGCGGATATAGAGGACGATGAGAGCCTTGCAGAGCGTGTATACCTGGCCCCATCGGCCTATTCCGTGGCCGGACCCAGGGACGCGTATATCTACCACACAAAAGCCTATGGCGCGTCCATCGGCTCCGTGAATGTCTCCAGTCCAAAGCCATGTGAGGTGGAGGTGCGGGTGCTCTTAAAGGATGGCTCCCTCCCCTCCCAGGCACTATTGGATGGCATCCTGGAATATCTGGACGATGAGACTATCCGGCCCTTGACAGACCAGGTAAAGGTGCTGGCCCCATATACGAGAGAGTACGACCTGGACGTGACGTATTATA
>CAJTFD010000049.1 GCA_910575625.1 Clostridia bacterium
CAACAAGGACACACTGGAGCTGGATAAACTGAACTTTAAGTACGTAGTGAACGGGAAGGATTTATTAGCGGAAGTGCGCAAGAACATATAAGGAGGACGGCATGGACCAGAAAAAGACAGAGAAGAAAGAGATCGTGGAGATCAAAGACGGGAAGGTAGAAGTGACGCCGGATGAGGACAGGGTGCTGGAGCTGACCAGGACTTATAGCTTTGAAGAGGAACAGATATCCACCATCGACTTTTCAGGATTGGAGGATATCACAGCTGACGATATGATCAGGGCGAACAATATCATGACAAACGCGGGAACGGTCGCCGTCGTGCCGGAGAACAACATGCACTATGCCCTGATCATCGCGGCGAGCGCAACGGGGATGCCGATCGAGTTCTTCAGGCAGTTAAAGCCCAGGGACGCGATCAAGGTCAAGAACATGGTCACACGTTTTTTCTACGGAACGGACTAAAGCCGGAGGACGCCCGGCGCATCCGGAAGCTGTGCATGATGATGTCCATGCATCACGCGGCGGACTTCGGATACCTGATCCGGCTCCCCCTCCGTGTGCTGTTGGATATGTATGAGGATTTCAAAGAGCTGCTGGAGGAGATGAGAGGGGGTTAGGCTGCTATGAGCGATCTGAGCATTGCTATAAAGATCGGAGGCAAGCTGGAGAAGAGCTTCAGTGATGCGATCAGGGCGGCACAGAGCGGCCTCTCAGGCCTGAACGCGGCGGTATCTAAGGAGATGGCAGAGGCAGGGCGGATGAGTGCCGCCGCTTCCCGTGAGATGGCTACTGCGGGCAAGATGTGCGCAGCGGCTTCTAAAGAGATGGCCGCCGCGGGGCGGACGGGGGCTGCGGCTTCAAGGGGCATCGCGGCAGAAGGGAGGGCCGCTGCCTCATCATCCAGGGCCGTTGCGGCAGCGGGGGATGATGCAGCCGCCACGTTCCGGCATATGGCTGGGGAAGGGATGAAGGCGGCAGCCGCCGTCAGGGACATCGCCTCAACAGGGAGGGTGACCGCCGGCTCCGTCAGGGCTATCACTTCAGCGGTAAAAGGAGTAGTGAAGGGCTTCAAGGATATGTCCGCCCAAGGCAGAAAGGCTTCAAAAGACCTGCAGGCGGGAGGGAAAGAGGCGGTCAGACTGTCCAAAGACCTGGCAGCAGGCGGGAAGGGGACCGTCAGTCTATCCAAAGCCCTGGGCGGGGCGGGAGAGATGGCCGGGGCGGCAGCCAAGGGATTCTCAGTAGCGGGCGCGGCGGCCACAGCGGCAGTCGCAGCTGCGGCCGCGGTGGGCAAGGTGATCGTGGAGGTTGGTAAGTACAGCGTACAGGTGGGCATGGATTTTGAATCCGCTATGTCGTCCGCTTCCGCGACCGCCAACGCCAGCGCGGCGGACTATGAAAAGATGGAACAGGCCGCTATGGAGATGGGCAAGACTACATCAAAGACAGCCACGGAATCGGCCCAGGCGTTAGAGTACATGGCCCTTGCGGGCTGGGATGTGGATACGTCCGTCTCCGCCCTCCCGTCTGTCCTGAAGATGTCAGAAGCAACGGGCATGGACCTGGCCCGCACGTCCGACCTGACCACGGATTCCATGGCCGCCCTGGGTGTCACGGTGGACCAGCTGCCGGGATACCTGGATGTGGCCACAAAAGCCCAGACCAAATCGAACCAGTCCGCCCAGCAGCTCATGGAAGCATACATCGGCGTGGGCGGTACGATGAAGAACTTGAACGTCCCCATCGCGGAATCCGCGACGGCCCTGGGCGTGCTGGCGAACCGCGGTATCAAAGGGTCCGAAGCCGGGAACGCCCTGAACGCGATCATGGTCAACCTGACCACAGGTACGGGCCAGGCCGGGAAGATGATGCAGCAGTTAGGAGTATCGGCGTTCGATCAACAGGGGAAGTTCATCGGCATGGAGGCCACCCTCCAGCAGCTGAACACAGCCCTCCAGGGATGCAGCGAGGAGCAGAGGAACGCAGCCATGGCCGCCATCGGCGGGAAGCAGCATGTGGACGCCCTGAACGACCTCATGGCTGGCCTCAATACGACCAACGAGGAAGGCATATCAGAATGGGCGGCATTGAGGGGCGAGCTTGATAACTGCAACGGGTCCCTGGATGCCATGCGGGACAAGAAGCTGGATAACCTCGAGGGCGACCTGGCCGCCCTGCAGTCCGCCACACAGGATGCCGGGATAAAGATCTACGGGCATCTGAACGGGCCCATGCGTGATTTTGCGCAGTTCGGGACCCAGGCGGTCCAGCAGGTGTCGGGTGCCTTGGAGAGTGACGGTTTCGCCGGTATGGCCGGGGCCGCAGGCAGCGCCCTTGCGGGCGGGTTCGGGAAGGTCGCTGAGCATCTGCCAACGTTCCTGGCAACGGCCGCGGCATCGATCGTGACATTCCTGATCGGGTTCGTCTCAGACCTCCCAGCCAGCCTCCTGGCAGGGCTCCTCAAAGGGATACCCCGGCTCTTAAAGGCACTCCCGCAGATAGGCATCAGCCTTGCAAAGGCGCTCATCAAGGGGCTCCTCTCGTCGCTGGTGGGCATCGTGCCAAAAGTCATAGGGAAGCTCCTCTTTGGTGGGGGGAAAGATAGAGCGGACGCAGAAAAAGCCGGTGCAGAGGCCGCCAAAGGATATGCCGATGGGGCCGATGGCAGCGCGGAGGCCGCAGCCGACGCTCCGAGCGGCCCAGGCGATGCCGCCGCGATAGCCGAAGCTGGGGCTACAGGCGGGGAGGCATTAAAAGCCAATGCAGGACAGGCAGATACAGGCATCCCCCTGGATGATGCGCTGCCCAAAGAGGGCCAGGATGCCCCTGGGGAGGATACACCCGCGATAGCCGATGCGGCTCCCGCGCTACAGGCAGCGGCAGACACAGGGATGGATGTCACGGATATGGCCAGTCCGGAGGCGCAAGCCGGGGAAGGCGCCGTCCCTGCGGATGCGCTGCCAGTCCCGACTGATGCGTTAGGGACGGTAGGGACTGACACAGTAGGAGGGGACGCGCTGCCGCCTGTTGAGGCAGCCCAAGCAGAGGCGGAGGCCACGGGGGATATCCCTGTAGGAGCAGTCCAAGCGGAAACGGAGGCCATCCAGGCGGAGCCAGGGGCCGTGACGGATACCCCGGCAGAGGCAATACAGGCAACGTCCACAGCGGCGTCAGATATGCTGCCAGGAGACATGCAGCCCTCTGTCGATGCCGCGATGGATATGCCGCCAGAGGTCGTCCAGGCAGGGACAGAGGCGGTAGCAGATATGCCCCCAGGATCCATACAGGCGGCCACGGACGCCGCATCGGATTCGCCCCCGGCGGATGCCCAGGTCCCAACTGGGATCATGGCAGATACATCTATGGGCGCAGGGCAGTCCCCTGATACAGCCCAGGCAGGAGCAGGGGCAGCGGATGCGGAAACTATGGCCCAGCCAGACGATACATCGGCCATATCCGGGCTATCTGGGATCGGGATGGCCCAGACGGCTATGGCAGCAGGGCAGGCCACAGACAGCGGGGTGACGCCCGATACAGTAGCGCCACCTGCAGGAGCAGCACAGATCCCGCCGGGAGCCGATGCCGCCCGCGCAGCCGGGGATGCGGGGCAGCCTGGGGATACATCACAGGCGGGCATCGCCAATGTGCCCGGGCCGGGCCTAGCTGGCGCGGCATTGTCTGGGCGGATGGGCCTGGCAAGTGCAGCGGGCGGGCCGGATGTGATGGACGGCATCAGGCAAAATGTGGCCGGTATCGTCAACGCCTCCCCAGCGGGTGCCGTCATGGCGGGCATCAAAGGGGAAAGTGCCGCGGCGGGGGCACAGGATGCAGCACAAGGCGCAGACGGGGCCGCCGCCCCACCCCCGGAGATGATGTCACCCGCTGGGTCCCTGGCCGGAACGGAACAGCCCCCCGCAGAGAGCATGGAGGGCATATCGCCAAAGGCAAAGGAGACAGCGGATGCGGCGCAGGCAAGACCTGATGGGACAGTTCCCGGAGACCCAGGGCCGGAAGGTCCGGATCCCAGCCCAGATAAACCCCGCAAGAGCATGGGGATAAGAGATGCGCTGGATAAGTTATCAGGCAGCTCTCCAGCTCCAGGGGCGTCTGCACCAGGAGGGGCACCGTCCATTACGATAAACCTGACAGTCAATGTCGAAGGTAATGGGGATGTAAAGGAAGAAGTGGCCGAAGGGGTGCGGATAGGTGTCCGGGAGTTTGACAAGCTGATGCAGGGATGGATGAGACAGAACAGGCGTGGAGCATTTGGAAAAGCAATGGCCTGGACGTAAGGAAGGGAGGCGGCGCAGATGGCATCGACATACATGACGAGCCAGGGGGATACATGGGACCTGATGGCCTACAACTTATATGGTGCAGAAAAGTACATGCGCTACCTGGCCCAGGCCAACTGGCCCCTCCTGGACATCCTCGTCTTTCCTTCCGGCATCAAGATAAACGTGCCAGATATCCCGGAGGATGCAGCAGAAGACGTGCCGTTCTGGCGCGCAGATGATGCGGGAGACGACCAGCCCACGGAGGAAAAATTGTATGAGCAATCCACGTAGAGTAACGGCGAATTTCAAATTTAACGGTAAATGGCTGGGAAAGTCCTTAAAAAAATATCTCCAGTCGCTGACCTATACGGATGTTGCGTCCGGCCAGAGCGACCAGCTGGACATCGTGATGCAAAATATCGAGATGGACTGGCTGGGGAAGAAGTATCCGAAAAAGGGCGACCGGGTGGACGGAAAGATCACCTTCGTCAACTGGGACGGGATCCGCGACCGGAAGCTGGACTGCGGGGCCTTCGTCCTGGACAGCATAAAATTCTCCGGCGGTCCCCTCACAGCATCCTTCGGGTGCCTGGCATCCCCGATCGACAGCGATTTTAACGCCCGGGAACGCACCAAGACTTATAAGGACGTCACGATCGAGGAGATCGCCCAGGGGATCGCCGACCGGTACGACCTGAAGCTGAAATGTTCTGGCGCGGACATACGGATCGATACGATCGAACAGTCCCAGAAGACGGACAGTGCATTTTTACAGGATCTATGCGACACCTACGGACTGGCACTGAAAGTCTACAAAAAATCCATTGTGATCTACGACCAGACCGAGATGGAAGAGAAAAAGCCAGTAAAGGAATTGACTAGAGAATCTTTCATCGATGATGGTTGGGAGTATGAAGATGCGCTCGTCGGGGTCTACACGGGGGCCAGGATATCCTATAAACCAGCCGAGGGCGGCGATGAGATAAGCGTCTACGTAGGCCAGAAGGCCGAGGATGCTAAGGACGCGCGCGTGTTGCACATAAATGAGACAGCGGACAGCGTAGCCGACGCATACCGAAAAGCGGCAGTGGCGGTCAATAAGTCCAACCAGGAGGCCACCAGGCTATCCGGCGATATCTGGCCGGATCCGAAGATATGCGCGGGCGTGACCGTGGAGGTATCCGGCCTGGGCCACGCAGATGGGAAGTATTTCGTAGATAAATGCGTCACGGAAGTGGGTGGATCGAAAGCCCGCCAGTCTGTGGAGATGCACAAATGTTATGAACGGCTGGCGTGTGAACCAGAGCCGGAGGAGGGCGCCAAAGGATGACGGAGCGATTGATAAGGATAGGCAAGGTGTCCACCGTGGACTACGAGGCTGGCATGGTCAGTGTCACATACAAGGAGATGGATGAGGACACGACCAACAAGTTCCCCGTATTTTCAATGGCGGACGTGTACAAGATGCCCCTTGTCGGGCAGGAGATATTGGTCCTGCACCTCCCCACGGGCCAAGCTGCAGGTGTCGTCCTGGGGAAGATGTGGAACACAGTGAACACTCCCAGGAAGGCCGGGGAGCACGTATACAGCCAGGAGTTCGGCGATGAGCCGGACGAATCGTACATGGAGTACGACGGTGCGGACGGCGACCTAAAGTTCAAGGATAAGAACGTTGGCCCAGTCACATTGACCGACTTGCTGGGCTTGGCAGAGACGGACAAGCACCGCAGGGAATTTGGGGACGAACCAGGGGAGGCATATATCGAATACCGGCCTGATGAGGGGCGGATGTATTTCAAGGATAAGAGGGCTGGGCTGGTGAGCTTATCAAGGATATTGGGCCTCAGTCCAGAGGATGAGCTAAAGGACCCAGAACCGGATCCGGGGACAGGCCAAGGGACGGGCCAGGAACAGACAGGAGGCTGATATGGCGAAGATAGGCAACTGGGGGAGGCATATAAAGTTCTCTGTCAATTCCGAGAAGATACTGTCTTTTAAAGGCTTCAAGCGCACGGTGAAGGGCAGATGGGCAGACCATCCCATCATAAACGAGAAACCTAAAAAGGAGTTCCAAGGCCCTGATGCATCCAGCGTGACCATGGATGTGGTACTGTCCGCACACCTGGGCGTCAGCCCAAAGGATACCATTGAAAAACTGGAAAAAGCCTGCGAGAAGGGCAAGATAGAATATCTGTACATCGGCGGAAAAAAAGTCGGCAAGTGTAAGATGTACTTAGAGTCGGTGAGTGAGACGTGGGATGAGATATGGAACAAGGGTGAACTGGCCAGGGCGACACTGAGCCTGACGTTTACAGAATATAACTAAAGGGGGTGTCCCATGAGGGAAACGAGCAGGATCAAGATCGTCCCCGTTGGCATGGACATATCCATAGAGCGGGTGAACGCGCAGTTAAAGTCTCTGATACTGGCCAGGGAGCGTACGATCCCCGGGAGCCGGGGGTTTGGCTTGAGCGGTGACTACCTGGACGCGCCATGCTACGAGGTGGCCAGTGAGTTCGGTGTGGAATTGGAAGAAAAAGTAGATATCTATATCCCGGAGATCGATATCGCGGAGGTAAAGGTTGATGCTGGTATCGACGGGCGGGTCGATACACAGGTATCAGTGAGATGGAGGGATGGGTATGATAGCACAGATCAGTAATCTGCCAGATGTGAGTTTCATAGACGATATGACCTTGGATGACGTCCAGGCCCTGCTGGTCAAGAGCTATGAGGAAAAGTACGAGCAGGTGACAAAAGAGAAAGTCAGCTTAAAACGGGCGGACTCCATCACCCTCACATTGTACGCCTGTTCCGTACTCATCTACCAGTCCCTGATGTATGTGGACAGGGCCGGGAAGCAGGACCTGATCAAATACAGCTATGGTGAGTTCCTGGACAATATCGCCGCCAACAAAGGCGTCACGCGATTACCAGCCCAGGCGGCCGAGGTGATCGTGCGCTTCAGGATCCCCGCGCCCCGCAAGGATGCGGTCAGCATCCCAGCAGGGACCAGGGTCACATCGGGGGACGGGATCTATTTCGGGACCATGGAGTACGCAGAGATACCACCGGGGGACGTATACGTGGATATCCCCTGTCGGTGCCAGACACCGGGGGCCGTCGGCAGCGGCCTGGCCGTGGGGAGCATCAACACATTGGTGGACCTGCTGCCCTACATATCCGGCGTATCAAACATAGAAGAGAGCCAGGGCGGGGCGGATATAGAGGACGATGAGAGCCTTGCAGAGCGTGTATACCTGGCCCCATCGGCCTATTCCGTGGCCGGACCCAGGGACGCGTATATCTACCACACAAAAGCCTATGGCGCGTCCATCGGCTCCGTGAATGTCTCCAGTCCAAAGCCATGTGAGGTGGAGGTGCGGGTGCTCTTAAAGGATGGTTCTCTCCCCTCCCAGGCACTACTGGATGGCATCCTGGAATATCTGGACGATGAGACTATCCGGCCCTTGACAGACCAGGTAAAGGT
>CAJTFD010000050.1 GCA_910575625.1 Clostridia bacterium
GGGTACAGCACCCGGTCCGTCTTCAGTGCGCCAATGGTATAGAAGCCCTTTTTGATGAAGGCATCCATGATGTCGCCGCATGTATACCAGCTGTCGCAAAGGAAATAGGAGACAACCGGCGGTACGGGCAGCTCCTCCGCGATCTCCTGTACGATCTTCACCTTTGATCTGGACTTGTCGTACATGACGATGGCATAATTGAGGACGATGCCGTTGCAGGAGAGCATGACGGCTACGGCCTGGTGCCCATAGTCCTGCTTCCCCTTGAGGTGGGACTGGTGGAAATACGCATCTTCGATCGGGTGCAGAGCCCGTGACGAAGGCTTTGTCTTGGATGAGATGGTGTCGTCCACGATGCAGAACACAGGCTTTCCAGATCGCTGGGCTTCTTTATAGATGGACTGGATGACAGTGCTTTTCAGTATGTTTTCCAGTTTGGCGTCATCCCATTTCCCTTTATCAAGGAAATGTGCAACCGTGGTACGGTGGCAGGGGCTGTATTTTTCAAGATCGATAGTCTTCCCATGATATCCAAGGGAAAAGACGGATATCAGTATGGCCATGATATGCTCCATGACGGTCTGGGGAAAGATACGGCATAAATTTAAGTTCTTAAAGCAGTTGTAAAGTAGCGTTGAATGGTATATACTGTTTTCTATAAGACATCATCCTTTGCAGGTTATTGTTTTCTAGACAAAAACAGTATACACCCAAAAAGGTATGGTGTCTTTAGTTTTAAGACATTTAAAGCAGTTTTGGTAAAAATTCAAATTTGCTCATTTATAGTTATTAACTTTGTTTATGTGTTTCTATCAACTTTTTTATTACCTGTCTGTTTTTGCGTCATTACTTGGGAAGAAAAAATATAATTTCTCTAAATTCTTTTCAATATAACAACAATCATTGACGCTAATTATTTTTTCAATGATTAATACAATTCTTTAAGTCTAAAATAAAACTGTCTATTCCTTCACTCATATCTTGCATAATATTATAAAAAACTCGAACCAACATTCTTCCATCAACACCGAGAAATTTTCTCAATTCTTCAAACCAATCATGATGGTCATTTCCATCAATCGTTGCCAACATAGTTATTATCTGGCTATCGCTCTTTCCCATACTATCACAAAATTTTTTAATGTTTTCTGCATTATGCAAGTATTCTCTATATAATTCTTCTAATGGTTTATTCCCCGGCAGAAAAACCTATTTCCATTGTAATTTCTCTGTATTTAAACGATTTCTCATATCTCCATCATATACACCTATAAAATCGTATTTAATTCTATCACTTGCTGGAAATTCAAGACGACAAGAGATTGCTTTTTCTCCACCTTCCGCAATGTCAATTGTATATCTTTTCAAAATATATGGAGCCTTATCCTCTAAAATAATTGAAAGAAAATCATATGCAACTCTATCTTCAACAAACAATGTTCCCATATAATTTTGCGAAACACCTAATATGTCTTCAGCCATCATATTTTCATCAGGTTTTGTAACCATAGCAATATTCCCCATTCTACTCACAATTCTTATATTACCATTTTTTATATGTTCTAACAAATATGGCGAATGCGTAGTCATAATTATTTGAATTCCTTTTTCTGCCATTTGTTTCCCCAAGTAATTTGAAAAATGCATTTGTGAACATATACTAATGTATGTTTCTGGTTCTTCAATAATGACAATTGTTCCCTGATTACATTTATTTATGCACCAGAACAAATATAGTAAAAAGTGCTCCCCTCTCCCCATACTTCGAGAATCATATTCTATTTGATCAATGGTAACCTGAAAATATGGCACAGTTCCTATTTCTTCAATTTCTTCAAACTCCCATACTCTGCAATCTTGATATCTTTTCCCAGTCAAATAACAGATATCTTCTATTTCTTCTTCAGACAACCTATATTCTTCATTTTGTTCAAGTAATTCTTCAAAATTTGCCTGTTTAATAGTAAACTCTTGGATATTATTACTTTCATCACAATCCAAATATATAATTTTATCTAAGTCATATCCAGTATCACAAAGTCGATATCCTGTGCAATTTGAACATCGGATTTCCTTTTTTCCGCTTACAACCTTTCCATTAACCGTACTTCCTTTTAACTTATGTCTGTCACTTTCTGTTAAAATTACTCCTAAAATATCTTTTACCGCAGCAATTACCGTACTTTTTCCTGCTCCGTTCAAACCACATATTGCAGTTATTCCGTCTGAAAAAGAAATTTCTTGCAAATCATTTAAGCCATTAAGCTCTACGCCGGATACACTATTTAAATATTTTCTCTTATATGCTCTATCCCAATAATCTGTTTCTTTCGCCTTTCTCATTAAAACTTTTCTCCCCAATTATATTTTTCAACAATTTTCTCAAGTGTATAATTTAAATTTTCAAGTTCTTTAAATGTATTTATAGTATATTGTATAAGTTCTGTTTCGTTTTCCCATAACATATCTCTAAAAACTGTAATAATAATGTCACGATATATAATTGAAAGAGCGTCTGTACTTCCCATACTAGACCTTTGGTTAAAAGTATTGAGCATTATCTCAAAAAATGAATTTCTCTTTTGCAAAGAAGAGAAAACTTCTATGTATCGTTGATCTACTTTTTTGTATTTTCCTTTTATAAAGGCTCTACAAAATTCAAAGTAACCAATAACATTTTTTAATTCTGTATCACTCAAAGACAAATTTCCACGAATAAAAACAAACCAGCTAAAAATTGTTGCTTTATTAAATGAATATTTAAAATCATCCCAACCAATAATACACTCCATAAATTTTTCTAAAGTTTTAGCAACTATCCTAATACACTCATCTGAAAAAGGTATTGCTTGACGATATTGAATCGAAATATCATTAGATGTTATCTTTTTCTTTAATGTTCCAGTTTCAACTGAAAAACAAAATTTTGAGATAATTTCATCGTAAGCCAGCCTGGAATTTGAAAATCCAATTGTTTCTTTACTTGCTCCTAATGCAACAAACTTATTGGACAATTCTTTAACCTGATCTCTGGTAACACCAATATATGCATTCCTTTGTTCTGCAGACGTTAACGTCGTAGGCTGATTTAAACGATAAAATAATTCTGCCGGTTCTTCTGGTTGATATTCTGTTAATCTTATAATAACAATGCTATATTGCCTAAATTGCCTTTGCCATTTTTTAGGAAGATCACGATAATGCATACCATCTAGCTGAATAAGTTCAGAATTTTCAGGCAGAATTTTTCCGTCAATACAAATTATATTATCATAAAAATCTCGTATAGCTGCTAATCTTTGTTGACCATCTAATACTTCATCTATGGATTGATTATTATGTATTACATGAATAGGTGGTATCTTCCAACCTCTTAATATTGAATCTATTAACTTTTGTTTCTTCTGAAGCGTCCAAATCTCCCCTCTTTGAAAGTCCGGTTGCAAGTCCATATCTTCATTTTTTATTCGACTTACTATTGTTTCGATTTCTAAATCTGTAGATTCACATTTCATAAAGTTTTATCCTTTCTTACAACTATATTACATTTCAGAGAGAAAATTTCTACTGTTTCTGTTCAAACTGTTTCTAAACTTTAATCTGACGAAATCATAAATAACTTGTTCAATGTCAATCACTACAACTAAACAATTTATTGACTTTTTATTCCTCTTGTCCAAGTTCAATTTCAGCAAGAATAAGCCAAGAACCTTTTTTAGATTCCTGGCCTACAGTTCTGTTTACACTGTTCTTTCGGCTTTCAATTTCTTTACTTCATCAAGAGAAAGTCCAGAAATACTCGCAATTTCTTCCAGAGCATATTTTCCAGCTGCCAGCATACGAAGTGCAACTTCTTTTAAAGATTCAATTCTCATATCCTCCATAATTTTACACATCTCGCTCACTCCTTTCGGGTTCTCTTTTAGATACCGTGTTCTGTTTGCCATCAATTCAAAATTCATATCATTTGCCCTGGTGCAATTAAAATCGTGCATGAGTTTTCCTATAGCGGAATCCCCACGATATTCACCATTCACATAAAGAATATGCTCCCCATCTTCAAAAAATTTACCCGTTGCAAGGTTGATTCTCTCAATCCGATAAACAGCTTCGCCTTGACCATAAAAATCTTTTTCAATAATAAAAATTGTATATGTGTCTGGCAATTCTTTGAATTCCTGACTAGAATGGAGATTCTCTATATCCATTACGCTTGAATGATACCTTGCCCTGTGTGGATCTGCTCCTTTGTCTTGCCTCTGGACTTCCAGATCGTATTTTTTCCCAGATGAATCCGTTCCATATGCGTCCAAGCAGATAGAACGTGCCCCAGCCAGCCTTTTCATATCCTTCTGTGTTTCACAATCAGTAATAATTAAATCCGGTTTATCAGTGATAATGCGTAACACAAATTCAGCCAATGGAATGTTATCTTTGAAAAGACAACGCATAAAGTCATCATCGATTGGCCTTAACAAACGCAAACGTTGCAAATCTTCCTGATGTTGCTTATCCGTCACTGTCAATCTTCCCACCTGCTTTCCCTTCTGTTTTCGTATCTCCATACTACCATAAACCTCCTGATTTTACAAGCCGGGAGCAGACGCATAGCGTCGCGCATTTCTGAATCCCGGCCTGTTTCCGTTATCGCTTTTTTACATCTGCTGTATCTCATTTTTCAGCATACGCTTGATTTTGTCGCTCATGGTTTCTTTGCTGGTCTTGCTGAAATGAACCCTCACAATGTAGGTAGTCCGGCCAATCTTCTTCACCAGTGCGGGAGCGTCCTTAGCCGGTGCTGTGGTGGTAGTGTTCTCTGTAATTTTCACGCTGCCCATAAATTCTCCTTTTCATGCAATCAGGTTTTGTTATTCCTTACTTACAATCTCCTTCGCCGCCGCTTTGGTCGCCATAGCTCCTTCCTCCCGGAAATTCTTTCCGGAAAAGAGAACCGGCGCACACCATTCCAGTATGCGGTCATAAACCCTTGCGTGGGCAATGTCTGGCGGGTTCTTGATTTCTTCCAGTTTCAGGTTTGTCGTGACGATCAGCGGCTTCTTACTCCGATACCGGCTGTCAATAACGGTGAACATCTGCTCCATGGCATACTCGGTACTGCGCTCCACGCCTAAATCGTCAATGACAAGCAGGCTGTAATCGTCCAGGCTGGCGATAAAGGTTGCCCTGTCCTCGGCAAACACGCCGGTCAGCCGGTTCAGGATAGACGGGAAATTTGTCATCAACACCGGCACGTCACGGTCAAGCAGAGCATTGGCGATACAGCCGGCAAAAAAGGATTTCCCGGTTCCCACATCACCAAAGAGCAGAAGGCCGGTATTATCACGGTATGCCTCCTTCCAATGCTCCACATAGGCGTGGGCTTTCTCCATGACGGGATTCTGGCCGTTATCATTGGCAAAAGTGTAATCATAAAGGTATCTGTCCTGAAGCCCCTGCGCCTTCCGGCGTTTGACACGCTCCATGCGTTCCTTCTGTTCCTCCATGGCTTTCCGTTCCTCCTGCGCCTTCTGCTGGCAGGGACAGAGGCAGCGGGGCATGAAATAGCCCGGAGCCTCCGAACCTGGGCACGACAGTCTGGCGGCTGCCATGGCATTTCTTACAGTGGATAAGCCCGTCAGCCGGTTCTATGTATTCGTCCCCGGCAAGCTCTATATCTCCGGCGGCTCTGTCAATGGCCGCCCGGACTTCTGCGGTAATCTCTATCATATGGTTTCTCCTTCCTCCACGCTGTAATCATGGTTCCGGGCAGGCGGTTCTTCTTTCTTTTTGTCGGCGTTCGCCCAGCGCCGGATTGTGGCCGCATGGTTTTTATATCCTTTTCCGCTGGATTCCATGTACTCGGACAGCCGCTCAATGTACTGTTCCCAAAGAGAGGGGAGTTCCGTCTGGAGTTCTGCCAGTTCTGCGGAAGATAGAAATACATTCCGGTATCTCCCATAAGCGTGTGTCATATCTCCCTCTCTATTCTCTATACTCTTATCTCTGATCTCTTTATCTCTATACTCTAAATATAGGCGGACATTTGTCCACCCGGCCATTGGACGGACAAATGTCCGTTTCAGACTGTAGACAAAGAGAGGTGCCGGAGTCAGACTCCAACACCTCTCTTTTATCTTGAGGCATATCTTCTTAAAAGTATGTGGAGGATCCTGGAACGGCAGCCCTCCGTTTTCCTTCCTGGCGAGGATCCTCGCCAGCTTCTTTAAGTTCATGCACGCAAAAGTGAGCCCGGCTCTCATCTCCATCCGTGCCCTTCCTATGTATTGTGTATAACGGGATCCATGCTGCTCTTTCGCAGTCCCGAAGATCCTCTCGATGGTCTCCTTCCTCCGGGCATAGATCTCCCTATCCCCGCGGGTATGGCGGATGTCCTCCACCATCTCCATATACTCTTCCCATACATGTCTGGTGACTGTCTTGACATGGCTCTTGCTGTGGGTGCATCTCCCAAGGCTCGGGCAGTGGGCACAGTGGGTCCCACAACTCTTATACTCCCTATACCCCGCCCTGTCTGTTGCCCGGTATGTCAGGATATGATCCTCCGGGCATATGTAACAGTCGTAGTGCTCGTCATATACATACTCATACTTCTTAAAAAACCCATCTTTTGTCATCGGTCGCTTGTAAGGGAGCAGCGGCAGGATGCCATCCGTGAGCAGCTCATGCGCGATCGCGGGTGTGCGGTACCCCGCGTCCATGATGACCATCTCTGGGGTATATCCCTTTATCTTCTCATATAAAGGCTTGAATGTACGGCTGTCATGCTCATTCCCGGGATGGACGGTATACCCGAGGATCCATCCGTTCCTGTCACAGGCAGTCTGCACGGCATAGGCAAAGACGTGTTTATGTTCCCCTTTCCTGGACCAGCCGCTCTCCGGGTCAGTCGTGCTGCATCTGCGGGTCCTGCCCCCGTCACCACCGGCATCCCCGCCGGATGGTGGGTCATCGCGGTCTTTATCTCTCAACGGCCTTTTACCATGGCGTTCCCGGTCCAGTGCGATCTCCTTCTGCAGCCCGTCCTCATACCATAAGGCCTCATCATGCACGGCCTGCTCCTTTATCTTCTTACCGTTTGCACATGCTTTTACATGGGTAGCGTCCACAAAGATCTGGCTGGTATCTACCAAGCCAGCACCCATACACTGCCCCAGGATATGGGAAAAGATCTGTCCGAAGAGGTCCGTATCCTTGAAACGGCGGGTGTAGTTCTTTC
>CAJTFD010000051.1 GCA_910575625.1 Clostridia bacterium
GGGGGGGGTGAGAATAAAAAACGTTAAAGAGACCAGCGCTTGCCAGCTGGGGAGAGACATGGGGATCGCTTTAAATGCGGTAGACGGACATAACGCGGGTCAATGGTCTGGACGCCCCAGATACTCGTCCATCACCATCTGTACGGCTTTCCTGAAAGATGACGGGACGTTGCGGTATTTCTGGATCAGGTCCTCTTCATCAGGATTCAGCTTATGCTCAGTGACAGGCTCGATCTTATGCGGGATATCCGTGTATCCGATCAGATAGTCGATCGAAGTATCAAAAAAATCAGCCATCCGCATCAGTGTCTGGAAATCGGGGGTTGTGATCCCCTTCTCATATTTATAGACAGACTGCTGGCTGATATGCAGGATGTCGGCCAGCTTCTGCTGGCTGAGATCTTTCTGGTTCCGTAGCAACCGTAGGTTCTTCATAGGTCTATATCCTTTCTTAAAACTAGATTTTAGCAAGTTGGAGGTGGCAAATAAAAAACTTATATAGATTAAAAAATAATCCGATATAGTTTGAGGAGAGGGTGATATCTGGCATTGATATGCTGTTTTCTGTCTGTATGAGCTTGCATGGCCATACACATGCGAGGACAGATGGGCAGATCCCGGGTCTCTCCCAGCCGGTAAAACGCTGATACACTGGCTATGCCGGCTGCCAGGGGCAGCCCGGCATAACATGAGACCATTCCCGCGTCATCCACATCTTAAAAGATTTATGAAAAAATGGATATTGTTATAAATAGAGGGAACAAGAAAGGGGGATATCATGGGATGGAAGAGTAAAGGATTGTTAGAAGAGATATATGATAAGGCGGTGAGCGGTTCAGGACATATGCAACAGGTGGAATGTGAGGTCAGCAAGGAATTAAAGGCACTCCTGTCTGGATATAAAGAGACACTCCCGGAGCAGACATTCATGAGATTGGAGGAGATCGTGGTCGGCGGCGCTGTAGCAGCCCAGAAAGTGTCGTTCATAGCTGGAGTCCGATACGGGATGCGCTTACTTGAGGAAGGGATCTTGGTAGAGGAAAAGGGACAGCTGTGAACCAGCTGGGATATGATATCTGTTTTGGCTTTATAGGAGCCGGATGGTGTACTTGATCAGAAAGGTATGTCAGTCCGGCTCTTATAATGCATAAAATAAGCTTATAAAGCGTTGAAAATAAATCCAAAATAGATTAAAATATGAAAGAGTGAGGTGTTTTCGGAAAAGTGCTCTTGAGCCAGTCAGAGCAAAGACCACCGCAGGGACGCGGTGGTCTTAATGGGCTTAAAGCAATATGTATCTGGGCGCGGGCGTCCTTTCAGAGTATCATCTGCTGTCTGGGATATATACCATTATGTCCGATACATTGCAGTCCAGTTCGGCGCATAATCTATCCAATGTCCTCGTACTGATGTTCTTTCCAGAACGAAGCCGTTGTATCGAGTCAGGCGTGATGCCGTACCCGATGAGCTGGTATGTAGAGATCTTGTGCTCCTGTATGTATCTCCAGAATGGCTCGTAACTTATCATATCAACCACCTCCTCTTATTAATAAAGAGTTTAAGCTAGACAATAAAAAATCTATGCATGACAAAACATCTACATTTTGGCAGATCTGCTTGAATCTGAGTTCTGGAGAGACTATACTTATAGTCAATAAAACATCTATATTTTGATACCATACTGGAGGAGTATCATCGGATCGGTGTTGCGCCATGCCTGGCTTTCAGAGCTATAAAAGGCTGGAAACACACGATCCTTTGAGGTTACTTATAATAAATACGAACGAAAAGAGAAAGAAGGGAACGTTATGAAGAAAAGAGTCAGATTGCTATTGGCACTTATTGTATGTGCAGCGATGCTGTATGCTGGGCTTACAGCACCACTTGCCACGACCGTATCTGCGGCCGTAAAGACCGATGGGACGATCGATCTGCAGAAGAAGGCCCTGGTCATCCCCAAAGGCAAGAAGACAGCGATCAAGGGGAGAACTTTAACCATGGTAAAGAACCGCAGATACCAGGTAAAAGCTAAATTCGGCAAGACCACAGTATCCAAAACAGGAACTTACAAATCCAGTAAGCCTGCTGTTGCGACCGTATCCAGTACAGGATTAGTCACAGCTAAAACGCCAGGTACAGCCACGATCAAAGTAACTTATAATGGCAAAAGCCAGTCTTTTAAAGTAAAGGTCATTGCCAGCCACAAACATGCATGGAAAACTACCCGCAAGGCTACATGTGCGGTAAAAGGTAAAAAATTATGTCAGACATGCGGTGCTACTGGTACAACGGCTATGAAGACTACGCATTCTTTCAAAACCACTAAGAAAGCAACGTGTGAGAAAAGCGGCACACAGACATGTACAGTATGTGGTACAACCGCGAAAATTGCAAAGACATCACATGCGTGGCAAACAGATACTTGGGAAAGTATCGAAGGTAAAGGCAAACCATACTACGTAACAACTGTAATTTGTGGACGTTGCAATGCCGACATGACTGAATGGACAGACGAACAAATAGAAGCACATAGATATGACATCAATAACAACCCACAATGTTTTGGTGCAAGAATCCATGGCGCTGACGGTGTAACCAGATATCCAAAATACTGCATGGTCAAAAAAACAGAAATCACCTGTAAAAATTGCGGCGCCTGGAAAGACAAATTCCAGGAAGATCTGTACGAATGCGACATAAATGGCAATCCTCTCACGGAATCAGATACCGTAAAAGCTACACAGTCTACAAAAGCCAACAACAACAGCATCATCGTGACTGACGACAATGTCGTAGATACAGACACTGATGCTGACGTAATCATTGATTCCGACGAAATCATCACAGACGAACCTGTCATCTCAGATAACAGCATCGTATCCGAAAACATGATTGAAACTGAATAATATACTTTTAGATTAACCGAAAGGAAAATACCATCATGAAAAGATCCATCACAAAAATTTTCACTATTGCCGCATGTACAGCGATGATGTTAAATCAGTGAAATGCTTTAAGAGTGAAAATTCATATTATAAAATAATGCTGCGCTATGTCGGAGACTACGAAACGGCTTTAGCCGACCATCAATTTGACAAGAACGACATCTGGGTGACCATAACCCAGAAAGACGAATATATGCCAGACATCCATGTAAACTTATTACCCGACAGACCAGAGATATTTTTAACAGATAATAGCATGAACCTTGGCATCATCCGGGAATGTGAGATCGACCTGCAGATGCAAAGGCTGAAACAAGCGCAAGTGACAATACAGGAGATCAAAGACTTGTTCCACGAACATTTTCCAAATATCTTACAAAATAAGGGCTGACCCGCGACGCGGGTCAGCCCCCATGTCGTCACGGCTCCGGGATTTCCGCCCGATGCTATCGGTCGGGATAAACGGCAACCTTGCCGGGACGCTGCTTGCCAGCTATTACAAGGGGACAGGGATGCGGTGCGGACGGGAGCGGGATGTGGTGATGTGCGCTTCAAGCGGCCAGAGCCATGCGGAGATCCTGCGGGAACTGTCGCCCACGCTCAACTGTGTCAACGAACAGCCCTATGTTGTCCAGCCCGATGACGCTGAACAGGAACAGCCCATCGTCACCCACCCACAGATCGCCGGTACGCTCTGTGCCTCCGGCGCTGAGCTTTCCCGCCCTGCCGGACAGGGGAACGAGCTGGACTTCTGCGTGGTGAGCGCGGGCTTCAAGCACAAGGCCGGCAGCCAGTCCGGGAGCATCGGCTTCCAGGAGGAGACCGCCCCACCCTTTTGGCGGGTCAGCAGAGCGCCGTGATGAAAGCCTATGTGATCGACGCCTACCATTCCGGCGGGATGCTCTCGGACAATCCCAAAAGCGGCTTCTATGAGGCGGACACCTCCCGGACGCTGGACCTGAACGGCGGGAACCCCTGCTGCAACCAGGGCGGCGTGGCCGTAGTGGAAGGGGCAGATGAGCCGGAGGGCCAGACCGCCGCCGTGGACTGCCGCAACCTCCGGGAGACGGATGAGGTCAGCGGCACACTGCTGGCAAAGGCGGCATCGGGCGGCTACTCGCTGAACTACCAGAACCCCGTCCGCACCGGGCTTTGCGTGAGGAGGCTCACCCCCACCGAGGCGGAGCGTTTGCAGGGCTACCCGGACGGCTGGACGGAGGCCGGCGCGGACGGCAAAGCCATCAGCGACACGAAGCGTTACCAGATGCTCGGCAACAGCGTGGCCGTCCCCTGTGTGGCATATATCATGCAGGGCATCCGTGATGCCGTGGGCGGTGAGTGATATGCTGTCGCGGGTCCCCGGTCTCGCCTGTCGGCTCGGTCGGCGCTTCTGAGTGCCTTTGGCACTCAGAGGTCGCCACTGGCGACCCGCGCCCCTGCGGGAGGCGAACGAATTTGTGCGCCAGCACCACCGCCACCACAAGCCCACGGTGGGACACAAGTTCTCCATCGGCGTCCGGGAGGACGGGCAGCTCGCCGGTGTCGCCATCTGCGGCCGCCCGGTGAGCCGCTTCCTGGATGACGGCTACACGCTGGAGGTCAACCGCCTCTGCACCGATGGGGCGCGGAACGCTTGTAGTATGCTCTATGGGGCGGCGGTCCGGGCGGCATCGGGCGATGGGTTACAAGAAGGTCATCACCTATATCCTGGACAGCGAGTGCGGCGCCTCCCTGAAGGCCTCCGGCTTTGTGTGCGAGGGGCCTGCCCGGGGCATGGAGTAGGACGGGCCGGGGCAAGCCCAGGGACAGCGGGCAGTACCCCCACCAGATGAAAACACGGTGGGTAAAAATTTTGAAACAGGAGGAGCGATAAAATGGCTGATACGGAACTGAGCAGCAAACTGTATGAAAAGGTATCGGCGGAGTAGGGCAAGTTCCGGGCGTGGCTGATGGGCCAGCCGCCCGCCGACATCCTGGACCACGCCGTGGAGTGCGGGGCGGGCCATTGGGACTACCACCTGTACGATGAGAAGTTCAACGAAACCAGGAGCGGCGAGTTGGAGGTAGTGGGCTGCTCCATCAACGAGGTGCGGGACATGGTCCTCTTTGAGAACAAGCTGGAGCGCCGCTCCATGACCCCCACCGACCACGGGATGCTGATGGAAAAGGCGGCCATGCGGGAACAGGAGGCGCAGGCCGAAAAACGGGAGTCCGTCCTGGGCCAGCTTTCCGCCCTGAAGTCCAGCGCGAAGGGACACCCCGCCCCCGCCCCGGCGGGGAAGCGGGAGGAGGCCAGCCTGTGAGCGGCTACAAACTGACCCTTGCGGAGCAGGAGACCATCATCCTGTGGGATAACGGGACGGACACGGCGGAGGTCTATACCCATGACGCAAGACTCACCGGCAAGCTCCGGGAACTTTCCCAGCGTTCCCCGGAGGACTATGTTCTGGAGCGTTCCGGGCCGGGGCGGTGCGTGACCTACCGCATCCCCAAGCGGTGCGTGGGCATCCGCCCCGTACAACGAGGAGCGCAGACAGCGGCAGGACGCAAAGGAGAACGACCTGCCATTTTTGAGGAAGGAGGAGCAGAATGTCTGACATCAAGAAATGGGACGAGGTGAACGGCGTGGACGAGGACCCGACCACCTGACGGCGTTTTTGGAGAGCACCACCGACGCCTATTCCAGCCTCCAGCGGCAGGGCAAGGAGCCGGGCATAGACCTCCCTGTTCCCGCGGGTATGGCGGATGTCCTCCACCGTCTCCATTATACTCTTCCCACACATGCCTGGTGACCGTCTTGACATGGCTCTTGCTGTGGGTGCATCTCCCGAGGCTCGGGCAGCGGGCGCAGTGGGTCCCGCAGCTCTCATACTCCCTATATCCCTCCCTGTCTGTTGTGCAGTATGTCAGGACTTGTCCCTCTGGGCAGATATAACAGTCGTAGTACTCATCATATACGTACTCATACTCCTTAAAAAACCCATCTTTTGTCATCGGCCGTTTATAAGGCAGCAATGGCAGGATACCGTCCGTGAGCAGCTCATGGGCGATCGCCGGCGTCCGGTATCCTGCGTCCATGATGACCATCTCTGGCGCGTATCCTCTTATCTTATCATACAACGGTTTAAAAGTGCGGCTGTCATGCTCATCCCCGGGATGGACAGTATACCCCAGTATCCATCCGTTCCTGTCACAGGCGGTCTGCATGGCATAGGCAAAGACGTGTTTATGTTCCCCTTTCCTAAACCAGCCACTCTCTGGGTCAGTTGTGCTGCACTTGCGGGTCCTGCCACTATCACCACCGGCACTCCCTCCCGATGGCGGGTCATTGCGGTCTTTATCCTTTAACGGCTTTTTTCCGTGGCGTTCCCGGTCCTGTGCAATCTCCTCCTCCAGTCCCTCCTCATACCATAGGGCCTGCTCATGCGCGGCCTGCTCCTCCATCTTCTTACCATTTGCGCATGCCTTTACATGGGTGGCGTCTACAAAGATCTGGCTGGTATCCACCAGGACAGCATCCATACACTGCCCCAGGATATGGGCAAAGATCTGCTCGAAGAGGTCCGTATCCTTGAAACGGCGGGTGTAGTCCTTTCCAAAAGTAGAAAAATGCGGGACTGGATCCATCATGTCCAGCCCTAAAAACCAACGGTAGGCAACATTTACCTCGATCTCGCGGATGGTCTGGCGCATGCTCCGGATCCCATAGAGGTATTGTATGAACGGGATCTTGATCAGCATGACCGGGTCCATACTTGGCCGTCCGTTGTCATGGCAGTATCTCTCCTCCACAAGGTCATAGATAAGACTCCAGTCGATGGCCCTGTCGATCAGCCGGAGTAAGTGGTCCTGGGGGACCATATCATCCATACAGAAGACCATCATCTGGTCCCTCTTCTTATCTATCTTTTTTGTCATCATAAAAAACACCGCCTTCCTGATAT
>CAJTFD010000052.1 GCA_910575625.1 Clostridia bacterium
CGTTCCAGTTGTGGATACGAAGTTCCTCCGGCATTGTACAGATCCACGATCTGCTGCTTGAATTCCGGGGTGTAGGATTTTTGGTTTTTCGCCATGCTGAACATCTCCTTTGCTCTTTCACTTGATAGTATAGATTGTTCAACTTTTCCTGTCCACACTTATATACTAACACCAAATCATATTGCCGCCCCATGCCCCGCCGGAATTTCAAGACCGCAGAACTCTCTGGAACAGTGTGGAGATGGTTGAAAAGACCCATGACGCACAGCTTGCCCGTGAGATAGAGATTTCCCTGCCGGTAGAACTGAACCGAGAGGAACAGCTGCGGCTTGCCCGCTCCTTCATCAGCGATACCTTTGTCGCCGCCGGTATGTGTGCGGATTTCTCTATCCATGACAAGAAAGACGGCAATCCCCACTTCCATGTCATGCTCACTATCCGACCGCTAAAGGAGGATGGGCAGTGGGGAGCGAAATGCCGGAAGGTCTACGAACTGGACGAAAACGGCCAGAGAATCCCCAACGGCAAAGGCGGCTGGAAGAGCCACCGGGAGGACACCACCGACTGGAACGACAAGGGAAATGTAGAGAAGTGGAGGACTGCCTGGGCTGCCTACGCCAACAGAGCGTTGGAGGCTGCCGGCAGGCCGGAACGGATTGACCACCGCTCCTACGAGCGTCAGGGCATTGACAAGATACCTTCCATCCATTTAGGAGTTGCCGCCAGCCAGATGGAGCGGAAAGGCATTGCCACGGAGAGAGGAAATATCAACCGCCAGATTGCCGCCGACAATAAGCTGCTGAAGGAAATCAAGGCACGGATTACCCGTCTCTACAAATGGACGAAAGAGCAGGCGGGGAAACCGGAAGGAAAAGACAGTATCATGGCGCAGCTTTATGAGGCGCAGCTGTCAACAGGGAACCCCGGCTCCCGGTATGGGAAGATAAGGAATCTGAAAGAAAGCGCCACCCTGTTCAATTTCCTGAACGGTAATAACATCACTTCCATGGAGCAGCTTTATGAGAAAGTGGCCGCCATGAACAAAGATTACTATTCCCTGCGTGGGAAGATTGTCACCGCCGAGCGGCGCATCAAAGTGCTGGACGAACGTCTCTCCATGTGGGAGAAATACGAGAGGAACAAAGGAACCCGCCGCCAGTTTGACAAGATGAAGCCGGGGAAGAAAAAGGAGCAGTTTGAGCAGAAGCACAGTGCGGAACTGGCGTTATATGAGGCCGCCGTCCGGTATCTGGAAAAACTGAAAACCACCAGCGAAGAAATCACCCCGAAGAAATGGCAGGCCGAGGCCGACCGCCTGAAAGCGGAGAAATCGGTGCAGTACCAGAAAATGAAATCCATGCGGGAGGACATCAAAGCGGTGGAGAACCTGAAAAAGACAGCGGAGCAGTTGGCCAGGACGGAAAATGAACCGGCCAGAAAGAAGGAGGAACAGGAATTATGACACAGCAGTTTATCACCATGACAATCACTATCACCGTAAAGATACCCGTGCCGCCCACGCCGCCAGCGCCTACGGGGGCGAAAGCGCCGGAGCCGGTTTTCCTTTTCAGGGAGGGGCAGCCGCCTTTGTGCCGCTGTAAGGTGAGATATGGGAAACAGGCGGCATGAGCGAATCCCGTCCATGGACTACCGGCAGTACCGCAGGGCGAGGCGGCTGGTGCGTGAGTGCTGCAACTACGACAACGGCCAGTGTATGGCGCTTGACGAGGGGGACGGGTGCGTCTGTGTCCAGAGCATTTCCCACTCCCTGCTCTGTCGCTGGTTCCGTGTGGCGGTGCTGCCCTTAGACCACCAGCTGGAAACGGTCCTTTACCACCGGCTGGAAAGCAGACGGTGCAGCGAGTGCGGCGCTCTTTTCCTGCCCGGCTCCAACCGGGCGAAATACTGTAGGGAATGTGCCGCCAGGGTGCGCCGGAGGAAGGAGGCAGAACGCCAGCGGAAAAGATACCATGATTCTACGCATTTAGGAACGGAAAAAGTCTTGTAAATCAAGCACTTTCGGAGCGTGTCGGAGGGGAGGCAATACTTTTTATCATTGACACCCCCAAAGCCCCCTTAAAATGCGTACAGAGGCTTAAAAAAGCTATTCAGAACAAAAGGAGCAACTAAATGACAGAGAACCGACGATTTTATTACCTCAAGCTGAAAGAGAATTTTTATAACAGCGAAACCATGGTCATCCTGGAGAGTATGCAGGACGGCCTTCTGTACTCCAATCTCCTGCTCAAGATGTATTTGATGTCGCTGAAAAGCAGCGGCGTACTCCTGCTGAATGACTACCTGCCCCATACCGTGCAGACCATAGCCACCTTTACCCGGCATCAGGTAGGCACGGTGGAGCGGGCTTTGAAGATATTCCAGGAGTTTGGCCTTGTGGAGATACTGACGGACGGAGCCTATTACATGAGCGACATCCAGCTGCTGATTGGCCAGTCGTCCAGCGAGGGGGAGCGGAAGAAAAAGGAGCGCATGAGGCTGAAACGCCAGAACCTGCTCCCGTCCGGGGAAGCGGACATTTGTCCGTCCAATGGCCGGGTGGACAAATGTCCGCCTATATTAGAGTATAGAGATAAAGAGATTAGAGATAAGAGTATAGAGAATAGAGAGGGGGATATGGCACACGCCTATGGGAGATACCGGAATGTGTTTCTATCTTCTGCGGAACTGGCAGAACTCCAGACGGAACTTCCCTCTCTCTGGGAACAGTACATTGAGCGGCTGTCCGAGTACATGGAATCCAGCGGAAAAGGATATAAAAACCATGCGGCCACAATCCGGCGCTGGGCGAACGCCGACAAAAAGAAGGAGGAACCGCCTGCCCGGAACCGGGATTACAGCGTAGAGGAAGGAGAAACCATATGATTGAGATTACCGCAGAAGTCCGGGCGGCCATTGATCGGGCCGCCGGGGATATGGAGCTTGCCGGGGACGAATACATAGAACCGGCTGACGGGCTTATCCACTGTAAGAAATGCCGTGGCAGCCGCCAGACTGTTGTGCCCAGGTTCGGAGGCTCCGGCTATTTCATGCCCCGCTGCCTCTGCTCCTGCCAGCAGAAGGCGCAGGAGGAACGGAAAGCCATGGAGGAACAGAGGGAACGCATGGAGCGTGTCAAACGCCGGAAGGCGCAGGGACTTCAAGACCGATACCTTTATGATTACACTTTCTCCAACGATAATGGCCAGAATCCTATCATGGAGAAAGCGCACGCCTATGTGGAGCATTGGAAGGAGGCATACCGTGACAATACCGGCCTTCTGCTCTTTGGTGATGTGGGAACCGGGAAATCCTTTTTTGCCGGCTGTATCGCCAATGCTCTGCTTGACCGTGACGTGCCGGTGTTGATGACAAATTTCCCGTCTATTCTGAACCGGCTGACCGGCGTGTTTGCCGAGGACAGGGCAGCCTTTATCGCCAGCCTGGACGATTACAGCCTGCTTGTCATTGACGATTTAGGCGTGGAGCGCAGTACCGAGTATGCCATGGAGCAGATGTTCACCGTTATTGACAGCCGATATCGGAGTAAGAAGCCGCTGATTGTCACGACAAACCTGAAACTGGAAGAAATCAAGAACCCGCCAGACCTTGCCCACGCAAGGATTTATGACCGCATACTGGAACGGTGTGCGCCGGTTCTCTTTTCTGGTAAAAATTTCCGGGAGGAAGGAGCCAGGGCGACTAAAGCGGCGGCGAAGGAGATTGTGAGTAAAGGATAGCATAAACTGATTGCATGAAAAGGAGAATTTATGGGCAGCGAGAAAATTACAGAGAACACTACCACCACAGCACCGGCTAAGGACGCTCCTGCACTGGTGAAGAAGATTGGCCGGACTACCTACATTGTGAGGGTTCATTTCAGCAAGACCAGCAAGGAAACCATGAGCGACAAAATCAAGCGTATGCTGAAAAATGAGATACAGCAGATGTAAAAACGATAATAGAAACAGGCCGGGAATCAGAAATGCGCTGGCTCCCGGCTTGTAAAATCAGGAGGTTTATGGTAGTATGGAGATACGAAAACGGAAGGGAAAGCAGGTGGGAAGATTGACAGTGACGGAACAGATCGACCAGAAACATCAGGAAGATTTACAGAGATTAAGAGGTTTTCGCCTGCTTGATGATGACTTCCTCACAAAGTGTTTTGAGGGAGATACGGCAAGCATAGAACTGGTATTGCAGATTGTACTGGAAAAGCCAGATTTAAAGGTGCTGGACGTCCGCACCCAGGTATTTGTGGAGAACCTGCTGAACCGTTCGGTAAGGCTGGATATCCTGGCTACGGACAGCACAGGGGCAAAACTGAACGTGGAGGTACAGCGCTCCGACAAAGGAGCCGGGAGAAAAAGAGCCAGGTACAACAGCAGCATGATGGACGCAAACCTTTTGAAGAAAGGCGAGGACTTCGACAAGCTGCCGGAAACGTGGGTAATCTTTATCACAGAGAATGACGTAATGGGAAAAGGGCTGCCGCTCTATCCGATTGAGCGGTGCTTTTTAGGAACCGGGGAAAGATTTGAGGACGGTTCACACATACTGTATGTAAATGGCGCTTACCGTGGAGATACGCCAATCGGGAAGTTAATGCATGACTTCTCCTGCACAGACGCGGCGGATATGTACTATGGGACACTGGCGGACAGGGTGAGATTTTTCAAAGAGAGCAAGGAGGGAATCGAGATTATGTGCCGGGCTATGGAAGATATGAGGAATCAGACATTGAAAGAAGGAGCAATCAATTCTGCAAAGAGAATGTTGGCAGATGGGATTTTGACACTTGAAAAAATTGCGGAATACGCAGGGCTTCCACTTGATGAAGTAAAAAAACTGAAAGCAGAACGGACAGCATAGTAAAACCGCAGGCCGGGAATCTAAAAAACAGGTTCCCGGCCTTATTTTTTTGCCCTGAAATGTAAATTTTCTGTGAATTTGATTAAAAAGTCCTTTACAAAACGTTACTGGCAAGACCGCAAAAAGCATACTTATCTCATGCGGCGCGAGGTTAGCCCCATTCGACAGTGCAGCGACACGTTGTCGCATATAAACTTTGCGTAGGATTTTCCTGCAAAGAGGTAAAAGTGACGGAAAGGCAACAGCCTTTCT
>CAJTFD010000053.1 GCA_910575625.1 Clostridia bacterium
CGTTCCAGTTGTGGATACGAAGTTCCTCCGGCATTGTACAGATCCACGATCTGCTGCTTGAATTCCGGGGTGTAGGATTTTTGGTTTTTCGCCATGCTGAACATCTCCTTTGCTCTTTCACTTGATAGTATAGATTGTTCAACTTTTCCTGTCCACACTTATATACTAACACCAGGTTCTCCACCGTGTCGCTTTCTATCTTCCTTCCGTCCTCCCTGGAAAGCCGGACATACACGGCAGTCCTGTAGACCTTCATGCCTGCTGCAGGAGCGGATGCCGCCACTGCCCTTGCAATTTCTTTCCTGCTCTTCCTTGCCATGTCAGACCGCCTCCTTCCTATACATCATCACAAAGCGCTCCATCTCCGCTGCTTCCTTCTCAAACCGGTAGGACACCTGCAGGGTATCCGAATCCATGACCTCGATCCGGTCAATGAGGAATGCCGCCAGCCTCCGGTCAAGCGTCTCCACGCCCTTGTAGCCTTTCAGGGCATCAACCCATTCCTGCCCGGCCGTCTGCCCCGTCTGGATGCTGTCCCTCTCCTTTTCCAGGGATGCAATGGCAGCCTGGATCCCATCTGCCTGCTTCTGGTACTGCTCCCGGAGCATGGCATACTCTTCTTTGGTGAGGATGCCATCCTTGAAATCCTCATACAGGTTCTTCCGCCTCCTGCCGCAGTCCTCCGCCTCTTCCCTCAGCTTCGCAATCCGGCTTTCAATCTTCCCCACGTCCGGCGCCATCCCTGATGCCCGGCTGACAATATCTGCCGCCTCCGACAGCATCAACACCTTCCCGATAAAAGTCTGTACCAGCGCCAGCACGCTCTCCTCCAGCTTCTTTGCGGAAAAACTATGGGATGAGCAGGAAGCCCTGTCATTCTTATGCCCGGAACAGACATAATACACATACCTCTTATCCCCGGAAGGGACCGTCTTGCGGACCATCGGCTCCCCACAGCCCCCACAGAACACCATCCCGGCCAGTGGGAAGACCTTCCCCTTTTTCGGGGACACCCTTGTATCCCTCGCAAGCAGCGACTGCACCAATTCAAACTCGCTCCTGCCCACAATCGCCTCATGGGCATCCCCCACACGTACCCACTCGCTCTCGTCCTTATACACACGCTTCTTGACCTTGTAATTCGGCGTGGTACATTTCCCCTGGACAACCGTGCCGACATACACCTCATTTTTCAAAATCCGCAGAACCGCATTGTAACTCCACTTCGGCTCCATGTCTTTCTGGAAGGAACTCTCCAGCCGGATACCGATGCTCTTCTTATACTGCAGCGGGGACAGTATGCCGTCCCGGTTCAGTCTGTCCGCAATCGCTTTCAAGCTGCACCCGGCCAGCTTCATGGCGAAGATATCCCGCACCACATCCGCCGCATATCCATCAACCACCAGATGGTTCTTATCCTCCGGGTCCTTCAGATACCCATAGGCGGCAAAAGCCCCGATATACTCCCCGTTCTTCCTCTTGACCTCCATATGGCTCCGTATCTTCACGGAAATATCCCGGCAGTACGCATCATTGATGAGGTTCTTGAACGGGATGACCATGTCATTCCCATACTGCCCGTCCAGGCTGTCGTAACCGTCATTGACAGCAATGAACCGCACCCCCAGCATGGGGAAAATCTTCTCAATGTACCTCCCGGACTCAATATAGTTCCTGCCGAACCGGGACAGGTCCTTTACGACCACGCAGTCAACAGAACCTTCCCGGATATCGCTCAACATCCTCTGGAATTCCGGCCTTTGAAAATCAACGCCGCTCCATCCGTCATCCGTATAAACGGAATAGACCTGGATCTCGGCGTGGGACCTCAGATAGTCCATGACCAGCTCTTTCTGGTTGGAGATGCTGTTGCTGAGAGCCCTGCTGCCCTCCGCAACGTCACCGTCCTCCCTGGACAGCCGCAGGTACACGGCTGCATGATATGTTTTAGAATTCAACGTTTCCATCTGCAATCCTCCTGTCCTGTTCTTCCTTATCCGGTGCCCAATCCGGATAATCCAGAAACCAGAGGCCGCACAGGCAATAGTCCTTTAGGATTCCACCTTACCACGGTTCCCGGGATTTTTCCATGACATGGCGCGATGTCCTGCGGACTTCTTACAATGTCCGAGAACTCAAAGGGTTCTTGCGAACTGCTCAAACCGCTCCCTCAGCGATACCCCGTCACCGCTGTACACGTTCTTGACCACAACATTCCCAACACGGAAGCAGTACGGATTTTTCACCTGCCGGACAAACTCCTTAAGCCGCTCTTCCTTCGGCAGGCCCTCATCAATATGGACCCGCGTCACATCCACCAGCGAATCCCGGTCAACCGTCCTCACATCTACTAACCTCATTTCTTCAAGCGTCATTGGCCGCCACCTCCTATGCCACAGTCCGCAGAAAACAGCAGTTTTAAAACCTGGAATGGAAAAACAAAAAAAGCCTGCGGGCAGTATCCCGCAGGTTCCCTTCCATCCGCTCCATTCCTTCCCCATCACAGCCTCTCTGCCTCCGCAAGGAGCGCGGGATATTCTGCCGGATCAATCTCCGACAGCCGCCCCGCCCCACGCCCTTTGATGAGCGCTTTTACTTCCGCCGTATGTCCGGCGTTGGCCTTCTCTGCCAGCACCGCACGGACTTCCGACATCCTCTGCAATTTCCCTCCCTGTTCTGTGGCATAGGCGATCTCCGCCGCCATCCCTTCGGTGGCTTCCCCGAACACCCACATCTCGTCACACAGCGCAAGCAGCTCCATCCCCATAGCGATGCCGATCCGCCTCTCTTCCTCTATCCCCTCATTTAAGAACTGCGGGAATAAGAGGTGCGGCGCAACAGGCAGGAAACCCTGCTCACACGCCATGCGGCAGTAGGCCGCCGCTTTCCTTGCATTCCCTTCCATGTCGCCGCGGAAGGGGCTGCAGATAAAAACCTTCTTACGCATCAGCGCCTCCATCCTTTCTTCATTTTCCTGTCATGCGCCGCTTTCGCGGCTTCATAGGCTTCCACTTCCTTCTCGATCTGCACAGCTTGGCAGCGAGGCTTTTCGCCACGATGCTGATTGCCTGTAAGATGCCGATAAGCTCCTGTGACTTTTCCATAGGTTCCATTCCTCCTTTCCGGGGCTGTTCATCTTGTACCCCTTCACTGTCGTAATGACACTTTTTCGGTTTTCGGTGGATGGAAACGGATATTTTTTCAAAAACCGTTCGACAATTCCCATAAAAAATGTCGCAGAAATACCCTTGCTGGCAGATATGGTCATCTGCTGTCAATTTCAAACCCATGCTCTACAAAGAATTTCCGCAGCTTTGATAATACTTTTCTCTTATGGTCGGAAAGCGTCCGGGGATTTTTCCCTTTCATATCTGCATAATCAGCAAGGGGCATTTCCTCCCCGAACACCTTCATGGCAAGCTCCCGTTCTTCCGGCAGGAGGGAATCCATCGCATCACGGAGGACATCCAGCAGCATCCTCTTTTCCGCCAGTTCCTCCATGCTCTCTGCAAACAGTTCTGTCCGCATATCATTCTCTTTCCATTCCTCGTAGGATTCTTCCGTGTAGCCGTTCTGCTCCATCGCCTCCCGGTTCCTCTGCTCATGCTTTTTCTGCTGCCACCACGGCCTAAAGTAATTCCTATATTCTTCTTCCGTAACTTCCAGTGTGAATTCTTCGTTTCCAGATTTGACTGTGATCTTCCTAAACCTCCATGCCCACACACTTGGCACCACCATAAATGAAACTGTGCAGACGGTAGGCTGTTGAATTTATTTGTGCCATTGTTTATACTTATAGCAACGGCAAAGATCGTGTTTATTTTGGGCAGGAAGCCCGTTTCCTAAACTGATTTCAGGTACTCTCATTTGCACCACCACCTGTCCAGCCTCTTGTTCATGGCAAAAGGACGTATAGTAAAATGATAAAAGACAGAGTACCGTGCCGTAAATTCTTCCAGGAGGTGCCTTTATGGATAAAATTTACGACAAATGTTGTGGTATTGATGTTCACAAAAAACTTATCGTTGCCTGCTTCCGATACGGCAGAAAGCAGGAGGTGCGCGAGTTTGGTGCAACAACCAGGGAACTTCTTTCATTGACTGACTGGCTCAAAGAAGGCGGCTGTGAAATGGTCGCTATGGAGAGTACAGCCTCTTATTGGAAGCCTCTGTATAACATTCTTGAATCTTCTGACCTGAATGCCATGGTGGTTAATGCCCGCCATATGAAAGCTGTTCCAGGTCGAAAAACAGACGTAAAAGATGCGGAATGGATCGCTGACCTTTTACAGCATGGCCTGCTTCAGCCCAGTTACATTCCCGGCAAAGACCAGCGGGAACTGAGGGAATTAGTCCGTTACCGCAAAAGCCTTGTAGGGGAACGTACCAGAGAGTTGAATCGACTCCAAAAGATG
>CAJTFD010000054.1 GCA_910575625.1 Clostridia bacterium
CTCCAGGTGCGATATCTGTAGCCGCCACGCCAACACGTTCCCCGAAGGCTACCACCTCCCCAGCTTCGATCATCTCCTCTGTCTCATTTACATAATCGAGGGATTCACCTCTCTGCCAGTAACTGGCCCTCGCTTTACTCATGGATCCTTCCTCCTTTCCTTACGCCGCGATCTTTTCGCCGGGATTCTTCGCCATGCCCCGGAAATCCCTGATCGAAATGCCCCAATCAAGATAGATATCCCACTGGAAGCCTAAGACACCCGGTGCCTCCATCCGTCTCACCGTGGGCGTTTCCTGGCCGTTCAGGTAATCCACCTGGATGCCCAGGGCGCTGGCAGCATTGGCGATCATGAACCAGGGCACGGCCCCGTCCCCCGCCAAGGCATTCAGTACAGGTGTCTGGATGACGTTGATCGGATAGTTGTACAATGGGTTGATATCATTGTTATTGCTCCCCGTCACCTGTGTGCTGTGCAGGATGACTGCCAAGTCGAACTCGTATCCTACGGGGACGATGATGTGCTGCGGCGTGATATAGATGGGCTGGCCGAAATGGTCCTTCTGCCGCTGCATCTGTAATATCATGGCCTGGATGGATGCCTGGGTGGGCTTCGATCCATCCTTCATCACGTTATTGTGCTTTTCATCAAACAGCTTGATCTTGTCAAAGGCCTGCTTGTTCTCAAAGAGCGTGGAGTAGACCGCCTTGTCGATGGTCTTCTTCGCGCTTGCTGCGAACAGCCCCGGTATCCGTGTGATGAACCCGATATCGTCATTGATGAACGCCTGCCGTGTCATACTGAACGTCCGACCGTAGGTGTCGATCTTACGGTTCGGCAGTAACTCGGTCTTCGGGGCCATAGGTTTTAATTCCCCATTCTCCGGCACCAGGAGGAAATCCCCCATCCCTCCGATCACATATTCATGGTCTGGCGTGGGCTTGAAATCCCTGACGCTCCCCTTTGTGGTCCATGCCTGGAAGGTGGTCGGGACCTCGTTGTAGAGCTGCACGATGCTCTTCCTGATCGTATTGTCCAGGATCGCCGGGAAGGCCGATGTGGGGTTGTAGAACTGGCGGCCCAGCTCTGTGTACATCTCATCCGGCTGCATCCGCAAGAGCGACATAGTGTCCCGCCCATCACGGCCCAGGCATTCAATCCCTAAGTCCCGGAGGCTCATGGCCCTCAGCTCACCTGCCCCGTCCGCTGGATGCTCTACGGGCAGGCCCGCGCGCATCATGAGGGCGTCCGATGCTCGTTCCCGGAACTTATCGCCCTCATCCCCTGTGACCTGCACCCGGATGGGCGCGCCTGTCTGTCTCATCCCCTCCAGGATGACGGTGCGCACCTCATCCAGGCTGGATCCGTCCCGGATATGGTCCGTCGGATCGATATCGAAGTCCCGGCACAGGGCGATGATGTCCGTCACGCGGCTGCGCTCTGCTTCCGTCTCACTGCGCTGGCCTGCTGGGGGTACGGCTGGCGGCGTTGCTATCTGTGGTGCGGCTGGCGGCGCACTTTCTGGTGGCGCCATGGATGTCCCTATGCCTCCTGCCATCCCTCCCTCCTGTGCCCTTATCTCTGCATCCGCCTCTTCGATCTCCCTCTGGAGATCGTTGAACTGCGCTTGTTCCTCTGCCGTCAATGCCCGGTTGCCATCTGCCTTGGCGGCATTTACGATGGCCTGTTGTTTTAACATCGCGGCATCCCGTCTCTGTTTCGGTGTCATACACTTACCTCCCTGTTCCTGTTTATCTGTAACTGCGCCTCAAAGTACGACAATGTCCCTGATATGCTCGTTGTATCCTGCTGCCCCAGATCACGCCCAACGCCCACCGTGGCATCCGCCGGGACGCTGACGATGCTGATCTCGTAGGGCATCCAATCCCTAGCCACATCACAAGGGCCTGTGAAACGTCCGTCTGTGGATACCGCGCCCGACTTGACCTCTTCGATCACATTTATCCGGTATCCAACGGATACGCCTTTTAGTGTCCCGCTCTTTACTTTCTGGAAGACTACCTCGGACGCCTCATCCTTGTCGAACTCGACCTCTGCCATGCCCCGTTGGCCCTCCAGCCATACCTTGTTGACTTTCCCCAATACATTGTCCCTGTTATGGTTGTACAGGAGCACACCCATGGAACCCAGCCGGGTGAGGTCCACCGCATCGGGGCTGTGGTCCAGGATCTCCCGGCCCCAGAAACGCTCGTACGGCTCCTCGCTGGAGAATGACAGGATGAACTTACGTTCATTCCCCTCGCCCTCCATGGCGCGCACATCCATGTCACTGAACGTCCGTACCTGGCTCTTCTTGTTGTCCGTCCCCCTGCCCTGTGACGGGCTGCTCCTGGGGTTGCCCGCCCCCATCGCCCGGACCTGCGGGTACGCTGGGCACTTCCGGTAGCTCTTTTCTATCAGCTGGCGTGAGTTCCTGCCCTGACTTTCCAAATATGACACCCCCTAACTCCACTCCTTTTTTCCTTGCGTATTCCAATACGGCGACCGTCTCATCGATCTGGTCCTTCCAGTCCTTCCCGTTCTCCGCCGCGATCTGCTGGAAGGTCTTCTGGCCGGTCTGTAATGCGATCTTGGTCGCGTTTGCTTCTTTTAATGGGTCGATCCACTTCTTCGGGGCCGCTACCCACTCATGCTTTAAGTATTTACGTTTGTCCTCCCAAAACTTTGGGATGTCGAAGAGACCGGATAGGACGCCGGAGATGATGAAGGTCTCGTAGACCTCATCCATCACCACTTCCTGTAAGAGTTCCACATCCTCTATGTAGGTCTGCTCATCCTCGATGCTCCCCTGGCGGGCACTGGAATAATTGCTCTGGCTCATATCCCGGCTGGTGGCCTCGTAGGATAGCCCCTGCCCGGCTCCGATGAGCCGCTGCTGCAATTTGATATAGCTGGCCGCGTCCGTCGCCTGCCCGGCGGGGTTGACCACCTGGATCTCGTCCCCTGCATTCAATTCCTTGATCATGCCGGGGCTTATCTTCTTGCCTTCGTAGTCCCCGCTCACGCCGCCGACGTGCATGTTCGTGTTCCTGCCCCCGAACCCTCCATATGTGGGCGTGATCTTTTTTACGAACACCGCGAGGCAGGCGGCGATGCGCTCTTTGACGCTGACTGCGGTCATAAACTCGTTCGCATCCCGCACCCGTGTGATCGCCGGGGCCAGGTCGCTCATCTCCCGGACCTGGGAGGGGCGGTCCTTGGTGAAATAGTAGATGATATCCTTGGCGGGCACGTATACGGGCTCCATCTGGCTGTAGCCGTCCACGCTGTACTGGCAGATCCAGTATCCGACAGGTTTGTTGTATGTGTTGAGCTCGATCCCGCCGACGACACGGCACTCTGGATCCCTGGGGGCCGCGCGTCCGGTGTCCAGTTCATCCACTTCCAGGGCCTGCAGCTTGAAGGGCACCAGGCCGCCGCTGGTGTAGCATTTCTTGAAGAGGATGCCCCCGTCGACCTTTTTCCTCTTTACCGCCATGCGCATCATCTGGTTGAAGCTCTGCGTCTCGGTGACGTCGCAGTTCTTCCGCCTGCACCATTGGACCCATGCCTCCTCGATCTGCCTGTTGAGCTTCTCGCTGGGCGTCCGGGCCTGGAGGGTCCAGCCTAGACCCACCACGTTCCTTTTGTAAGCCCCGATCACGCTGTTGGCCATGTCGCTGTTGCGTTCCAGGTCCCGCGCCCTGGCCCGCACCGTGTCGCGGCTGTAGCGGTCCGTCTGCTCTGCGGACTGGTTGTAGGCGATCCATCCGGCATTTAGGCGGTCGAAGCTGCCCGCGTCGTAATTCCTCTGCTCATCCAGGTACTGCCTCCAGGCTTCCCGCCTGGCCCCCGCCGCCGGGGAGACGAACCCGATGAGCTTATCCAGCACATTCCCCATCTCCGCCCCCTATCTGCGGTCGAACACGGCCACAGAACAATTATCTAGGAGGCCCTGACCCCCTGCCGCCATCTGTTCCGTCAGGCTGTTCTTCATGTCGTAGAGTGTCTTTAGGTCCGCCCGGGTGAGCTGCCTGCTGCCCAGCCTGTAGCTCTGGCCGCCTACGCATATGGCATAGATGGCGTTATCC
>CAJTFD010000055.1 GCA_910575625.1 Clostridia bacterium
AGGGCAATCTTTGAATATATAGAGGGCTGGTATAACCGCAAACGAATCCATAGTGCAATTGGTTATATGACACCTCAGCAAAAGGAGGATGAGGAACTCAAAAAAGCAGCATAATCTTTCGACTTTTTTTGTCCAAAGTATTGACATAGATCCAGTGGACCATCTGAACAATAAAAAACGGGCATTGAAATTCAAATGTGAGAAAGCGGGGCGGTGATGATGTCGGACAGGGTAAGGATTGACCAGCTTGCAGCCGCGGTGATGGAGGGGCTGACGGAGTATGCGGACCTTGCGGCGGATGAGCTGAAAAAGGCGGTGAAGAAAGCGGGGAATTCCGTGAAGAAGGATATCCAGGCGGGCGCGCCGAAGGACACGGGCGCCTATGCGAAGAGCTGGTCAGTGAAGAATGTAAAAGAGACTTCCAACTCCATCGAGCTGGTGGTGCATTCCAGGAACCGCTACCAGCTCTCGCACCTTCTGGAGTTCGGCCATGCCAAGCGCGGCGGCGGGCGCGTCCCCGGAAAGGCGCATATCGCGCCTGCGGAAGAACGGGCGGAACGGACGCTGGAGCAGGAGATAGAAAAGGCATTAAGGGGGTGATGTATTTATGGAAAAACTTGTAAGCATGATCGCGGAGATGGGGCTGCCTTTCGCCTATGACCATTTCGCGGAAGGGGAGTCGCCGGAGCCTCCGTTTCTCTGTTACCTCATTCCGGGGAGCGACAACTTTGCGGCGGACGGGAAAGTGTACCACAAGGGCGCAAGCGTGCATCTGGAAATTTACACGGATAAGAAAGACCCGGAGCTGGAGGAGCAGGTGGAGGATGTGCTGGATGCGCATGAGGTTTTTTATAATAAATCGGAAACGTGGATCGGCAGCGAGCGGCTCTACGAAGTTCTGTATATTTTTGGATGGGAGGCATGACAGATGGCAAATAACAGCAAAAAGAACAAAGTGAAATACAACCTTAAAAATACGCATTATGCGATGCTCAATATTTCGGAGGACGGGGCGGTTTCCTACGGCACGCCCGTCCCGATGCCCGGCTCCGTGTCCATCTCGCTGGACGCTAACGGCGAGCCGGAAAATTTCTATGCGGACGGGACGGCGTACTATGTCATCAACAACAACATGGGCTATGACGGCGACCTGGAGCTTGCCATGATCCCGGAGTCCTTCCGCAAAGACGCTTTAAGGGAGGAACTGGACAGCAAGGGCGTATTGATTGAGAACGCCTCGGCGGAGCTTGCGGCGTTTGCCCTGCTTTTTGAGTTTGACGGCGACCAGCGGCACATCCGGCACGTCCTTTACAACTGTTCTGCGTCCCGCCCCGGCATTGAGGGGAAGACCAATGAGGAGAGCCGGGAGGTGCAGACGGAGACGCTGACCGTCAAGGCCACGCCGCTGGCGGACGGGATGGTGAAGGCGAAGACCGGGGACACCACTGATGAGACGGTGTATAACGACTGGTACAAGGCGGTGTATATGCCCGCAGCGGCAGACGGAGGCGGCGGGGAAAATCAGGATAACGGGGAGGGAACGGCATGAGCATGACAAAGAAGATAGAGATTGACGGGAAAGAGGTGCCTTTCCGGGCATCGGCGGCGGTGCCGCGCATTTACCGCATCAAGTTCCACCGGGACATTTACAAGGACCTGAGCGCCCTGGAGAAGAGCATCGGGAAAAGCGATGAGGAGAATTCCAATTTAGACCTTTTTTCACTGGAATTATTCGAGAACATCGCCTTCATCATGGCGAAGCACGCCGACCCTTCCATCCCGGACACGCCGGAGGAATGGCTGGACGGCTTCGGCACGTTCTCCATCTACCAGGTGCTGCCGCAGCTCATCGAACTGTGGGGGCTGAACGTGAAGACCGACGTGGAGGCTAAAAAAAACTTCGCGCAACTGACCGCCCGATGACCACGCCGCTGTTCCTGCTGCGGTGTGTGCAGCTCGGCATCTCCATCCGGGACCTGGACCTTCTGACCATCGGCATGGTCAACGATATGTACGCGGAGAGCAGCAATGACAGCGCCGACTATTCCATCATCGCGGGGCAGGACGAGTTCGATTTATTTTAACCACAGATTTGGTTTTATTTACTGATAACGCCTGGGAATCCGGGCTTTTTTTGTGCCGTTAAGGAGGTGGCGTCGTGGCGGCAAACAGGATAAAAGGGATTACGGTAGAGATCGGCGGCGACACCACGAAGCTCCAGACGGCACTAAAAGGCGTGAACACGGAAATCCGGAACACGCAGTCGCAGCTTAAGGACGTGGAGAAGCTGCTGAAGCTCGACCCCGGCAACACGGAGCTGATGGCGCAGAAGCACCGGTTACTCGGCCAGGCAGTTTCGGAAACGAAAGAGAAACTGGAAACGCTGAAAACGGCGGCGGAGCAGGCAAACACGGCCCTTGCCAATGGGGAAATCTCGCAGAGCCAGTACGACGCCCTCCAGCGGGAGATCATCGAGACGGAGAACAACCTGCGCGACCTGGAGCGGCAGGCGGGGCAGTCCGCCGTGGCTTTGCAGAAGATCGCCGCCACGGGGGAGAAGTTAAAGACCGTGGGTTCCGCCATCGAGGGCGTGGGGCAGAAGCTGATGCCCGTCACTGCGGCGGTGGGCGGGCTTGGCGCGGCTGCCGTGAAAGTGGCTTCCGACTTCGACTCGGCCATGAGCCAGGTGGCGGCGGTTTCCGGGGCGACAGGCAAAGACCTGGAAGCCCTGCGGGATAAGGCCCGCGAGATGGGCAGCAAGACCAAGTTCTCCGCATCCGAGGCGGCGGAGGCGATGAATTACATGGCCATGGCAGGCTGGAAGACGAACGATATGCTCTCCGGCATCGAGGGCATCATGAACCTTGCCGCAGCCTCCGGGGAGGACCTTGCCATGACTTCCGATATCGTGACAGACGCGCTGACCGCCCTGGGGCTGTCGGCGGAGGATTCCGGGCATTTTGCGGATATCCTTGCGGCGGCAAGCTCGAACGCCAACACGAACGTCAGCATGATGGGTGAGACGTTCAAATACTGTGCGCCCGTGGCGGGTGCGCTCGGCTTTTCCGCAGAGGATACAGCGGAAGCCATCGGCCTGATGGCGAACGCGGGCATCAAGTCCTCCCAGGCAGGCACGGCCATGCGCTCCATGATGACGAACCTCACCGGGGAAGTGAAGTTTGTCGGGGACGCTTTCGGCGAACTGACCATCCAGACCACGAACACGGACGGCAGCATGAGGAGCCTTGGGGACATCCTGGCAGACTGCCGTGCGGCATTTTCGCAGATGTCCGAGTCGGAGAAGGCCGCCAATGCGGAGGCTCTGGTCGGGAAGAACGCCATGTCCGGCTTCCTTGCGGTGATGAACGCCGCTCCGGGGGACATTGAAAAGCTGAACAGCGCCATCAACAACTGCGACGGCACGGCGGAGAAGATGGCGGCCACCATGCAGGATAACCTTGCGGGGCAGCTTACGATTTTAAAGAGCCAGCTTGAGGAGCTTGCCATCTCCATCGGGGAAATCCTGATGCCCTACATCCGGCAGATCGTGGGGTGGATTCAGGGGCTTGTGGATTGGCTGAACAGCCTGGACGAAGGCACGAAGAAGATCATCGTGGATCTATGTCAATACTTTGGACAAAAAAAGTCGAAAGATTATGCTGCTTTTTTGAGTTCCTCATCCTCCTTTTGCTGAGGTGTCATATAACCAATTGCACTATGGATTCGTTTGCGGTTATACCAGCCCTCTATATATTCAAAGATTGCCCT
>CAJTFD010000056.1 GCA_910575625.1 Clostridia bacterium
GTGCGAGGTGGAGGTGCGGGTGCTCTTAAAGGATGGTTCTCTCCCCTCCCAGGCACTACTGGATGGCATCCTGGAATATCTGGACGATGAGACTATCCGGCCCTTGACAGACCAGGTAAAGGTCCTGGCCCCATATACAAGAGAGTACGACCTGGACGTGGCATACTACATCTCCAAGACCAACGCCGCGCGGGCGGTCTCCATCCAGACAGCCGTATCCAATGCGATAACGGAGTACAACACATGGCAGACGGGGGAAATCGGCAGGGACATCAACCCATCAGAATTGATCCGCCGTATGGTAGAAGCTGGGGCCAAGAGGGTAGTGGTCAACTCCCCTGCGTTCATATCCCTCCCGCCGTCCACGGTAGCCCGGACCGGCAGCGTGTCCGTGACATACGGAGGGATAGAGGATGATTGATCTCTATAACGGTGAGTTATTGGACATGCTCCCTTGCCAGATGTCCAAAGAGATAGAGCAGATCTGCCTGAGCCATGCCCTAAAAAAGGGCATACAGTTGGTCATGGACAGGGCATACGTGACCCGCACGCAGGCGTTCATAGACGGTCTCCCGGAGCGCATACTGGACGTGCTGGCCGTGGAATTACACACGCCATACTACAGCGAGGACCTATCCATAGACCAGAAGCGGGAGATCATCAAGCGCACATTATTGTGGCATCTGACCGCAGGCACGCCCAGCGCGATGCGTGAGCTGATCGGCATCGTGATCGGCGAGGGGGATATCGAGGAGTGGCCGTATTTCACTGACCCGCCGTTCACACCCGGCACGTTCGATATCCTGACCGACGTGCAGCTGACAGAAAAGATTGTGGAGATGTTCATCGCTATCATCGAACGCGTGAAGAATGAGCGGTCACATTTAAGGAGGCTGCTGATACACAGACGTATGGATGCCCACTGGTACGTCGGCGTTTCTGGTAGGATGGAACCCCATATAGTCATACCGAGGAACATGCGTGAAGCCAGGGGACGGCAATATGTCGGCGTATGCGCCGTATCCGTGCCGGAGGTGACCATACCGAGGGAAGAACCGGTGATCAAGGAGAGACAGTACATCGGTGCGGCGTTCATACCGCATTATAAGAACAGTATATCGGAGGGATGAGATGGCAAATTTCAATGAGGCAGTATTGACCAGGAAAGGCATCGGCCTGCTGGCAAAAGCTCAGGCCGGGCTGGCCGGCATAAAACTCACAAAGGCGGCTTCGGGCTGCGGCTCCTATGAGGAGGGCGAATCCCTCGTAGAAAAGGAGTCGCTAAAGGACCAGAAGCAGGAGTTCCCACTCGACAAGCTGTCCGTCCAGAACAGCACGACCGTTTCCGTGAGGTTCACGATCACGAACGAACAGGCGACGGGCAACCTTCAGGAAGGCTACCACGTAAAAGAAGTCGGGATATTCGCAGAAGACCCCGATGAGGGGGAGATATTATATGCCCTTGCGACCACAGTGGAAGGCCAGTGGGATTATATGCCCGCCTACAACAGCCTGCTGCCCACCTATATATCCGTGGAGTTCTACGCCGAGGTGAGCAATGCCGCCAATGTGACCATCGTCAGCAGCGGGCGGTTCATCACGGCGGAAGAGGTGGAGGAGGAGCTTGAGAAGCTCAGGGCGGATGCAAAGGCCGAACACCAGCAGATGAGAGAGGATGCAAAGACCGCGCACGATGCGATAAAAAAGCAGATAGAAGATGCAGGGACAGTACCTGACAATGTGCTGACTGAGGAAGATAAAGGTGCGATAAATGGTGTGGCCAGCCTGGATTATGCGGGGAAGCTCCGAAGGGAGCAGATATCGAAAGAATCAGGCGCAGTATACTTAGAGCCGGCCAATGGTCAGTGGCCCTGCAAGTTCAAAGATTTTACGTGGAAGAGAGTCGGGGATCTGGATCACGCTGACTCTACAGAAACAGGATGGGTCGGGGTCTATACGGGATATAAGGTACATAACTGGCAATACGTCCGTGAGGCTACGTGTGAGCGGCGATGGCATGAAGCACAGGCGATCCTTAGCTATGACTATCTACGGGCTACGACCAATGAGGATTGGGCAGATTACTACATGAGTGCTTTTTACCGCCTTCATTTTCAGACTTATTTCTGGATCGATGATGAAGGGAATGCGACTATCAAGATATTTTCCGATAGCAACCTGGGAGAGATGGTGGGCGATGGAGTGAGTGGTGTTGCCGACCTCCTCTTCTGGCTGTTTGCTATACGTAGGCTTGATCCTGAGGAACTGTGATGCGATAGGAGGTACGGTATGCCACAGTTGTACAACAATGCAGTCATAACAGATGCAGGACTGTCCCTGCTGGATAAAGTCCAGGCGGGGACAGCATTGATCCAGTTCACCCGGATGGCGACGGGAAACGGGACGTATACCGTGAACGAAAAGACATCTTCTGCACTGAAAGGATGCACCGGGCTGAAGGCCCAGAGGAACGATTATCCCCTATCATCGGTCAGCGTTGCGCCAGATGGTGGCGTGAGGCTGACCGTCCTGATCACGAACCAGGACCCCGCCACAGGGGAAACGCTGGTGGATGAGGGCTATCACATCAACGAGATCGGCCTATTTGCCAAGGAAAAAGACGGGGACAGCAGTACGGAGGTATTGTACAGCATCACCGTAGCCAGGGGCGATAACGGGGACTATATGCCGCCGTATGAGACCGGTGCACCCGTCCAGATCGTCCAGGAATACCATGCCAAGGTGGGCAACGCCACAGAGGTGGCCATCAGCTGCACAGGGGCGGTCATGCTGGTGGAGGATGCCCAGAGGGAGTTTGAAGAGCTTAAGAGGATGATAGGTGAGGCAGGGGCGATAGAGGAAAAGACGCTGACCTTTGAGGAGGCCGAGACCAGGGAGAACATAGCCAGCGGCGATAGGATGGATACTATCCTGGGGAAGATAAGAAAGTTTTTCGTGGACCTAAAGAGGGTAGCGTTTACAGCCAGCTACAATGACCTGATAGATAAGCCAGATATACCGTCTGTACCATCGTCCCTACCTGCAGATGGTGGGAACGCTGAAAGTGTCGGTGGTAAAGATCTGGATTATATCATGGACTACAATAATCTGGATAATAGGCCCCACTTGTTCTCAGGTGATTATGCTGACCTACAGGGTAAGCCAGATATACCATCTGCCCCAGCAGATATCGGCGCAGTGGGTGTGGATGACCTGGCCGTAAAGAGATACGTGGTCCCAAAGCCTGCGACAAATGAGGCCCTCACATCGATCTCGTGGTGGGACGTTGCTGCAAGGAGGACAGGGAACGTTGTGGAACTGCGTGTGAGTATACTTGGGGAAATGATGAAAGGAGATAACACGAGCACGGTGGACATATCCACGCTCCCAGAAGAGTATCGTCCAAAAGACGGGATCGTGGTCCAAGAATATCCCCTGATCGGCGGTGGGACAGTGACTCTGCTTGTACGGACAGACGGTCGGGTGTCGCTCCAAAATGCAGAAAAACATATTTATGGGTATATATACAGACAAAGTGTAGTTTACATTGTCGATTAGAGGACATCTCTGGGGGAAAGTGCGGAAGGTGCAACATGCCACAACGATATGACCGCACGGTCGTAGTAGATGGGGATCAGCCCTGTCAAAATGTCAAGGACAAAGATGGGAGGTGAGCAGGATGGATAAT
>CAJTFD010000057.1 GCA_910575625.1 Clostridia bacterium
ATCTGGCTGGTATCTACCAAGCCAGCACCCATACACTGCCCCAGGATATGGGAAAAGATCTGTCCGAAGAGGTCCGTATCCTTGAAACGGCGGGTGTAGTTCTTTCAAAAGGTAGAAAAATGCGGGACTGGGTCCATCATGTCCAGACCAAGGGACCAGCGGTAAGCAACATTGACCTCGATCTCGCGGATGGTCTGGCGCATGCTCCGGATCCCATAGAGGTACTGTATGAACGGGATCTTGATCAGCATGACTGGATCCATACTCGGCCGTCCATTGTCATGGCAGTATGTCCCTTCCACAAGGTCATAGATAAAGCTCCAGTCGATGGCCCTGTCGATCAGCCGGAGTAAGTGGTCCTGGGGGACCATATCATCCATACAGAAGACCATCATCTGGTCCCTCTTCTTATCTATCTTTTTTGTCATCATAAAAAACACCGCCTTCCTGATATTTTTCATTATATCAGAAAGACGGTCATAAATACAGTGCTTTGTCTACAGTCTGATACCACCTCTGGTGGTATATCTGTGCGCACCCCGTAAACGGGGTGATTGCGTTACCTCGGCTTTCCAGTATCCTCGCTTTTGTCATTCTGTACCGCCCTCGCTTTCGTTTTCGGCATTAGCAAGAGTGGATTGTGGGGGAGTGGTTTCTCGGCTCTCCAACTTGATTTTAGAGATAATCTGCTGACACTCCCTTGTCTGCAAGGCAACTGATAAGATACGGTTTAACTCGCCCTCGTCATAGCGGTAGCAGTCGGGGAAATACTTCACAATGATACCGCCCATGATGTACTTGTGGTGGTTCTCGGCTTTGCGTTTCTTCTCGTTCTGCTTTTTCTTTTCGTTGGCTACACGCTGTTTCGCCTGCTCCAATGCCTGCAACGCTTTTTCTAAATTTCTGCTTGCGTCATTCCTGCTCTCAATCATTCCTGTTACCTCATTCTTTCTTTGCTGTGTTGATAGTTTCTGAAAACAAAAAGGACAGCTAAGACATTTGTTGCTTAATTGCCTTTCGCTGTCCTTTTCAGATTTTTGTTGAACCGATAGCCTATGCTCCGTATTGTCTGAATGTAGACCTGTCTGCTTGGACTGTCACCTATCTTCTGCCTGATACTGCTGATATGCCCTGTGACAGTGGCGTAATCTCCAAAATATGCGCCATTCCAAACAATATTATAAATCTGTTCTGTTGTGAATACTCTGCCGGGGTTGCTTGCTAACAGATACAGTATTTCAAATTCTATATTTGAAAACCTTACCTCATTATCATTCAACAGGACAATTCTCTGCACCAAATCAATCTTTAATGCCCCGACTTGAATAACATCTGTGTCTTGGAATGTATTGCACCATTCAAGACATTTGCTGTTGCTTATGACCTCCAATATCCCATTATAAATATCTTTTTCATCATCGGTAAAAGATAAAATCATTATTTTCCCATGACAATCACCGCCTTTCTTAAATCCTTTGGGAATGTGTCAACCTCCCGTAAATAAAGTTCCGATACTTTCACCATTTACTATCCCGTATAAAGATGATGGGTTTTTCCCGTTTGTAATGATTGTATCTATTCCCTGCTCTGTTGCATACTGGGCGGCTTTTAACTTTGTCCTCATTCCCCCTGTTCCACGTCTTGAGCCTGCCCCTCCCGCCATTTGGTACATCTCGTCCGTAATCCTGTCAATTTTGGATATTAAATGAGCCTGCACATTCCTGTGCGGATCGCTGTCATACAGACCGTCTATGTCAGAAAAAATAACCAATTTATTTGCCTGACACAATACCGCCACAACAGCAGATAACATATCATTATCCCCGAATAACTGTTCCTCTGACTGTATTTCATTATAGCTGACAGAGTCGTTCGCATTTACAACGGGTATAATGCCCATTTCAAGCAGGGTGTTGAATGTGTTGATTAGATTTTCCTTCTTTTTTTCATTCGTGACGTCTGCACTGCTCAATAAAATCTGACCGATTATCTTATCATATTCCTGAAAGTATTTGCTGTACAGGTGGATAATGCGGCACTGCCCGACAGAAGCCGCCGCCTGTTTATGCCTGATACTGCTTGGTCTGTTTTTTAGGCTCATTTTATTCGTTCCTACTGCGATTGCGCCCGATGAAACCAATATCACCTCATATCCCATATTTTGAATATCGGCTATCACACACGCCAACCTGTCAAAAGAGCGAAAATTGCCTTGCCCCATTTCATTTGTCAGCGTGGAAGTTCCAACCTTTACAATAATTCTGTTATGATACAAATTCATTTCACACCTCAATAATAACTGCCTCATGCTTTGCAAATGGCAGAAATTTTTTTATTATCAATTCGGTTTTTATCTTCATATACCCTGTTGTCGTTCCGTCACTGCAACCGTAATACTCCCCGTCCACAACTTCTTTGTCAAACACTAACTTAACCCTGTCCGCTGTGTCCAAAAGCATACTGAATACTGTTGCCGCACCTATCTTCGTTCCCAACATGGATTCCATTTTCTCCGCTGGCGCAAACGAAACTCGTGAAACTCCCAGTGTACCGCTGAAATCTTTTGCATGGAAAGGCTTATCCCCTTTTGTGATAAAAAGATAAAAGTCTGTCTGTTGCCTGTTGCATAAAAATAACGTCTTTACCATATCCATATTCAGTTTTTTATTGATTTTCTCACAATCCTCCATTGTGATTACTTCATCAGTGCCTACACGCTCAAACGGTATCTGCAAATCCCCTAAAACATGGTAGACTTTCTTCTGCAAATCTGTCTTATACTCTGTTGGCGCTGTCCTTTCGATTTCGCTTACATAAATCATATGTTTTGACCTCTTTTCCTTGTTTTTATTTCTCATTTAGTGTATTCTAAATGCAACGATTTGAAAAGCGAATATATATCATACTTTGCATGACACATTCAGATATAAGGAGTGAATAAAATGGACGTAAATATACAAAAATACTTAGCATTTGTGAAAACAGTGGAGTGCGGCAGTTTTACAAATGCGGCAGAAATTCTTTCCTATTCCCAATCAGGCATAAGCCGCATGATAAACGATTTGGAAAAGGAATGGAATGTTTCTTTGTTGGAGCGTGGCAAAGGCGGCGTTAAACTGACCTCTGACGGTCTGAAACTGCTCCCATATGCCCAAAATGTCTGCAACGAATATTTAAAACTGCAAATGCAGGTGTCGGAGTTAAACGGACTTCATTCGGGTTTGATACGCATAGGGACTTTTTCAAGCGTTGCCACGCACTGGCTCCCAAAGGTCATTAAAAAATTCCAGTCCGACTATCCGGGTATTGACTACGAATTATTACTCGGTGACTATACGGAGATAGAAAACTGGATTTTAGAAGGACGTGTTGACTGCGGCTTTCTGCGCCTGCCCGCTAATGCCGAACTGGAAACCAGCTTTTTAGAGCAGGACAAATTGGATCTATGTCAATACTTTGGACAAAAAAAGTCGAAAGATTATGCTGCTTTTTTGAGTTCCTCATCCTCCTTTTGCTGAGGTGTCATATAACCAATTGCACTATGGATTCGTTTGCGGTTATACCAGCCCTCTATATATTCAAAGATTGCCCT
>CAJTFD010000058.1 GCA_910575625.1 Clostridia bacterium
AATTAAATAGAAAGATTAAAATATTGCAGACTGACGAATTACGAAAATATGATTATACAGTTTATGTCGATGGAAACATTGAAGTTGTAGCTGGAATTAGTCCGATAATAGCAAATATGGGGAGAAATGGTTTTGGTGTACATTATCATAAGAGTAGAGATTGTATATATGATGAGGTGGTAGCTGTTAAACATTTGAAACGTGTATCTGGTGAAGAAATGGATCAACAGATAGACTCTTATAGGAGTGAAGGCTTTCCTCCTCATTATGGACTGTATGAAAATTCGATATTAATAAGGAACAACAAAGATGTTGAAACACAACATCTTATGGAAGCGTGGTGGGACGAATATTGTCGGTATCCAACGAGAGATCAGCTTTCTTTACCCTATGTTATATGGAGGGAAGGATATAAAAAAGGAAAAATCCAGATACTCGGAAATGATGTGGAGCGCAATACAAGATTCAATCGAATCAACAATCATTTGTAAAGGTTGAAAAAATGAAAATACGAATAAATAGGAGAAAAAGTAGATACTTGCTAATGATTCTGATTGCCTTAATTGTGGGTATGATGTTTCATCTTGATAGAAGCATGAACATGGATTTTAATAGATTCCAAGAAATAATGGATACCATTCGCAATTCTGGAATGAGTTTATTCGATTTTCTCTCAGATAAAACACATATACTGAAATGGCTGAATATAACACTTCCCTATATGTATTCTTTCAATACATTACTTTATTATATAAGCAAATATTTTAGTAACAATTATGTGATGGTTTGTGTATCTGTAATTATAGATTACTCAATCATTGCCTATATAGCATATGACTGGAGGCGATATGAAGGGTATGCTCGAAAAGAAGTTGTGCTATCTATTTTAATTTGTTTTGCATTTCTTCCTATGATCCATGTGTGCTCTGGACTGCGGACAGCCACTTCTGCCTGTTTTATGTCTTTGGCTGTTTATAACTATTTATATAAAGATAAAAGCATCTCGAATTTTGCATTATTTAGTATGATATCAATAACTTTCCATCCATTAATGTTGTTTGCGATTTCTATTGCATTAGTAGTGAAGCTCTCAAAGAAACGGATAATGTTTTATATGACGGTGTTGGGATGTCTGTTTATTTCTAGAATTGCGGACATCTTCGCTAAATCAAGCAACGCTTTCTTGCAATCGATAGCGACTAAATATATGACATATATATCGGAAGGACAGTTCAGAGCGTATAGATTTGCAATGTATGGATCTATTGTTTTTTCGTTGTTAGTTATTACATACTACATGCTATTATATCGTAGAAATGAAGGAAAAATGAATGGAAAACGTGGATTACTCAGTTTTGTGATAGGAACAAGAAATTTTGATCCAGAAAATTCAGATCGCCAAAGATTGTTCCTTTTCTATCTATGTTATATGGCGTTGCTAGTGGGAAATGTTGGTAGTTACGAGATGGTGTGTCGAGGAGTATATCTGGTTGGTGCTTCAGCTCCAATAATTATGGATTTATTATTTAGTAATAAGAAGAATACAAATGGAAATATTGCGTTTGTAATAAAGATATGCGTTGTCTTTTTGTTATTGTACATTTGTTTTAGCTGGATTAGATACTATTATGCATATTTCATCCCTTTTGTTTGATAGACAGAAGCGTTACTCCACGAAAGGATATATTTATGAAAGACATAATCTTAGCAGGAGGAGCAGAAAACAGCTTAGATTCATTAACAATGGTAATAAGCAAACAGCTCTTACCGGTCTACAATAAACTGATGATCTATTATCCGTTGTCTACCCTTATGCTGACAGGCATCAAGGAAATTCTGATCATCAGCACACCAACAGATGCTTTAAGATTTAAAACATTTCTTTATCCATCCGGCGTGAGCGAGAACGCGAAAGAGGTATGGTATAATGCAGAGTCGAAGACTTGGAGGGAAAATAAGAAGTATGTGCAGTCTTTCCACGATACATACAGGATGCCCATCAATATTACCCGTTGTAGTGGAGCGTATCAAAAGTATTACGATGAAATGTATATGAAGAAAGTGGAACGGATATGTCTATGAAAGTTTTGGTTACAGGAGCAAATGGATATTTAGGACAGGGAGTTGTCAAAACAATTTTGGATATGGGGCATGAAGTGATTGCGGCAGATTTTTATACCGATAACATAGACGATAGAGCCAAGAAATATTCTTGCAACTTATTTGAAATAGATGATCCATATACTTTTTTTGAAAAACCAGATGTTTTGCTTCATTTTGCATGGCGTGATGGTTTTGTTCATTATTCGGAGAACCATATACGGGATATTCCTAAACATGTGAGATTTTTAAGTAAAATCTCGCTTTCACGCATTAAGACAATTTCAGTTATGGGTACAATGCATGAGATTGGGTTTTATGAGGGAAGTATAGATGAATCAACACCATGTAACCCGGAAAGTTTTTATGGGATTGCGAAGAATGCTCTAAGGGATGTAACGCGAGTAATTTGTAAGCAAAACAACAAAAATTTCCAGTGGCTTAGGGGCTATTATATTGTAGGAAATTCAAGATTTGGATCATCTGTTTTTTCAAAAATAACAGCAGCTGTTGAAGAAGGGAAAACAGAGTTTCCATTTACTATGGGAGAAAACCAATTTGATTTTATTAATTATGAGGATTTCTGCAAACAGGTCGCTATTACATCAACTCAGGACGATATTAATGGGATAATTAACATTTGCTCTGGACATCCTGAAAAGTTGGCTGATAGAGTTGAAAGATTTATTAAAGATAATGAGTATAGTATTAGGCTATTATACGGAGCTTTCCCGGATAGACCTTATGATTCTAAAGCCGTGTGGGGAAATGATATAAAGATAAAAAAAATAATGGAAAATCAAAATAAGAAATCAGATTAGCGTGAATACAAACCCAAAGCGTCCCGGGACTGTGTGGACGGGGGTGCACGGAACCTACGGAAGTTCTGCAAACGTAGATGGACATACGGTTTATGGTGCACCACTAAATCTTTCGGATAAAGACTAGAAATGATTGGGGATAAAGGACATATTTAAGTTTTGATGGAGGGTAGAACTTATTTAATATGAGTAAGGTTCAGAAATTAATTAAGTACATATCAAATAAAGATTATAGATTTAGAGTTAATATATCTAACGGGTTCTATGATTCAATGCCAGATGACGTGTATCTGAAAAGACTCTTTAAAGCTGTAGTTGGCTACGATTTGGATCTTGATAATCCACAAACGTTTAATGAGAAACTACAATGGCTGAAAATATATGATCACAATCCACTTTATACTACAATGGTTGATAAGTATGAAGCGAAAGCATATGTGGGAAATATTATTGGAGAAACGTATATTATTCCTACTCTTGGAGTGTGGGAACGTTTCGAGGATATTGATTTTACCTCCCTTCCAAAACAGTTTGTCCTAAAATGCACTCACGATAGTGGAGGAGTGGTTATTTGCAAAAATCGGAGTGATTTTAATGTT
>CAJTFD010000059.1 GCA_910575625.1 Clostridia bacterium
GTGTATTCCGACGAAGGATTTACGGGCGCGAATACAAATCGCCCCGGATTAAAGCGATTAATGGAGGATATCGAGGACGGCCTGGTGGATGCCCTGATCGTCTATCAGCTCGACAGGATATCCAGGAACGTGAAGGATTTTGCGGATATATATTCAGACCTTGAGAAAAAAGGCGTGATGTTCATCAGCATAAAAGAAAACATCGACACGGCCACGCCCATCGGGAAAGCCATGATGTATGTGACGATGGTGTTCGCCCAGATGGAACGCGAGACCATCGCCACAAGGGTGATCGACAATATGACCGGGCTTGCCAAGCGGGGCTTCTGGCCGATCGGGACCGTACCGACCGGTTTTGTCCGCCAGCACATCACCGTCGATGGAAAACGGCACAGCACACTCGCCATCGACCCCGAAGGGTCCGCCTACATAAAGTCCATCTATGATACGTTCCTGGATGAGGAGATGACCGTGCAGGGGATGGAGACACATTTCCGTAAGAACGGGATCAAGACGTTGAACGGATGCTTCTTCTCCCAGGCATCCATCTACCGGATCCTGACCACCCCGTTTTACTGTATAGCCACTGGGGCGGTCTATGATTACTGGGAAGCCCTCGGCTGCCAGATGGATCCAGGCTCACCCAGGGAAAAGTGGGACGGGACGCAGGGTGTCATGGTCTACGGCAGACGCAAAAAGGGCGAGGGCGGGACACATCCCCAAAAAGATAAGTCCGAATGGATTGTATGCCTGGGCCTGCATAAGGGCTTCATCCCTGCAGACAGATGGCTCGCTGTACAGGAGCGTTTCAAACAGAATACCTTCGATAAGACCATGAAGTATGAGGTCCCTCTCTTAAAAGGCGTACTCCACTGTAAATGCGGCGGCCGTATGAGCGTTGCCCGGAAGAAGAAAAAGGTCGGGGTCCTCTCGCAGTATTATTGTCTGAAGCGGCAACGCCAAGGAGTGGAGGTCTGCGACATGAAGGCGATCACCTGTTCCGTCCTGGATGATAAGGTCCTAGATGCGTTCAGAGAGATCGAGATGGACCCGTCTGTGATACAACGCTATGCAAAAAAGGCAGGGCCGGAAAAGAAGAAGCCGGACCCGCAGCCGACCCGGCAGAAGATATCCGCCTGTGAGGCCCGTATCGCCCGTTTAACGGCTTCCCTTTCAGAAGTGGATGATTCTCCGGCTATGAAGTATATCGTGGCTGAGATAGAGCGTCAGGACCTAGAATTACAGGCTCTAAAGCGCGAGGAGGAGTTAGTGAGAGCGGCGAAACGGAGGGAGGATGTGGAGAAGAGGTCCATCGAGGATAAAGCGAAGGAGATAGCGAGGTTGATCCGTGGACTTGAGCATTTTTCGGATAAGGACAAAAATTCGATCATGAATGAAGTTGTGGATAGTTGTGTCTGGGATGGAGAGACACTTTTTCTTAAACTCTAATCTTCATATTTTTATTACGCACTCTTTGCTCAGCGGGATAAAAAAATGAATATTATTTTTAAAACCCTATTGACATACCACTCATTGAGTGGTATACTTGTATCATCAAATGAACGGAGGACAACGGAATGAAAAAATATAACTTATCCCAGATAATGAAAAAGGCTTGGTCACTCGTTAAAGGTTTAGGCATGACGATGTCCTCCGCTCTCAAGGAAGCTTGGAGGGAAGCGAAAAGTTTAAAAGCTCAGTTGATCGTGAAATTAGAAGCAATCGCGGCAGAAGCAAATAGCCACGACAATGGATATCATTATAATGTCTATATGAAAGATTGGGCAAATTACGGAAAATCCCGCACATACTTTTCAATCTATGAGACCCGCGATAATAGTCGTCACAATAAGAAAATCAGCTATGGTTATTTCGATAACCAGGGCGAAAAGTATGTCCCCGAAAAATACGGGGACCTGACGAAAAACTTTACTGTTAGTGGCGCGGCAATGTAAAAAGAAATGGAGGATATAAAGATGAGAGAGTATGAAGTAAGATATTATGTTGATGACGCGGATATGGTCAAGGGAGAGAAATCCCATTCAGAAGAATGGGAAAGCGAAGTTGTAGAGGCCGGCTCTTCGCAAGAGGCTATCGACCTAGTTATGGATTTCCTGATCGACCAGGGGATCCGAAACAGTGACCTGTCCCCGGAACGGGACGGTAATCGGATCAACTTCATGGATGGTGAGGAGATCGTCCAGCAGTATTACAATTTCACCGTGGTTTCTCCAATCAAGACTGCCAGGATAAAAGCTGGACTTTCCCGGGCTGAGATGTCCCGGCAATTTGAGATCCCGATCCGCACACTTGAGAATTGGGAAGCGGGGACGAGGGTGCCACCCGTTTGGGCTGAAAAACTCATCGTTGAAAAATTGGAGTCTATGATAGATGGGTGCTAAAAACACCCGCCCCCGGACATGCAGGACATGCGGTGCCGTTTTCCCTGGCGGCCCGCGTGCCTGGTATTGCCCGGATTGTAGGGCGGCAAGGCACACAGAGAGTGCCGCCGCTTACCGAGAGCGGAAACGGGCAGGAAATGTCCGAAAGATCGGGAGTACTGACACCTGTGCAAACTGCGGCCAACACTATATCGTTGTGGGTAGTAACCAAAGATACTGTGAAAAATGTGCACATGAAAAGATACAAGAACTGGACAGAGTACAAGGAATGCAGTATTATGAGAAAAACAAGGACGAGATCAACCTATCCCGGCGGATCTCCAGGCGGAAAGAAAACCTCTGCCAATCTTGCGGGAGACCGATCCCCGCAGTCGGGGGACGGTTGTTCTGCTCAGACTGCGAAAAAGAAGGGAAGCGGAAACGGTATGCTGTCCGCTATGTTGATAGGAATATAGTCCAGCGCGGCCAGTCGTATATAGTCCAGACTTGTACAGGTGGAAAAAGATACTACGTTGGCTCTACGACTGACAGGGATACCGCTTTTAGGTTACGGGATGAGGCAGACGCCAAGATCAAAGCTGGATGTTTTCTGGAATGGCTTGAAACAATTAAGAAAAAACTTTAAAAATGTTGTTAAAAACTATTGACTTACCACTCAATGAGTGGTATACTATTATTGTCAAGAGGGAAACCGAAAGACAATAACCGGGCAAGCGGAGAAAGGAGAGTATATGAACGAAGAGATGAGTACAACAGATATAGCAAGATTGATCGAGTGGCTTAGGAACCATGGCCATACAGATTCAGAGATCGTTGAGTGTTTGGAATATATCACAAAGAAATAGAAATACAGCAAAGATCAAGGGAGGGCGGGCTTGCCACCGCTCCCCCGACAATAAGATTATAACACATCCCCTGGATCGATTCCAGAGGGATTTTTTTTACAGCGCGATCATATCTCCCAATGACCTATCACTGTCGCTGGATATATCCACTGTGTACGAACCCAAAATACCTCCCGGCGATCCGCACATAATACCATTTCTCGCCACTCTCATCTTTCTGCGTGAAATCCATCACATCCACCAG
>CAJTFD010000060.1 GCA_910575625.1 Clostridia bacterium
CGTTCCAGTTGTGGATACGAAGTTCCTCCGGCATTGTACAGATCCACGATCTGCTGCTTGAATTCCGGGGTGTAGGATTTTTGGTTTTTCGCCATGCTGAACATCTCCTTTGCTCTTTCACTTGATAGTATAGATTGTTCAACTTTTCCTGTCCACACTTATATACTAACACCATCGTTACGGTGGCCCTTGTGGCTGCGGCGCTCGGCCCTGTCCTAATCGTCATCGGAAAAGTGGTCGGAGCAGTCGGAACAATTATGACCGTGGTGCCGCAGATTGCCAGCGCCATTTCCGGGGTGATCGCTTTTGTGTCCGGGACGGTGATCCCGGCGGTCTCCGCCGTGGTGGCGGCTATCGGGTGGGTGCCTTTGGCGATTGCGGCAGTGGTGGCGATCCTCGTAGTGCTGTATAACAAATGCGAATGGTTCCGGGAGGCGGTGAATGCCATCTGGACGCAGATCAAGGAATTTTTTGTTTCCGCATGGGAAGTCATCTGTTCTTTCTTTACGGAGACCATACCGAATGCCTGGAATTCCCTGGTCTCATTCTTCCAGGGCATCCCGGCGTGGTGGAGCGGGCTGTGGCAGTCCGTGGGCGACTTTTTCAGTAACATCTGGACGAACATGATGAACAATCCCGTGCTGACGGGGATTGTGGACATGATACGCTCCCTGTGGGAGAACCTCTCCACGACGCTGCAGGGCATCTGGAACGGGATAAAGACGGCGGCTTCCGGGGCTTGGGAGCTGATCAAGAATGTGGTGCTTGGGCCGGTGCTTCTGCTGATCGACCTGGTGACCGGGAACTTCACAAAGCTGAAGGAGGACGCCGCCAACATCTGGAACAACATCAAGAATGCGGCGTCCAATATCTGGAACGGCATCAAGCAGGTGGTCGGCTCGCTGGCGCAGGGGCTTGCGAACCACGTTTCCATCCTGTTCAACGGGCTGAAAACCACAATCGCAAATATCTGGACGGCAATCAAGAATACAGCCTCGTCCGCCTGGAACGGGCTGAAAAACCTGGTGTCGTCCATTGCGTCCAATCTGAAACAGGCGGCGGTGAACGCTTTCAAGGCCATGGTTTCCGGCATCGGCTCCGCGCTTTCCTCCCTGGGGAGCGTGGTGCAGTCCGGGTTCCAGTCCGCCATCAGCTTCATCACCTCGCTGCCGGGGAAGGCGCTGGAATGGGGGAAGGACTTCATCAACGGAATCGCGGACGGCATCCGCAGCGCCATCGGCAACGTGGTAAATGCGGTGTCGGATGTAGCGGACAAGATACGCTCCTTCCTGCACTTCTCCGTGCCGGACGAGGGGCCGCTGACGGATTACGAGAGCTGGATGCCGGACTTCATGTCCGGGCTGGCAAAGGGCATCGAAAAGAGCCGGGGCATGGTGAAGAAGGCCGTGTCCGGGGTGGCGTCCGACTTAATGCTCCAGCCGCAGGCGGCTGTCCAGGGGATGCAGGGCGGCAGGGATTCCTCCGGGGATCCTTCCGTGGGCGAGCTGCTCGGAGGGCTTAGGGAGATGCTTTCCGGCCTGCAGGAGATGGCGGGTGGCGGGACCATCTGCATCCCCGTGTATGTGGGCGGGACGCTGCTGGATGAAGTGGTGGTGGACGCGCAGGCAAGGCAGAACTTAAGGTCGGGAGGGAGGTAAGGCGGCATGGCGTATATACAGTATTTAACGATTGACGGGGTGCCGCTCCCCCTGCCGGACTCCTACGAGGTGCAGATGGCGGACGTGGAGGCGGATTCCGGCGGAGAGACGGAGGCCGGGACCACGCAGAGGGACGTGGTGAGGATGGGCGTGGTGTCCATCCCCGCCGCTTTTTCTGTTTCCCCCAAATGGCTGAAGCTGCTGACGGGGTTTAAGCAGAAGGAAAAGCTCACAGTAGATTATTTTGACACGGAAACGCTGGAAATAAAGCGGACGGAAATGTTTATTAGCGGCTACAAGGCAAGCCTTGTGAAAGACACATCCTATAAGGGGCTTTGGAAGGTGTCGTTCACGCTGAAAGAGTTATAAGGACACAAAAAGCATGGCGGGAGGAGGCGGAATCGGATGTACCCGGTGAGCGATGCGTTCCTGCGGGCGGTGCAGGAGAACACACGGAACTACTGCTGGACGGGGCAGATCACGACAAAGGGCGGCGCTGTATACCCGTTTGTTTACGAAGATATCGTGAAAGGGAGCGGGTACCTCACGGCGCAGTGCTGCGGCAGCGCAGAGATTGAGCTGGGGACGGTGTACGCCGCCGAGATGGGCATCACGCTCTTTTCACAGATTGACCGCTACACGCTGGAAGGGGCGGAGGTGCGGCTCTCCTACCACCTGCGGCTTGCGGACGGGAGTTTCGAGGAAGTGCCGATGGGAATCTTCGAGGTCAGCGAGGCGAACCGGACGGCGCACTGCCTGGAGCTGAAAACCTACGATTATATGCTGCGCTTCGAGAAGAGTTTTAACGGTTTTGAGACGGTGGGCAACGCCTGGGCGTTCCTGGATTTATGCTGTAAGGCGTGCAACGTCGTATTGGCGCACACACAGGCGGAGATCGAGGCCATGCCCAACGGCACGGAGCTGCTCTCCATCTACCCGGAAAATGACATCGAGACTTACCGTGACGTGCTGTACTTTGTCGGGCAGGTGCTTGGCGGCTTTTTCTGCATTAACCGGGAAGGGAAGCTGGAGCTGCGGAAATATGGGACACAGCCGGTGATGGAGGTAAAGAGCAGGCACCGTTTCACCAGCAGCTTTTCCGACTTCATCACCCGGTACACGGCGGTCAGCTCCACGAACCTGCGCACACAGACGGCGGAGTATTACGCCCTGGAGCCGGACGACGGGCTGACCATGAACCTGGCGGTGAACCCGCTCCTGCAGTTTGGGCTGGAGGAAACGCGGGGGCAGCTCTGCCGGAACATTTTAAATGACCTGGCGGTGGTCAGTTATGTGCCTTTCGATTCCAGCACCATCGGCAACCCGGCGCTGGATCTGGGGGACGTGCTGACCTTCACGGGCGGGCAGGCGGACGGGAGCCAGACCGCCTGCATCACTTCCTCCAACTGGTGTTAGTATATAAGTGTGGACAGGAAAAGTTGAACAATCTATACTATCAAGTGAAAGAGCAAAGGAGATGTTCAGCATGGCGAAAAACCAAAAATCCTACACCCCGGAATTCAAGCAGCAGATCGTGGATCTGTACAATGCCGGAGGAACTTCGTATCCACAACTGGAACG
>CAJTFD010000061.1 GCA_910575625.1 Clostridia bacterium
AGATTGAAACGCCAGAGGAGGGGGCTGTTTTTGAGGTATATTTGAAATCCGCAGGCAGCTTTGATGCGGCGGAGGAAACGGAACGTGACACGCTTATCTGCGATGAGAACGGATTTGCACAGACAAAGGATATGCCATACGGCATCTATACGGTTCACCAGACTTCTGGATGGGACGGGCGTGAGCTTATGAAAGACTTTGACGTGTTCATCTGCAAGGACAGCCAGACCTACCGCTATCTTATCAACAATGCCAACTTTGAGAGCTATATCAAAATTGTGAAAAAGGATATAGAAACAGGCAGGGTTATCCCGTATGCAGGTGCAGGCTTCCAGATTTACGACCCGAATGGGGAGCTTGTAACAATGACGTTCACTTATCCCGAAGTAACAAAGATTGACACATTCTACACCACGGCAGACGGTGAACTTATAACGCCGCAGACTCTGGAATACGGCAAGGGATATTCTCTGGTTGAGGTGCAGGCTCCGTATGGCTACGTTCTGGATTCCGAGCCAGTTTATTTTGATGTAGAACAGGAAAATTCCGAGGATGAAAGCGGCATCACGATTGTCAAAGTGGAACGCTCCAACGTGGCACAAAAAGGAAAAATCACGGTAGAAAAGTCTGGGGAGGTATTCAGCAGGGTATCAGGAAACAAGGGGCTGTATCAGCCGATTTTTGCAGTAGACAGCCTTGAGGGTGCGGTTTATGAGATTACAGCAGCCGAGGACATTATCACAATGGATGGGACGGTCAGAGCCGAAAAAGGCGAGGTTGTAGATACGCTTACCACAGGAGAGAACGGCACGGCAGAATCAAAAGAATTGTATCTGGGAAGATATGAGGTTAAGGAAGTGACCGCCCCGTATGGCATGGTGTTAAGCGAGGAAGTCCACGCCGTGGAGCTTGTATATGCAGGGCAGGAAATCGAAGTGACGGAAGCAGGCACGGATTTTTACAACGAGCGTCAGCGTGTGGAAATCGACGTAATCAAGAGCCTTGAGGTGGATGAAGCATACGGTGTGGGAAATAACGGCGAAATCAAAGACGTTACGTTTGGTCTGTATGCCGCCGAGGAACTGACCGCCGCAGACGGCACGACAATCCCTGCGGATGAACTGATTGAGGTTATTTTCCTTGATGAAAACGGTCATGGAAAGGCAGTCAGCGATTTACCGATAGGCAGCTACTATGTGCAGGAAATCAGCACAAATTCCGCATACCTTGTCAGCGAAGAAAAATACCCTGTTGATTTTGAATACGCAGGGCAGGAAACCGCCGTTGTGCATATCACAGCGAATGAGGGCGAAGCCATTGAAAACGAACTGATTTACGGCTCTGTCAGCGGTAAGAAATCCAATGAGGACGGCGAGGATTTAGGCGGTGCGTTAATCGGCATCTTTAAGACGGGAACAACAGAATATACAAAGGAAAATGCGATTGCGACTGCCACATCCGAGGATGACGGCAGTTTTTCTTTTGCCGAAGTACCGTATGGCACATGGGTCATCCGTGAAATTGAAAGCCCGAAAGGTTATGTACTCTCCGAGGAAGAAATAAGCGTGACAATCAGCGAGGTGGATGAAGTTGTAGAGGTAGAGCTTGTCAATTACTTCATCACGGGCAATATCGCTCTGACTAAGGTAGACAAGGACTACCCAGAAAACAAGCTCACGGGTGCGGTATTTGAGGTTTACTCGGATACAAACGAAGATGGAAAACTGGATAAAAAAGACGAGCTGCTCGGCGAGATGGGCGAGGTGGAAAAAGGCGTGTACCAGATGGACGACCTGCGTTACGGCAGATACCTTGTCCGTGAGAAAACCGCCCCGACAGGCTTCGTGCTTGATGAGAACGTCTATTCCGTATCCATTGAGAAAAACGGCAAGACCTACAACGTGGAGAATGAAGCAGGAAAAGGCTTTTTAAATGAAGCACAGAAAGGCAGCCTTAAAATCGTCAAGACATCTTCTGACGGAAAAGTGGAGGGCTTCTCTTTCCGTGTCATTGGAAAGGATTACGACCAGACATTTACGACAGACAAGAAAGGTGAGATTACTGTTGAGGGGCTGCGTATCGGCGAATACACCGTGTCCGAGGTCAGCGACAAGGCATCCTCTGGCTATATCCTGCCTGCCGACACGAAAGTGACAATCAAAACAGACGAAACGGCAACTGTTACCATGCACAACGAACTCCGTGACACCCCGAAAACAGGCGATGACTTTAACCTCGGTTTGTGGGTAAGCCTTGCGGCGGCATTTACAATCGGTGCAGGAATCTTCGGATTTGCAGGCTACAAATGCGGAAGAAAGAAAAAGGAGGACTAAGCAGAATGAGAGAAAAAAATATGATTGCTATTGTGCTTGCAGCGTTTATTGGCGTTGTGGCTGTATGGCTGCATATCCGCAGGAAGAAATAAATCAAAGCAGATATAATGTGGAAAGAGGGCGGTTCATAATGACCGCCCTCTTTCCATGTATGGAGGTGGATATGGACAATCTGAAAACCATTGAGGGCAAAGTCAGAGCCGTCCTGCAAGAGAATGAGGATGCCAGAAATGACGACATGGTGCTGTACCTTGCCCTCTGCAACCTTTATCTGAAAGATGCAGGAGCTATGCCGCTTGCCCGAATACTTTTGAGCCATAAGGAGCTTGGCTTGCCGAGTTTTGAGAGCGTGGGCAGGACACGCCGCAAGTTGCAGGAGAAATGCCCAGAACTTTTAGGGAGTGTGCGGATGCAGAAAATCAGAGCCAAAGGCGAAAAGGCATACCGCAGATATGCGAAAGAATCGTGAGGTGAAAGATGCAGGATAAGTCTTTTGAATACGGAGGGTATCATTTTATCCCAGAGCGGCAGTTTACAAAACGGGAAGATGATTTTTTCAAGATTACCCGCAGATTAAAAACAGACAAGGAACTTGGCTTTTTTGCCGCTGATTATTACGGTAAGGGAAGCC
>CAJTFD010000062.1 GCA_910575625.1 Clostridia bacterium
AGATTGAAACGCCAGAGGAGGGGGCTGTTTTTGAGGTATATTTGAAATCCGCAGGCAGCTTTGATGCGGCGGAGGAAACGGAACGTGACACGCTTATCTGCGATGAAAACGGTTTTGCCCAGACAAAGGATATGCCATACGGCATCTATACGGTTCACCAGACCTCTGGATGGGACGGGCGTGAGCTGATGAAAGATTTTGACGTGTTCATCTGCAAAGACAGCCAGACCTACCGCTATCTTATCAACAACGCCAACTTTGAGAGCTATATCAAGGTTGTAAAGAAAGATGTGGAAACAGGCAAAGTTATCCCGTATGCAGGCGTTGGCTTCCAGATTTACGACCCAGAGGGAAACCTTGTGACAATGACATTCACTTATCCCGAAGTGACGAAGATTGACACGTTCTACACCACGGCAGACGGAGAGCTTATCACGCCGCAGACCTTAGAATACGGCAAGGGATATTCACTTGTTGAGGTGCAGGCTCCGTATGGTTATGTTCTGGATTCCGAGCCAGTCTATTTTGATGTGGAGCAGGAAAACTCTGAGGATGAAAGCGGCATCACGGTTGTCAAAGTGGAACGCTCCAATGTGGCACAGAAAGGGAAAATCACGGTAGGAAAGTCTGGGGAGGTATTCAGCAGGGTATCAGGAAACAAGGGGCTGTATCAGCCGATTTTTGCAGTAGACAATCTGGAGGGTGCGGTCTATGAGATTACAGCAGCCGAGGGCATTATCACAATGGATGGGACGGTCAGAGCCGAGAAAGGCGAGGTTGTAGACACGCTTACCACAGGAGCGGACGGCACGGCAGAATCAAAAGAATTGTATCTGGGAAGATATGAGGTTAAGGAAGTGACCGCTCCGTATGGCATGGTGTTAAGCGAGGAAGTCCACGCCGTGGAGCTTGTATATGCGGGACAGGAAATCGAAGTGACGGAAGCAGGCACGGATTTTTACAACGAGCGTCAGCGTGTGGAAATCGACGTAATCAAGAGCCTTGAGGTGGATGAAGCATACGGTGTGGGAAATAACGGCGAAATCAAAGACGTTACGTTTGGTCTGTATGCCGCCGAGGAACTGACCGCCGCAGACGGCACGACAATCCCTGCGGATGAACTGATTGAGGTTATTTTCCTTGATGAAAACGGTCATGGAAAGGCAGTCAGCGATTTACCGATAGGCAGCTACTATGTGCAGGAAATCAGCACAAATTCCGCATACCTTGTCAGTGATGAAAAGTATCCTGTTGACTTTGAGTATGCAGGGCAGGATACCGCCGTTGTGCATATCACGGCGAATGAGGGCGAAGCCATTGAAAACGAACTGATTTACGGCTCTGTCAGCGGCAGGAAATCCAATGAGGACGGCGAAGATTTAGGCGGTGCGTTAATCGGCATCTTTCAGACAGGCACAACAGAATATACAAAGGAAAATGCGATTGCCACTGCCACATCGGAAGATGACGGCAGTTTTTCTTTTGAGGAAGTTCCGTATGGCACATGGGTCATCCGTGAAATCGAAAGCCCGAAAGGTTATGTACTCTCCGAGGAAGAAATCAGCGTGACAATCAGTGAGGTTGATGAAGTTGTAGAGGTAGAGCTTGTCAACTACTTCATCACGGGCAATATCGCTCTGACTAAGGTAGACAAGGACTACCCAGAAAACAAGCTCACGGGTGCGGTATTTGAGGTTTACTCGGATACGAATGAAGATGGAAAACTGGATAAGAAAGATGAGCTGCTCGGCGAGATGGGCGAGGTGGAAAAAGGCGTGTACCAAATGGACGACCTGCGTTACGGCAGATACCTTATCCGTGAGAAAACCGCCCCGACAGGTTTTGTGCTTGATGAGAACGTCTATCCCGTATCCATTGAGGAAAACGGCAAGACCTACAACGTGGAGAATGAAGCGGGCAAAGGCTTTTTGAACGAAGCACAGAAAGGCAGCCTTAAAATCGTCAAGACATCCTCTGACGGCAAGGTAGAGGGCTTCTCTTTCCATGTGACTGGCAAAGATTACGACCAGACCTTTACTACCGACAAGAACGGCGAAATCGTCATTGACGGCTTGCGTATCGGCGAATACACCATTTCCGAGGTCAGCGACAAGGCATCCTCTGGCTATATCCTGCCTGCCGACCAGAAAGTGACCATCAAGACAGACGAAACGGCGACCGTTACCATGCACAACGAACTCCGTGACACGCCGAAAACAGGCGATGATTTCAGCTTAGGCTTATGGGTGAGCCTTGCGGTGGCATTTACAATCGGTGCAGGAATCTTTGGGTTCATCGGTTATAAGAGCGGAAGAAAGAAAAAGGAGGACTAAGCAGAATGAGAGAAAAAACCATTATCGCTATTGTGCTTGTGGCGTTTATCGGTGGTGCGGCTGCGTGGCTGCATATCCGCAGAAAGAAATAAATTAGGCAGATTTTGTGTGGATTGGGGCGATTGAAAGATACCGCCCCTTTTCCATATATGGAGGTAGCTATGGATAATCTGAAAACCGTAGAGGGAAAAGTGAAAGCTGTCCTGCAAAAGAATGAGGATGCCAGAAATGATGACATGGTGCTGTACCTTGCCCTCTGCAATCTTTATCTAAAAAATGCAGGCACGATGCCGCTTGCGGAAATAATGACACGGCATAAGGAGCTTGGCTTGCCGAGCTTTGAGAGCGTGGGCAGGACACGCCGCAAGTTGCAGGAGAAATACCCAGAACTGCTTGGCAGCACAAGAGTACGGCGGCTTAGAACCGCAGGGGAAAAGGCATACCGTAAATATGCCAAAGAATCGTGAGGTGGATGATGCAGGAAATGTCTTTTGAATACGGAGGGTATCATTTTATCCCAGAACGGCAGTTTACAAAACGGGAAGATGATTTTTTCAAGATTACCCGCAGATTAAAAACAGACAAGGAACTTGGCTTTTTTGCCGCTGATTATTACGGTAAGGGAAGCC
>CAJTFD010000063.1 GCA_910575625.1 Clostridia bacterium
ATAGTGCGCCCGTTAGGGTGTATGCCATAAACCGCCTTTAGCAAGCGGTAGACAAAGATATTGAAGAAAGGAAGGTGAAAATTCACTGTCTATCATTCCACGACTTATCCGTGAGGGGAAACCCTCTGGGGAGTGTAGCATGTCGTTGTTATAGTGTTCTTCACTATAACTGGCATGGAATGGCGCAATCTTCTAACCGTCATTTTATGCGGGGATGAAAATCCGTGTATGAGGATGAAAGCTAAACTGCTTGATTGGTAGCCGGAGCCTGGGAGTATCTGGCCTACGTGCGAAAGAAGATGGAACGCATGGTGCTTTGGCGGCTGTCGCTCGATTGTCGGCAGGCGTGTGATATCCGAAGCAAGGCAAGCCTTAGATTAGGTTGAACGGCGAACGCCACATATCTACAAAGATTACCGACAACACGGAACGCTATGTATGGCATATGCTACCGGGGATGACCTAAACCCGCCCATTTGCGGGCATGGTTACACAGCTCCCATAGTAGCCCGTGGACTCTGGATCTACAGGGATAGCCGTAAAAACGGAAGCGGGAGAGCCGCCCACATGACGAAGGGGAGCAGTATGTCTTTAATACAAACAAGAAAGGAAGGTGCGTGAGGCATCATGAGAAATCCAACTGATGTATTAAATAGCCTGAACAAACAGTCTAAAGATTTATCATATAAGTTCCAAAGGCTTTACCGGAACTTATACAACCCGGAGTTCTACCTGTTGGCATATAGGAATATCTACGCCAATGAGGGGAGCATGACGCCGGGGGTGGATGGAGAAACACTGGACGGGATGAGCAGTCCGAGGATAGAGCGTATCATCAGCGCATTAAAAGACCGCTCCTACCGCCCGAAACCTGCACGGCGTACATATATTGCGAAGAAAAACAGCAGTAAAAAGCGTCCGCTTGGGATTCCTTCCGGGGATGACAAGCTGGTGCAGGAAGTAGTCCGAATGATACTGGAAAGCATTTATGAACCCGCTTTCTCCGACTATTCCCACGGATTCCGTCCAAAGAGGAGCTGCCATACAGCCCTTGAACAGATACAGCGGACATTCGCCGGGGCAAACTGGTTTGTGGAAGGGGATATTCAGGCATGTTTTGACAGCTTTGACCACCACGTGCTGATTGATATCCTGCGCAGACGCATTGATGACGAAGCATTTATCACACTGATGTGGAAGTTTTTAAAAGCCGGATATATGGAACAATGGCAGTACAACAGGACATACTGCGGCACTCCGCAGGGTTCTGGCATCAGTCCTGTTCTGGCAAATATTTATCTGCATGAACTGGATATGTACGTGGAGGAATACAAGGCAGGCTTTATAAAAGGAAACCGGATAAACCGCAAAGTGAATCCGGAATACGCCAGACGGAACCGTGAGGTGCAGAGGTTTATGCGCCAGAACAGGGAAGTATGGGACAGCCTTAGTGAAGCCGAAAAGAAAGAACGTGCCGGGGAATTACGCAGACTGCGGGAGAAGCAGAGGGAAATCCCGTCTAAGCAGTTTCGGGATGAAACTTACAAAAACCTGCAATACGTCCGTTATGCGGATGATTTTATCATAAGCATTATCGGGAGCAAAAAGGATGCAGAAGCCTTAAAAGCAGATTTAGCCGTGTTCCTCAAAGAAAAACTGAACCTTACACTGTCAGTGGAGAAAACCAAAATCACCCACGCAACTGACCGGGCGAGGTTTCTTGGCTACGATATTTCAATTTCAAAAAGCCAGGAAGTCACAAAACGTCAGGGCAGGAAAGTGAAGGGATACAGCGGCGCAGTAAAGCTATATATGCCGCATGAGAAATGGGAATCGAAACTATTGGAGTATGGTGCAATCCGTATCAAGAAAGACAAAGTTACACACAAAGAGCATTGGAAAGCCATTCACAGGCCACAGCTCATTAACCGCAAAGATATTGAAATTCTGTCAAAGTACAACTCTGAAATCAGAGGTTTGTACAATTATTACTCACTGGCATGTAATGTATGTGCAACGAGTAAGTTTGCGAGTCTGATGCATTACAGTATGCTGAAAACATTCGCAAATAAATACCGCACAAAGACCAGAAAGATTAAGAAGAAATATTTTAGGGATGGACGGTTTACAGTCATTTACAAGACAAAAAGCGGTATGAAGGAGAGCGTGTTCTACAGAGGGCCTTTTATCCGCAAGGATAAGCCCAATATGCCACAGGCAGATATCCTGCCTGCTTACAAGCGGTATGACAGACCAAACCGCATAGCGGCAAAACTGCGCTCCAAAACCTGTGAACTCTGCGGACAGTACACAAATGACGTGGAGATTCATCAGGTAAAACGGCTGAAAAGCCTTAGCGGTAAATATGAGTGGGAAAAAGTTATGCTGAAGAACCGCAGGAAAACGCTGGCAGTATGCCCGGCGTGCCACCGTGAGATACACGGAAAAGACTGATTTTGTTAGTTGACGGCATATGGAGAGCCGTGTGCATCGAGAGGTGCCCGCACGGTTCGGGAGGGAGCGTCCACGAGGCGCTTACCTCATGACAGCTTCAACACTTCCGAAACAAGGGGGCGGGAGCTTTCGCATGGGCTGAACTATCAGAAATTGGGAAAGCAGCTTATGACGGAAGATGAAATCGCAGTCATGGACGGAGGGAAATGTATCTTGCAGCTACGCGGGGTGCGCCCGTTCTTTTCGGATAAATTCGACATAACGAAGCACCCGAAATACAAGTACCTGTCCGACGCAGACCCGAAGAACGCCTTTGACATGGTGGTGTTAGTATATAAGTGTGGACAGGAAAAGTTGAACAATCTATACTATCAAGTGAAAGAGCAAAGGAGATGTTCAGCATGGCGAAAAACCAAAAATCCTACACCCCGGAATTCAAGCAGCAGATCGTGGATCTGTACAATGCCGGAGGAACTTCGTATCCACAACTGGAACG
>CAJTFD010000064.1 GCA_910575625.1 Clostridia bacterium
CGTTCCAGTTGTGGATACGAAGTTCCTCCGGCATTGTACAGATCCACGATCTGCTGCTTGAATTCCGGGGTGTAGGATTTTTGGTTTTTCGCCATGCTGAACATCTCCTTTGCTCTTTCACTTGATAGTATAGATTGTTCAACTTTTCCTGTCCACACTTATATACTAACACCAACATCAGGCGTGTATTCAGTATTTGGGTGTGTATGGGCATGGACGAAAGCAGCATGGCTTATGTGCATCTTGCGAAAGACGATCTGCTTGGTTCCTATCCGTGGAAAGGCGGGCTTGACCTGCTGAATATTGTCCTGATTGGTATAGCAAATGAACTTCCAGAGCATGATGAGAAGTATGAGCTGCACCGTCTGCTGAGTACGTTGCTTTCAATGGAGTTGACCGTTGATGAAAAATTAGGAATTATAAGAACAGAGTATAGTATTCCGGTAGATGACAAATTGAGAAAGGATATGAGCGCTATGTGTAATCTTTCACAGGGAATCAGGGAAAATGCAACAGATAATGCCATAGCAGGCGTAATAATGAATATGCACAGGAAAGGCTATACATTAGAGCAGATAGCAGAATGTGTAGAAAAGACTATTGAAGAAGTAGAGGCTGTCATTAGAAAAAGAGAGCCTGTGCTGGCATAATCACAGTAACGAAATAACACAGACAGTAAAGCAGTGAATTTGTTTTCGGATCAGAGAACAGTTCGCTGCTTTTTTGTTTTCAGGGAGAAAGACAGTCACATCAGATTGTCTTTTTTTCATGCAAGGAAAGGATTGAAAATATGGCAGACGCAAAAACAGAAAAACAGAAAGTAAAGGAGATAACGGACAAACTGGAGGAAGGGTTAAAAGAACTTTTTGAGAGCGGGAAGTACAAAAACTACCTCTCCACCATGTCTAAATTCCATAATTACAGTGTCAACAACACGCTCCTGATAGCCTTACAGCGCCCTGACGCCAGTCTGGTCGCAGGCTACCAGGCATGGCAGAAAAATTTCAACCGCCATGTGAACAAGGGGGAAAAGGGAATCCGTATCCTTGCCCCTGCCCCTTACAAGATCAAAGAGGAACGGGATAAGTTAGACCCTGTGACCGGGGAGATCATGCTTGACCAGGACGGGATGCCGCAGACGGAGGAAGTGGAGATTAAAATCCCCGCTTTCCGTGCGGTATCAGTGTTTGATGTCAAGCAAACATCAGGAGAGCCAATCCCGGAACTGGAGGCAAAAGAGCTTCTGTCCACAGTGGAGGGGTATGAGGACTTTGTTAAGGCAGTCACCTATGTTGCCCCGGTTCCGATCAGCTTTGAGGATATACCCGGAGATTCAAAAGGTTTCTTCAGCCCCACAGAAAAACGGATTGCGGTGCAGGAAGGCATGAGCGAGAGCCAGACCTTAAAGACGATGGTGCATGAAACCGCCCATTCCATGCTGCATGATAAAGATGTAAACAAGGATATCCTTGTGCCCGCAAAGGACAGGAACACCAAAGAGGTGGAAGCCTTATACTCAGCATTCCAAAATGTTGATCATTTTAAAGAATGCTGAGAAATAAGGAACTTTACTACTAAAAGATGAGCATTATTCGTTAGCACGATCCACAAATCCTTGCCATTTCATCTTCACTGCCCTCCCACATTGCCGCTTCATCAGGTATGGGTGTTGGAACAGATTCCATTGCTCCCCGAAGCTGTTCAACAGACTGCTCTGCATAGTAGTTTTTGGTTGTATCAGTCCTGGCATGTCCTAACACTGTAGAGACAAGTTCAATGGCGATCCCATCCTGGTAAAGATTTGTGGCCCTGGTCCGCCGGAACATGTGGCAATGGACTGGATCTGGAATGCTGATCCCTGCCTCACTTACCAGGGCTGCATATTTTTTAGTAATCCTCTGGACATTTCCAACGGACATCCTGTCTGTCACACCTTTTATCGTTGTGGAAAATAAGTAGGCTTTTTTAGAAGGATTGCTGTGATATACACGCATATACTCCTTAAGGTGTCCAGCCGCCTTAGTTGTCAATTATATGGTCCTCTCTTTGTTGCCTTTGCCGGTCATGAAAATATTTGGATGTTTTGTTTCTGCCGTGATATCACATAAGCGGATTTGAGAAGCTCACTGACTCTTACAGCTGTATCGTAGAGGAGGATCAAAATTCTGACAGATGTAGCCCACAGCAAAAATACAGGAGAAAAAGGATCTGCCGCAAAGTGGGGCTTGCAGGTGGCGTGAATGGGTTTTCAGACACACTCTAGTACTACAGCGAACATTTAAGTTTTATTCGATGCCTTCGAATATATAGGGGTATTTTCTGCTGATTTATTGATTACAACAAAATATTCTGATATAATCAAGAAAAAAGGGGTTGATGATCATGATGTACCCTACAATGTTCGATCCTATCGCATTAGAAACCTGGTGTTCTGATAAAGAAAATGATACCCAACTCCAGACAGAACTGGAAAGCTATCTGCAACATTACTCCCTCTGCTTTTCTAACCCTCAGAAAAAGGCGTTCCAAACGGTCATCCGTGGACTATTGAGCCCATTAGAACGGAAATCTATCGAACCGATAGCCTTATACTTCTCAGGTGAGGAGTACGTCAGGCCCCTACAGCAGTTCTTTTCACGTTCACCTTTTAAAGAACAGCCTATCTTGGAGATCTACCAGAGGCTGCTCTCCGAGCAGATAGGGTCTCCCCGTGGCATGTTGTCAGTAGACGATACGAGCTTCGTGAAGAAAGGCCGGCACTCCGTTGGCGTGAAACGTCAATATTGTGGACGTCTTGGCAAGACCGAGAACTGCCAATGCGGTGTATTCCTGGCCTATGCTGGGGATAAAGGATATGGTCTCGTAGACTATCAGCTCTATATCCCACAAGAGTGGTTCAGTGAGCCTTACGCAGATCTCCGG
>CAJTFD010000065.1 GCA_910575625.1 Clostridia bacterium
AATAGCGATAGGTAATCCTTTGATGTTATCTCCGGATTTTCCCCCGCCCTAAACCGGGCGTGAACCTTTCAGCTCACCCGGCTTGCCATCAGGAACAGATTTTATTTCATCTCAATAACTCTCAACGTGGACAAGGCTTCTTAACTTATTGAGTTTTTCTTTCTGCTTTTGGTCAAGGCCTAGGATTTCCATATACTTTCTGATAATATCAGGGTTTGTGGCATGAATCAGATGATGTACATCTTCACATACCAACACCAGATTTTGATAGTTGTCCTTGCCGCCTAAATACCGTGGCACTTTGTGATGGCAATGAATATCGCCAATAGAAAGCACTTTGCCAGATACGGCACATTTTCCCATTTGGGCCGAATATAGTGAAAGCCTGTTATCGTTGTATTCGATAGTACGGTATAGAACCGGGTTCCTCATCAGGTAATGAAGAACCGTCATATCGATTCTGTCCAGATTCTTATGGATTTCGGCTCTGCCCTCGGGCGTATAAGAATTAATTTTGCGGTTCATGGACTTTGGGGGCTTGTGCCGTATGTAACCTACCGGGACAACTGCGTGTCCGGCTACATATCGGAGCTGTTTGCTCTTCCCATACCGTTCCCTGATAACTTTTGGGACTTCACACGGAAGTTTCCTTTTCCTGACCTGTTTTGCAGTTTTAACCCGTTCTTTCAGTCTTGCCCGCAGGCTCTTGTGGACAGATAAGGCGAATGGCGTAAGGTCGTCGCAGACCTTTGTGGCTAATTGATAGTAGTCATGGATTCCCATTACATAAACGTTGTAGCGGCAAATCGCCTGATATTCAGTACGCTTGCCTTGTGACGGGAACTCAATGTCGTAAATCAGCCGTTTTAAGTTTGGTTTTATTTTCGCGATAGATTTCTCTCTGATATGGCTCTCCACTACATATTTGGTGCGTCCGTCGCTCCGTTTCCCACGGGGGATAACCTTTAGCTTGAAACCGAGAAACTCTGAATACTGCTCTTTCAGGTTAATCACCTTCGATTTTTCAGGGCTGATTTCAAGAGCGAGCCTTTCATGGAGCCAGCTTTTGGTTGCGTGGAATAGCTTCACTGCATTTTGATAGCTGTTTGTAAATATCTTAAAATCATCAGCATATCGGACGCAGGTAACTTCTTTCAGTTTTGTCCTCCGCAGTGCGGAAAACTTATGGCTTTTACTCACGCTTCCATTCGGATTGACTGTTTCCTTATACGGGAACTCTGTCGGTATTTCTTCCCATTGACTCGCAATCCACCAATCTAATTCATTCAGAACTACATTGGAGAGCAGGGGCGAGATAATACCGCCCTGCGGCGTCCCGACTTCCGGGAATCCAATCCCGGCCACCTCCGCTTTTAACATAGCGGATAGGATACAGAGCAGCTTTTTGTCATGGATTCCCATTGTCCAGAGCTGTTTCAGCAGTTTTCCGTGGTTCACGTTGTCGAAGAACCCCTTGATGTCTATATCTACGACATAGTGGAGATTGCTTCTCTGCATATCCTTATGAACCTGAGCGATTGCGTGCTGTTGGTTCCTGTTAGGGCGGAATCCATAGCTATGGTCGTGGAATTTAGCCTCACATATCGGCTCCATGACCTGCAATACGCACTGTTGTATCAGCCTGTCCATAATTGTCGGTATTCCAAGCGGGCGTTTCTTTGTTGGGTCATTTCCTTTCGGAATCTCTACCCGCCGGACACTTTGCGGAACGTACCAGTCTAACTTGTGCTGTACGGAAGAAATTAGCTGTTCATCAGAGAGTGTTGCTAATTCTGTAATTGTTTTTCCATCTGTGCCGGGTGTCATGCTCCCATGGTTTTTCTTGATGTTGCGGTATGCCAGCCGTATATTTTNGGGCAATGCAATGATTTCAACCAGATGTTTGAAAACTTTACCCTTACTGCTGTCGGCGTACAGCTTATCTTGAATTTCCTGAAAGTCATAATACTCGGCGTGCCTTAACTTATCTTTCTTTTGTGCCTTTCCTGTTGCCATAGTCGGTTACTTGTCCTCACTTTCGTTTGGATTTTCGCCTTTCTTAGTCCTACTCGAACCTATGCGTGTTTATTGATTATGATTTTATTTCTGTTCCTGACTACAGCCCGTCCCTCCACCGCTTACTTTGTTCACGGCTTCACAGGTAGCATGGCTGCTCTTTCCTCCCGGATTAAGAACGGTTATACCGCACCTCCCATAAGGGCGACACGATTTTCCCGTTCAGTGCTTCATCGTGCGTATCCACTCCACATCCGGGGCTTTCCACGTTCCGATATTCCTATCTGTGCATAATACCCTTAACCCTGCCCTTTAGGCCTGTATGCTTGATGATGCCTGTAACACCATAGGGAATTTCATATCGACAAATCTTACTTTCCCCCACATACGCCGTTTTCACGGCTATGGCATTTCTACCATATCCCGTTATAGACCTGTACATTCGGGCTTTTGTCAGCGGTAGTCAGCCGCATTCTGGACATAGGTACTTTATAGACCTCCGGCCTAACACCCCCGGCCACCTCTGGCTCGGTTTTGCTTTATCCCCAAAAGGGACAGTCGCAGGTGCAGACAGCCGACTTCAGCGTGCTGTGTCAGTTGTGGGAAATACGTCCCGTTTCTTCCAACGCAGTATCAAGGGAAGCGTTTCAGGGCGTTACCCCGTCATTCCACTTCTCGGAATATCAGTTAGAAAGGCTGTTGCCTTTCCGTCACTTTTACCTCTTTGCAGGAAAATCCTACGCAAAGTTTATATGCGACAACGTGTCGCTGCACTGTC
>CAJTFD010000066.1 GCA_910575625.1 Clostridia bacterium
CATACTCACTCACCCCCTTCCCCGGTCAATGCTGTCCGCAGCATCGCCACGTCATAAGATAACCTGTTCACGATATACTGTGCCGGTGTGTACGGGGCGATGCGCTGCCTGAACGTCATCTTCCCGGCCAGGATATCCGTGTCTGGGTTGTCCTCAGCCGTATACTCGATCGATGCCCCCGCCCACATATCAGGCGCAAGGGCACCGCACCGTATATTCTCTGAATCCACGACACTCTCTATAAGTCGGCTGTTCATCGGGTCGTCCACTTTGTGGAGATATGTCTGGATGAAAGTGTTCCCCTGGTAATTGAACATCCTGCGGACGGCCAGCCACATATCCTTGACGTCCGTGACAGCCGGGTACGCGCCTGTATAGTTGCCCCACAACCTCCACCCGTTGGAGTTAAAAGCTGTGGTGATGCCGAACGCATTCACTGCGGTCGCGTGGTCCTGGTCCATGATGACCTCCGTCCCATCTGCCAGGCATGTACCCGTGATGCCCAGGGCCTTGTTGGATGGGTATAGGTATGGCACATCGCCATTTGAGGCATCCATATATGATATCAGGCCCCCGACGACTGCCGACGCGGCAAGTACCGTCTCTCCGACCATGAAGCAGGGCCATAACGGATAACAGAACTCTGATGTAAACCCGCTGCTCTCCTTTACCTCCTTACAATCCGTGTATTTCCTGGCCTTCTCTGTATCCAGATCCAGGAGGGCGATTCCTTTGAACACACCGTTTATGTCCGCCATCTTTGCAGACAGGGCGATGCCCACCTCTGGGATCTGGGAATATCCTGGGGCCAAGGCTAGGCTCGGTATGATACCGAACCTGGGGTACACCTGCCGGATCAGTTCCATGCCTGTCTCCGCCCCCGTTGCCGGGTCATATGCGCCGATGATATCGTCTTTCGTCACTTTTGTGGGATCCAGTGCGTGACCGGATACGCTGACCTTTTCCGCTCCAGAGCCCGCACCACCGGCCACTAAGTTGATGACCAGATATCCGTTGGTATCGTAACTGGCTGTATAGTCTCTTGACAGTTCCAGTGCCGTCTCCCCGGCAGTCACGGCCAGGCCTTCCCGGAGGATGCCGGTCGTTTCAACGACTGCGCGGAGTGCATCGACGGTTGCCTCGGTCGCCTCAAGGGTCTTTTTGTGTTTCCCCGGATCTAAGACATTGATGTAGACCACTGGGGACACCCTGTAGATGTTGCTGGTCACATACATGCTCTGACACAACGTGTACTTATTGAAGTCCGTGCAATACCCCAGTTTTTCCATGGCCTCCGTCGCTTTCGTGGCCATGATGGGCATATTGACGGCGCTGGTCGGGTCGTCCAGCATGTTCACAGGCGCTGTGCCGATCACCACTTGTACGGCACTGTAGCCCGTGATCGGCACGGTCAGCGCCGTCGCCTCTTCTATGATCGATATCCCATGATGTGCGCTCATGCCCCATCGCCTCCTTTCCTGATCTGTGCTGCCTTGCAGTATGCATCATAGATGTAGCCTGTCCCCTCGCGCAGCATCCTGTTAGCCATCGGGTAATCCTTGACCGGGATGAACAGCAGTCCCACTTCAGGCACATCTTTAGCCCATCCTGCTGCATCTGCCGGTATCTCTGTGTATACCCGGTTCTGGATCCCGATACCCGGGACGCTCGGGCCGACATACATCCAGGGTCCTTTTAACCCGGTCTCTTGTTCCTTAGCCTTGTCCGTGGCTTTCTTTTCTTTCACCGCCGCCGTTTTTGTATCCTCGGACTGCAACGTCCCTGATCCATCTTTTTTATCTATTTCAGTCATACTCTGTCATCCTCCTCCCTATCTTTGGTACGCTGAACTTGATGCAGACGGCCCCGTAGAAATTGGGGTAGAGGTCTTCTGTGTCCAGCGCCCATTCCATCTCTGGCTGCGCCCAGTATCGGTCATCCAGCAGGGGCTCCGATACGAAGCGGTCGATGATCCGCTGTATCATCACCAGCACATGCCTGTGCCCCTGGTTCTCCTGGTCCATATCGCGGACGCCGAGATAGATGCCCGCTGTCACCGTCCAGGGATCCTCGTTCGCCGTCACGCCGTCGAGCAACTTCACAACGGCATAGGGCAGGGTTTTTGAGGCATCCCCCTCGCGTGCCCTGAAGACCGGGAGCTGCTGTGCGAAGACGTTCACTCCCTCCACCCGCTCCCCGGACTTGTCTTCCGTGATGATATCTTTGAGTATCTCCCTAACATCCTCCATGAGTGCATCTTGTAGATGTGCTGCTGTCATCTATGCGCCCCCTCCTTTCTTTTTGCCCAGTATGAGCCCGACCTGCTGCCCGAAATATTTTTGGAATAGGTCTTTTATCTCTGGCCCCATCCCTTCCGTGAACCTGGCACGTCCCCCGTATGCGCCCTCTACCATCTTGACCGGTGACGGCCCAAAGAGTTCCTTTATCCGCTCCGTATGCTGGGACTTCCTGGCGTTGCCGGCCTTCGACAGCCTCGGGGACTTTTTCATGTACTCCCCGGCCCTCCTCTGGAAGATGCCCTTATGCTTGCTGGGCATCTGGGCGATGAACGCTTTCCGCCCCTCTCCCCCTATGTTCGATATGACGGCCTTGAACGGCCTATCTGTCCGTACCTGCAGCTTTGCCCCGCCGCGGCCTCCCTTCG
>CAJTFD010000067.1 GCA_910575625.1 Clostridia bacterium
AGGGCAATCTTTGAATATATAGAGGGCTGGTATAACCGCAAACGAATCCATAGTGCAATTGGTTATATGACACCTCAGCAAAAGGAGGATGAGGAACTCAAAAAAGCAGCATAATCTTTCGACTTTTTTTGTCCAAAGTATTGACATAGATCCATCATGGTCTTGTTGGCGTCCTTCACCACCGCCGAGGAAAGGTTGTTGATGGTGGCAAGGTAGGGCGTCAGCAGGTACATATGGCGGTATTCGTTCCCGTAGCTGCCTCCCCACCCCACCAGGAACTGCTTATACTGGAACAGCGGCGTCGCCGCGCTGCCGAGCCTCACGCTCCCCTGGGTGTGGATGACCATGTCGTCTGCCGTGACCTGGAAGTCCCCGCCGATGATCAGGTCCCCGATCAGCGTAAGGTACAGCTCGCAGGTCGCGGACTCGCACAGCGGCTTCATCTTGGAAGTGAAGCCGAAAGCGACCAGCGCCACGTCTGCGGAATTCGCCACGTTTATTTTATAAATGCCCTTTTTGTCATACGCAGGGACATACAGGTATCCGTTCCGCATACAGCAGCGGCACTTCCTTTCGGGGTAGCTGTCCTCCATGTCCCGCTCCCCCACCGCCATCAGCCTTGCGTTGGACAGCGTCCATTCCCCCTCCGTCACGGTATAGTCCGCCTTGGATATCTTTACCCACAGCATCCTTGCGTTCCCGGAGGAATTCGCCTGGTTGGAGAAGCCGTACCAGTACCCGTCCTTCCCGTCCATGAACTCCCCATACTTCGTGTAGCTGCCCAGGAACAGGAAGGTCTCCGTCGGCACGAGGTGGTCTTCCAGCACCGTGTAGGTGGAATCGTCCAGCTTCTCATTCAGCCCGATGGTGAAGATGGGGATGCGGACTTTCCGTATCCGCACGCTGGAATCCGCAAAGGTGATGGAATACAGCAGGTCCTTTTCAAAATCCAGCTCCACCGCCTCGAACAGCACCGCCTGTTTCGCTTTCCCAAGGTCGCCGATGTCCAGCTTCTTTATCCTGAGGAACGTGCTGGCGTCCCCCACCAGGCTCCCGTAGGCGTTCTGCCCGCCCTGGGCGCTGGTCAGCGCCACCGCCGCGATGGTGCCGTTGCCCTGGCTGGGTGTAAATTCCCACACAAATTTATAGCCGTTTTCTAACGCCTTGCTCTCCGTCTGGTTCATGCTGCCCCTGGCCGTGTTCGCCGTGGTGTTCACGTTGTTGGAGGCATAGGCCACCGGGAGGTTATCCGACATCTCATAAATGTGTGCGGCATCCTCCTCCAGCGTTTTGGGGAAGAGCAGGATGCCGCCGACCATGTTCGGGCAGATGGGGAGCATCGCCCCATTCCAGTTAAAGACATCCGCCAGGTTCTCCTCGGAGTAGAACACGCCCATGGGGTTCATGCCCAGGATGTCGTTCACCGCCTCCGTCACCATGTTCTCCTCTGTAACGCTCTCCACTTCCCCTGTGGCTGTATCTGTCAGTTCCAGTACCATCTTCCCTTTCAGCTTCATCCTGTCCCCTCTCCTTCCTCCGGAAGCTCCACGGGCTTCCCGAACGCGCCGATGGCCGCCTTCCCGATGCTGTCCGAATAATATTTCTTTACCAGTTCCATCGTTTCAAATCCCATCTCCCCGGAGAACGCCTTCGCCTGCAGGCCACCCCCGACCGCGAACGGCTGCACATATTCCTCCACCGTGATGGTGCCGTCCCACGCCGCGCCCACAGCCATGCCCTGGCCGCTGATGGAGGCGATGCACCCGCCCGTACTGATTGCCGCCGTGCCGCCCTCCATCCGCAGGTGGACGCTGAAGGTGTTCGTGATGTTCGGCACGAGGTTATCAATCGGATAATAGAGGGAGAGGATGTGTTTCCCGCTCCCCCAGGTCTCCACCGGGCAATGGATGAGGATCTCGGAATCATTGAATTCATAAGTGACATACACCACCGCCTTCCCGTCCTCCGTCCATGTGACCGGAAGCTCCACGTCCACCGTGACGCTTTCTGTATCTGTCCCCTGGCCGCCGCTGCCGTCCCCGGCATCCGCCCTGGTGTCTGTTCCGGCATCCGTGCCTGTTCCTGTATCCCCGCCGCTCCCTGCCAGGAACGGAACCACGATGCTCCCTTTCGCACTGGCAGAACGGCTCACCTGCCCTGCGGACACATCCACCAGCACCTGCCCGAAAAACTGCACATGGGTCTCCTCCTTCGCCGCGAACTCAATGCTGATGATCCGCACATTGGTCTCCGCCACCGTATAGGCGGAGGCGTTGGTAAAGGTGTGTATCCCTATCCTCCCCGCCTCAATCTGGTTTAGGAGGCCGGAGATGTTCTTGTCGTTCTTCGATTTCGCCTGCGCCAGCCTTGGGTTCTTCCCCACGCATTTCAGCGTGTGTTTGCCGCCAATCCTGCAGTTTGGATCTATGTCAATACTTTGGACAAAAAAAGTCGAAAGATTATGCTGCTTTTTTGAGTTCCTCATCCTCCTTTTGCTGAGGTGTCATATAACCAATTGCACTATGGATTCGTTTGCGGTTATACCAGCCCTCTATATATTCAAAGATTGCCCT
>CAJTFD010000068.1 GCA_910575625.1 Clostridia bacterium
TTGGTTTTGGTATGGGGTTAAAGGGATGTTGTCTCTATCATAAAAAAATCCCAGCTGATAGGCTGAGACCTCTTTATAGTTATATCGGATAGGCATTTCATGACATAGGAGAAAATTGCAATATTGATTTTCGCTGAAATAGAATAGATATTTCGTCGAAGTAGAGTAAGAGTTTCGCTAAGATGGAGTAAATATTTTGCTAAACAGGAGTAGGGATTTCGCTAAAGTGGAGCGTCCTTTTTGCGAGAATGCTTATAAAATAAGGAATTTTAGGCCGTCACTGACATCTAATATATTTAATACTTTAGTAATTTAATATATTTAATATCGTGCCCCTGCTTACACAGGGCGCACGATATTAAATTATAGTTATGAAAGGTTAAATAATGCATGGATACGAGATGTTATATCATATGAGGAGTACCAACCCTTTTTCTTCCATCCCCGTGGGTTTTTCTTTTATTCCCGTAATCTTTATCATTAAAATTTTCAGTATGCTTTCCCCGCTACAGCGGGGGAAGCATACTGGATAAAGCGATATGGACGATAGATCCTAAATCCACATTCAGTGTGTTCTTACGATCAGAGAATATGTATATGTTCTCAAGAAATAGGATCAGAAGATTGAAATCTACACGATCGCGCCCCTGCCCCCAGCAGGGGGCGCATCATATCCATAAAATCTTATTTTTACGGAGATAAAAAGAAAAACCCACGGGGATGGAAGAAAAAGGGGGTGTATGATAATGAGATCTTATCCAGGCGAGGTCGGAAGCCATAAAAACCCGTATGGGATCAAGGATTATTGGAATGCTCAACCTCGCTTGTACGTTATCTCATCAACGGGCTTATAACACAGTTTCTGGCTCTAGCATCAATCCAGCGCATCCATGATATGGCTGCTGATCGTGTCAGTCCTGTCTTTGCCCTTCAGATGCGTGGTATCTGCTTCAGCTATGCCTGCTTTGATTGCATTTAAGATGATATCCGCTTTTCCTGGATATAAATTCAGATATACATAAAATAAATCCATGAAGATTCCCCCTTTGAGTTTTTTTCGGGCTATCCCGGTGCAGAGCACAGAAAAAGAATAGGGCTGCCCGCGTTGCGGGTCAGCCCCCGGATAACGTATCAGATCATTGATCTGGAAGGATGTAAGACAATAAAAAATGGTTCTGCGATAGTCATGCATAGAACGTAACATCCCCTTACGCCCTACCAGGCGTCGGGGATGTGTAGTTGGTCTTAGTATCTTTATATCAATTTTAAACTATTGGATTGCAAAATATAGCAGTACCAAAGTTTTCAGACTATTATACTAAATTGTAGTTAATTTTTTTCGCGTGTTCTAAAGTTGCTCCTCAACTTTAGAACAAACTTTAGAACAAATGTTACAAAACTGTTAAATCAGCCTAAATCTTCGAACATATGTTTCTAGTAAATATGCACAATGTTCTAAAGTTGGAAGTTTTGTTCTAAAGTCCTAACAACTTTAGAACACTCTATAAAGTATGTTGTACGTTAGCAGTGTGGGGTGTCATGAAAAATTTTGTTCTAAAGTTGGATTTGAACTTTAGAACACGTCGAGTTAAATAAAATTTTATTTTTGCAATATTATTATATATTTTTATACCTATTTTGTATATTATTTTATTATTTGTTCTAAAGTTAAGTATATAAAATACGTATATGTGTTTTTATTTTAGTTAGTCACAGCTAATCATTATATGAGCTGTACTGGAGGGGTAAAAGTGAATTGTTTATCGATAGAATCAGTGTTCTTTTGAATTGTGTACATAATTCAAGGGTATTTTTGCTTAAATGTTTTTGTATTTAATATAGGGCTACCTCCCAAACAACTTTAGAACATTAGAACAAAATTTTATTTTAAATTCAAGAAATGGATTAAATAAGGGATTTTTGATTTTTGGGTTTGTTCTAAAGTTGAAATGCCCATTTTTATGATAAATTTTATAAAGCCTTATTTTATGCGGGTTTCCTTTAAATTGTATAGAATTATGTATACAATTCCGACTTTAGAACAAGATTCGATTTATTCAATTTTGATATTCTTGGTGTTACCGTCCTATTGTATAGATATAGATTTTAAAGCCCGTATTTGCCCCTTTTAGCGATTTTATAGTTAGATTCGATCAATAAGTCATGTAATTAGATCCAACGGCTTAAAACGCCAAATACGGCGTTAAAAAAAGTGATAGGGCGAAAGCCCTATCGCAGACTGTAGACAAAGTACTGTATTCATGACCGCCCTCTGATATAATGGAAGATATCAGGAAGGCGGTGTTTTTTATGATGACAAAAAAGATAGATAAGAAGAGGGACCAGATGATGGTCTTCTGTATGGATGATATGGTCCCCCAGGACCACTTACTCCGGCTGATCGACAGGGCCATCGACTGGAG
>CAJTFD010000069.1 GCA_910575625.1 Clostridia bacterium
TTTTAAAGAACCAAGGGCTTATATTTAAGGAAGAGTGTTATCAATGTTCATGGGACAAAAAGGATTTGAATACAGATATATTTCTGGAAACATATTATGAGAATGGAAAAAAGGATGAAATTCAAGAAAAAGGGCTAACGCAAGTTTCTGTTTTTAGTGATAAAGGAAGACAGATGGTTTTATCAATTTGTAACTGGATAGATTTTGGAAAAAACTTGTCACCAGGCAATAATGACCTATATATCAAGCCTATTAAACCAAAAAACTATAGTTACTTCTGGAAATATTATAAAGAATATGGATTTAGTTATGCGTCAAATCTTATTTTGTCACAAATGAATGTTGTTCTTCAAAATAGATTTCTACAGAAATTACTTGTAGAATATGCAGTATTGGATGCAAAAAAAATCGTGTTGGAGAAAATTTTAGATGATTGGGGATTGGAAAAAGTAATTTTATATAGATGTGGGGTGGTCGGAGAAATATTTATAGAGAAGCTAAAATATTCTGATAGAATTTATGCGATTATAGATGAAAAGTTTGGGGATAATAAAGAGGATGATAAAATAATAGGTTCTGATCTGCCTATACTCATTCCCCCATTTTATTTTATTCCTGATGCTATAGAATGGTTTAGAAAAAGGGGAATTGGTAGAAAAAGGTTGTTGCCAATAAATCTGCTGATAAATGGGGAATATGAAAATAAAATCTTAGGAGGGCCATTACATTCGATTTGGCAAAGAGAAAATAAAGGATTGGGTAACATTTTTCTTGTAACTGGTGCTCAGTTTGAAAATAAAGGTGCGCAATCCATGCTTTTTGTTACAGTTAGTGAATTAAAGAAAAAATATCCCAAATGTGATATTTATTACTTGCCAATTGACCCAATTGATAATTACCCAGATCCGGTCCTGAGTAAATATCAATTTCATATTATCCGGGATGGTGTAGGGATATATAGTCAGTTATATGATTTAATACCACAATTAAAGGCGATCATTGATGTAAGTGGATATGCTCTTGCATCAAAATGGAATTGTGATCACTTTATACAGATTCTTTTATTGGCAAAGAATAACAAGATTCCTATTTATTACATGCCGCAATCCTTTGGACCTTTTGATTTTAAAACGGATTTGGATGAAAAAGTAAAAAAAGGACTTATGCATGCAACAGTGATATTTGCTAGGGAAAAAGAAGGATATGATCTTCTGATCCAAAAATATAATTTAAAAAATGTTAAATTGTCAAAGGATATGGTGCTGCAAAATAGAGAGATTATTATTGATAATGTATATTTGAAAGGTCTACAATTGGGTTCATATAAGTTAGAAACAGACTGTAATGTTGGTATTATACCCAATATTAGGACTTATGAATTTTGCAGTAAAGACCAAATAATTGAAATATATAAATATATTATCGTAAAACTTCTAAAAATGGGTAAAAATATTTATATCATTGCACATTCAGACGATGAACAAGTATGTAATGATATTTATAAGATGTTTTTAAAAAACGAACATGTATTCTTGTACAAAAAAAGATTGGATTGTTTGGAATATAGTTGTCTAGTACGGGAGTTTCAATATATTATTGCATCTAGATATCATGCGATCATACATTCATATAAAGAAAAAATTCCATGCATAGCCATAGGATGGGCACAAAAATATAAAGAATTACTGACATTGTTTGAGCAGAAGAGATATATTTTTGATGTACGTTTTAAAGTTGATATAGGTGAACTTATGAGAGCGATAGAACACATGGAAAAGACTTGGATACAAGAAAAAGAAAAGTTAGAGATGATCCTTCCAAAATTACAAACAGAAAATTGTTTTGATGTGATTGATTAAATATAGGATAGGGATGATGAGTTGATGGATAAAAGTGCATTAATAGAAAAAATGGATAAAGAAATAGGCTCCTGTACTGCATGTAGTGCTTGTATGAATATATGTCCAGAAGAAGCCATCCATATGGAAAGAAATCCGGAAGGTTTTTTTGAGGCATATGTTGATAATGTAAAATGTTCTGATTGTGGGAAATGCATGACAGTCTGCCAATTGACACAAGATGATTTTATTGGAAAAAATGGAGAACCTGTGTATTATGCTGCTTTTTCAAAGGATGAG
>CAJTFD010000070.1 GCA_910575625.1 Clostridia bacterium
ACGGCGGTCATCGGGGCAGTCGTTGGGTACATATTTAAACAGATAGGGATGTAAGGGAGGAGGAGACTATGATGGAGAACATCAACTGGAAGAGGAAACTGACGAGCAGGAAGTTATGGGTGTCCATATGCGGATTTGTATCGCTGCTGGTCGTGGCGACAGGTGGCACAGAGAGCGAGGCGGCCCAGGTGTCTGCCATCATCATGGCAGGGGCTACAGTAGTAGGATATGTGATCGGTGAAGGGTTGGCGGATGCAGGCAATAGCACCCCAGAGATCCTTGGAGCTATCACAGATGTGTCAGAAATTGATCAGTGAGACGGGAGGCAAACGATGATAAAGATAGTATTTAAAAACGGGCAGATCGCTAAGTGGAAAAAGAAGGAATGGACAGATTACAAGTATGATGGCAGATGCTTTATCATCATCAAAGATGAAAAATGGGTAGGGCTATACAATATGGATAGCATCATATCCATTATCACCAAATAGATGGAGGTGCGTAGATGTCAACAAAAACACAGGTAGATAACTTTATCAGCCAGCTGTCAGTCCTGGCGGTGGCTGAATGCCAAAAGAGGAAAAACGCTGGCCGGAAATGGACGCTCCCCTCTGTCTGTATCGCCCAGGCGGCTTTAGAGACCGGCTGGGGCACGTCCCCCTTGATGGTGAAGGCCAACGCTTATTTCGGCATCAAGGCCGGTACAGGCTGGACAGGCCGGGTGTACAGCACCAAAACCCAGGAATGTTATAATGGCCGGGACTATACCACCATCACGGATCTCTTCAGGGCATATGACAGCCTGGCAGATTCCGTGGCGGATTACTATGACCTGATAACGGGGCTGGACAGGTATGCCAGTGCCTGCGGACAGACGGATGCCCAGACATGCATCCAGGCTATAAAAGATGGCGGATATGCCTCCAGCCCGACCTATGTGACCAATGTCATGTCCATCATCGGACAATATGATCTCATCAAATACGATACGGGGGAGGATGATAAAGTGGACCAAGCAAAACTGACCATGGATAAGGCGGCATCCTATATCGGGACAAGAGAAGACCCGCCGGGGAGCAACAATGTCATCTTCAACACGCATTATTACGGCGGCGCGGTATCTGGAGATTGGTATCCGTGGTGCTGCGCGTTCGTCTGGGATATCTTCAGGATGTGTGGATTGTCCATCCTGTTTTATGATGGTCAGAAGACAGCCTATTGCCCGACAGTTTACAACTGGGCGGAACAAAATGGGCTGATCGTGCCGAAAGAAACGGCCAGGTATGGGGATATCGCCCTGTTCGATTGGGATGGCGATGGTGTAGCTGATCATATCGGCTTTGTTGAATCCTACAATGGCGTAAGCTATACGACTATTGAAGGGAACACATCTACTGGCAATGACAGCAACGGTGGTCAGGTCATGCGCCGGACGCGGTACGCCAGCCAGATCCAGGCTATCGTACGCCCGAAATACGCAGGAAGTGCGCCGGGAAACATGCCGCAAGAAACCTGGAAAGCAACGGGGACAGCCACATCGAAAGTAGACAACCTGTATGTCCGAGCAGAACCGAATGGGGTAGTCCTAGGCGAACTGATGAAGGGAAACCGGTTTGAGGTTGACGGGAAGATTTCCGGCAGCTGGACACACGTAAAAGTCGCTGGTATCGGCATCGGGTATGTTTATACCAGATATATCAGCCACGATGGCAAGACGGCGGCATCCACGGTCATTTCTGGAAAACAGGATAAGACCAAGCGGCTGTTTGTTGGGAAAGTGACAGCAGACAAGCTGAACGTGCGCACCTGGGCCGGGACTGGATATCCGACCATCAAGGCTTATCCACAGCTGACACAGGGGAACCTGGTGGATGTGATGGATTTCACGCAGAAAGATGAGAGTGGCGAGAAATGGTATTATGTGCGGATCGCCGGGAGGTATTTTGGGTTCGTACACAGTGGATATATCCAGCGACAGTGATCTGTGTGCCTTGCCGCCCTACAATCCGGGCAATACCAGGCACGCGGGCCGCCAGGGAAAACGGCACCGCATGTCCTGCATGTCCGGGGGCGGGTGTTTTTAGCACCCATCTAT
>CAJTFD010000071.1 GCA_910575625.1 Clostridia bacterium
GGCGTTCCGGTGGCGAACACAACGCCCCGGCTGCCGGTGATCTCGTCCATGTAGCGGCATTTGGCAAACATATCGGAGGATTTCTGCGCGTCTGTGGTGGAAAGCCCCGCCACATTCCGCATTTTGGTGTATAAAAAGAGGTTTTTATAATTGTGGCTCTCGTCCACAAACAGCCGGTCCACGCCCAGCTGCTCAAAGGTAATCACATCGTCCTTGCGGCCCTCGGCCTGCAATTTTTCCAGCCTTGCCTCCAACGATTTTTTGGTGCGTTCCAGCTGCTTGACGGTAAAGCGTTCCCCGCCGCTGGCCTCCACCTCGGCAATCCCGTCGGTAATCTCGTTGATCTGCTCCCGCAGCAGGCGCTCCTGCCGTTCCCGGCTGATGGGAATACGCTCAAACTGGCTGTGTCCGATAATCACCGCGTCATAGTCCCCGGTGGCGATTCTGGCGCAGAATTTCTTGCGGTTGTGGCTTTCAAAATCCTTTTTGGTGGTGACAAGGATATTCGCGGAAGGGTAGAGCCGTAAAAACTCGGAGGCCCACTGCTCGGTCAGGTGGTTCGGCACCACAAAGAGGGATTTCTGGCACAGGCCCAGCCGCTTGGATTCCATCGCGGCGGCTACCATTTCAAAGGTCTTGCCNGCGCCCACCTCATGGGCCAGCAGGGTATTCCCGCCGTACAGCACATGGGCGATGGCGTTTTTCTGGTGTTCCCGTAACGTAATTTCCGGGTTCATGCCCGCAAACCGGATATGCTGCCCGTCATACTCGCGGGGGCGGATGCTGTTCATTTCCTCGTTGTACTGGCGCACCAGCGTCTGCCGCCGCTGTGGGTCCTTCCAAATCCAGTCCCGGAAGGCTTCCCGGATCGCCATCTGCTTCTGGGCGGCAAGGGTGGTTTCTTTGGCGTTGAGTACCCGGCGCTCCCGCCCCTCGGCGTCCTCAACGGTGTCATAGATGCGGACATCCCGCAGGTTTAAGCTGTCCTCCAGAATCTTGTAGGCGTTGGCCCGGTCGGTTCCGTAGGTGGTATTGGCGGCTACATCGCCGTACCCAACGGCGTTTTTGCTGGTGATCTGCCACTCGGCGGTGTAGGGGACATACTTGACCTCAATCTTCCCTTGCAGATAGTACGGGGTGTGGAAGGTTTCGTACATGAATTGCTGGATATAGTCTTTGTCAATCCAGGTAGCNCCCAGGCGCACCTCGATTTCCGATGCGTCCAAATCCTTGGGCTGGGCGGCGGTGAGCGCCTCCACATTGACAGAAAAGGCGGGGTCTTTGTCCGCCGCCCGCTGTGCCTGCCGCAGTTTCCGGCGCACGTTGCCGGAGAGGTATTCGTCCGCTGTCACATAACGGGGCGTTTCCCCCTCCGCCAGTGGTCCTGGCAGGCGGAAGATCACGCCCCGCAGCTCCTGCGCCAATTCCTCCTGGGTTTTGCCGCTCAGTTCGGCCATGTACGCCATATCCACCTCAGCCTTTTCCGCGATGGAAACAGCCAGGGCTTCACTGGCGGTGTCCACCGCAGTAACAGCCTGATGGGGCTTGATGGTGCGCTTGGTGAACATATCCGCCTTTTGCTTCAGATGTCCGTCATCGTCAATGACTTCCAGCGCGCAGAGCAGATAATAGCTGGAATCATCGGCAAAGGCCAGCCGGTTCCCCCGGTCATTGATAAGCCCGTACTTTGCGGAAAATGCGTCATAGAGCCGGTTCAATTCGGCCTGGGTTTCACGGATTGCCGTATCCGAAACAAAGCTGTCCATCTGCTGTGCGATGAGCTTCTGCACACAGTCCCGCAGTTCCACCAGCCCTTTTACGCGGGCCTCGGCGGTGGCGTTTAAGTCAGGGCGCACCATGCGGCTGTTTTCCCGATAGTACACCGCACCGTCCACAACGGTATAGGAATAGTTTTTTACATCAGGGTCAGCGGGGATAGAAGTATCAATTTCTTCCCCCTCGCCCAGCTCCGGCAGTTCGGCCTCCTGGTAGGT
>CAJTFD010000072.1 GCA_910575625.1 Clostridia bacterium
AAAGGAATTGACGGGGACCCGCACAAGCGGTGGAGCATGTGGTTTAATCCGAAGCAACGCGAAGAACCTTACCAAGCCTTGACATCCCGCTGACAGGGGCGTAACGGCCCCCTCCCCTCGGGGCAGCGGAGACAGGTGGTGCATGGTTGTCGTCAGCTCGTGTCGTGAGATGTTGGGTTAAGTCCCGCAACGAGCGCAACCCCTGCTTCCAGTAGCCAGCACATCATGGTGGGCACTCTGGAGGGACTGCCGGGGATGACCCGGAGGAAGGCGGGGATGACGTCAAATCATCATGCCCCTTATGGCTTGGGCTACACACGTGCTACAATGGCGCACACAAAGGGAGGCGAAGGGGTGACCCGGAGCAAACCCCAGAAAAGGCGCCCCAGTTCGGATCGCAGCCTGCAACCCGGCTGCGTGAAGCTGGAATCGCTAGTAATCGCGGATCAGAATGCCGCGGTGAATACGTTCCCGGGTCTTGTACACACCGCCCGTCACACCATGGGAGCCGGAAACGCCCGAAGCCAGCGGCCCAACCGCAAGGAGGGAGCTGTCGAAGGCGGGTCCGGTGACCGGGGTGAAGTCGTAACAAGGTAGCCGTATCGGAAGGTGCGGCTGGATCACCTCCTTTCTATGGAACGGACGAGTAGGGAAGGATAGAGAGATGTGTTTCGCTGTTGAGTTGTCAAAGACTCAAGGATTCCTGGTGGCGATGCGGCTGGGGGACACACCCGTTCCCATACCGAACACGAAGGTCAAGACCCAGCCGGCCGATGGTACTGCATCCGTGTGGGAGAGTAGGTGGCCGCCAGGATAAAAATGGGGATATAGCTCAGTTGGGAGAGCACCTGCCTTGCAAGCAGGGGGTCGAGAGTTCGAATCTCTTTATCTCCATCGCCCGATGGCGCAGCCATAGGGCAGTATGAGGGCTTATAGCTCAGCTGGTTAGAGCGCACGCCTGATAAGCGTGAGGTCGGTGGTTCGAGTCCACTTAAGCCCAGCGTACCTTGAAAACTGCATATACGATATATCCTGCGTACCCCTTTATTAGGTGAAAGGGGACGTAGATAGAGATAGGAAAAAGACATCGAGTAACAGATCATTTTTCAGATGATAGACTCCGTCTCCCCGACGCTACGGGGAGACGGATGGACGGTCAAACAAAAAGGGCGCAGGGCGGATGCCTTGGCACTGGGAGCCGATGAAAGACGTGACAAGCTGCGATAAGCCTCGGGGAGGTGCAAATGACCTACGATCCGGGGATCTCTGAATAGGGAAACCTGTATGGACACACTCCATACATCCATATGTGAATCCATAGCATATGGAGGGGAACCCGGGGAACTGAAACATCTAAGTACCCGGAGGAAAAGGAAGAAAACTCGAACCCCTCAGTAGCGGCGAGCGAAAGGGGGCCAGCCTAAACCGGCGCGCGTGCGCGCCGGGGTTACGGACTGCCATAACGCATGTGTGGAGCCAGCCGGATGGCTTTGGGAAAGCCAGCCAGAGAGGGTGAAAGCCCCGTAGGCGAAGGCCGAGCGCAGCAGGCAGGATCCAGAGTACCACGGGACACGGGAAACCCTGTGGGAAGTCGGAGGGACCACCCTCCAAGGCGATATACTACCCAGTGACCGATAGTGCAGAGTACTGTGAAGGAAAGGT
>CAJTFD010000073.1 GCA_910575625.1 Clostridia bacterium
CGTTCCAGTTGTGGATACGAAGTTCCTCCGGCATTGTACAGATCCACGATCTGCTGCTTGAATTCCGGGGTGTAGGATTTTTGGTTTTTCGCCATGCTGAACATCTCCTTTGCTCTTTCACTTGATAGTATAGATTGTTCAACTTTTCCTGTCCACACTTATATACTAACACCAAACATCGAAGTCCAATTCAAAGCCGCCGCCACCGTCAGCATCGCCTATTCCCTGATGTCCCGCTGCGGGCTGGCCCCGGAGCAGTATTTCACCCACGAGGATTTCATGCCGGTTTTCGATTTCAACACACCGGCCACCGTTGGGGCGCTGGGAACGGCGGTCAGCCAGATCAACCAGCAGGTGCTGCGGCAGATCGGCGTAACCATTCTAAACGCGGAGCGAGAGGCCAACAAAGAAAGGAGCCAGCAAAATGAACAACACCTTAACTTACATTCAGAACGGGGATTATCTGATTCCCAACCTGCAACTGACAGAACAGCCCGAAACGCCCCTGGGCAAGTACGGCAGGATGCGGAAAACCTACTTGAAGGATCACCGGCCCATCCTTTACAACCGTCTGCTGATGAGCGAGAAGCTGTACCCGCACCTGTTGGAGATCGACCGGACCGCGAACAGCCGATTGGAGCAGCTGATGCCAAAACTGGCGCAGGCGGCGGGCGTGACCGAGGAACTGAAAGCCCGCGACATGATGCAGTGGGTGGGCTTGATGAACAGCTGCAAGGCCCAGGCGGAGGAGATTCTGCTGGCGGAACTTATCAACAGCTGACCTTAAACCTGTTTCTTTCCGAAACGGAACAGATTCAGAATATTGATGAAGCAGAGAATGTGAAAGCGTCCTCTGCTTTTTCTTTTGCCCAAAAGGACATTGACCATGTACTGCGGCTGGGCGGCAATACCGACCGTCTGCGGGAGCGCGTGACAGCTGAATTTGAAAAGCAGAAGCCGGTCCCGGAAATAGCTGCCGCCCTGCAATCCCTCTATCATGGCGGCAACGGTTTTACCACCGATGCAGGCCGTATCACAGTCTGGTACGGCGAGGACGGAATCCATCTCTCTCATGGAACATCCGCCCGATATGATAAATCCGCACAGGTTATTTCCTGGGAGGGCGCGGCGGAGCGTATTGGCGAGCTGTTGGAATCCGGTCAATTTGCTTCCAATGTGGAGCTTGCCGAGGCGGAGGGTTATGAACGCTCCCTCCTTGCCAACAAGCTCTGGAACCTGTATCACGATTTGAGCGATGAAGCCAGAGAAGCCGGATATTTACCCAGTCTGTCAGAAATCAAGGGCAACGGGTTTCCAGAAGAATCCGCATGGCTCACTGAGCAGCTGCGTGACCCGGCTTTCCGCCAGCCCCTCACAGAAGAATACGCCGCCTTTTGGACTGCCTATACGCAAGACCGTAACTTGCTGCGTTTCCATTACCACAAGCCAAAGGAGATGGTGTTAGTATATAAGTGTGGACAGGAAAAGTTGAACAATCTATACTATCAAGTGAAAGAGCAAAGGAGATGTTCAGCATGGCGAAAAACCAAAAATCCTACACCCCGGAATTCAAGCAGCAGATCGTGGATCTGTACAATGCCGGAGGAACTTCGTATCCACAACTGGAACG
>CAJTFD010000074.1 GCA_910575625.1 Clostridia bacterium
AATCTGGAGGAAGGCTCCTCTGAGGAGCGCATCCTCACCAAACTGGAAAAGCGTTTCTCTCTGGATAAGGAACGTGCATTGATCTATTATAAAAGATTTTCCGGTGGGTCATCAGATATGCAGTAAAATATGATAGATTGATAAATATAAAAACTCTGAAGCGACTGAGTGATCAGTACTCCAGAGTTTTTATAATGCACCTTATAAGGTGGACATGGAAAAAGAAAGGGATCACCTGAAGAGTCTACATAAGGTAAACATTGAAAAGGATGCAATGAGGGGATATACGGCAAAGGAAATAGATCTGTCAAAAGCGGATCCATTTACCTTCAAAATAACAAAGGACAAGCTCTATTTCACGATAGAGTGCAAAGAGGCATTCTGGACGACCTATCATGTAGGGATGGTGCCAAAGGAGATATAAAAAAATGCCCTTGACAAGAGATATCGTTTAAACTCCTCCATCCGTATCATTAACATTTTTTAAGACTTCCCCAAATATACGCATATCCAATGCAGAAAGCTTTCTGACCGGCACTTGAATCCCCATTCCTTTTCATGTATAATAAAACCGAACAGGAAAACAGATAGGATAAAGATATGAAACTGACAAGCACACCCTATGATGATGTATTCCGGACGCTGCTGAATGACTGCAGCGCGCTGATCATCCCCGTGATCAACGAAGTGTTCGGGGAACGGTACACCGGCCAGGAGAAGGTCGTCTTCTTTCCCAGCGAGCATTTCCTGAACCGGCAGGACGGGGATGGGCAAGGGCGGGTCACAGACTCCAGTTTTGAGATCCGGGGCAGGGAGCCAAAGAAATACCATCTGGAATGCCAGAGCAGCCCGGACAGCAGCATGCTGGTCAGGTTTTTCGAATATGATACGCAGATAGCCCTGGACCAAGGGAAAGTCGTCGGAAACACACTGACCGTGACCTTCCCGCATTCAGCCGTATTATACCTGCGGTGCACTGCATCAACCCCGGATGAGATGAGGATCAGGATGGTGACACCGGGCGGGATCACAGAGTATGCGGTCCTCGTGATGCGGTCACAGGATTACACACTGGAAGAAATCTTCAGGAAGGATCTTCTCTTCCTACTCCCGTTCTATATCTTCACCCATGAGAGCAGGTTCCATGAATATGAGGAGGATAGAGCGAAACTGGAATGCCTGATGCAGGAGTACGGACAGATAAAGGATAAGCTGGAGGGGCTGTTAGAGCAAAAAGCCATCAGCGAATACACAAAATGCACACTCCTGGACATGTCCAATAAAGTCCTGGAGCATATCGCAGCAAGACATGAAGCCGTCAGGAAAGGGGTGAAAGCTGTTATGGGCGGAAAAATTTTGGAGTATGAGGCGAAAACTATACGGAACGAAGGCATCCAACAAGGATTAGAACGGGGATTAGAACAAGGCATAGAAGCGCTGGTCCTGGATAATCTGGAGGAAGGCTCCTCTGAGGAGCGCATCCTCACCAAACTGGAAAAGCGTTTCTCTCTGGATAAGGAACGTGCATTGATCTATTATAAAAGATTTTCCGGTG
>CAJTFD010000075.1 GCA_910575625.1 Clostridia bacterium
CAAGTACCTGTTCTTCGATGAGATCGACAAGATGGGCGGGGCATCCCAGAAAGAGGCATCACCTTATAACCTGGCCCTGGAGCGGACCAAGACATACCGGCCCCAGGAGAAGGTATACGCCTGCTCCACCCCTACATTGAAGACCAACTACATCTGGGAGCTGCACGACAACGCGGATGAGGTCAGGCACTACTTTGTCAAGTGCCCCCATTGCGGGGAATGGATCGAGTTCGTGTTCAAGCAGATCGAGTTTGCGGATGATGATGAGCATACCATGAGCAACTATGAACGCGCGCAGACTGCCGTATACATCTGCCAGGAGTGCGGGTGTAGGATCAGTGACGCAGATAAGCCGAAGATGCTCAGGGAGGGCGAGTGGAGGGCAGTCAAGAAACGCGGTACTGGAAAGCCCAGGTCCGTAGGTTTCTGGCTGTCAGCCCTGTACAGCATATTCCTCAAGTGGTCGGATATCGCCGAGGAGTTCCTGGATTCCAAGGATGACCCGGAGAAGCTGCAGAACTTCACGAACTCCTGGTTGGCGGAGCCGTGGGAAGACACACAGCTGAAGACGACGGAGGACCTCGTGAAGGAGCGCCAGACCGACTTGGATGAGCACGTCGTCCCCGCCTGGGCCAGGATGCTCACAGCAGGCGTCGACGTGCAGGAGGCTAGCCTGTATTACACCATACGGGCTTACGGGGACCACACGACGAGCCAGAACGTCACCCACGGCCAGGTCCTCTCCTTCGGGGACATCGAGCGGGTCATGGACGGCGAGTTCAGGACGGAGGACGGGCGGACGATGATCGTCAGCCTCGCCCTCATCGACTCCGGGTTCCAGGCGGACGATACATATGATTTCTGCATCGACCATCCGGACTGGGCGCTGCCCTGCAAGGGTGTCAGCAATCCGATGGCCAGCAGGTACAGGATCAGTAAGATCGACAAGGTGGACTCGCGGGCCTACGGGATGCAGCTGGTGCTCGTGGACGGGGATAAGATCAAGGACTCCATCGCCTCCAGGATGCGCCGGGAGAACGGCAGCGGCAGCTGGATGGTGTACAGGGGCTGTGATGATGAGTATGCCAGGCAGGTCACCGCCGAGCACAAGGTGTATGTGAAGGGCAGGAACGGGTCGCGCAGGCTCAGATGGGTGCAAAAACATTCCCATGCGGCCAACCACTACCTGGATTGTGAGGTGTATTCCATGGCCGCAGCTGAGATGCTGGGCGTGCGTACGCTGCACCTGCTCACCGGCAAGGAGGAGAGGAAAAAAGAGGAGGCTCCGCAGCAGTACGCGCCGGAGGAGGGATGGATCAGGGAGAACGAGGACTGGATATAGAGGAGCACAGCATTGGGAGGGATACATATGCAGCAGGATAGGATGACGCCGGAGGAGATGCTGGCGGAGGTGGATAACGCCATCTATGCCATATGCGTAGGCGGCCAGAGCTACAGGCTGGGCAGCAGGCAGCTCACCCGGGCGGACCTAAAGACACTCTACGACATGAAGAACAGCCTGACGGAACAG
>CAJTFD010000076.1 GCA_910575625.1 Clostridia bacterium
CGTTCCAGTTGTGGATACGAAGTTCCTCCGGCATTGTACAGATCCACGATCTGCTGCTTGAATTCCGGGGTGTAGGATTTTTGGTTTTTCGCCATGCTGAACATCTCCTTTGCTCTTTCACTTGATAGTATAGATTGTTCAACTTTTCCTGTCCACACTTATATACTAACACCACTCTTTCTGGAGAGCTTTATACTCTTTGAGTGTAACGGTTTCCTCCTCGGACACTTTGATTGGAGAAAGCTGTTTTACCCAGTTGCTGAGTGTGCTCCGATTTACGCCATATTCACGTTCCAGTTGTGGATACGAAGTTCCTCCGGCATTGTACAGATCCACGATCTGCTGCTTGAATTCCGGGGTGTAGGATTTTTGGTTTTTCGCCATGCTGAACATCTCCTTTGCTCTTTCACTTGATAGTATAGATTGTTCAACTTTTCCTGTCCACACTTATATACTAACACCATTTCTTCCTTTTTCAGTACAGAATGGAACGATTCGATACAAGCATTGTCATAAGGATTTCCCTTTCGGCTAAATGAATGCCGTATCTCCCTGCTGTTCAGGAACTTCTCAAATGATCGGCTTGTATACTGGCTTCCCAAGTCGCTGTGAAGAATGATCCCTCTAGTCTCCCTGACATTCAGACAGGCGTTCTTAACAGCTTCTACCGCCAATTCCGCTGTCATGGATGTTCCATACGCATATCCGATGATCTTACGGCTGCACAAGTCCATTACTGATGCCAGATAGGTCCATCCCTCTTTTTGTACATGGATATAGGTAATATCGGTACACCATTTCTGGTTGATGGTTTCCGTCTCGAAATCACGTTTCAGAATATTTTCTTTATAATCTGGAACGGTTCCGTGATTGGCATGATGGTTGTATTTCTTTACTACAACAGAGCGCAGTCCCTGCTTTGCCATATGCCGCTGAACCCGTTTTATGCTGCAGGGAATCCCGCTGCCATTGAGGGTACGGCATATTTTAACTGCCCCATACCGCTGCTTTGAATCTTCATAAGCTTCCTTTACCTTCTGGCTGAATTCCTCATATTCCTTCTTCCGGTTTGAGGGTACACAAACCAGAGCTTTGTAATAGGTACTCCTTGGAAATTTCAGGGCACTGCAAAGCTGGGATACCGTATAATGGGTTAAGTTTTGCTGGATAAAAGAAACGATCTCAGCTATTGTTCTTTTGCGAATATGGCGGTCGCTTTTTTTAATATTTCATTTTCGATTTTAAGGCACTGGATCTCTTTCTGGAGAGCTTTATACTCTTTGAGTGTAACGGTTTCCTCCTCGGACACTTTGATTGGAGAAAGCTGTTTTACCCAGTTGCTGAGTGTGCTCCGATTTACGCCATATTCACGTTCCAGTTGTGGATACGAAGTTCCTCCGGCATTG
>CAJTFD010000077.1 GCA_910575625.1 Clostridia bacterium
CGCACGCGTCCCCACATTTCTGTCATAGTGCAGTACAGGGATCTCAACCTGTTGTCCATCGGCTACGGCTCGCGCCCTCGCCTTAGGCCCCGACTCTCCCAGGGCAGATCAGCTTTACCCTGGAGACCTTGGATATTCGGCCCAGGGGATTCCCACCCCTGTCTCGCTACTCATTCCGGCATCCTCCCTGCCCGCCTGTCCACCGCACCTTGCGGTACGGCTTCGTCCAGACGGCCATGCTCCCCTACCATGCACATATGCGCATCCCAGGCTTCGGTGGCATGTTTCAGCCCCGTACATCTTCGGCGCGGGACCTCTCGGCCAGTGAGCTGTTACGCACTCTTTTAACGTATGGCTGCTTCTGAGCCAACGTCCTGGCTGTCTCTGAGATCCCACATCCTTTCCCACTCAACATGCACTCTGGGACCTTAGCCGTGGGTCTGGGCTCTTTCCCTTTTGGCCGCCCGACTTGTCTCGTGCGGCCTGACTCCCATATGTTGGTTTTGCGGCATTCGCGGTTTGGTATCCTTCGGCAGGCTTTGACGCCCCCTAGGGAATCCAGTGCCCTACCTCCGTAAACCTCCCATATGAGGCTAGCCCTAAAGCTATTTCGGGGAGAACCAGCTATCTCCGGGTTCGATTGGAATTTCTCCGCTATCCACACCTCATCCCCACCCTTTTCAACGGATGTGGGTGCGGCCCTCCACCGCCTCTTACGGCGGCTTCAGCCTGGACATGGATAGGTCACCCGGTTTCGGGTCTGCGTGTACCGACTGGGCCGCCCTGTTCAGGCTCGGTCTCCCTGCGGCTCCGCACCTTAAGTGCTTAACCTTGCCGGCACCCGCAACTCGCCGGACCGTTCTACAAAAAGTACGCGGTCCACCGCCATGCGGTGTCCCACAGTTTGTGGACGCTGGGTTTCAGGTTCTCTTTCACTCCCCTCCCGGGGTCCTTTTCACCTTTCCTTCACAGTACTCTGCACTATCGGTCACTGGGTAGTATATCGCCTTGGAGGGTGGTCCCTCCGACTTCCCACAGGGTTTCCCGTGTCCCGTGGTACTCTGGATCCTGCCTGCTGCGCTCGGCCTTCGCCTACGGGGCTTTCACCCTCTCTGGCTGGCTTTCCCAAAGCCATCCGGCTGGCTCCACACATGCGTTGTGGCAGTCCGTAACCCCGGCGCGCACGCGCGCCGGTTTAGGCTGGCCCCCTTTCGCTCGCCGCTACTGAGGGGTTCGAGTTTTCTTCCTTTTCCTCCGGGTACTTAGATGTTTCAGTTCCCCGGGTTCCCCTCCATATGCTATGGATTCACATATGGATGTATGGAGTGTGTCCATACAGGTTTCCCTATTCAGA
>CAJTFD010000078.1 GCA_910575625.1 Clostridia bacterium
AAGTCGTGGAATGATAGACAGTGAATTTTCACCTTCCTTTCTTCAATATCTTTGTCTACCGCTTGCTAAAGGCGGTTTATGGCATACACCCTAACGGGCGCACTATGGTTTCCTTTCCTAAAAGCTCCGACATTTCTTTGAGCGTCGTTTTCTCCTTGCCGCCCAAGAAAAGGGTCGTGTCGCAGTTCCCGGTGATCGTGTCGGCGTTGTCCTTGTAGATTGCTTTTAGCTGGCTCTGTGACTGCAAGATGATTGAAGCGGATATTTCCCGGCTCCTTATGGTGGCTATGAGCTTCTCAAACTTCGGTATCTGCCCGATATTGTAGGCTAAGAATCCGACGCCTTACTGTCTCACGACAGCAGGTTTCCGAACCCTCGCCCTGGAACCGCACGTACACCTCTCGATGTATACGGCTCCCCACTATACATCCTCTACAGTTATTTATGGATTTTGTCATAGCAGTCTCCACACACTACAAGCGTTTTTCGTTTCTTTCTGTTCATGATCGCTCCCCATTCTGTATTAACATCAAGGTCGCTCATACTCTTTACTTGATACACCTTAACCGCTGGCACATATGCGCCGCACATTTCGCAGACATTCGCCTTATACCTGAAAAACAGTTCTTTCGGCTTGTTCATCTGCTCGTATTCGGGTATGATGTCTGCATAACTCCCAAGGGCGTACTTCACCCTGCGGAATCCCTCATTGTAAAGGACTGCATATTTTGTACCCTTCTGTGTTTTGTACGGCACTTTAAACTCTTTGTTTTTGGTATATTTGAGCTTTGCTTTTGTCATTGTGATACGGTATTTTGCCGCAACGGTCTTATACAGGCTGTATTCCATGACATAATGGAACTTATTTAATACGGAGACATTGCTCGCAAGACGGTAGTAATTGTAAATCCCCCTAATCTGCGCATTGTACTTCCGCACCATTTCATGCACTGGCAGGAAAATATAGTCGTTCCGCTGTAACGGCTTCCAGACTTCCTTTTCCCCTGCCCTTGACACGATTTTCAGCACACCGTAATTTAACAGCTTCCCCACCCATTTCTCTTTTGGCAGGTACAGCTTGATCTTGCCGGTGTAGGCTTTAACAGTCCCTTTTCCTTTGGCTTTTTTCAGCGCACTGTCGTTGCATACCGTAACGTCATAGCCGAGAAACCTCGCTTTGTCGTCACTGTTCGTGATGAGCGTCTTTTCCACAGACAATTCCAGTTTCAGCGTTTCCTCAAAGAACCTCCCAATATCGGAC
>CAJTFD010000079.1 GCA_910575625.1 Clostridia bacterium
CTCCATAGTAGTCCGAGGCGGTAATACCGTTCACATGGCGAAGGGAGACAGCTATACGACTGAAATAATTTAGGAAAGGTGTGTGAGACATCATGAGAAGTCCAAAGATTATTTTGGAGAATCTACAGAAACACTCGAAAGAGGAAAACTACAAGTATGAGAGACTGTACAGGAATCTTTATAATGAGGATTTCTACTTGCAGGCTCTCCAAAACATCTACGCCAATAAAGGTGCAATGACACCCGGCATAGATGGGCTGACACTCGACGGTTATGGTAAAGAAAGAGTGGAGCGGATCATCCATGCGGTGAAAGACCACAGTTATCAGCCGAACCCTGTCCGCAGACAGTATATCAAAAAGAAAAATGGGAAAATGAGACCGCTTGGGATATCGTCGTCAGACGACAAACTGGTGGAGGAAGTCATTAAGATGATTCTTGAAAGTATTTATGAACCGACATTCTCCAACTATTCCCACGGCTTTAGACCCGGCAGGAGCTGCCATACGGCACTCTTACAGTTACAGCAGAACTTTACAGGTGTGAAATGGTTTGTGGAGGGCGATATAAAGTCGTACTTTGATACGATAGACCACCACAGCCTTGTAAATATCCTGCGCAGGCGGATTAGAGATGAAGCCTTTATTGAGCTGATTTGGAAATTCCTCAAAGCAGGGTATATGGAGAACTGGGAATACAACGCCACTTTCAGCGGTATAGCCCAAGGTTCTGGCATCAGCCCAATCCTTGCAAATATCTACCTTAATGAGTTTGACAGATTCATGGAGGACTACAAAAAGGGATTCGATAAAGGCACGGGCAGAAAAAGGAACAATGAGTACTCCAGAAAGCAGTCATACCGCCAAAGGTGCAAAGCCAAAATCCGAAAAGAATGGGACGGCTACTCTGATACAGAAAAGCAGGAAGCGGTACGCCGACTGGCAGAGTTAAAGAGGGCGTTCCAGAAAATCCCTATGGGCGACCCGATGGACACAGGCTATAAGCGGATCCAATATGTACGGTATGCCGATGATTTTCTTATTGGCGTAATCGGAAGCAAAGAGGACGCTGAAAAGATAAAGTCCGATATTGGGAGGTTCTTTGAGGAAACGCTGAAACTGGAATTGTCTGTGGAAAAGACGCTCATCACGAACAGTGACGACAAAGCGAGGTTTCTCGGCTATGAC
>CAJTFD010000080.1 GCA_910575625.1 Clostridia bacterium
GTTCGAGTTTTCTTCCTTTTCCTCCGGGTACTTAGATGTTTCAGTTCCCCGGGTTCCCCTCCATATGCTATGGATTCACATATGGATGTATGGAGTGTGTCCATACAGGTTTCCCTATTCAGAAATCCCCGGATCGTAGGTCATTTGCACCTCCCCGAGGCTTATCGCAGCTTGTCACGTCTTTCATCGGCTCCCAGTGCCAAGGCATCCGCCCTGCGCCCTTTTTGTTTGACCGTCCATCCGTCTCCCCGTAGCGTCGGGGAGACGGAGTCTATCATCTAAAAAATGATCTGTTACTCGATGTCTTTTTCCTATCTCTATCTACGTCCCCTTCACCTATAAAGGGGTACGCAGGATATATCGTATATGCAGTTTTCAAGGTACGCCTCTGGCTCTTTCATCAGCCATCCAAGTACACGGCATCCATGCCCTTGGATCACTGATGATGCATCTCTTTTTTTATCCTGGCGGCCACCTACTCTCCCACACGGATGCAGTACCATCGGCCGGCTGGGTCTTGACCTTCGTGTTCGGTATGGGAACGGGTGTGTCCCCCAGCCGCATCGCCACCAGGAATACTTGAGTCCTTGACAACTCAACAGCGAAACACATCTCTCTCGATCGATCCCTACTCGTCCGTTCCATAGAAAGGAGGTGATCCAGCCGCACCTTCCGATACGGCTACCTTGTTACGACTTCACCCCGGTCACCGGACCCGCCTTCGACAGCTCCCTCCTTGCGGTTGGGCCGCTGGCTTCGGGCGTTTCCGGCTCCCATGGTGTGACGGGCGGTGTGTACAAGACCCGGGAACGTATTCACCGCGGCATTCTGATCCGCGATTACTAGCGATTCCAGCTTCACGCAGCCGGGTTGCAGGCTGCGATCCGAACTGGGGCGCCTTTTCTGGGGTTTGCTCCGGGTCACCCCTTCGCCTCCCTTTGTGTGCGCCATTGTAGCACGTGTGTAGCCCAAGCCATAAGGGGCATGATGATTTGACGTCATCCCCGCCTTCCTCCGGGTCATCCCCGGCAGTCCCTCCAGAGTGCCCACCTCTACGTGCTGGCTACTGGAAGCAGGGGTTGCGCTCGTTGCGGGACTTAACCCAACATCTCACGACACGAGCTGACGACAACCATGCACCACCTGTC
>CAJTFD010000081.1 GCA_910575625.1 Clostridia bacterium
AGGGCAATCTTTGAATATATAGAGGGCTGGTATAACCGCAAACGAATCCATAGTGCAATTGGTTATATGACACCTCAGCAAAAGGAGGATGAGGAACTCAAAAAAGCAGCATAATCTTTCGACTTTTTTTGTCCAAAGTATTGACATAGATCCAAGGGACTGGAACTTTCCGACCAGCTGCACGACGCCATAAAATATATTCGCGGGACCTACCAGGAGGCCGAACTGCCGGAGCTGGGCGAGGGGGAAGAAATTGATACTTCTATCCCCGCTGACCCTGATGTAAAAAACTATTCCTATACCGTTGTGGACGGTGCGGTGTACTATCGGGAAAACAGCCGCATGGTGCGCCCTGACTTAAACGCCACCGCCGAGGCCCGCGTAAAAGGGCTGGTGGAACTGCGGGACTGTGTGCAGAAGCTCATCGCACAGCAGATGGACAGCTTTGTTTCGGATACGGCAATCCGTGAAACCCAGGCCGAATTGAACCGGCTCTATGACGCATTTTCCGCAAAGTACGGGCTGATCAATGACCGGGGGAACCGGCTGGCCTTTGCCGATGATTCCAGCTATTATCTGCTCTGCGCGCTGGAAGTCATTGACGATGACGGACATCTGAAGCAAAAGGCGGATATGTTCACCAAGCGCACCATCAAGCCCCATCAGGCTGTTACTGCGGTGGACACCGCCAGTGAAGCCCTGGCTGTTTCCATCGCGGAAAAGGCCGAGGTGGATATGGCGTACATGGCCGAACTGAGCGGCAAAACCCAGGAGGAATTGGCGCAGGAGCTGCGGGGCGTGATCTTCCGCCTGCCAGGACCACTGGCGGAGGGGGAAACGCCCCGTTATGTGACAGCGGACGAATACCTCTCCGGCAACGTGCGCCGGAAACTGCGGCAGGCACAGCGGGCGGCGGACAAAGACCCCGCCTTTTCTGTCAATGTGGAGGCGCTCACCGCCGCCCAGCCCAAGGATTTGGACGCATCGGAAATCGAGGTGCGCCTGGGTGCTACCTGGATTGACAAAGACTATATCCAGCAATTCATGTACGAAACCTTCCACACCCCGTACTATCTGCAAGGGAAGATTGAGGTCAAGTATGTCCCCTACACCGCCG
>CAJTFD010000082.1 GCA_910575625.1 Clostridia bacterium
ATGGTGTGGCCAGCCTGGATTATGCGGGGAAGCTCCGAAGGGAGCAGATATCGAAAGAATCAGGCGCAGTATACTTAGAGCCGGCCAATGGTCAGTGGCCCTGCAAGTTCAAAGATTTTACGTGGAAGAGAGTCGGGGATCTGGATCACGCTGACTCTACAGAAACAGGATGGGTCGGGGTCTATACGGGATATAAGGTACATAACTGGCAATACGTCCGTGAGGCTACGTGTGAGCGGCGATGGCATGAAGCACAGGCGATCCTTAGCTATGACTATCTACGGGCTACGAATTGGGCATTACTACATGAGTGCTTTTTACCGCCTTCATTTTCAGACTTATTTCTGGATCGATGATGAAGGGAATGCGACTATCAAGATATTTTCCGATAGCAACCTGGGAGAGATGGTGGGCGATGGAGTGAGTGGTGTTGCCGACCTCCTCTTCTGGCTGTTTGCTATACGTAGGCTTGATCCTGAGGAACTGTGATGCGATAGGAGGTACGGTATGCCACAGTTGTACAACAATGCAGTCATAACAGATGCAGGACTGTCCCTGCTGGATAAAGTCCAGGCGGGGACAGCCTTGATCCAGTTCACCCGGATGGCGACGGGAAACGGGACGTATACCGTGAACGAAAAGACATCCTCTGCACTGAAAAGATGCACCGGGTTAAAAGTCCAGAGGAACAGCTATCCCCCATCATCGGTCAGTACCGTACCCGATGGCGGTGTAAAGCTGACCACCTTGATCACAAACCAGGATCCAGTAACAGGGGCAACGCTGGTGAGTGAGGGCTACTATATCAACGAGATCGGCCTGTTTGCCAAGGAAAAAGACGGGGACAGCAGTACGGAGGTATTGTACAGTATCACCGTAGCCAGGGGTGATAACGGGGACTATATGCCACCGTATGAGACCGGTGCACCCGTCCAGATCGTCCAGGAATACCATGCCAAGGTGGGCAACGCCACAGAGGTGGCCATCAGCTGCACAGGGGCGGTCATGCTGGTGGAGGATGCCCAGAGGGAGTTTGAAGAGCTTAAGAGGATGAT
>CAJTFD010000083.1 GCA_910575625.1 Clostridia bacterium
TTTTACTATGAAACATAACCTTTCGGGTAACTAAAAAAGCGCAGACTGCCCCTGTCAAACTTAAAAAGGTTGATTTTGAACTTAACTGACAGGCTTAAGCGGCAACTACAGGGGCCTCCCAGCCAAGTGCTTTTAACTTCTTAAGGTATGCAGCTATTTTACGTTCCTTATTGAACTGATTGTAATAATCAGCTCCAAGATCCTTGAAAACAACTCCATCCTTAAGGATGTGGTATATCGCAATGAGCATGGAATGGGCAACGGCCACATAGGCACGCTTTGTCCCTCGGTGGGCACTTATTCGCATAAACTGGGCATGGAAGTAAGACTTCTTGTTTTTTACAGCTGCATGCGCACAGGTGATCAATGTTGTCCGTAGCAGAGAGTTCCCTTTTCTGATCTTTCCGGATTTTCTCTTTTTGGCGCTTTCATTGTCTCCAGGACACAACCCTGCCCAGGATGAAATGTGTTTATCCGTTGGAAAACGCTTCATATCCGTACCAATGACAGAAATGATGGCCTGGGCGCTGGTATTGCCTATGCCAGTCACGTCCTGGATCGCCTGGGAAGCCTGCTTTTCCTCCGGTTTCATGAAGTTGTCAATCTCATCATCCAGATTTCTGATGTGAATATTCAGTTCGTCCAAATGGATGAGAAGCTCCTTCATCATCCGGCGCTGGAGAGATGACATGACACCATTGAGGTCATCAATGATCTGCTCCTTGGTGGCTTTGAGATTATGGGCAATCACCTTCCGCTTATACATCTCATCATATTTTGCCTCATCGATGGATTCTCCAGTCAGGAGATATTCCAGGATGCTGCGGGCACTTTTGCCATTGATGTCGGATACGGTCCCGGACAACTTGATGTTGGCTCCTTCCAGCATCTTTTGGAGTCGATTCAACTCTCTGGTACGTTCCCCTACAAGGCTTTTGCGGTAACGGACTAATTCCCTCAGTTCCCGCTGGTCTTTGCCGGGAATGTAACTG
>CAJTFD010000084.1 GCA_910575625.1 Clostridia bacterium
CAAAAAAGATAGATAAGAAGAGGGACCAGATGATGGTCTTCTGTATGGATGATATGGTCCCCCAGGACCACTTACTCCGGCTGATCGACAGGGCCATCGACTGGAGCTTTATCTATGACCTTGTGGAAGGGACATACTGCCATGACAATGGACGGCCGAGTATGGATCCAGTCATGCTGATCAAGATCCCGTTCATACAGTACCTCTATGGGATCCGGAGCATGCGCCAGACCATCCGCGAGATCGAGGTCAATGTTGCTTACCGCTGGTCCCTTGGTCTGGACATGATGGACCCAGTCCCGCATTTTTCTACCTTTGGAAAGAACTACACCCGCCGTTTCAAGGATACGGACCTCTTCGGACAGATCTTTTCCCATATCCTGGGGCAGTGTATGGGTGCTGGCTTGGTAGATACCAGCCAGATCTTTGTGGACGCTACCCATGTAAAAGCATGTGCAAACGGTAAGAAGATAAAGGAGCAGGCCGTGCATGATGAGGCCTTATGGTATGAGGACGGGCTGCAGAAGGAGATCGCACTGGACCGGGAACGCCATGGTAAAAGGCCGTTGAGAGATAAAGACCGCGATGACCCACCATCCGGCGGGGATGCCGGTGGTGACGGGGGCAGGACCCGCAGATGCAGCACGACTGACCCGGAGAGCGGCTGGTCCAGGAAAGGGGAACATAAACACGTCTTTGCCTATGCCGTGCAGACTGCCTGTGACAGGAACGGATGGATCCTCGGGTATACCGTCCATCCCGGGAATGAGCATGACAGCCGTACATTCAAGCCTTTATATGAGAAGATAAAGGGATATACCCCAGAGATGGTCATCATGGACGCGGGGTACCGCACACCCGCGATCGCGCATGAGCTGCTCACGGATGGCATCCTGCCGCTGCTCCCTTACAAGCGACCGATGACAAAAGATGGGTTTTTTAAGAAGTATGAGTATGTATATGACGAGCACTACGACTGTTACAT
>CAJTFD010000085.1 GCA_910575625.1 Clostridia bacterium
TGGATGGCATCCTGGAATATCTGGACGATGAGACTATCCGGCCCTTGACAGACCAGGTAAAGGTGCTGGCCCCATATACGAGAGAGTACGACCTGGACGTGACGTATTATATCTCAAGGACCAACGCCGCGAGGGCGGTATCCATCCAGACGGCGGTATCCAACGCGATAACGGAGTACAACACCTGGCAGACGGAGGAGATCGGCAGGGACATCAACCCGTCGGAACTGATCCGCCGCATGGTCGTGGCCGGGGCCAAGCGGGTAGTGGTCAACTCCCCCGCGTTCATATCACTGCCAGCTTCGACCGTTGCCAGGTTAGGGAGCGTGTCCGTCACATATGGGGGGATAGAGGATGATTGACCTATATAATGGTGAGCTGTTGGATATGCTGCCAAGCCAGATGTCCAAGGAAACGCACCAGATCTGTCTGAGCCACGCCCTGAGAGCAGGCATACAGTTGGTCATGGACAGGGCATACGTGACCCGGACGCAGGCGTTCATCGANGTGGAGATGTTCATCGCTATCATCGAACGCGTGAAGAATGAGCGGTCACATTTAAGGAGGCTGCTGATACACAGACGTATGGATGCCCACTGGTACGTCGGCGTTTCTGGTAGGATGGAACCCCATATAGTCATACCGAGGAACATGCGTGAAGCCAGGGGACGGCAATATGTCGGCGTATGCGCCGTATCCGTGCCGGAGGTGACCATACCGAGGGAAGAACCGGTGATCAAGGAGAGACAGTACATCGGTGCGGCGTTCATACCGCATTATAAGAACAGTATATCGGAGGGATGAGATGGCAAATTTCAATGAGGCAGTATTGACCAGGAAAGGCATCGGCCTGCTGGCAAAAGCTCAGGCCGGGCTGGCCGGCATAAAACTCACAAAGGCGGCTTCGGGCTGCGGCTCCTATGAGGAGGGCGAATCCCTCGTAGAAAAGGAGTCGCTAAAGGACCAGAAGCAGGAGTTCCC
>CAJTFD010000086.1 GCA_910575625.1 Clostridia bacterium
TCATCGCAGATAAGCGTGTCACGTTCCGTTTCCTCCGCCGCATCAAAGCTGCCTGCGGATTTCAAATATACCTCAAAAACAGCCCCCTCCTCTGGCGTTTCAATCTGGGTTTCGCCGTTGTCAGTGTGCTTGATGATGGCGATATTGCCTTTGATGACCTGCTCGTTTACATCATTCTTTGCAGAATTATATTCCACGGTGTAAAGCTGCGGCTCTGCACCTACATGGTGTACGGTCGTATCCAGAAGATAGCCCTCGGACGGGGTAATCTCACGGATGCTCCAGTCATCGCCGCAGATATAATATTTTGTTGTGAACTGCCCGTTTTCATCTGTGGTGTAGGTGTCAACCAGTTCCTCGCCCTTATAAATGCCATAAACCGCACCCGCAAGGGAAGCGTCGCCCTGCGGCTTCTTGCCTGTTTCCACATCGGTCTTTAATACCGTGACATTGAACTTCTTCAAAATGTTGTGGAAGCTGCGGTTTGTGACTTTCTTCCACTCAATCGGGGCGGTCTGGGATGCAGGGACAACGTAACGGACTGCCGTATCCACTTCTTCAAGAGTGTACGGTGTACTGCCGCTGATAAGGACGTTTTCAAACTTCGCAACGCCCTTTGCATTGGTAACGGCATATTCATCTACTGCAAGCCCGCTTAAAGACGTGCCATAAAGGTGGAACTTCACGCCCTCCACAAGATTATCCTCGGATGTTTTTACAACTTCCAGACTGCCACGTTTTAAAGTATTGCTGAATGTGACCGTAGAGGTCTTTCCACCGATAATCGTCACGGTCTGTGTTTTCTGCGGCTCGTAGCGGTCAATGGACTGCTCTGTGACCGTATAAGTGCCAGGGAATAAGCCCTCCACCGTGATGTTTCCATTCTTGTCGGTTTTTACGGTCTTATTGAAGCCGTCGCCTTTGATGGTAAAGGAAATCCCCTCAACAA
>CAJTFD010000087.1 GCA_910575625.1 Clostridia bacterium
TTTGGACTTCTCATGATGTCTCACACACCTTTCCTAAATTATTTCAGTCGTATAGCTGTCTCCCTTCGCCATGTGAACGGTATTACCGCCTCGGACTACTATGGAGACTCCGTAGCCATGCAGGATATTCAGACACTATATGCCATAGCTTAAAATGGTAAGCGTTCCTGTTTAGGCTATCCTCGTTTAGGCTTGTCTGTACGAGCGTGTCATGTTGTCGGCTATGACGTTCGCCGTTTTCCGCTTATTGCGGCTGGTCAGTGCGGAATGTGATGTGTAGACGCAGTTCGCAAACTCTGCGTACACCCTGCACTGCCTGACGTATAATAGCTATCTTCCGTCAGTGCTGACGATAAAGCCCCTCTGGCTGTCATTTAAGCAGTGTAGCTGTTAAACCTCATACATGACATTTCATCTTGATGCCCGTTCACAGCCTGATAACTGGCTGAATAGCACCGTTGCCGACATGCTATACTCCCCGTCGGGTTTCCCTTTCGGATAAGTCGGTTGATGATAGGAATTAGGCTTCAAATGAAGCCCTCACATTGAACCTACTATCTTGCTAAAGATAGATTACAAACAAGCCCGCGCGGAACAAATGGGTTCCGCTTACGAGCGCACCGCAAATTCATCAAGCAAGCACCTTACATGGACGGGAAGCCGCCCGCCGTATTCATCATCAGCCTTGTCACACAAGAGGTTGAATAGCTGGGTGTAGAGAATACTCACGACGAAATTAAAGGTGTCGTCGGTGTCGCTGATAATGACGAAAAGGGCGGTCTTTCTGTCCCCCAGCGTGTCAAGCTCCATTTCGTCCGTTTCCATAAGCTCCCGCAGCTCCCGAAATAGCGATAGGTAATCCTTTGATGTTATCTCCGGATTTTCCCCCGCCCTAAACCGGGCGTGAACCTTTCAGCTCACCCGGCTTGCCATCAGGAACAGATTTTAT
>CAJTFD010000088.1 GCA_910575625.1 Clostridia bacterium
CGGCAGTTTACAAAACGGGAAGATGATTTTTTCAAGATTACCCGCAGATTAAAAACAGACAAGGAACTTGGCTTTTTTGCCGCTGATTATTACGGTAAGGGAAGCCAGAAATTTTCCTACTCTTATGATGATTTTTATGCTGCATCCACGGATAAGAAATGCGATATTTTCCGCTGCGTGGAGAACGGCAGGCTGTACGTCCCCTGCCAGTATGAATTGCAGCAATATATAGACGGAAAACAACAGGAAATACCACAAGGGCATACCTCTATGCCCAGAGAACGTGGGCAGAACAAGGAAAGGAGGAACGCCTATGAACGGTGAAACACGCTCCAATCAGGGCTATGCAATCATAGAGAGCTGCACTATCGGGAATACGGAGCTTGTCATCGGGCATCACCCGAAAGCCCCGAACCCGTATGTATGTTGGTACTGCAAAGGCGGCGACAACTATTACTGGGGCTGTTACTGCAACACCCTTGAAGCGGCAAGGGAAAAGATGAATGAACGCTACCAGTCGGAGTGTCAGATGCCGTACAATCAGCAGCCCGATAAAAAGGCGAAGCAGCACGATGGGCGTGAGCGGTAGCATGAGCAGCAATGAAAACCCAAAGAAATATGACTGCACGACCTGTCCTTATCCCCGATATAAGGACAGCCGTACCATCTTCTGTGATGTCTGTATCCGAAAGATTTTAGATGAGCAGAGGGAGAAAAAGCAGGGAAAGGAGAAGCCCGATGGAGAATGAAGAAAAACGGATGATTAGCTCCTATGAGGTTATACAGAGCATCCATATCGGTAAAAAGGAAGTCGTGTTCGGTGTGGATTTGAAAGAGGAATATCCTTTTTTAGTCTGCTACTGCACTTATGACAATCC
>CAJTFD010000089.1 GCA_910575625.1 Clostridia bacterium
AAGAAGCCGCTGATTGTCACGACAAACCTGAAACTGGAAGAAATCAAGAACCCGCCAGACCTTGCCCACGCAAGGATTTATGACCGCATACTGGAACGGTGTGCGCCGGTTCTCTTTTCTGGTAAAAATTTCCGGGAGGAAGGAGCCAGGGCGACTAAAGCGGCGGCGAAGGAGATTGTGAGTAAAGGATAGCATAAACTGATTGCATGAAAAGGAGAATTTATGGGCAGCGAGAAAATTACAGAGAACACTACCACCACAGCACCGGCTAAGGACGCTCCCGCACTGGTGAAGAAGATTGGCCGGACTACCTACATTGTGAGGGTTCATTTCAGCAAGACCAGCAAGGAAACCATGAGCGACAAAATCAAGCGTATGCTGAAAAATGAGATACAGCAGATGTAAAAACGATAATAGAAACAGGCCGGGAATCAGAAATGCGCTGGCTCCCGGCTTGTAAAATCAGGAGGTTTATGGTAGTATGGAGATACGAAAACGGAAGGGAAAGCAGGTGGGAAGATTGACAGTGACGGAACAGATCGACCAGAAACATCAGGAAGATTTACAGAGATTAAGAGGTTTTCGCCTGCTTGATGATGACTTCCTCACAAAGTGTTTTGAGGGAGATACGGCAAGCATAGAACTGGTATTGCAGATTGTACTGGAAAAGCCAGATTTAAAGGTGCTGGACGTCCGCACCCAGGTATTTGTGGAGAACCTGCTGAACCGTTCGGTAAGGCTGGATATCCTGGCTACGGACAGCACAGGGGCAAAACTGAACGTGGAGGTACAGCGCTCCGACAAAGGAGCCGGGAGAAAAAG
>CAJTFD010000090.1 GCA_910575625.1 Clostridia bacterium
CTAGTACTACAGCGAACTTTTTATAAGTGTGGTCTTTCTATGCGACAGATATGCCTGGCGATTCCTTCGGATATGATAACACACGATCTTTTTCATATCCGTGACAATATATGTTATGATCCCATGCATCAGTCGCACAACCATCGACACTGTCAATGGGATTGATTTTTTTTTAATATCTCCCGTATCCGTATGGTGAAGAGATGGGCGATCATGACGAACAGCATGTGCCTGTTCCAACCTCTGTAACTGCGGCACTCATAGTGTCCCATCCCGAGGTTGCCTTTACACTCTTCAAAACATTGCTCGATCGGCCACCGTAATGTAGCCGCCCTGTCCAGTTCCCATATGGCGATGTCCGACGGGGCATCACTGACAAAATACTTTATCTCCCCGTCCGCATATCTCCTCAGATAAAGCCATACTGCCCCTCCTGGCCTGACATAGTTCCTGTTCAGGTCTTTACGGCAGGAAAAGCATCTTATCGCCTTCCGTTCTGCGATGATAGGTCCTTTCGCCCCTTCTCCCAGGATGACAGTCTCCCATGGATATGCCGGGTCACTGGCGATATCCTGTACAGAGGACGGGCCATGTGAGAGTACCGGATGCTTTCTGGGGCGGCCCCTCCTGGCCTCTGGGAAGGTCATCTCCGGATATGTCAGGAACACCCGCTCCTTTGAGTTGGTCGCAGCTAGATACCAAGTCCCTTCCGGGAGCCTGAGGGCATCCAGGAAAGCGTGGTCGTTCCCATAAGCGGCATCGCAGCCGACCCACTGCGCTTGGAACTGTCCACTCCCGAGCGCCTGGTTGAGCA
>CAJTFD010000091.1 GCA_910575625.1 Clostridia bacterium
TTCTCGGAATATCAGTTAGAAAGGCTGTTGCCTTTCCGTCACTTTTACCTCTTTGCAGGAAAATCCTACGCAAAGTTTATATGCGACAACGTGTCGCTGCACTGTCAAATGGGGCCAGCCTTGCGCCACAGCTAATAAGTATGGAGCGGGCGGTCTTGCCAGTGACGTTTTGTAAAGGACTTTTTAATCATATTCACAAAAAATTTACATTTCAGGGCAAAAAAATAGAGCCAGGAACCTGTTTTTAGATTCCCGGCTTATTAACTATAAATGAGCAAATTTAAAAAAGTGCACAATAAACCTATGCCACTAAAGCTATAACCTGCTCAAAGCCAATGTGCCTTGCTCCACACTGGTAGACGAAACGGACCCGCTCTTCCTGGATATGGCTATAAATATATGCATAGCCGTCTTCGAAAGACATGGTTTCACCGCATCCAGTACATGCAAGCAGATGGGCCAGCGACATCAGCAGCCAGTACCTCCTGATCCCCTGAGATGAGCGGACCTGGTACCAGTCAAACGCCAGCTTGTCCTTTGACTGGCGGAAGAACACCTCCACCGGCCACCGTTCCACATACATGTCCAGGATCTCCCGGGTGCTTAAAGAGACATCCGTGCTGATAAAGGCCCGCAGGGCTTTGGGGACATGGAACGCATCCTTCGGATAGCTGATTAGGACCACTGCGTTTTCGATGCCGTTGAGGCTCCCTTCATATCGATAGACATAATAGCTCCGGCTGCCAACGGTCACGAGGCTGACAGCAGCATCTGTCTTACGTA
>CAJTFD010000092.1 GCA_910575625.1 Clostridia bacterium
CGGCCGGGGGGGGGGGGGGGGGGGGCAAAGGCCACGTTGATGGCGTTCATCATGCCCACCAGCTTCTCCCCGGCGTTGGCCCCAGCCGCCAGACGGTAGGCCGTCCCCAGCTTCAAACAGGCCCAGGCTATGAACACATAGGGAAAATTGGGAAGAATGTACTTTTTCAAGCTACCTTTCTTCACGCTCGGCCTCCTTTGCCCGTTCCTTTTGGGGCCGCAGCCGTAGCAGCGCCCCGGCCCGCTTCATCCGCTCCAGGATAGGGACGCGCCGCGCCCTGGGCCGGTCCATGATACAGCGGGAGTATTCCCCGAAACAGGCGGTGATGGCGTCGTCCTGCTTGGACTTGAAGAACAGCAGATATTTTCCGTTGCCGTTCTTGTAAAAGGCGTAGTCCACATTCCAGCGCCGGGCCACCCGGTCAAACTCCCTGGGAGCCTCCACAGGGAGGCTGTTGGTCGCCTTGCCCTGCTTCATGAGCTGCCGGACGCTCTGCCTGCCGTGGGGCGGATTGTGGGTCCCCTTTTGGATATTCTGGCCCGCCGCCCGCAACGCCCAGGCCAGCGTCCACGCCGTCAGCTTCCCCATCCGGATGGACAGGGCTATCGTCCGCCGGGAAATATCTCCATCTACAATACAGAACACCTCCTGTTACTGCCTGGGCCGCCTCTGGACACGGTGTCCAGAGGGCTGCCGATATGGATGCACTGAAAGAGCGGATGCTTGTCCTAAAAAATAAGATCGCAAATTACAAAACACGTTTATTAAGAACTGAAGAAAAA
>CAJTFD010000093.1 GCA_910575625.1 Clostridia bacterium
GATCCCCGACTCTCTTCCACGTAAAATCTTTGAACTTGCAGGGCCACTGACCATTGGCCGGCTCTAAGTATACTGCGCCTGATTCTTTCGATATCTGCTCCCTTCGGAGCTTCCCCGCATAATCCAGGCTGGCCACACCATCTATCACACCTTTATCTTTCTCAGTCAGCACCCCATCGGGCACTGTCCCGGCATCTTCGATCTGTTTCTTTATCTCATCGTGCGCGGTCTTTGCATCCTCTCTCATCTGCTGGTGTTCGGCCTTTGCATCCGCCCTGAGCTTCTCAAGCTCCTCCTCCATCTCTTCCGCCGTGATGAAACGTCCATTGCAGATGATGGTCACATTGGCGGCGTTGCTCACCTCGGCGTAGAACTCCACGGATATATAGGTAGGCAGCAGGCTGTTGTAGGCGGGCATATAATCCCACTGGCCTTCTACCGTGATCGCAAGGGCATATAATATCTCCCCCTCATCGGGGTCCTCTGCGAATATCCCGACTTCTTTTACGTGGTAGCCTTCCTGCAGGTTGCCCGTCGCCTGTTCGTTCGTGATCGTGAATCTCACGGAAACGGTCGTGCTGTTCTGGACGGACAGTTTGTCGATCGGGAACTCCTGCTTCTGGTCCTTTAGCGACTCCTTTTCTACGAGGGATTCGCCCTCCTCATAGGAGCCGCAGCCCGAAGCCGCCTTTGTGAGTTTTATGCCGGCCAGCCCGGCCTGAGCTTTTGCCAGCAGGCCG
>CAJTFD010000094.1 GCA_910575625.1 Clostridia bacterium
GGGCTAGCCTCATATGGGAGGTTTACGGAGGTAGGGCACTGGATTCCCTAGGGGGCGTCAAAGCCTGCCGAAGGATACCAAACCGCGAATGCCGCAAAACCAACATATGGGAGTCAGGCTGCACGAGACAAGTCGGGCGGCCAAAAGGGAAAGAGCCCAGACCCACGGCTAAGGTCCCAGAGTGCATGTTGAGTGGGAAAGGATGTGGGATCTCAGAGACAGCCAGGACGTTGGCTCAGAAGCAGCCATACGTTAAAAGAGTGCGTAACAGCTCACTGGCCGAGAGGTCCCGCGCCGAAGATGTACGGGGCTGAAACATGCCACCGAAGCCTGGGATGCACATATGTGCATGGTAGGGGAGCATGGCCGTCTGGACGAAGCCGTACCGCAAGGTGCGGTGGACAGGCGGGCAGGGAGGATGCCGGAATGAGTAGCGAGACAGGGGTGGGAATCCCCTGGGCCGGATATCCAAGGTCTCCAGGGTAAAGCTGATCTGCCCTGGGAGAGTCGGGGCCTAAGGCGAGGGCGCGAGCCGTAGCCGATGGACAACAGGTTGAGATTCCTGTACTGCACTATGACAGAAATGTGGGGACGCGTGCGCGGAGCATGGCGCGGCGATGGAATGCCGCGTATAAGCACAGCAGGGCCTGGGGAGGCAAATCCCCCCAGG
>CAJTFD010000095.1 GCA_910575625.1 Clostridia bacterium
TCCATGCCGTCCTCCTTATATGTTCTTGCGCACTTCCGCTAATAAATCCTTCCCGTTCACTACGTACTTAAAGTTCAGTTTATCCAGCTCCAGTGTGTCCTTGTTGTCGATCACGATCTTGATATACGCGGCCTCCAGCTCCAGTTCCGGTTCGCCTTTCTTTGCCTTAGCGAACTTACCGGTCTTGAAACTGGTCACCCTCCCCCGCACTACGATCTTGATGCCGTAATGCTTGACCTTCGTGCCCTCCTGGTTTATCTTCTGCGCGTCCGCCCTCAACGTCAGCTGCGGAGGCTCTTCCGTATCCAGTAACTGGAAGGGCTGCTCATACAGTACCGCGAACGGTATCTTGATCTTGACTGAAGAGATCTGGCCGGTCGCGGGGGCCTCATATTCCCCCAGGACGCCCGCTACCTCGATCGTCTCTGTCATGGATTTCAGCTCCCCGAGGTCCACCTCCCCGGATATCCCGATGAGCTTTTTTGCCCTGTCGTCATAGACATTATAGCTGTGCATGATCTCTGGTATCAGGATGTTTGATGCTGCCATACTCACTCACCCCCTTCCCCGGTCAATGCTGTCCGCAGCATCGCCACGTCATAAGATAACCTGTTCACGATATACTGTGCCGGTGTGTACGGGGCGATGCGCTG
>CAJTFD010000096.1 GCA_910575625.1 Clostridia bacterium
AATAAAATCTGTTCCTGATGGCAAGCCGGGTGAGCTGAAAGGTTCACGCCCGGTTTAGGGCGGGGGAAAATCCGGAGATAACATCAAAGGATTACCTATCGCTATTTAAAGAGCTGCGTGACCTTATGGAGTATGACGATCTGGAGCTTGATACGCTCGGAGAGCAGAAAACAGCGATGTTCGTTATTATTTCAGATACGGACGCTACATTTAATTTCGTGGTGTCAATCATGTATTCACAGCTCTTTAATCTACTTTGTGACAAGGCAGATGATGTCTATAACGGCAGGCTCCCGGTTCATGTGAGGATGCTGTTGGACGAGTTTGCAAATATCGGTCAGATTCCGCAGTTTGAGAAACTGATCGCCACAATCCGGAGCCGTGAAATATCGGCTTCCATTATTTTGCAGTCCAAATCCCAGCTAAAAGCAATCTACAAGGACAACGCTGACACGATTGAAGGGAATTGCGATACCACCTTATTCCTCGGAGGGAAGGAAAAGACCACGCTGAAAGAGCTGGCGGAAGTTTTGGGTAAAGAAACGATAGTGCGCCCGTTAGGGTGTATGCCATAAACCGCCTTTAGCAAGCGGTAGACAAAGATATTGAAGAAAGGAAGGTGAAAATTCACTGTCTATCATTCCACGACTT
>CAJTFD010000097.1 GCA_910575625.1 Clostridia bacterium
CCGAAAAGGTATCGGAGGCGCTCGAAGGTCCCCTCAGGATGGACGGGAACCATCCATAGAGTGCAAAGGCAGAAGGGGGCCTGACTGCGACACCGACGGGTGGAGCAGGTACGAAAGTAGGACTTAGTGATCCGGTGGCGGCAAGTGGGAGCGCCATCGCTCAACGGACAAAAGCTACCCTGGGGATAACAGGCTTATCACCCCCAAGAGTCCACATCGACGGGGTGGTTTGGCACCTCGATGTCGGCTCATCGCATCCTGGGGCTGCAGCAGGTCCCAAGGGTTGGGCTGTTCGCCCATCAAAGCGGTACGCGAGCTGGGTTCAGAACGTCGTGAGACAGTTCGGTCCCTATCCGGTGCGGGCGCAGGATATCTGAAGGGAGCCGCCCCTAGTACGAGAGGACCGGGGTGGACTGGCCGCCGGTGTACCGGCTGCCCCGCCAGGGGCACCGCCGGGTAGCCGAGCCGGGAGGGGATAAGCGCTGAAGGCATCTAAGCGCGAAGCCTCCCCTGAGATGAGATATCCCGATGCCGCGAGGCATGGAAACCCCCTTGGAGACGACGAGGTAGATAGGGCAGAGGTGGGAGCATGGTAACATGTGGAGCTGACTGCTACTAATCGGGTGAGGGTTTGACCAGA
>CAJTFD010000098.1 GCA_910575625.1 Clostridia bacterium
ATTTATGGGTATATATACAGACAAAGTGTAGTTTACATTGTCGATTAGAGGACATCTCTGGGGGAAAGTGCGGAAGGTGCAACATGCCACAACGATATGACCGCACGGTCGTAGTAGATGGGGATCAGCCCTGTCAAAATGTCAAGGACAAAGATGGGAGGTGAGCAGGATGGATAATCTCATCACAAGGGAAGAACACGAAGAGTTCCGGAAGCGTATGGAGGCGGAGGACAACCGTCAGAACCGCCGGATAGAGATACTGGAAAAGAGCACGGAACAGATCCAGACATTGACCACATCCGTTGAAAAACTGGCCATGAACATGGAGAGCATGGTCAGGCAGATGGGGCAGCAGGGTGAACGCCTGGAGGCCCTGGAGAGCCGGGATGGGGAGATGTGGCGCAAGGCTATGGCATACCTGGCTACGGCGGTCATCGGGGCAGTCGTTGGGTACATATTTAAACAGATAGGGATGTAAGGGAGGAGGAGACTATGATGGAGAACATCAACTGGAAGAGGAAACTGACGAGCAGGAAGTTAT
>CAJTFD010000099.1 GCA_910575625.1 Clostridia bacterium
TATATATTTTTCCAATCCGGTTTCTTTAGAATTATATTTTTCTCTATGAAAATAAGACAAAAATCTGTTCAACTCCAGTTTTCCCGCTCTACTGCACTCCATGATAGCTGGATGTTTAAGAGTCTCATAAATAAATCTTGCTATATATTGGTAACCTTCTGCTGTCATATGTCCTGGTCTATCATAAAAAACCGGCTTATCTCTCTTCAATTTATGAAAGGCCATCGTACTGTCCGTTATACTCAAACCCAATTTTTCCAATTGCTCCATACAAGACAGATAATCCATATATATAACAACCTGATCACCTCTTTTTATAATCCCCTCTGCAACATCCATAGATAGATTGTGCAATATCTTTTCATTATCTGCTCCCCATAACCCATGATTTACAACACGAATCTTCTGATCAGTTTCTACAAACAATTTTTGCAAAAGAGAAGGTATTGTATCTGCATCTTCTACAGCATAACCAAACACACCACACCTGCCATACATATGGATTGTTTTTCGATATTCTTGTGGTTGATG
>CAJTFD010000100.1 GCA_910575625.1 Clostridia bacterium
ATTTATGGGTATATATACAGACAAAGTGTAGTTTACATTGTCGATTAGAGGACATCTCTGGGGGAAAGTGCGGAAGGTGCAACATGCCACAACGATATGACCGCACGGTCGTAGTAGATGGGGATCAGCCCTGTCAAAATGTCAAGGACAAAGATGGGAGGTGAGCAGGATGGATAATTTCATCACACGGGAAGAGCACGAGGAGTTCATGAAACGGATGGAGGCGGAGGACAACCGTCAGAACCGCCGGATAGAGATATTGGAAAAGACTACGGAACAGATCCAGACATTGACCACATCCGTTGAAAAACTGGCCATGAACATGGAGAGCATGGTCAGGCAGATGGGACAGCAAGGCGAACGCCTGGAAGCCCTGGAGAGCCGGGACGGGGAGATGTGGCGCAAGGCTATGGCATACCTGGTCACGGCGGTCATCGGGGCAGTCGTTGGGTACATATTTAAACAGATAGGGATGTAAGGGAGGAGGAGACTATGATGGAGAACATCAACTGGAAGAGGAAACTGACGAG
>CAJTFD010000101.1 GCA_910575625.1 Clostridia bacterium
TGGATATGCTGCCAAGCCAGATGTCCAAGGAAACGCACCAGATCTGTCTGAGCCACGCCCTGAGAGCAGGCATACAGTTGGTCATGGACAGGGCATACGTGACCCGGACGCAGGCGTTCATCGATGGCCTCCCAGAGCGCATATTGGACGTGCTGGCAGTGGAATTACACACCCCGTATTACAGTGAGGACCTATCCATAGACCAGAAGCGGGAGATCATCAAACGCACCCTTTTATGGCATCTGACCGCAGGCACGCCCAGCGCGATGCGGGAACTCATCTCCATCGTCATCGGGGAGGGGGATATCGTGGAATGGCCGGACTTTGAAGACCCGCCATTTACACCTGGCACGTTTGATATCCTGACAGACGTGCAGCTGACAGAAAAGATCGTGGAGATGTTCATCGCTATCATCGAACGCGTGAAGAATGAGCGGTCACATTTAAGGAGGCTGCTGATACACAGACGTATGGATGCCCACTGGTACGTCGGCGTTTCTGGTAGGATGGAACCCCATATAGTCAT
>CAJTFD010000102.1 GCA_910575625.1 Clostridia bacterium
AACTATAAATGAGCAAATTTAAAAAAGTGCACAATAAACCTATGCCACTAAAGCTATAACCTGCTCAAAGCCAATGTGCCTTGCTCCACACTGGTAGACGAAACGGACCCGCTCTTCCTGGATATGGCTATAAATATATGCATAGCCGTCTTCGAAAGACATGGTTTCACCGCATCCAGTACATGCAAGCAGATGGGCCAGCGACATCAGCAGCCAGTACCTCCTGATCCCCTGAGATGAGCGGACCTGGTACCTGTCAAACGCCAGCTTGTCCTTTGACTGGCGGAAGAACACCTCCACCGGCCACCGTTCCACATACATGTCCAGGATCTCCCGGGTGCTTAAAGAGACATCCGTGCTGATAAAGGCCCGCAGGGCTTTGGGGACATGGAACGCATCCTTCGGATAGCTGATCAGGACCACTGCGTTTTCGATGCCGTTGAGGCTCCCTTCATATCGATAGACATAATAGCTCCGGCTGCCAACGGTCACGAGGCTGACAGCAGCATCTGTCTTACGTA
>CAJTFD010000103.1 GCA_910575625.1 Clostridia bacterium
ATGCTGGGGATAAAGGATATGGTCTCGTAGACTATCAGCTCTATATCCCACAAGAGTGGTTCAGTGAGCCTTACGCAGATCTCCGGGAGCAGTGCCGGATGCCAGAGGATCTGGCATCCGGCACAAAAAACAAGATAGCGCTCAGGCTGCTCAACCAGGCGCTCGGGAGTGGACAGTTCCAAGCGCAGTGGGTCGGCTGCGATGCCGCTTATGGGAACGACCACGCTTTCCTGGATGCCCTCAGGCTCCCGGAAGGGACTTGGTATCTAGCTGCGACCAACTCAAAGGAGCGGGTGTTCCTGACATATCCGGAGATGACCTTCCCAGAGGCCAGGAGGGGCCGCCCCAGAAAGCATCCGGTACTCTCACGTGGCCCGTCCTCTGTACAGGATATCGCCAGTGACCCGGCATATCCATGGGAGACTGTCATCCTGGGAGAAGGGGCGAAAGGACCTATCATCGCAGAACGGAAGGCGATAAGATGCTTTTCCTGC
>CAJTFD010000104.1 GCA_910575625.1 Clostridia bacterium
ATATTGCGAAGAAAAACAGCAGTAAAAAGCGTCCGCTTGGGATTCCTTCCGGGGATGACAAGCTGGTGCAGGAAGTAGTCCGAATGATACTGGAAAGCATTTATGAACCCGCTTTCTCCGACTATTCCCACGGATTCCGTCCAAAGAGGAGCTGCCATACAGCCCTTGAACAGATACAGCGGACATTCGCCGGGGCAAACTGGTTTGTGGAAGGGGATATTCAGGCATGTTTTGACAGCTTTGACCACCACGTGCTGATTGATATCCTGCGCAGACGCATTGATGACGAAGCATTTATCACACTGATGTGGAAGTTTTTAAAAGCCGGATATATGGAACAATGGCAGTACAACAGGACATACTGCGGCACTCCGCAGGGTTCTGGCATCAGTCCTGTTCTGGCAAATATTTATCTGCATGAACTGGATATGTACGTGGAGGAATACAAGGCAGGCTTTATAAAAGGAAACCGGATAAACCGCAAAGTGAA
>CAJTFD010000105.1 GCA_910575625.1 Clostridia bacterium
AAGGAAATGTGCAACCGTGGTACGGTGGCAGGGGCTGTATTTTTCAAGATCGATAGTCTTCCCATGATATCCAAGGGAAAAGACGGATATCAGTATGGCCATGATATGCTCCATGACGGTCTGGGGAAAGATACGGCATAAATTTAAGTTCTTAAAGCAGTTGTAAAGTAGCGTTGAATGGTATATACTGTTTTCTATAAGACATCATCCTTTGCAGGTTATTGTTTTCTAGACAAAAACAGTATACACCCAAAAAGGTATGGTGTCTTTAGTTTTAAGACATTTAAAGCAGTTTTGGTAAAAATTCAAATTTGCTCATTTATAGTAAGTATAACAAAAGGCCACAAACAAAACATTGTTTGTGGCCTCAGACTGTAGACAAAGCACTGTATTTATGACCGTCTTTCTGATATAATGAAAAATATCAGGAAGGCGGTGTTTTTTATGATGACAAAAAAGATAGATAAGAAGAGGGACCAGATGATGG
>CAJTFD010000106.1 GCA_910575625.1 Clostridia bacterium
TTCACCACATCAAAGATCACCGGCCTTGTCTGCCTGGATGCGGACAGAGCCCTCCCTATCTGCTGTTTGTAGATGACCGGGGACACGGTGGGACGCAGGAGTATGACCCCGGATACATTTTCCACATGTACGCCCTCATTCAGGGCATCGATACAAAAGAGCAGCTTCAGATGACCTGCATCCCCATCTTCTTTGAATCTCTGAAAAGACTCGCTGGCGGCAGGGTCTTCCGTATACAGGGAATAGATATGAGGCTCCTCATCGACCAGATGGAACCACTCTCCCACCTTCCCGATCGCTTCCAGCATAGCTCCATGATTCGCGCAGAAGACGATATATTTGCCGCACCGCTCCGTCATGTGCCTGTCAAAGAGCACATCCAGCCCTTCCGCTTTATCCAAAGCCCTCTTTAACTTCTCCAGATGATCCTCCGCCTGCTCCCTGCGCTTTTGATCCTTGATACG
>CAJTFD010000107.1 GCA_910575625.1 Clostridia bacterium
GCTGGAACTACATATGTGTACTTGTTGACCTCTTTAACCGGGAAATCATAGGATACAGCGCGGGGGAACATAAAACGGCAGAGCTTGTAAAAGCAGCCTTCCAAAGCGTGGAAGGAAGCCTTGAAGAAATCCGCCTGTTTCACACAGACCGCGGGAACGAATTCAAAAACCAGACAATCGAAGAACTTTTGGAGGTATTTGATATAGAACGTTCCCTGAGCCATAAGGGATGCCCTTATGATAATGCAGTGGCAGGAGCGACATTTAAGATTATAAAAACAGAATTTGTATGGAATGAAACATTTGCAGATCTGAAGGAACTGAAATTGAAGTTATGGGATTATGTGAACTGGTATAACCATCACAGGATACATTCCTCTTTGGGATATCAGACCCCTGTACAATACAGGCAAAATAACCTTAAAAAAGTTGTCTGAAAAAGTGTTGACAATCCACC
>CAJTFD010000108.1 GCA_910575625.1 Clostridia bacterium
GGTGGAAGGAAGCTCCCAACTATCCATATCCAGATATGTCTCATACAGCACCCGTTCCTCACCATAACAGGAAACCAGATATGGCACCAGATGTATGCCAAAATCGGCCCAAAACTGTCCCAATATTGACCCAATCTCAGACCATTCCAATCCCGGACAGATAGAAGGCCATATCTGGCACAAGATTGGGCCAATCTGTAACCCTCAAATGGTCAAAGATACATGCCCGCCCTGTCCTCTGACAGAGTAGGCATATATTTTTATCTTACTTTAAAAATTTCAAAAATCGCTTCACAAATAGCCTCACTTTTTTCTTCAGTTCTTAATAAACGTGTTTTGTAATTTGCGATCTTATTTTTTAGGACAAGCATCCGCTCTTTCAGTGCATCCATATCGGCAGCCCTCTGGACACCGTGTCCAGAGGCGGCCCAGGCAGTAACAGG
>CAJTFD010000109.1 GCA_910575625.1 Clostridia bacterium
CCTGTTACTGCCTGGGCCGCCTCTGGACACGGTGTCCAGAGGGCTGCCGATATGGATGCACTGAAAGAGCGGATGCTTGTCCTAAAAAATAAGATCGCAAATTACAAAACACGTTTATTAAGAACTGAAGAAAAAGTGAGGCTATTTGTGAAGCGATTTTTGAAATTTTTAAAGTAAGACAAAAATATATGCCTACTCTGTCAGAGGACAGGGCGGGCATATATCTTTGACCCTTTGAGGGTTACAGATTGGCCCAATCTTGTGCCAGATATGGCCTTCTATCTGTCCGGGATTGGAATGGTCTGAGATTGGGTCAATATTGGGACAGTTTTGGGCCGATTTTGGCATACATCTGGTGCCATATCTGGTTTCCTGTTATGGTGAGGAACGGGTGCTGTATGAGACATATCTGGATATGGATAGTTGGGAGCTTCCTTCCACC
>CAJTFD010000110.1 GCA_910575625.1 Clostridia bacterium
CAGCGAAAAGGGCGGATCGAGCGCCAGGGCAACCAGAACCCGCTGGTCCATGTTTACCGCTATGTGACCGAAGGGACCTTCGACGCATACCTCTGGCAGACGGTGGAGAACAAGCAGAAATTCATCTCCCAGATCATGACCTCAAAATCACCGGTCCGCAGCTGTGACGATGTGGACGAAACCGCCCTGTCCTTTGCGGAGATCAAGGCCCTGTGCGCCGGGGACCCCCGCATCAAGGAGCGTATGGATTTGGATGTGGAGGTATCCCGCTTAAAGCTGATGAAGGCCGACCACCAGAGCAAGCAGTACCGGCTGGAAGATCAGCTGTTAAAGCACTTCCCGGAGGAGATCGAGAAACACAAAGGCTTTATCCAGGGCTTGGAAACGGATATGGAAACCCTGGCGGCGCACCCCCACCCGACAGACGGATTTACCG
>CAJTFD010000111.1 GCA_910575625.1 Clostridia bacterium
AGGCGAACGTCCCATTGTATGGAAGGTACGTGATGTCCGTCAGCAGCACCATCCGCGGGCCGTAGCATTCAAACTCGCGTCGCAGCAGGTTGTCCGCTACGCTGCTGGTCTTCAGGGCCCTGGCCATCCTTCGGTAAGGGTTTGCCTTGCGGACAGGGCATGACAGGTTGTATTTGTCCATGAGCCTCCGTATTTTTTTGAGGTTCATGATGACCGGGGGTTCCATATGGAGGAGGGCCATATATATGCCTTTTGCCCCTTTGGAATAGCCACGCATACGATAGGCTTCCAGTACCAGGTCAAAATCCTCACGGTCCCTCTGCTCCTGCGCTTCCCTGATGGGTGCAGCCTTGAGCCAGGCGTAGTATCCGCTCCGGGATACGCCAGCCATGGAGCATAAGGAGCTGACTGACAGGGAGTTGCCTGCGG
>CAJTFD010000112.1 GCA_910575625.1 Clostridia bacterium
GACGCGGCACATTGCTGATACAGAGTATTTGTGGGCGTTTGCCTTGATCACATTTACTTTCGTCCTAAGATCAGCGCCGCTTGTTTTAAAATGTCGTTCTCCATTTTCAACTGCTGGTTTTCCTTACGGAGTTTTAGCAGTTCTTCCTGCTCTGGGGTGCGGTTGTCCTTTTCGTGGAAAGAGCCGGAGTGTTCCGCCTGCTTTACCCATTTGTCAAACAGGGAATGGGCAATATCGTATTCCCGGCAGATGTCACATCTGCGTTTGCCAGAATGGTATAAATCTACCAGTTGCTGCTTAAATTCATCTGTGTACTTACGGGGTTTTCTTTTCTGTTTTGTTTCGGTCATATTGATCGCTCCTTTGCTTATTGGTTTTATACTATATGACCTTAAAAAATCTGTCCAGTTTATTGTAGCCTATCCA
>CAJTFD010000113.1 GCA_910575625.1 Clostridia bacterium
GCGGTGTAGTAGAGCTTTTCCGCTTTCACCCAGAAATCCTCGCCGGATTTTTCCCCGTCGCCTTTGGTGTTGGCGATAATGGTATTGACTAATTTCAAAATGTCCTTTTCGCTCCGCAGATAGGCAAAGGGATTGTATTTCATGGATTTTTTGAAGTTAATCGTATTTAGCACTTTGATACGGTATTTGTACCGCTGTAACATTTTCCCGGTTTCCAAAATCAGTGTTCCTTTCGGGTCAGTGACGATATACGACGTTGGAAAATCCTTTGACGTACATTGCATGAGCGACGGTTTCACAAAGAACCGGGTCTTGCCGCTGCCGGAACCGCCGATTACAAGGATATTTTTGTTTCTTGCGTATTTCGGCTGCTTCGGGCGGCTGTTCATGGTGAGCCGTTCCGTCTG
>CAJTFD010000114.1 GCA_910575625.1 Clostridia bacterium
AGGGCAATCTTTGAATATATAGAGGGCTGGTATAACCGCAAACGAATCCATAGTGCAATTGGTTATATGACACCTCAGCAAAAGGAGGATGAGGAACTCAAAAAAGCAGCATAATCTTTCGACTTTTTTTGTCCAAAGTATTGACATAGATCCAGCATTGTACAGATCCACGATCTGCTGCTTGAATTCCGGGGTGTAGGATTTTTGGTTTTTCGCCATGCTGAACATCTCCTTTGCTCTTTCACTTGATAGTATAGATTGTTCAACTTTTCCTGTCCACACTTATATACTAACACCACAGTTACATTCCCGGCAAAGACCAGCGGGAACTGAGGGAATTAGTCCGTTACCGCAAAAGCCTTGTAGGGGAACGTACCAGAGAGTTGAATCGACTCCAAAAGATG
>CAJTFD010000115.1 GCA_910575625.1 Clostridia bacterium
TGCAGAAAGCCTCTCCGCCGCCGTGCCGACTGCCACGCTGTACCTCATCCCTTTCAGATGATCCCATTTCTCCATCTCTGCCGGCCAGCTGAATGAAGCCACCCTGATGGGCGCTATCACAAGCACCTTATGGACCTCAAAGCTGTCAAACATCAGGTCATTCACCGCCGTCAGCGTTATCCCTGTCTTGCCCTCAACCCAAGCCCATATCCAACAGAACAGCCGCTATCGGATGGCTTTCAATATATTCGATCGCAAATTTCTGATAACTGTGTGGTACGAACTTCATCAGGCATCACCTCCCTCTGCATCCAATTTTTCAAGTTCTTTTATGAACCATCTGAACTCCGCATGAAATTTTGCATGGTCGCTTTGGGATTCAAATACCCTCAGATTTTCTGG
>CAJTFD010000116.1 GCA_910575625.1 Clostridia bacterium
TGTCCTTAGTTCTTTCGATATAAATTGTACCCCTTGTCAAGGACATTTTGAATTTGTGTAGTACCCGATTTTCGGACATCTACACGCAATCCATACCCCATGCCATGGATAAGACATTTCGTGTGATCACCACTTTGCCTTGGCGCATTGAAAAAATCTAATCCACTCTTGGGACGCCCTTTGAAAAGGGTGTCCCGCCGCTCAGGCATCCCTGGCCTAAACTTTTACTCCGGGCTCTGCCCGAACCCGCCCTCGCCGGGGGCAGGAAAAAGGAAATAATCCTTTTTCCTTATAAAAGGGTAATCCGTGAACTTTATGTCAAGGGACTTTCGCGGCATATCCTCACCCGGCCAAAAACGTGTCGGGCTACGGTATTCCACGGTTCCCTTGACAACGGTTC
>CAJTFD010000117.1 GCA_910575625.1 Clostridia bacterium
CCAGATTATTGTAGTCCATGATATAATCCAGATCTTTACCACCGACACTTTCAGCGTTCCCACCATCTGCAGGTAGGGACGATGGTACAGACGGTATATCTGGCTTATCTATCAGGTCATTGTAATTGGCCGTGAATGCTATCTCTTTCAGGTCTGCAAGGTTCTTCTCCATCTTCCCGAGTATCACCTCCAGCGTCTCACCGCTGGCTATGTTATCCCGTTCTCTTGCCCGTTCAAACGTCAGGGTTTTTTCTCCTATCGCCCCGCCTTCGATCATCATCCTCTTAAGCTCTTCAAACTCCCTCTGGGCATCCTCCACCAGCATGACCGCCCCTGTGCAGCTGATGGCCACCTCTGTGGCGTTGCCCACCTTGGCATGGTATTCCTGGACGATCTGG
>CAJTFD010000118.1 GCA_910575625.1 Clostridia bacterium
CCAGATCGTCCAGGAATACCATGCCAAGGTGGGCAACGCCACAGAGGTGGCCATCAGCTGCACAGGGGCGGTCATGCTGGTGGAGGATGCCCAGAGGGAGTTTGAAGAGCTTAAGAGGATGATAGGTGAGGCAGGGGCGATAGAGGAAAAGACGCTGACCTTTGAGGAGGCCGAGACCAGGGAGAACATAGCCAGCGGCGATAGGATGGATACTATCCTGGGGAAGATAAGAAAGTTTTTCGTGGACCTAAAGAGGGTAGCGTTTACAGCCAGCTACAATGACCTGATAGATAAGCCAGATATACCGTCTGTACCATCGTCCCTACCTGCAGATGGTGGGAACGCTGAAAGTGTCGGTGGTAAAGATCTGGATTATATCATGGACTACAATAATCTGG
>CAJTFD010000119.1 GCA_910575625.1 Clostridia bacterium
GATCACCTGTCAACGCTTTTTGTGGGGATCGACATCGGTTCCCGCACCAACGTCATCTCTGCCCTCAACTTTGACCAGGACTTCCTGATCAGGATGATCCCCGTGGCCAATGCCCAGGGCGGCGCAGAGCAGATGGAGGAGATGATCGCCCAGGTGCTCTCACAGCACCATGAGTTCCGGGCTGTCATCATCGGGTTGGAATCCACTGGTTTTTACGGCGTACATATCGCCAACTACCTGTCCACCTCCGAAAAGCTGGCACCTTTTTCTACAAAGGTCTACTGCCTCAACCCCAATGAGGTAAAGCAGTATAAGAAGTCTTTCAACTCCCTTGACAAGAATGACGGCATTGATCCCTTTGTCATCGCTGATCTTGCAAGGGTAGGGCGCATCC
>CAJTFD010000120.1 GCA_910575625.1 Clostridia bacterium
ATTGTCATTCCTTTTTCTTTGAGGTCAGATAAGATTTTCCATACCTCCCGTCTGGCTTTTGCATCAAGCCCTGTCGTCAGCTCATCCAGAAAAACAACTTTAGGCTGTGGTATCAGAGCTAAAACAATAAACAGCTTTTGCCGCTGTCCTCCAGAAAGCTCCTTGACCATGCTTTTTGCTTTATCGAAAATACCAAATTGTTTCAGAAGCTCCCCATAGTCTGCGGCGTTCCGATAGAGTGACTGCGTTACCTCGCATAATTCAGCAACCGTCACTTTGTCTTGGTAATTCGCTTCTTGTAATTGGACGCCGACATTTTCAAAAAGCCGTTTCCTTTGCAGGAGCGGATTCATCCCTAAAATAGAAACCGTGCCTGCATC
>CAJTFD010000121.1 GCA_910575625.1 Clostridia bacterium
GGGCCACTCTTTTGAAATCATAATTTACCCATTCTTTTTTTTCTTTATAATTCCTGATAAAACTCCCATAAGTAACTATTCCTTTTGGTTTTTTATCCTCATCTAAAACATAAACGACTTCTTGTTCATCTTTCCAAAAAGTATCCCAAATGTAATCTTCGTTTATGCCAGTCATCTTATGCAATTTCTTTTCTCCTATGACTGGCCCAAAAGAGGTACAGATTGCAAACGCAAAATAGAAGCTACTATGTTGGAGCAACTTCAGAAAAACTGGCTGACTCTTACTCAATAAGGGACTATTGTTCATATGACGACAACTTTTTAAAGCCATAAATTTACTTACTTTATCAAAATATATAAAATCCTCAATCTTCGCTAAA
>CAJTFD010000122.1 GCA_910575625.1 Clostridia bacterium
AATTTTGACCTCAACCGAAGATACTGGACGATTATCGGGAAAGGGTGGCAAAGACCGAAGCGGCTCTATAAGCTCGGCGAAGATTACACCAATGAAAGGATAACGGAACGCATACGGGAAAACTCCTATGCGGTCAAGTTCCAGAGTTTTTCCAAAGAGCAGCCACAGGTCAGAGTGATAAAGGTAAAAGGCACATTAAAAGACACAAAGAAAATCGGCGGCTTGCGTGGGCTGTATCTCCATTACTGCTATAAGCTCGGCATCCTGCCAAAGAAGAAACAGCAGAATTACGCAAGGCTTCACTATCTTCTAAAGGACGACTTGATGAAGATGGAAGCCATCACCAACGAAACAAGGCTGCTCTGCCGCAACCATAT
>CAJTFD010000123.1 GCA_910575625.1 Clostridia bacterium
CGCACGCGTCCCCACATTTCTGTCATAGTGCAGTACAGGGATCTCAACCTGTTGTCCATCGGCTACGGCTCGCGCCCTCGCCTTAGGCCCCGACTCTCCCAGGGCAGATCAGCTTTACCCTGGAGACCTTGGATATCCGGCCCAGGGGATTCCCACCCCTGTCTCGCTACTCATTCCGGCATCCTCCCTGCCCGCCTGTCCACCGCACCTTGCGGTACGGCTTCGTCCAGACGGCCATGCTCCCCTACCATGCACATATGTGCATCCCAGGCTTCGGTGGCATGTTTCAGCCCCGTACATCTTCGGCGCGGGACCTCTCGGCCAGTGAGCTGTTACGCACTCTTTTAACGTATGGCTGCTTCTGAGC
>CAJTFD010000124.1 GCA_910575625.1 Clostridia bacterium
TTTTTCTTTTTTTGGTAAGTCAGTTCTTTGTATATCTTTATTTAATTGCGTTGGATTTTCCAACGTAGGTTTTTCCAATGTTGGTTTTTCCTGCGTTGGATTATCCAATGTTGGATTTTCCAATGTAGGTAAATCCGGCGTAGGCGGCTGCGGCTGCTCGAATATCACATAGTCCGCGCCCCGCAAGCGTCCTTTCTCGTCGCGCTCCCTTGAACGGACGATATACCCGGCGCGTTCAAGTTCCTTAATGGCTTCGCGGATAGCGTCTATCTTCTCCCGGTTGATAAGGGATAAGCCTTTCAAGGTGTAGTCCCAATCTTCGGGGAGTGACAGCATTTGCGACAACAGCCCCTTTGCCTTTAGGGA
>CAJTFD010000125.1 GCA_910575625.1 Clostridia bacterium
GCATACGTCCCCATGAATTTCCCCTGCTGAAACCTCGCTCGGTATGCCGATTTTATCTTGACTGACACATCGGCTGAATACATTTCGTTTAGGATATTTCGGAAAGGCGTGATGTCCATCGCCGATTTATTGAGCGTATCCACGCCGTCATTGACCGCTATATACCGCACATTATGCTCTGGGAAAAAGACTTCCAAATATAGTCCGCAGTCAAGATAATTCCTTCCTAATCTTGATAAATCCTTTGTAATTACACAATTTATCAGCCCGTTTTCAATGTCCTTAATCATGTTCTGGAAGCTCGGTCTTTGGAAAGCTGACGTTAGATAACGATACTTTTGAAAACACTGAAAAAT
>CAJTFD010000126.1 GCA_910575625.1 Clostridia bacterium
CAGGAACAGAAATAAAATCATAATCAATAAACACGCATAGGTTCGAGTAGGACTAAGAAAGGCGAAAATCCAAACGAAAGTGAGGACAAGTAACCGACTATGGCAACAGGAAAGGCACAAAAGAAAGATAAGTTAAGGCACGCCGAGTATTATGACTTTCAGGAAATTCAAGATAAGCTGTACGCCGACAGCAGTAAGGGTAAAGTTTTCAAACATCTGGTTGAAATCATTGCATTGCCCGAAAATATACGGCTGGCATACCGCAACATCAAGAAAAACCATGGGAGCATGACACCCGGCACAGATGGAAAAACAATTACAGAATTAGCAACACTCTCTGATGAACAGCTAAT
>CAJTFD010000127.1 GCA_910575625.1 Clostridia bacterium
ATAATGCCGACCTTCGCCTTCCTCCGGGAAAAGCCGGCAGACTCCAGCGCGTTATAAAAATCTGCCGTACTTCTGGTGTACTCACCCGTCCTCATACAGTAACTGCGGTATTCCTGGTACAGCACGCCGGACTTCTCCCGGTATGTCTTATCAGCCTCGCAGCACTCACACAGAAAATGCCCAAGCCAGTCATTGTCCTCCCTATACGCTTTGATGGCATCTTCCACGCATACAGGACAAGGGATATGAAAGTTCCTGCTGATTGCCTTTTTTGCACCTTCAATGATCCATGCCATGACAGCCGGTGCCGCCTCTGCCACAAGGAAATCCGCATAATTCTTCACAT
>CAJTFD010000128.1 GCA_910575625.1 Clostridia bacterium
TAATGCCGACCTTCGCCTTCCTCCGGGAAAAGCCGGCAGACTCCAGCGCGTTATAAAAATCTGCCGTACTTCTGGTGTACTCACCCGTCCTCATACAGTAACTGCGATATTCCTGGTACAGCACGCCGGACTTCTCCCGGTATGTCTTATCAGCCTCGCAGCACTCACACAGAAAATGCCCAAGCCAGTCATTGTCCTCCCTATACGCTTTGATGGCATCTTCCACGCATACAGGACAGGGGATATGAAAGTTCCTGCTGATTGCCTTTTTTGCACCTTCAATGATCCATGCCATGACAGCCGGTGCCGCCTCTGCCACAAGGAAATCCGCATAATTCTTCACAT
>CAJTFD010000129.1 GCA_910575625.1 Clostridia bacterium
TACAGGTAAACAGAAGCTCTTATTATTACGAAGCAAAACAAAAGCCCGATGGATCAGAGCTTGCATCTGAGATCACGCAAATATTTCGGGCGAGCCGCAATGATTACGGCACACGCAAAATCAAAAAGGAGTTGATGGACGCAGGGAAACAGGTATCCAGACGCCGGATCGGACGGATCATGAAGCAGGAAGGGCTCGTTTCCAATTACACAACAGCGCAGTTCAAACCGCAAAAGGATACCTGCAACGGATCAAAGACAGAAAATGTCCTGAACCGCCAGTTCCAGAACAGAGAATACAGGGATGTTGTGATAAGCGATCTAACGTATGTAAGGGTAGGTACA
>CAJTFD010000130.1 GCA_910575625.1 Clostridia bacterium
ATCACTACATATAAGAATTTTTTCAAAAGAATAATTTATAATCTGAGACGGAAAAATAACCTCCCTACCATAATACTTTTTTCCAACTTTTTCCTTATTATTATCTATAAATGCTAAAATGGCGTGTTCCCTAAAATATCCCATACCATGTATTTCCATAATTTCCTGTGCGCACTTACCTGTTCCCCAAATCAAACAATCCATTTTATATCCCTCCTTCTCATTTTAAACATGTAACTCTGCCGTTCAATCTAGTGTTTCACCCCCGTCAGAAATTGTAGTTTGGCTTTGCCTAGTCTATGCCAACTCTAGACAAAAGTTTCGAGAACGATACAGTAACATC
>CAJTFD010000131.1 GCA_910575625.1 Clostridia bacterium
AGAAATAAAATCATAATCAATAAACACGCATAGGTTCGAGTAGGACTAAGAAAGGCGAAAATCCAAACGAAAGTGAGGACAAGTAACCGACTATGGCAACAGGAAAGGCGCAAAAGAAAGATAAGTTAAGGCACGCCGAGTATTATGACTTTCAGGAAATTCAAGATAAGCTGTACGCCGACAGCAGTAAGGGTAAAGTTTTCAAACATCTGGTTGAAATCATTGCATTGCCCAAAAATATACGGCTGGCATACCGCAACATCAAGAAAAACCATGGGAGCATGACACCCGGCACAGATGGAAAAACAATTACAGAATTAGCAACACTCTCTGATGAACA
>CAJTFD010000132.1 GCA_910575625.1 Clostridia bacterium
TGGCCGGGGAAGGAGGCAGGACATGAAGATGAGGTTCAGGAAGACGCCCATGAGCCGGAGGGTCAGCTATTGCTATGAGTCCGTGACGGGGGAGAAGTTCCGCATCAGCGCGGAAGAGTACGGGGCGGAGACGGTCAGCCTGCTGCACCGGATGGATGACAGCGAGGTCAGGAACAACCTGAGTACAGGGAAGCCGGGCATCCAGAAATGGCAGGAGGAGGCGGCCAGGCAGTGGAGGGAGCGGCATCCGGATGAGGAGCCGCCGAAGAACTGGGTGCTGTCGCTGGACAGCCTTACGGGGGAGGACGGCAGCGGCATGGCGGATGACAGCC
>CAJTFD010000133.1 GCA_910575625.1 Clostridia bacterium
TTCCTCCTCGTATAATAAGTTTATAGCCAGTCAGAACAGGCTATAGACTTATTCTTTTTTGATATAGATGCAGGATGATTTCTAAGAGGACTCCCTCTCCATCCCTTCCCATCTATACAGTTAATAGTTACCAGTCTCAGTTCTTTCTACATAGATGTGAGGATATTCTGATGGAGGTCTGGAGGGGTCCTCCCTTTCTCCCATAATGCTGGTCCATCCTGTCCCATCTAATGTTTTGTTGTTTACTACTTTTTACCAGAGCCTCCCGGTGCTATAATGGTTCCCAGTGGAACCTGGGCTAAGGTACTGCTCCGTTCCTCCTGCAAAGCATC
>CAJTFD010000134.1 GCA_910575625.1 Clostridia bacterium
TATGGGAGGTTTACGGAGGTAGGGCACTGGATTCCCTAGGGGGCGTCAAAGCCTGCCGAAGGATACCAAACCGCGAATGCCGCAAAACCAACATATGGGAGTCAGGCCGCACGAGACAAGTCGGGCGGCCAAAAGGGAAAGAGCCCAGACCCACGGCTAAGGTCCCAGAGTGCATGTTGAGTGGGAAAGGATGTGGGATCTCAGAGACAGCCAGGACGTTGGCTCAGAAGCAGCCATACGTTAAAAGAGTGCGTAACAGCTCACTGGCCGAGAGGTCCCGCGCCGAAGATGTACGGGGCTGAAACATGCCACCGAAGCCTGGGATGC
>CAJTFD010000135.1 GCA_910575625.1 Clostridia bacterium
AGAGATTGACGGCGTAAGGTACGCCGTTCGGGAGTTTGCAAGGAGGATGGAACAAAACAAAATCAGCTATGCCCCTGCCTAAAGGCGGGGCATGGACAACAGGAGGATTGATATTTTATGGAACAGATTGTTTTATCGGGCGGTGATAGGGATTGAGTACCGAGCTTATCAACCGCATTACGGTAAAGAAAGACGGCGTGTATGTATCTTCCCACAGCTCCAATGACACCTCTCCCTACCATTCATGGAGGTGCAAGGGCTTGTCGGAAATCTATGCCGCCGAGGGGCAGAAAGGGCTTGACCGTGAGGTTATCCGTATGCTCTA
>CAJTFD010000136.1 GCA_910575625.1 Clostridia bacterium
TAACGAACAAAAATGTGAATTGAAACGAAATTGTGGAAGAAGGACGATTGATACAAATGAGATGCATTATTTTACGAATAGATCAAAAGAACAGATGGCACTGATTGCGCAAAAAGATGTATTACCCATAAACCATATTTTTCATGATGGGAATTATCAAATACGGGAAAAGGAATATCCAGATGTTGTAATGTTTTCATATGATAGAACGTGCAATCTGCATTGTCCATCTTGTCGTAAGGAGCGATATACTTCAGATAAGCGGGAACAGAAAGTACTAGAAAGCTTTACACAAAGAATTGTGACAGAGGTGCTTCCGTATGT
>CAJTFD010000137.1 GCA_910575625.1 Clostridia bacterium
TTTACTCTTTTAAGGGTCTTCCATTTTCCATATTTTCCATAGTAGGTCACATTGCCTACCTTTTTATAAGCGCGCATCCTCACTTTGAAGGTCTTGCCGGATCTCAGGTTCTTGAATGTCTTTGTCACAGATCTTTTGCCTTTGACGATAACTTTCCTGGTCTTCCCGTTCTGCTTATATTGGATCTGGTATCCGTCGTTGTCTTTTGCCCCATTTCTGCCTTTGACGGTCACTTGCCCTTTTTTGTTGGATCTTAAGGCTCTTACCTTGGCTGTCTTGGGGATCACATAAAAGGTTGTTTTTTTGCTCGCTGCTCTATA
>CAJTFD010000138.1 GCA_910575625.1 Clostridia bacterium
CTGACAAGGTATGCGGAATTTGTGCTGATTTCCTGCACATAGTAGCTGCCTATCGGTAAATCGCTGACTGCCTTTCCATGACCGTTTTCATCAAGGAAAATAACCTCAATCAGTTCATCCGCAGGGATTGTCGTGCCGTCTGCGGCGGTCAGTTCCTCGGCGGCATACAGACCAAACGTAACGTCTTTGATTTCGCCGTTATTTCCCACACCGTATGCTTCATCCACCTCAAGGCTCTTGATTACGTCGATTTCCACACGCTGACGCTCGTTGTAAAAATCCGTGCCTGCTTCCGTCACTTCGATTTCCTG
>CAJTFD010000139.1 GCA_910575625.1 Clostridia bacterium
CTGGGGTATTGCACGGACTTCAATAAGTACACGTTGTGTCAGAGCATGTATGTGACCAGCAACATCTACAGGGTGTCCCCAGTGGTCTACATCAATGTCTTAGATCCGGGGAAACACAAAAAGACCCTTGAGGCGACCGAGGCAACCGTCGATGCACTCCGCGCAGTCGTTGAAACGACCGGCATCCTCCGGGAAGGCCTGGCCGTGACTGCCGGGGAGACGGCACTGGAACTGTCAAGAGACTATACAGCCAGTTACGATACCAACGGATATCTGGTCATCAACTTAGTGGCCGGTGGTGCGGGC
>CAJTFD010000140.1 GCA_910575625.1 Clostridia bacterium
GCGTCCATTTCCTCAAACGCAAGGGGAACCGGGGCGGAGCGTTTCAGCGCCTCCATAAACGCCTCAAAGTGCTGGACATTCCCGAACAGGTCCGCCGCCAGGGAGGGCAGGGGCTTTCCGTCCGTCTGGCTCACATCAAAGACCTTGACCGGACGGAACAGCGGGATTTCCACCTCTTTTTCCTCCATGACCACCCTGCCGTTTGCGTCCAGCATTGGCGCGTGGGTGTCCGGGTCCAGCTTCTGCTCCTCGATTTTCTTCTTATAGGGGGTGGGCGCGATGATGGTGATGCCGCGCTCGCCCTT